>NZ_JBFULP010000003.1:0-384130 GCF_054049835.1 Lysobacter sp. P5_B9
GACGTCGTGACCTTCCAGGACCAACTTGCTACAATTCCCATCCCATGCAAGCAGGCGCTACAGCGCCGCTTCACCAGCTTGCTCAGTGACAATAGCGTTGTGGCACCACCCGTTCCCATCCCGAACACGGAAGTGAAACGCAACCGCGCCGATGGTAGTGTGCATCCGCATGCAAGAGTAGGTCATTGCTGAGCATTTATCCGAAGCCCCGGTCCAAAAGACCGGGGCTTCTTCTTTGCGTGGGAAAAACCGAGTGACTACCTCGCCAGACTTAATCACTTAAGCGATGGAGGTTAGTATGGGTTAATGCCGAAGCGCCGGACGCCAAGTGGCAGCATGATCCATCGAAGCAGGGAGTTGGCGTGAATCGGCCGGCAATCGCACTCCAGGCGTCGCCAATCGTTGCCCACGACTCGGCACCCTTAGCCTGTCACGGGCTTTGACCCTTGAGCAGATCGCATTGCTGGAATCGCCGGGTCTTCGACTGTCAGGTTTGCTCTAGGCGACCTGCAACGCCGCCTGCACGTACAGAACCACGACACAGGCGAAGGCGACGAACCACGCCAGGCTGCGCAGGCTGTGCTTCCAGCCAGCCACGTAAACGAGGCCATGCAGGATGCGGAATACGACGAACAGCACTGCCAGCAAGGCAATCCTGTCGGCCGCCACGCCGGCGAGTTGCGCCAGCACGATGCCTGCCGCGAATGGCGCGAAAGCCTCGTAGCCATTGAGCTGCGCCGCATTGGCGCGATGCACGCGCGGATTGGTCTGGCGCGCGGTCCAGCCCCGGGGGTCGCGGTTGTCGTAGCGTTCGCCGCTGGCCTTGGCGACTGACACCCAGAGGTAAGGTAGCAGTGCGGCGATCAGCACGCACCAGTAGGCGATGGCCAGGCTCATTGCGCTTTCTCCCCCGGGTAGACCGCCGCAGCCTACCCCACAACCGGCGAGGCGACGGGTCGCCTGGGATCGAGCCGCTACCGGGCGTCGCCCGTCCGCAACTTCTGCTGCGCCGACAGGAAGGCGTTGCCTTCGTACCATGCGGGCCACTGGTCGCTGCCGGCGAGCACACGCCCCGCGCCATACAGCGCTTCCAGATCCTGCATCACGCCATCGAGCTGCCATGACGGATCGTACTCGTCCGAAGGCTTGTGATAGCGATGATCGCGGTAGTCGATCTGTGCCTGACGACCAGCGGCGGTGCCGCCTGCGACCAGGTCGTCGCCGCCCTTGGCATACAGCGCGGGCACGCCCGCGCGGGCAAAGTTGAAGTGGTCGGAACGGAAGTAGAACCCATCCTCCGGCGTCGCCTCGGCATGCAGGGTCCGTCCCTGCTCACGCGCGATCGGCCGCAGGATGTCTTCCAATTGCGAGCTGCCGAACCCTACGACGGTCATGTCGCGGGCCTTGCCGATCACCGGCATGGCATCCAGGTTGATGACCGCCACGGTCTTCGCCAGCGGTACGACGGGGTGGGCCACGTAATAGCGCGAACCGAGCAGCCCGGATTCCTCAAGGGTCACCGACAGGAATACCAGCGAACGGTCCGGTCGTGGTTGCTGGTGGACGAACGCCTCGGCGATCTCGAGGATGCCCGCCACGCCCGTCGCGTTGTCGACCGCGCCGTTATAGATGGTGTCGTCGGTCCCCGCCGCGGGCACCGTGCCGCCATGCTCGTCGGCTTCGTGCGCGTGATTGCCCAGGTGATCCCAGTGCGCCATGTAGACGACGGCCTCGTCGGGCCGCTTGGCTCCGTCCAGTCGGGCGATCACATTGCGTGAGGACTTTTCGCTGATCCGGCTTTTCAGGTCGAGGGAGACCTTGGCATCGAGCGGAATCGCCCTGAAGCCGCGTTTGCCCGCCGCCGCATACAGCGCGTCGAGATCCTGGCCGAGGGATGCAAACAGCGAGCGCGCCGCCTCGCCGTTGAGCCAGCCCTGCACCTGCAGCCGCGGCGCCGGATCGTCGGCCGCGCGCAGGTCGAACTGCGCGCCGCTCCAAGAATTCTTCACCACTTCCCAACCGTAAGCCGCGCCTTCGGTGTCGTGGATGATCAATGCGGCCGCCGCGCCCTGCCGCGCGGCTTCCTCGAACTTGTAAGTCCAGCGCCCGTAATAGGTCATCCGCTTGCCCTCGAACAGGGACGGATCCTGCTGGTGGAAGCCGGGGTCGTTGACCAGCATCACCACCGTCTTGCCCTTGACGTCGACGCCGGCGTAGTCGTTCCAGTGCTGCTCGGGCGCATTGACGCCATATCCGACGAAGACAAGGTCGCTGCCATCCAGCTGCACCTGCGGCCGCGCCGTGCGCGTGCCCACGACCATGTCGGTGCCGAATTTCAGTTCGCGCGCCTTGCCGGCGACATCCAGCTTCATCACCACGTTCTCGTCCGCGCTGGTTTCCACCATCGGCACGGTCTGGAAATAGCTGTCGCCGTTGCCGGGCTTGAGGCCCAGGCGCCGGAACTGCGCCTCGATATAGGCGACGGACCTCTCCTCGCCCACGCTGCCCGGGCCGCGACCCGCGAATTCGTCCGAGGCCAGGGTGCGCACGTGCCGCGCGAAATCGTCCGCGGTAATGGCGGGGTTGAACGAGGCGCCCTGGTCGGCACGATCGGAGGTCGCGGCGCCGGTGTCCGTGGCAGGCGCCGGCGGCTTGCACGCGGCCACCAGCACCGCGCCCAGCAGGCAGGGAAGAAGGGGACGCTTCATGGGATCTCCGGACCCGGTCGAGATCCCATTCTAGGCACGGCCCGCCGAGGCTGGCCGTGCCGACATTGCCGGTATCGGGCGCTGCCGCGGGTGCCAGGCGGGACCGACCCGCATGGACACCCGCGCTCTTACTGTTCCGGCGGCTGCGGCGTGTCGAAGCGGATCGCCGTGGCGCCGGTGATCGCGCCGGTCCAGGCGCTGGAGTGGACGTAGAGCACGACTTCGCGCTCGAACCGCAGCGGTCCGTCGACCTGTGCATCCGGGCCGATGATCACGCGCGGGATGCGGGGCTTGCCCATGCTGAAGAACGGCTTGCTCTGCTTGCCGTAGTGCAGCCCACCGTGCACGTGCGAGCCCACGCCGACGGTGACATCGCCGTTGACGGTGTCGATGCCGCCGCTGACTTCGGTGCCGACCAGGCCGATCGCGCCGTTCACGGTTTCCACGGTGCCRCCGACCTTGCCGCCGCGGCCGACGAAGATGCCGCCGTTGACGGTGCTGACGCCGCCGGTGATGGTCACGTGTTCGTCGACCTGGATGCCGCCGTTGACGGTCTCCAAGTTACCGGTCTGGGTGCTCTCTCCGACTTCGATGCCGCCGTTCACGGTTTCGGCGCTGGCGACGCGCGCGTTGGCGCCGATGTGGATGCCGCCATTGACGGTGTCCAGCGAGCCATAACGCTCACCGTCTTCGACATGGATGCCGCCATTGACCTTGGACACGTCGCGATCGGCGGCGTGGGCGGAGACGACGGCGCAGGCGAGCACCAGGGCGAGGGCGAGGCGGGTGCGTTTCATGGCGGACTCCATTGGGATTGCGGGGTTGGATGCGGGCGCAGGGAAGCAGGTTTAACCGGCTCCGCTACAATTTGCCCCTGCCCGAAGTCACCGGAAGCCCCCGTGCCGCCGAATCCGCGTCCCAAGCCCGTCGTACTGCTCATCCTCGACGGCTGGGGCCACCGCGAAGACCCGGCCGACAACGCCCTCGCGCAGGCGACGCTGCCGAACTGGCACGCCCTGCTGGCTGGCAACCCGCATACGCTGATCCACACCGAGGGCCGCTTCGTCGGCCTGCCGGACGGGCAGATGGGCAACTCCGAAGTCGGGCACATGAATCTCGGCGCCGGTCGGATCGTCTATCAGGACCTCACCCGCATCGATGCAGCCATCGAGGACGGCAGCTTCTTCAGCAATGCCGAACTGCGCGCCGCCTGTGCCGCCGCGAAGGCGGGCAACGGCACGCTCCATCTCATGGGCCTGCTCTCCCCCGGTGGCGTGCACAGCCACGAGAACCACATCTTCGCGATGCTCGAACTGGCCCGGCGCGAAGGTGTGCCGCAGGTCGCCGTGCACGCCTTCCTCGATGGCCGCGACATGCCGCCGCGGTCGGCGCAGCCGAGCCTGGAGTTGCTCGAAGCTGCGTGCGCGCGGGCTGGCAACGCCCGCATCGCCACGGTCAGCGGCCGCTACTACGCGATGGATCGCGACAAGCGCTGGGACCGGCAACGGCGGGCATGGGATGCCATCGTCGAGGCCTCGGCGGAGCACGTCGCTGGCGATGCGCTCACTGCGCTGCGCGACGCCTACGCGCGCGGCGAGAACGATGAATTCGTCGCCCCGACCGTGATCGGCGCCGGCGCCACCGTGCGCGACGGCGATGCGATGGTGTTCATGAACTTCCGCGCCGACCGCGCCCGCCAGCTCACCGCGGCGTTCGTGTCGCCGGCGTTCGACGGTTTCGCGGCGCGCCGGCCCGCGCTGTCGCGGTTCGTCTGCCTCACCGAATACGACGCCAGGTTGCCCGCCCCGGTCGCCTTCGCGCCGGACGACCTGCGCAACACGCTGGGCGAAGTGCTGGCCGCCCACGGCATGAAGCAGCTGCGCATCGCCGAAACCGAGAAGTACGCACACGTGACCTTCTTCTTCAGCGGCGGCCGCGAGGATCCGTACGAGGGCGAGACGCGCGTGCTGGTGCCGAGCCCGAAGGTCGCGACCTACGACCTGCAGCCGGAAATGAGCTGCCCGGAAGTCACCGCCAGGCTCGTGGCGGCGATCCGCTCCGGCGATATCGACGTCGCCATCTGCAACATCGCCAACCCCGACATGGTCGGCCACAGCGGCATCCTCGCCGCGGCGATCCAGGCCGCCGAAGCGGTGGATATCGCCATCGGCGCGATAGCCGCGGCCGTGCACGAAGTCGGTGGCGCCTTGTTGCTGACTGCCGACCATGGCAACGTCGAGATGATGCGCGACCCGGAGACCGGCCAACCACACACCTCGCACACGGTGGGGCCGGTGCCGTTCGTGTACGCGGGACCGCGCATGGCGACGCTGCGCAGCGGCGGTGCGCTGCGCGATGTAGCGCCGACCATCCTCGACCTGCTGGATTTGCCCAGGCCCGCCGAGATGACCGGTGCGAGCCTGCTGATCGAGGACACTTTCGCCAGCGCGGCACAGGCCGAGAGCACGCTGGCCGGATGAGCGCACGCGTTCCCGCCATCGCCTTCGCTTTGCTGCTGGCGGCGCTCGCCGTGCCCGCCGTCGCGCAGGATGCACCGGTGAAGGGCGAGACCGAGCGCAAGCTGGAAACCGTCAAGCGCGAACTCAAGCAGGTTGCGGCCGAACGCCGCCAGATCGAAGGCCAGCGTGGTGACGTGAGCCGGCAGCTGCGCACCGCCGATGAAAAGGTCGGTCACTCCAACCGCGTGCTGCGCGAAACCGAAACCCGCCTGATGCGCGACCAGCAATCACTGGCCCAGTTGCAGCAGCAGCGCGCCGCGCTGCAGTCCACGCTGGGCTCGCGACGCGAGGATCTGGCGCGCCTGCTGCGTGCCACCTACGCGCAGGGCGAGGCCGCGCCGTTGCAGGCGCTGCTGTCACAGGACCGCGTCGCCGATGCCAGCCGGGTGTTGACCTATCAGCGCTACGTGCAGAGCGACCGGGCCCGCCGCATTGCCGAACTGGGTTCGCAACTGCAGGAAATCGACGCCCTTGAAGCGGCCATCGTCGCCCGCCAGGACGAACTCGACCGCACGCGCAAACAGCAACGCCAACAACTCGGCCAACTCGAACTGGACCGCAAATCGCGGGCCGCGCTGCTCGTGCAACTGGAGGAGAAGTACCAGGACCGGCGCGAACGCGAGCAGGCCCTGGGGCGCGACGCGAAGGGCCTCGAGCAACTGCTCGCCCAACTGCGCGCCGCCGCGGCGCGCGCCGAATCCGAGCGCCGCGCCGCGGCCGCGAAGGCCGCGCGCGACGCCAGGCGCAACGCCGGCAACACCAACCACGTCGCGCCGCGTCCGCCCGTGGTTGCGATGGCGCCGAAACTGCAGGTCGGCGGACTGGGATGGCCGTTGTCGGGATCGCTGCTGGCTGGCTTCGGCGGCACCATGCCCGATGGCCGCGGCAGCCAGGGACTGCTGATCGCCGCGAATGCGGGCGCTCCGATCAAGGCCGTCGCCGACGGCACCGTCGTGTACGCCGAATGGATGACGGGGTATGGCCTGTTGCTGATCATCGATCACGGCGGCGGCTACATGAGCCTGTACGCGCACAACGACGCCCTGCTCAAGGACGTGGGTGCGACGGTGAAGCGCGGCGATGCGGTGGCCACGGTGGGCAGTTCAGGCGGCCATGGCCGGCCGGCGCTCTATTTCGAGCTGCGTCGCAACGGCCAACCGGTCAATCCCAGCACCTGGCTGCGCTGAACCGGGCGCGAAGCGGCGCCGCCTACTTAATGATTCCTTTGCCGCGGACCGGCGCGTTGCGCCCATAATCGAAGCCGCCCGGCGAGTGAACCCGTTTCGCGCGCCGCGGTCCAACGCAATGTCGTTCCCCGGAGTCGCACCATGCACCTGCGCCTAGTTCCGCTCGCGCTCGCCCTGCTTGCCACGCCCGTTTTCGCGCAGGACCAGGATCCTGCTTCGATCGAAGCGCCCGATGCCGAGGCGACCAGTGCCTCCAAGGTGCCGCTGGCCGAGATCCGTCGCTACGTCGCGGTCTACAACGCGGTGAAGGAAGCCTACGTCGAGCCGGTCGACGACAAGACGCTGATGCAATCGGCGATCCGCGGGCTGCTGTTCGACCTCGATCCGCACAGTGTCTACATGGAACACGATGCGGCCGAGGAATTCGACGAGGCCTCGCGCGGTTCCTACAGCGGCGTCGGCGTGGAGCTGCAGCGTCAGCCCGATGGCACCCTGCGCGTGATCGCGCCGATCGACGACACGCCGGCCGCACGCGCCGGCATCAAGGCCGGCGACATCATCACCGCCATCGACGGCAAGCCCTTCAAGCCCGACGAAGGCGACACCTCGGGTCCGTTGCGTGGCGAACCCGGCAGCAAGGTCACGCTCACCCTGGTGCGCGAGGACAAGCCCAAGTCCTTCGACGTCACCCTCACGCGCGAGACGATCCGCATCGTCAGCGTGAAGAGCCGCATGCTCGAACCCGGTTACGGCTACCTGCGCATCGCCTCGTTCCAGGCCGATACCGCTGCCGATTTCGATCGCCAGCTCGACAAGCTGCGCGAGCAGGCGGGCGGCAAGCTGCGTGGCCTGGTCATCGACCTGCGCAGCAACCCTGGTGGACTGCTGACCTCCGCAGTACAGATCGCGGACAGCCTGCTGGAGAAGGGCAAGATCGTCAGTACGCGCGGCCGCGTGCCGATCAGCGACGCCGAATTCAGCGCGACCCCGGGTGACCGCAGCGGTGCCGCGCCGGCGGTGGTGCTGGTGGACGCGGGTTCGGCGAGCGCGTCGGAAGTGCTCGCCGGTGCGCTGCACGATAACAAGCGTGCCCGCATCGTCGGCAGCCGCACCTTCGGCAAGGGCTCGGTGCAGACCGTGTTGCCGCTGGATAACGGCGATTCCGTCAAGCTCACCACGGCGCGTTATTTCACCCCGAGTGGCAAGTCGATCCAGGCGCTGGGCATCGTGCCCGACGTGGAATTGCACCCGGCCAAGGACGCGCAGAACGGCGGCAAGCCCGACTACACCGAAGCCAGCCTGCGTGGCCACCTGCGTGGCGACGAGGACGACGCCCCCGGCACCAACGCCGGCGAGGTGCTGGAGGGCGACGGACCGATCACCGCGGCGCTGAACGAGTTGAAGAAGCCGCCGGTGGCGGCGAAGCCGGCGCCGCCGAAGGGTTGAAGCGCGGCGCGGTACGCAAGCGCGTTCGCGCGGTTTCCCCGCGCATGTTGCGGGGAAGGCTATCGCGGTCGCGTTGTCAGCGCGGCTTCACCGGCAGCGGGAACGGTGTGACCACCTTCTCGCCGGTGGCCGCGTCACGGATCGCGGACTGGCCTTTCTTCTCGACTTCCTCGATGCGGACGATGCACTGCATGGGCAGGTGCAGCACGCGCGTGTCGCCGAATTCGTCGCGCAGGCGTTCTTCGGTCGGGTCGATCACCACGCCGTCGTGCATGTCGAAGACGAGTTCGGATACTTCGGTAAAGCCCCACAAGGTGCCCGCGCCGACCTTGCGCGCATACAGCTCGTAGATCTTGCCGGCGTTGAGGAAGGTGATCTTGTAGAGCGTCTTGGCCATCGCTGCGCCTCGGGGAGTGCTCGCTTTAGATGAGGCCAGGCGGTGGCGTCTGCAAGGTGCCGCTCAGTACCCGCGCTTGCGCCGCATCCGCCGTGCGATGCCGGCCTTGGCGATCAGCGCGAACACGCCGCCGAACGCAAAGCCCGCCAGGTGCGCCGACCACGCCACCGCACCGAACGCCGGGCCGATGAAGGTGAACACCAACTGCAGCAGCGCCCATACCCCGATCAGCAGCGCCGCCGGCACCTTCACGAATTGCAGGAACAGTCCCAGCGGCACCACCACGCCCAGCTTGGCGCCGGGGAACAAGGCCAGGTAGGCGCCGATCAGGGCCGACACCGCGCCGCTGGCACCGATGATCAGGCGGTCCGGCGTGCCGATGGCCACGGCCGCGGCGAGGTTGGCGACGGCGCCGCCGAGCAGGAACAACGCCAGCAGGCGCCACGGCCCCATCGCGCGCTCCGCCGACAACCCGAAGATCAGCAGGAACACCAGGTTGCCGAGCAGGTGGGCCCAGTCCGCATGTAGGAACAGCGCGGTGAACAGACGCAGCATGCGGCCATCGCGCAGCGACGCCATCCATTCCGAAGGCGCCGCCAACCCGCCCGACAACGCGCCCCAGTCCAGCATCAGCCGTTGCTGCTGGGGGTCGGGCAGGACAGTGAAGGCGAGGAAACAGGCCCACAGCAGCACGAACAACAACGGCACCGCCCAGCGTCGCGGCGCCTTCTGCCGGGAGGGCAGCGAAACGAACACGCTCATGCCCGGGTGGGGGCTCCGGAACCCCTTTGCAGCCGGTTTCGGATACCACCTTGGATTGTTAGCATCCGGTTAATGCCCACGCTATAGTGCATACGGTGTCGTACGTCGGGAGGGGTCTCGGCGCGTGACGGCAACGGCCTGGCCGGCGCCGCGCAGACGACCAAGAAGAAGACTTAAAACACGAAGTCCATCGGAGAGAGTACACACATGAATCATGTAAATCGCACCACTTTCAGCGCGTTGGCGCTTGGCATTGCCGGCGTGCTGGCGATGGGCCAGGCCCAGGCGAGCGGCTTCCAGCTGCGCGAGACCAGCGTCAAGAACCTCGGCCGTGGCCAGGCCGGCGTGGCCACCGCCCGCGACGACGCCTCGGTGGTCAGCAACAACCCGGCGGCGATGGTGAACCTGGACAAGAACACCGTGCAGGCCGACGTGACCGTCATCGACGTGTCTTTCGGCTTCGACGGCGGCGGCACCTCCGGTGCCGGTACCCCGCTCACGGGCGGTGATGGCGGCGACCCGGGCGAGCCGGCGACCGTGCCGAACCTGGCCGCGGTGTTCCCGATGCACGGTGCGCTGGAAGGCCTGACCTTCGGCGCCAGCATCGGTGCGCCGTTCGGCCTGAAGACCGAATACGACCGTGACTGGGTTGGCCGCTACAACGCCGTCAAGTCGGACCTCAAGACGGTCGACTTCACCCTGTCGGCCGCGCTCAAGGTGCACGACCGCTTCTCGGTCGGCCTCGGCTTCATCTACGAACGCGCCGACGTGACCCTGTCGAACGCGGTCGACTTCGGCACCATCATGGCCGGCACCGGTCTTCCGCCGGCAGCGGGCGGCGTGCCGCAGGGCTTCGACGGTTTTGCCGAAGTGTCCGGCGACGACAACGGCTTCGGCTGGGTGGCCGGCATGCAATGGCAGCCCACCGACCAGCTGTCGATCGGCTACTCGCACCGTTCGGAAATCGACACCGAGCTCGAAGGCGACGTCGAGTTCACCACGCCGGCGCAGTTCCAGGCCGCGCAGTCCGTCTACCGCGCCACGGCGGCCGCGTACGCGCGCCTGCCGGCCACCGATCCGCGCCGCGCGCTGATCCCGCAGCTGCTGGTCCTGGGCAATGGCTTCGTCAACAGCAAGATCAGCGCCCCGCTGACGACCCCGAGCCTGGACACCATCAGCGTCCAGTACGATTTCAGCGACAGCATCCGCGTGATGGCCGATGCGCAGTTCACCGACTGGAGCTCGCTGCGCAGCATCAACATCGACTACGTCAATCCGTTCCAGCCGAACACGGTCGAGGACTTCTCCTGGAAGGACACCGAGATGTACGCGCTCGGCGCCGAATGGGACCTCAGTGACGCCTTCACCCTGCGCGGCGGCGTGACCATGGACGAAACCCCGACCCACATCGAGACGCGCACCCCGCGCCTGCCCGACAACGATCGCATGCTGTATTCGATCGGCTTCACCTGGCACGTGTCGGATGCCTTCAGCGTGGATGCGGCGTACCAGCGCATCGAGATCGACACTTCGGACATCGATATCCGCTCGTCGAGCAACTCGCACCTGGTCGGCTCGTTCGACGGCTACGCGAACCTGTTCGGCGTTTCGGCGCAGTACCAGTTCTAAGCGCGCCGCGTTCTCCGGCACCACGCGACAAGAAAAAGCCCCGCTTCGGCGGGGCTTTTTTGTTGCCGGCGGGGCAGCTGGATCAGTCGCCGAGCGTCAGCAGCGAGGCGTTCCCACCGGCCGCCGTGGTGTTGATGGTGATGGTCTTCTCGGTGGTGAAGCGCGGCAGGTAATGCGGGCCACCGGCCTTGGGGCCGGTGCCGGACAGGTTCTGCCCGCCGAACGGCTGCACGCCGACCACGGCACCGATCTGGTTGCGATTGACGTAGCAGTTGCCGACCTTGATGCGCGAGGCGATCTTCTCGACGGTCTCGTCGATGCGCGAATGGATGCCGAGCGTCAGGCCATAACCGGTGGCGTTGATCGCATCGATCACGGCATCGAGCTGGTCCGACTTCCAGCGCACCACGTGCAATACCGGGCCGAAGATCTCCTTGTGCAGCACGTCGATCGAGTTGATCGCGTACGCGCGCGGCGCGAAGAAGCTGCCATGCGCGGCGTCGTCATCGAGCGCGACTTCACCGATCTTCTTCGCTTCGGTGTCCATGCGCGCGGCATGGTCCTTGAGCATTTTCAAGGCGTCCTCGTCGATCACCGGGCCGACGTCGGTCGACAGCAGGCCGGGATTGCCGATCTTCAGCTCGTTCATCGCGCCGGCCAGCATCGTGCTGACCTTGTCGGCGATGTCTTCCTGCACGAACAGCACGCGCGCGGCGGAGCAGCGCTGGCCGGCGGAGGTGAAGGCGGAGGAGATCGCGTCCTTCACCACCTGTTCCGGCAGCGACGACGAATCGGCGATCAGCGCGTTCTGGCCACCGGTCTCGGCGATCAGCACACCAATCGCGGCGTCGCGTGCGGCCAGTGCGCGATTGATCGCGCGGGCGGTGTCGGTCGAGCCGGTGAAGGCGACGCCGGCCACGCGCGGGTCGCGGGTCAGTGCCGCGCCGACGGTGGCGCCGTCGCCGGGCAGGAACTGCACGACCGCTTCGGGCACGCCGGCTTCGTGCAGCAGCTTCACCGCGTAGTAGCCGATCAGGTTGGTCTGCTCGGCCGGCTTGGCGAGCACGCTGTTGCCGGCGGCCAGCGCGGCGGACACCTGGCCGAGGAAGATCGCCAGCGGGAAGTTCCACGGCGAGATGCACACGAACACGCCACGGCCCGACAGCTGCAGGGTATTGGATTCGCCGGTCGGGCCGGGCAGCGCCTCGGGCTTGAACAGCGCGCGCGCCTGCGCCGCGTAGTAGCGCAGGAAGTCGACCGCTTCGCGCACCTCGGCGACGCCGTCGGGAATGGTCTTGCCGGCTTCCTTGGTGCACAGCGCGATGTACTGCGGCATGCGCTGCTCGAGCAGGTTGGCGGCGTGCTCGAGGATCGCGGCGCGCGAGGCGGCCGGCGTGGTGTTCCACGCCTCGTGCGCGGCCACCGCGTTCTTCAGCGCCAGCTCGACGGTCGCGCTGTCGGCGGCCTGCCACTGGCCGACGGTCTCGCGGCGGTCGGCGGGGTTGGTGACGGCGATGTTCGGGCCGACGACCGATGCGCCCGGCACCAGCGGCGAGGCGCGCCAGTTGTCCTTGGCGGCGGCATTGACCTGCTCGGCGAGCGTGCGCAGCTGGTCGTCGTTGGCGAGGTTCACGCCCATGGAATTGCTCCTGTCAATGCCGTAGCTGCGGTACACATCGACCGGCTGCGGGATGCGCGGGTGCGCGATGGATTCGAATGCGGACACGGTGGCGACCGGATCGTGGATGAGGTCATCGATGGCGATGTCCTCGTCGGTGATGCGGTTGACGAAGCTGGAATTGGCGCCGTTCTCGAGCAGGCGGCGCACCAGGTACGGCAGCAGGTCCTCGTGCGAGCCCACCGGCGCGTACACGCGGCAGGGCACGTCGAGGCGATCGGCGGGAATGACCTCGGCGTAGAGGTCGTCGCCCATGCCGTGCAGCTTCTGGAACTCGAAGCGATTCGCGCGGCCCATCGCCTTGGCGCGCTGGTGGATCGTGGCGATCGTCTGCGCGTTGTGGGTGGCGAACATCGGGTAGATCGCATCCGTCGCTTCCAGCATCCTGCGCGCGTTGGCGAGGTAGGAGACGTCGGTGTTCGGCTTGCGCGTGAACACCGGATAGCCAAGCTGGCCGTCGACCTGCGCACGTTTCACTTCGCTGTCCCAGTACGCGCCCTTGACCAGGCGCACCGGAATGCGGCGACCGTGCCTGCGTGCGAGGTCGGCAATGAAGTCGATCACTTGCGGTGCACGCTTCTGGTAGGCCTGGATGGCGAGACCGTAACCTTCCCAGTCCGCGAGCGATTCGTCCGCGTAGACCGCGGCGATCACGTCGAGGGAGAGTTCGAGGCGGTCGGCTTCCTCGGCATCGATGGTGAAGCCGATGCCGTAGGACTTGGCCAGCTGCGCCAGTTCCAGCACGCGCGGGTTGAGTTCCTTGAAGACGCGTTCGCGCTTGGCGTGCTCGTAGCGCGGATGCAGCGCGGACAGCTTCACCGAGATCGACGGCACGCCGAAGACTTCGCGGCCCTTGTAGTTACCGCTCTTGCCGATGGCATGGATCGCGTCGCGATAGGCCTGCAGGTAGCGCAGTGCGTCCTTGGTGGTCAGCGCGCCCTCGCCGAGCATGTCGAACGAATAGCGGTAGTTGGCGTTGTCGCCCTTGAGCGAACGCGCCAGCGCTTCGCCGATGGTGCGGCCCATGACGAACTGGTGGCCCATGATCTTCATCGCCTGGCGCACGGCGAGGCGGATGACGGGTTCGCCGACGCGGCCGAGCAGGCGCTTGAAGGCGCCGTGCACGTCGCGCTTGGTTTCGTCGGCAAGGTCGACCAGGTGGCCGGTCAGCATCAGGCCCCAGGTCGAGGCGTTGACCAGCACCGAGTCGGACTGGCCCATGTGCTTCTTCCAGTCCGCGTCGCCGAGCTTGTCGCGGATCAGCTTGTCGGCGGTGTCCTGGTCGGGGATGCGCAGCAGCGCCTCGGCCACGCACATCAGCAGTACGCCTTCCTCGCTGCCGAGGTCGTACTGGCGCATGAAGGCCTCGATCGCGCCCTGGTCCTGGGCCCGCGCGCGGACGCGGCGGACCAGATCGGCGGCGGTCGCCTGCGCGGCGATCCGGTCGGCGTCGGGCAGGCGGGCCAGTTCGAGCAGATGGCGGACGTGGGCGGCCTCGTCGCGCACCCAGCCGGCGGTGATCGCGGCACGCGGGCCGGGCGGCGGGGCGGGGAGTTCGGGGCGGATCATGGCGTCCTGTACGGGCGAATCGGCGCCCGCCGGGACAGCGGCGGTGGAGGATGGGTTCATCGGGTCCGCGGCAGCGGTGGGGAGCCCCATAGTTTAGGGCTTGCGCACCGGCGCGCGCTGGGCCTGGTCAGCAAACATCGTCATGTGAACAGGTTGGTTTTGTGCCGGATTTGCCGTTTTTCCCGCGCATTGCCATGCATCGCGGCGGCCGCGGCGGTTGCCCCGCAGCGGTCCGGCCGCTACCATTTCGCAGTTATTCCGTAGCGTCCGCGAAGCCGCCGCCCACGTTTGGGCAGGCCTCCGGCGTGATGGGTTCCGGCCCGAGCCGATCCGACGATCCCGGTCCGAACCCGCCAGCCACCTTGTTCCGCGCGGCTCCCCGCCGGAGCCGGCGCTGCTTCGCCAGCCGAAGCAGGGCCGATCAGGCAGCCCGCGGAGCGACACATGAATCAACTGATCTTTTCGGGGCTCGAACTGATGAAAGCCGGTCGTAGCAAGCTTGGGACCGTGGGGAAGTGGGCAATGGGCGCCGCCGCGATGGCCGCACCGCTGCTCGCCTTCGCACAGGCCGCCAGCGACAAATGGTCCAACGCGCCACACCGTTGGCAGCTCAACATGGGCGAGGGTGCCAGTCCGCTGGCGCACAACGCCTATGAGGCGCACATGCTGTCGCTGTGGATCTGCGTGGCGATCGGCATCCTGGTGTTCGGTGCCATGTTCGTCGCCATGTTCAAGTTCCGCCATTCCAAGGGCGCGGTGCCGGACAAGGACTTCACCCACAGCACCAAGCTGGAAATCATCTGGACGGTGATCCCGATCGTGCTGCTGGTGCTGATGGCGTTCCCGGCCACCAGCAAGCTGATCAACATGTACGACACCCGCGAATCGCAGATGACCATCAAGGTCACCGGCTTCCAGTGGATGTGGAAGTACGAGTACCTCGGCGAAGGCGTCAGCTTCACCAGCCGCCTCGACCGCAAGAGCGACGAGATCCGCCAGAGCAAGGTGGATGCGCGTACCGCCAATCATCCGAACTACCTGCTCGACGTCGACAACGCCCTGGTGCTGCCGGCCGGGACCAAGGTCCGCTTCGTGATCACCGCCGACGACGTCATCCACGCCTGGTGGGTGCCGGCGCTGGGCTGGAAGCAGGACGCCATCCCGGGCATCGTCAACGAAGCCTGGGCCGAAGTAGCCGAGCCGGGCGTGTACCGCGGCCAGTGCGCCGAGCTGTGCGGCAAGGACCACGGCTTCATGCCGATCGTCGTGCGCGTGCTGCCGAAGGCCGAATACACCGCGTGGCTGGCCGAACAGAAGGCGAAGAACGCTCCCGCGGCGGCTCCCGCCCCGGCTGCGCCGGCGCCGGCTGAGCCCGCTCCCGCCGAAGCCGCACCTGCCGAAGCTGCTCCTGCCGAAGCTGCGCCCGCCACCGACGCCCCCGCCGCTGCCGCGGTTGCCGGCTGATCCGAACGAGTTACCGAGGCACGACCATGTCGACGCATTACGAAGCCGCGCACCCCCAAGTGCACCACGATGACCACGCCCACGATCACAAGCAGGGCTTCATCGAGCGCTGGTTCTTCTCGACCAACCATAAAGACATTGGCACGCTGTACCTGATCTTCAGCTTCGTCATGTTCCTCATCGGCGCGGCGATGTCGGTGGTGATCCGTGCCGAGCTGATGAAGCCGGGCCTGCAGTTCGTCAATCCCGAGTTCTTCAACCAGATGACCACCATGCATGCGCTGGTGATGATCTTCGGTGGGGTGATGCCGGCCTTCGTCGGCCTGGCCAACTGGATGGTGCCGCTGCAGATCGGCGCGCCGGACATGGCGCTGCCGCGCATGAACAACTGGTCGTTCTGGATCCTGCCGTTCGCCTTCTCCCTGCTGCTGATGACGCTGCTCCTGCCGGGTGGCGCGCCCGCCGGTGGCTGGACGCTGTATCCGCCGCTGTCGTTGCAGGGCAACAACGTGTCCTTCGCGATCTTCGCCATCCACATGATGGGCATCAGCTCGATCATGGGCGCGATCAACATCATCGCCACCATCCTCAACATGCGCGCCCCGGGCGTGGACCTGCTGAAGATGCCGATCTTCTGCTGGACCTGGCTGATCACGGCGTTCCTGCTGATCGCGGTGATGCCGGTGCTCGCCGGCGCGGTGACGATGCTGCTGACCGACAAATACGCCGGCACTTCGTTCTTCAATGCCGCCGGTGGCGGTGACCCGGTGATGTTCCAGCACATCTTCTGGTTCTTCGGACACCCCGAGGTCTACATCATGATCCTGCCCGCCTTCGGCGTGGCTTCCGAGATCATCCCGACCTTCAGCCGCAAGCCGCTGTTCGGCTACCAGGCCATGGTGTACGCCACCGCGTCGATTGCCTTCCTCTCGTTCATCGTGTGGGCGCACCACATGTTCACCGTCGGCATGCCGCTCGGTGGCGAGATCTACTTCATGTTCGCGACGATGCTGATCGCGGTGCCGACCGGCGTGAAGGTGTTCAACTGGGTCACCACGATGTGGCGCGGCTCGATCTCGTTCGAATCGCCGATGCTGTGGGCGATCGCCTTCGTGATCCTGTTCACCATCGGCGGCTTCTCCGGCCTGATGCTCGCCATCGTGCCGGCGGACTTCCAGTACCACGACACCTACTTCGTCGTCGCCCACTTCCATTACGTGCTGGTGACCGGCGCGCTGTTCGGCATCATCGCCGGCGTGTACTACTGGTGGCCGAAGTGGACCGGCCGCATGGTCAACGAGACGATGGCCAAGGTCCATTTCTGGTGGACGATGGTGTTCGTCAACCTGCTGTTCTTCCCGCAGCACTTCCTCGGCCTGGCCGGCATGCCGCGCCGCATCCCGGACTACAACGTCGTGTTCGCGGACTGGAACATGGTCAGCTCGATCGGTGCGTTCGGCATGTTCCTGACGCCGTTCATGATGGCCTTCATCCTGTGGCGCTCGAAGGTTGCCGGCGTCAAGGCTGAAGCCCGCGCCTGGCCGTCGGCCCGTGGCCTGGAGTGGACCGTCGCCAGCCCGGCGCCGCACCACACCTTCACCGTGCCGCCGGTGATCCGCGACGGCGACCTCGCCCACGGCGACATCACGCACTAAGCGGAGCCGAAGCACTGCCATGACCGCGCCGCAACTCTCCCAGAACGACATCGACGTGCGCCGCAAGCGCGCGCGTCGCATGGCGCTGTGGATCGCGGTGATCGCGGTCGTGGTGTACGCGGGCTTCATCGCCCTGGTGGGGCTGTCGAAGTGAACGCAGGCCCGGACAACGCCGCGCATGCGCGCAAGCCGACCAGCGGCATCACCCGGATGGTGCTGGTCGCGATCGCGGCTTTCGCTTTCAGTTTCAGCCTGATTCCGCTGTACCGCATCGCCTGCGAGAAGGTGCTGGGCATCCGCCTGGAGCGCACGGCCGCTACGGGCGTGGCCAACGCGAAGCGGGCGAACGCGCGCATCGTCACCGTGCAGTTCGACGGTGGCGTGAATTCCAAGCTGCCGTGGCAGTTCGCGCCCAACCAGCTGACCATGACGGTGCATCCGGGCGAGCAGTACCGGGCGACTTACAAGGCCACCAACACCAGCACGCGGGCCATCGTCGGCAGCGCGGTGCCTTCGGTGGCGCCGGCGCGCGCGTCGGGCTATTTCGCCAAGACCGAGTGCTTCTGCTTCACCGCACAGACGCTGCAGGCCGGCGAAACGCGCGACATGCCCGTGCGCTTCATCGTCGATCCGAACCTGCCATCCGATGTAACGACGATCACGCTGTCCTACACCTTCTTCAAGAACGACACGTTGACCGCGAAGCTGGCCGGTACCGCCGCCGGTTCGCGCGCAGCGCCCTGACTTTCGCAACAGTACCCAACGGAACACCGCCATGGCCCAGCCACACGCGACGGACACCCACCACTACTTCGTGCCGCACAGCAGCCGCTGGCCGTTCATCGCCTCGATCGCGCTGTTCACCGCCATGGTCGGCCTGGCCAGCTGGTTCAATGAACTCAGCTTCGGCAAGCCGACGTTCTTCTTCGGCCTCGCCATGGTCGCCGCGGTGTTGTTCTGCTGGTTCCGCGACGTGATCCACGAGTCGATCAAGGGCAGCTACAACAAGCAGGTCGACACCTCGTTCCGCATGGGCATGGTGTGGTTCATCTTCTCCGAGGTGATGTTCTTCGCCGCGTTCTTCGGTGCGCTGTTCTACGCGCGCCAGTACGCGTTGCCGTGGCTCTCGGGCGAAGGCGACGGCGTGATGACCAATGCGCTGCTTTGGAACGGTTACACCGCCGGCTGGCCGACCAATGGTCCGGGTGGCGTGGGTGGTTCGTTCGAGACCGTGCCGGCTTGGGGCCTGCCGCTGCTCAACACCCTGATCCTGCTGTCCTCGGGCGTGACCGTGACCATCGCGCACCACGCGCTGAAGGCCGGCCACCGCGGCACGCTGCTGCTGTTTCTCGGTGCGACCGTGGTGCTGGGTGCGATGTTCCTGTACTTCCAGGGCACCGAATACATCGAGGCCTACAAGCACTTCAACCTGACCCTGGGCTCGGGCATCTACGGCTCGACGTTCTTCATGCTAACCGGCTTCCACGGCGCGCACGTCACGCTCGGCACGATCATGCTGGCGATCATCTGGTTCCGTTGCGCCAAGGGCCACTTCAGCAAGGAACACCATTTCGCCTTCGAGGCGGTGGCCTGGTACTGGCACTTCGTCGACGTGGTGTGGCTGGGCCTGTTCCTGTTCGTCTACGTGCTGTAAGGCGACACAAGAAGGCCCGGGCTGAGGCTGAAGAGCCGCGGTCCCGGGCCTTTTGCTTTTTTGGCGGAAGTAGTGCGCCGGCCGCGACGACGCGACGGCAAACGACGCGGGATTACGGTTTGCGGCCGATGTCGTGGAATTCGATCCAGCCCATCTTGGCGGCGATGACGACGCCGATGATCAGCGCGATGGACAGGGCGATGCGGCGGGTCAGCGCGTTCACCGTGCGCTTGCCCTCGCCCTTGTCGACCAGCATGTAATAGAGGCCGGCACCGAGGTTCCAGAGAATGAGGATCAGGACGGCGATGATCAGCAGGGTCTTCACGACGGTGCTCCGGCGCGATGCATGCGCGCCCACGGCCGCATTATCGCAGCCGCTGGGGAATCGCGCGTGAGCCGCCGGCGCAACCTCGTGGTCGGATGGATGCTGGCGCTGCTGGCGATCGCGCTGTTCGTGCGCCTCGGGCTGTGGCAGGCGCAGCGTGCGGTCGAGAAGCAGGCCATGCTCGACGCGGTGGCGCAGGTGCTGGCGCGACGCGAACCGGTGCCGCTGGCGCGGGCGGCAAGCGCGGAGCGCCGCCACGACTATGACTGGACGGTGGGCACGGGCCGCTTCGACAACCGCGGTCCGCTCTGGCTCGACAACCAGCAGCGCGACGGCCGCAGCGGCGTGCATGCGTACCGCGTGTTCCTGGCCGATGGAGCGTCACCGCTGCTGGTCGACCTGGGCTGGTTGCCGCTGCCGGGCAACCGCGCCATGCCGGCAATCACGGTGCCGTCGGGTCGCATCGATGTCCGCGGCCTGCTGGTGCCGCCGCCGTCGTCCGGACTGGCGCTGGGCAGCGGCATTGCCCGGCAAGGCGAGGGTTGGGTGTTGACCCGCATCGATACCGGCGTGGTGTCGCGCACCCTGAAGCTGCCGGCGCCGCTGGCGCCACGCGTGCTGCGCCTGGATCCGGCGCTGCCATGGGGCTACACGCGCGACCTGCAGCTGCTCGCCAACACCCTGCCGCCGGAACGCCACCGCGGCTATTCCGTGCAGTGGTTCGCACTGGCCATCGCCGTGCTGGCTACGGCGCTCATCCTGACCTTCCGCAAGGCCCGCAATGAACAATCCTGATCCTTCCACCGCGACGCCGGACCGCAACCTCCGCAACCGCAACCGGACGATGCTGCTGGCGATCTTCGCGTTGTTCTTCGGCAGCCTGATCTTCGCTGGCGTGCTGCGTTTTTCAGGCTGGCGCCCGGCCGGGATGAAGAACAAGGGCGAACTGCTGCAGCCGCCCGCCGACCTGCGCGCGGTCAAGCCGGTACTGCTCGATGGCGGCACCTATGCATGGAATCCGATCGACCGCACGTGGCGCATCGCGATCGCGCCGCCGGCCGACTGCGGCATCGAATGCACGAAGACGGTGCGTGACGTCCAGGTCGTGTGGGAACTGCTCGGCGGTGAAGCCACGCGTGTCGATGTGCTGTGGTTGTGCGCCTCGACGCCGTGCGCCTTGCCCGCAGGCGCGCCGGCGCTCGCGAACCTGCACCTGCTGCAACCGTCCCCCGGCCTGCGCGCGCAATTGCCGCGCGTCGATGCGGTGGCCTTCAAGGGCGGCCGTGGCGTGCCGGTGTACGTGATCGACCCGAACGGTTTCGTGATTCTGCGCTACGCTGCCGGTTCCGATCCGGGCGACCTGCGCTCCGACCTGGCCAAGCTGCTGAAGCTGAAGTAAGGCAAGACCGCGCATGAGTGCACCGACCAAACTCCGGACCGCCGTCCATAAGCCTGCCGTTTACAGGCATTTCCACCGCCTGGCCTGGCTCGCCGTTGCGCTCGCGCTCGGCGTGATCGTGTTCGGCGCGTTCGTGCGGCTGTCGAACGCGGGCCTGAGCTGCCCCGACTGGCCGACCTGCTATGGCCGCGCGACCTGGCCGGCCGTCGCACAGGACGTGAGCGGACACGCCGCCAGCGCGATCCGTCCGTTCGAAACCCACAAGGCATGGCGCGAACAGGTGCACCGCATGATCGCGGGTCTGCTTGGCGTGCTGGTACTGACGCTGGCGCTGCTCGCGGCACGCCGCCGCGCGCGCGGCGTCTGGCAGGTGGCCTTCGCGGCGGTGCTGGTGACGGTCGCAGTGGCGCTCTACATCCAGGGCCAGCATGCGTCGGCATCACTGCTGGCGATCGCGGGCGAGGCAATACTGCTGGTCGCGGCGTGGCGCTGGAGCAACACCGACCTGAGCCGAGTCGCGGTGCTTACGCTGGCGGTGATCATCTTCCAGGCCCTGCTGGGCATGTGGACGGTGACATGGCTGCTCAAGCCCATCGTGGTCATGGGCCATCTGCTGGGCGGCCTGACCACGTTCTCGCTGCTGGCCTGGATGGCGTGGCGCGCGACCGGCCAGCCGATCCAGCTCGCCGAAGCCGTGGCGATGCGGCGCTGGGTGATCCTCGGCCTGGTGCTGCTGGCGTTGCAGATCGCGCTCGGCGGCTGGACCAGCGCCAATTACGCCGCGCTCGCCTGCGGCAACGACTTCCCGCAGTGCGTGGGCCAGTGGTGGCCGGCGCACGACTTCCGCGAGGGCTTCGTGCTCTGGCGCGGCATCGGCGTGGACTACGAAGGCGGCATCCTCGATGGCCAGTCACGCATCGCGATCCAGCTTGCGCACCGGACGATGGCGCTGGTCGTGCTCGTTTACCTGCTGTGGCTGGCGCTGAAACTGCTGCGCACGCCGGGCATGCGCGGCTGGGGCGGGCTGCTGGCGACGCTGGCGCTGGCGCAGGTCGCGCTCGGCATCGCCAACGTCAAGCTCGGCCTGCCGCTGAAGGTGGCCGTCATGCACAACGCGGGCGCCGCACTGCTGCTGTTCGTGCTGGTGTCGCTGCTCGCGCGCCTGCGCGCGCCGGAGCATTGAACGCATGAGCGGCACGCTGCGACAGTACTTTGATCTGACCAAGCCGCGCGTCGTCGCGCTGATCGTGTTCACCGCGCTGGTGGGCATGCTTCTGGCCATCGACGGCCTGCCGACGCTGGAGGAAGCCCGGCGCGGCCTGCTCGGCTTCCTCGGCATCTGGCTGGCGGCGTCCAGCGCGGCGGCGATCAACCAACTGCTCGATGCGCGCATCGACGCGAAGATGGCGCGCACCTCCTGGCGTCCGATCGTCGCGGGCCAGATCACCCCG
Organism: Lysobacter sp. P5_B9; assembly: GCF_054049835.1. Classification (NCBI taxonomy): domain Bacteria; kingdom Pseudomonadati; phylum Pseudomonadota; class Gammaproteobacteria; order Lysobacterales; family Lysobacteraceae; genus Lysobacter; species Lysobacter sp. P5_B9. Next base: position 21,844 of record NZ_JBFULP010000003.1, read on the forward strand.
CGCCAGGCCCTGGCGTTCGCGCTGATCCTGGGGGCGTTGTCGATGCTGGTGCTGGTGCTGTGGGTCAACCTCGTGACCGCCCTGCTCACCTTTGCCTCACTGATCGGTTATGCGGTGATCTACACCGTGTTCCTCAAGCGCGCCACGCCGCAGAACATCGTGATCGGCGGCATCGCCGGCGCGGCGCCGCCGCTGCTGGGCTGGGCTTCGATCACCGGCATGCGCGGCGAATGGGACTGGCCGCACGCCTTGCTGCTGGTGCTGATCATCTTCGTATGGACGCCACCGCATTTCTGGGCGCTGGCGATCTTCCGCCGCGAGGACTACCGCAAGGCGATGGTGCCGATGCTGCCGGTGACGCACGGGGTCGAATACACGCGCTGGCAGATCCTGTTCTACACCGTGCTGCTCGTCGTGGTGACGGTGCTGCCGTTCGCCGCCGGCATGAGCGGCTGGTTCTATCTCGGCGGGGCGCTGGTGCTGGGCGCGATGTTCATCTGGCACGCATGGAAGCTGATGGACCCGCCCGACGAGCTGTATGCGATGAAGGTGTTCAGCTATTCCATCGTCTACCTGATGGCCCTGTTCGCCTTCCTGCTCGTAGACCACTGGCTGCTGCCATGGCTGCAGCCGGTAGCGCCGTTCGAACTGCAGCGGGTCGGCTGACGCCGGGCCGCGCTCCACCACCCAGGGGAAAAATTCAACATGCCATCCATTCGCGTCCTCGCGCTGTCGCTCCTGTGCCTGCTGCCGCTCGGCGCCGCGCAGGCAGCCGACAAGGGCAACGCCATCGTGTCGGCCGCGCACATGCTCGACGTGCGCAGCGGCCGCATGCTCGACAACGTCGTCGTCGTGGTCGAGGACGGCCGCATCAAGCAGGTCGCGCATGGCCCGGGCGCCGCCATCATCGGCCTGGACATGCCGCGCTACGACCTCGGCGACATGACCCTGCTGCCGGGCCTGATCGACATGCACGTGCACCTCGACAGCGACCCCAGCTACGGCGGCTACACCGGCCTGCAGTACGGCGACCGGTTCTGGTCGGTGCTGACCGTGCCGCATGCGCAGAAGACGCTGTTCGCCGGCTTCACCACCGTGCGCAACGTCGGCGCCAGCGACTGGAACGACGTCGGCCTGCGCCAGGCCATCGAAGAGGGCAAGGTGGTCGGCCCGCGCGTGGTGACAGCCACCTACGCCATCGGTGCCACCGGCGGGCATTGCGATTCGACCTTCTTCCCGCCGTCGATGGACGAAAAAGGCGCCTACAACATCGACAGCCCCGAGGAGGCGCGCAAGGTCGTGCGCACGCTGCACAAGTACGGCGCGCAGGTGATCAAGATCTGCGCCACCGGCGGCGTGTTCTCGCACGGCGACGAACCGGGCGCGCAGCAGCTCACGCTGGAGGAGATGGAGGCGGTCGTCGACGAGGCGCACATGGCCGACATGAAGGTGGCCGCGCACGCGCACGGCGCCGCCGGCATCAAGGCCGCGATCCGCGCCGGCGTCGACACCATCGAGCACGCCAGCCTGATCGACGACGAAGGCATCAAGCTGGCGAAGCAGCGCGGCGCCTGGCTGTCGATGGACATCTACAACACCGAGTACACGCAGTCCGAAGGCAAGAAGAACGGCGTGCTCGAGGACAACCTGCGCAAGGATCGCGAGATCGCCGACGTGCAGCGCGAGAACTTCCGCAAGGCGCACGCCGCCGGCGCGAAGATGATCTTCGGCAGCGACGCCGGCGTCTATCCGCATGGCGACAACGCCAGGCAGTTCCGCTGGATGGTGAAGTACGGGATGACGCCGGCCGAAGCGATCCAGGCGGCCACGGTGAACGCGGCCGAAGCGCTGGGACGCAACGATCGCGGCGTGATCGAAGCCGGTCGCTTCGCCGACCTGATCGCCGTGCCGGGCGACCCGACCGCGGACGTGACGCTGCTGGAGTCGGTGCCGTTCGTGATGAAGGGCGGCGACGTGGTGAAGGACGCGCGCAAGTAACGCGGCGTCGGCCGCCTTGCCTCAGGCAGGGAAGGTCAGTGTCGTCGTCGTCCCGCTGCCGTGGTCCGAGGCGATGCTCAGGCGCCAGCCCAGGTGTTCGCACAGGCGCGAGATCAGGTCCATGCCGATGCCGTCGCTGCGCTCGCCGCCGCCACGGGCGATGCGGGCGTAGATCGCGCTGATCTCCTCCGGCGTCATGCCGTGGCCGGGATCGTCGATCACCACGGTCGCAGGCGCCTGCAGCCGCACCGTGATCTCGCCGCGGTCGCTGTGCTCGATCGCGTTGCGCAGCAGGTTGCCGATCGCCGCCTGCACGATCGGCAGTGGCGCCAGCACCTCGTGCGTGGGCGCGGGGACGAACGCGATGTCCAGGGCCTTGTCGCGGGTGAGATGGCGATGGTCCTCGATGATTTCCGGCAGCAGCCGGTCGAGCGCGACGCGATCGCTGGACTGCGACAGGCGCGCGGGATCCTTCGCCAGCACCAGCAGCAGTGAGATCAATTCCTCGACATCGCGCGCGGTGCGGCGGATGCGGGCGAGCTGGTGGCGCGCGCTCGCCGGCAGATCGTGCGGCTGCAGCGCCAGTTCGGCAGCGCCGGAAATCACCGCTATAGGAGTTCGCAGCTCGTGGCTGGCGGTATCGATGAACGCCCGTTCGCGCTCGACGAAGCGATGGTTGCGCTGCAGGTAGTCGTTGAGCGCATCGGCGATGACGCGCAGTTCGGAGCTGGCGGAGTCGGGCACCTCGACGCGCTGCGCGGGCAGGCCCGGGCGCAGGTGGCTGATCTGTTCGGCCATCCGGCTGATCGGGCGCACCATCCGGCTGGTCGCCCAGGCCACGAGCAGGCCCAGCACTACGATCAGGAGCAACGAGGCGCCTACCACGCCCACCGCGGTGTGCGCTTCGCGCCGCTCGAAGTCCGTGATGTCGAGCGCGAGGATCAGCGCGCGGCCATCGACTTCGCGCACGAGCACCACATAGGTGTCGGTGCCGATGATGACTCCGTCGTGCAGGCCCGGTCCGATGCCGCGCAGCGAAGGCGGTAGCGCCGCCGTGTCGCGGCTGTCGTAGAGCGCCATGTTGTTGGTATTGGTCCAGCGATAGCCGGGGTCGTCGTGCATGCGCTCGACGGTGTGGTCGAGTTCGGACGAGAGCATCGTGCGCCAGACCAGGCGCTCGGCGCGCTCGTGCACGAGGTTGCCCTGGGCAATGACCACGACCGACAGCAGCACGACGTAGCCGAGCAGGGCCAGCAGGATGCGGCGGCGCAGGCTGTTGCGCCGGGGGGCGGCGGCTGCGGCGTCAGCACTCATCGTCGGCGGTGTCCGCTGTGTCGGACGCTTCAAGGACCGCGAGCCGGTAGCCCATGCGCGGCAGGGTGTGGATCAGTTTGGTCGCGAAGGGACCATCGACGGCGCGCCGCAACTCGTACACGTGCGAGCGCAGCATGTCGCCGTCGGGCGGACTGTCGCCCCACAACCCGCGCTCGAGGCGTTCGCGTGGCACGGCCGCCGGACTCGCCTGCATCAGCATTTCGAGCAGCTTGCGGCCCGCGGGGTACAGGTGCAGCGAGCGTCCACCGCGGGTGGCTTCCAGGGTGGTGAGGTCGAGCCTGAGGTCGGCGACCTGGAGGGCGCGACGGCCGGGGCCGCCACGCGCGCGCGCGGCCAGCGCCTCGATCCGCACTTCCAGCTCGGGCAGGTCGAATGGCTTGGTGAGGTAGTCGTCGGCGCCGCCACGGAAGCTGCTGACCTTGTCGTCGAGTTCAACGCGCGCGGTGAGCATCAGCACCGGCACCTGCCGGCCCGCATCGCGCAGGCGCGTGAGCAGTTCGCGGCCGTCCATGCGCGGCAGCACCCAGTCGAGGATGATCGCGTCGTAGTCCTGGGACAGCGCGAGATGCAGGCCGGTGGGACCGTCGGGCGCGGCATCGAGCGTGTAGCCGCGACCTTCGAAGTACTCGAACAGGTTCGCCACCAGGTTCCGGTTGTCCTCCACGACCAGTACGCGCATGCGTCGCTCTTCCCTCGTATGGCGGGCGCGGATTCGCGCCGGGCACTTTGCGAGCGTATGAACGCCAGCGAAGCGTGGCGACGATAGCACCGCGCGCGCGGCGCCAATGCGGGTGCCAATGCGGGCTGAATGCCGGGAACGTGAACGCGAGCACGGCGTTTAACGGATTGCGAACCCGGCTCCCACCGTTCTCCGACGACCCCGGCCCGACCATCCGCGGTCGTCTTGAAAGAACTCCCGATCCGCCGCATGCCGCTTCCTGTTTCCGACCTTTCCCCGCCGGTGCTCGTGCCGCCCGTGGCCGCGCCCGCGCGGACGGCGGTTCACGCCTGGCGGGCCCCCGGTTTCTACTGGAAGCACGGGCTGCTGCCGCTGCTGGTACTGGCCGCCTTCTACGTGGTCTGGACCCTGGCGCACGGCGACCTGTGGCTGGCGGATCGGCTGTATGCGTGGGAAGGCCATGCGTGGGCGCTGCGCCATGCCTGGCTCAACGAGAAGCTGATCCACGTCGCCGGCCGCCAGCTGAGCACGGCGGCCTGGCTGGCCGTGCTGGCCGCCTGGCTGGTGGCCCGCTTCCGGCCATCCTGGGCGCACCTGCGCCGGCCGCTGCTGTACCTGCTGGCCGCCACCGCGCTGTCGACGCTGCTGGTGGCCTGGATCAAGTCGTGGTCGAACGTCGACTGCCCGTGGGACCTGGTCCGCTACGGTGGCGCCCGGCCCTACATCGGCCTGTTCGAACTGCGCCCGACCGGCCTCGGCCGCGGGGTGTGCTTTCCCGCCGGCCACGCCGGAGGCGGTTACACCTGGCTGGCCCTGTACTTCTTCCTGCTGGCCGTGAATCCGCGGCTGCGCTGGCTTGGCCTGGGCGTCGGCCTCGGCGCCGGGCTGCTGTTCGGCATCTCCCAGCAATTGCGGGGCGCCCACTTCCTCTCCCATGACATCGCCGCCGTGGCAATCTGCTGGATCTGCGCGGTTGTGCTCCAGCGCGCATTCTGGAGGGGGTCGGATCGACTACAGTCACCGGTCGCGGCGATTGAGCCCGCACCGCCCGTTCCTTCGGCAGTACCCTACCCATGAGTTTCGTTCCCAGCCTGCCGGCCGGGCGCCTGTCGCGCTTGGCGTCGTGGGGCGCGCGCGCCGCCCGTTTCCGTCCCGAGCTGAGCATCGAGACGCTGGCGCTGATCGCCAGCCTCTTCTTCACGCTGACCAGCAACCAGACCTTCTTCCGTGCCGTCGCCGCGACCGGCGCGCTGCAGGGTGGCGCTGGCGCGCTCACGATGGCGAGCCTGTTCGTCGCCATCACCGCGTTGCACACGATCCTGCTGTGCGTGCTGCTCAACCGCTGGATCGCGAAGCCGTTGCTGGGCGTGCTGCTGATCGCCAGCGCCGCGGCCGCGTATTTCATGGCGGCGTACACCGTGTATTTCGACGCCGACATGCTGCGCAACATCCTGCATACCGATGGCAAGGAGTCGCACGAACTGGTGTCGTTCGCGGCCCTGCCGTCGCTGTTGCTCAACGGCGTGCTCCCCGCGGTGCTGCTGTGGCGCGTGCGCCTGAAGCAGCGTCCGCTGCTGCGCGCGCTGGGCGTGCGCCTGGCCTGCATCGTACTGGCGTTGGTGGTGGCGGCGGTGGCGTTGCTGGCGTCGTTCCAGAGCACCTCCGCGCTGATGCGCAACCACAAGGAACTGCGCTACCTGGTCACGCCGGGCAACTACCTGGTCTCGCTGGTGCAGGTCGCGCAGGATGCCCATGCCGACCGCAACCGCCCGCGCGAGCCGGTGGGAACGCAGGCCAAGGTCGTCGGCCGTCCGGTCGGCGCGAAGCCGCGCCTGCTCGTGCTGGTCGTCGGCGAGACCGTGCGTGCGCAGAACTGGGGCATGAACGGCTACCTCCGCCAGACCACGCCGCAGCTGGCGGCGATGCGCCAGTCGCCGTCGGGTCCGGTCAACTTCACGCAGGTCCAGGCCTGTGGCTCGAGCACCGAGATCTCGCTGCCGTGCATGTTCTCGCCGTATGGCCGCGCCCACTACGACAAGGACCGCATCAAGCATTCCGAATCGTTGCTGCACGTGCTCGAGCACGCCGGCATCAAGACCCTGTGGCGCGACAACCAGACCGGTTGCAAGGGCGTGTGCGAAGGCCTGGCCTTCGAATCCTTCGAGCACGGCGACGTGGCTGGTGCCTGCACCAAGGACGGCTGCCTCGACGAGGCGATGCTGCACGGCCTGTCCGAGCGCGTGGCCGCGCAACCCGGTGACCAGGTCGTCGTGCTGCACCAGCTCGGCAACCACGGGCCTGCGTACTACACGCGCTATCCCGCACGCCTGAACCGCTTCACCCCGGTGTGCGCGACCTCCGACCTCAACCAGTGCAGCCGCGAGCAGATCGTCAACGCGTACGACAACGCCGTGCTCTACACCGACGACTTCCTCGCGCGCACGATCCGCCTGCTCGGTGAGCAGAGCGGCCGCGACACCGCGCTGATCTACCTGTCCGATCACGGCGAGTCTCTGGGCGAGAACGGCTTGTTCCTGCATGGCGTGCCCTATGCGATCGCGCCGGACACCCAGACCCGCGTGCCGATGGTGATGTGGCTGTCCCCCGGTTTCGCGGCGTCGCGCGGCATCGACACGGCATGCCTGAAGGAACACAGCGCCGACCCCGTCAGCCAGGACAACCTGTTCCATTCCGTGCTCGGCGCGATGCAGGTGCGCACGAAGGAATACGACGCCAGGCTCGACCTGTTCGCGCGTTGCGAAGGCAGCGGGGCGGGCAAGGTGCTGGCAGCGCCCTGAGCGCGCGCCATTCCGTTTCCACAGGCGCGTTGATCGAACGCGCCTTAATCGAAACGGTAGCTCAGTTGCAGCCGGAAGCTGGTCAAGGGATCGTTCTCGCGTGAGGACTCGGCGTTGCGTTGCACGGTGAGAGGGACGTAAAGAATCTCCGCGCCCCAGTGCCAATGCCTGGCCAGGTCACGATTCGCTCCGACCGCGAGATAAGGAACCACGTCCTGCGTCGTCAGGCGGGAGCGATCCCTCACGTCGAAGGTCAGTGCATCCACTTGCACCTCCAGTTCGGTGCGTATCAGGCCCAGGCTCGCATGCCAACGCCAGGGGGCATGGTCCAGGCTTGAGGTCAGTTCGAATCCGTAATAGTTCAATTGCGCGCGATCGTCCGACGCCGCCTGGCATCCAGCGGGATTGCGTTCGCTGTCGGAAATTCCGGCGAGCTCACCCGGACAGGTGATATCGCCCGACACACTGCCATGCTGCCCAAGGAAGCGGGCCGACAGCGCGTAGCGTCCCCGCTCGATCACTCTTCGGCCGATGGCGGCCGCAACAAGGTTGCGAGGCCGGGTGTTGTTGATCGAAACCGGCGGTGTGTAGCCCAGCTCGGCGACCCAGCCCGCCGGCAGCCCGGCCATTACCCTGATTCGCCCTAGCGCTGTAGAGCGATTCAAGTCCTCGGACTTGAAACCGTTGAAGCCGACTCTTTGCTGTTCCTCGCTCAAATGCGGGATGTGCCCCAGTTCCACGCCAAGCTGCCACTGTCCGGGTGCCAGCGCCGGTGTTTCGCCAAATCCGGTCATGAAAGTCGTCGCGGCGAAGTAGTTCATCGCCCAGGCCTCCGGACGGTCGGAGGCCAGTCTCTCGTTGTTCTGGATTACGGTTTGCGCGCGCGCGTCGGCGCACGCCAACAAGAGGGTCGACAGGAAGATGGATCGCGCGCCCATGCTCGTCGCCTCACCGCCTCACCGCCACACGGTTGCAGGGGTTCGGCTTGCTTCGGGGCGGGCCGAACCCGTCGGATGATAATCGAACCGATTGCCGATCCACGGGTATTTACGCGTGGCACCCTTCGCGAGGAATGAACGCGCGGGGATGCATTGTCAGCGCGCGTCGGAACGAGCTTCGCCTCAGGAATGGGTCGAACCGGCCGGCCAGAACACCAGGAGCGTGGGGTGTGCCATGCAATCACGTCGAACGCTTGCCCGGACGCTCCAGTTGCCGCGGATCGGCAGTGGCGATTTCCGATCCGACGAAAGACATAGCACCATTTCCCGGCGCGGCAGCCATCACCCCGTGGGAGTCCGATGGTCGGCCATTGCGGTTGGTGTGTTGCTTTCGGCCAGTGCGTCCGCTGCGGACCACGTCGTGACCGCGCTTTCCAACCTTACCTTCTCACCGAAAAACCTCACTATTGCCGCCGGCGACACGGTGACGTTCCGGAATGGCGGCGGCTTGCACAACGTGACCTCGGCTCCGGGGGCGGCGACAGCTTTTCGTTGTGCCAACGGTTGCGATGGTGCCGGCGGAAGCGGCAACCCAAGCAGCGCGTCCTGGTCGGCGACCGTGACCTTTCCAGTTGCGGGAATGGTCGGCTTTTACTGCGAGGTACATGGCTCTCCCGGCGTAGGCATGGCGGGCACGATCACCGTCACTGGCGCCCCGCCTCCGCCGCCTCCGCCTCCGCCTCCGCCTCCGCCGCCTCCTCCGCCTCCCGGCATGGCGCGCAGCAGCGACTTCAACGGCGACGGCAAGTCGGATGTCTTCTGGCGCAACATCGACACTGGCCAGAATGCAGTCTGGCTGTCGGCAAACCTGACTACGCAGCTTGTCGTGACCCCGGTTGCCGATCAAAGCTGGAAAGTGATTGGTTTCGGTGATTTCGATGGCGACGCGAAGTCGGATGTGTTCTGGCGCAACAGCAGTACGGGCGCGAACTCGATCTGGCTGTCGGCAAACCTGGCCACGCAGCGTGCAGTGACCACGGTTGCCGATCAGAGCTGGAAAGTGGTTGGCATCGGTGATTTCGATGGCGACGCGAAGGCGGATCTGTTCTGGCGCAACATCGGTACTGGTGAGAACGGGATCTGGCTGTCGGGCAATTCCGCAACGTGGCAGGGGGCATCGGCGGTTCCCGATCAGAACTGGAAAGTCGTCGGTGTGGGCGACTTCAATGGCGACCACAAGGCGGATGTGCTCTGGCGCAACAGCAGTACTGGCGAGAACTCGATCTGGTTGTCGGCCAATGTCGCCACGCGGCAGGGGATGCCGACGGTTCCCGACCAGAACTGGAAAGTCGCCGGTATCGGCGACTTCAATGGCGACAACAAGGCGGACGTGTTCTGGCGCAACATCGGTACTGGCGAGAACGGGATCTGGTTGTCGGGCAATGCCGCCACGTGGCAGGGGGCGGCGACGGTTTCCGATCAGAACTGGAAGATCGTCGCCGTGGGGGATTACGACGGCGACGGCAGATCGGACGTGTTGTGGCGCAATATCGATACTGGCCAGAACGCGATCTGGCTGGGAAGCAATATCGCATCGCAGCTGGCCGTGACCGGAGTTACGAATCCGGCATGGATGATTGTTCCGTTTGACGCCACCTCGCGTCGCAACAGCGACTTCAGCGGCGACAGCAAATCAGACTTCAACGGCGACGGTAAATCAGACGTCTTCTGGCGCAATACCGTCACTGGACAGAACTCGATCTGGCTGTCGGCAAACCTGGCCACGCAGCCGGTAGTGAGCCCGGTTACGGATCCGAGCTGGAAAGTGGTTGGTGTCGGTGATTTCGATGGCGACGCGAAGACGGATGTGCTCTGGCGCAACATCGATACTGGCGATAACTCGATCTGGTTGTCGGGCAATGTCGCCACGCGGCTTGTAGTGAGCCCGGTTGCCGATCAGAGCTGGAAAGTGGGTGGTACCGCTGACTTCAATGGCGACCACAAGGCGGATGTGTTCTGGCGCAACATCGGTACTGGCGATAACTCGATCTGGTTGTCGGGCAATGTCGCCACGCGGCAAGGGTTGCCGACAGTTCCCGATCAGAACTGGAAAGTCGTTGGCATAGGTGACTTCAATGGCGACAACAAGGCGGATTTGTTCTGGCGCAACATCGGTTCTGGCGAGAACGGGATATGGTTGTCGGGCAATGCCGCCACGTGGCAGGGGGCGGCGGCGGTTTCCGACCAGAACTGGAAAGTCGTCGGTATCGGCGACTTCAATGGCGACCACAAGGCGGATGTGCTCTGGCGAAACAGCAGTACTGGCGAGAACTCGATCTGGTTGTCGGCCAATGTCGCCACGCGGCCGGGCACGGCAACGGTAACCGATCCGAACTGGACGATCGTCACCGGGGGTGATTACAACGGCGACGGCAAGTCGGATGTGTTCTGGCGCAATATCGATACTGGCCAGAACGCGATCTGGTTGTCGGGCAATATCACGCTGCAGCAGGGTGTGGCTGGCGTCACTGACTTGAATTGGTCGATTGTCCCGTAAGGCAGCCGAACCGTTCCAGGTGCGCGACGTTGCGCCACCCACTAATTACAAAACGGCCCGCATTGCTGCGGGCCGTCGTTTTTTCGAGCTATGAGCCGGACTCAGAAGACAGGTGCACACCCCTGTCCAACGCAAACGGCCCGCATCACTGCGGGCCGTCGAGTGCAATCTTGGCGATGGCTTACTTTGCGAGCAGGTGCTGCTGCCAGAACAGGATCGTTGCCGCGCCGTAGTAGTCGTTGTTGGCCTTCTTCTTGAAGCCGTGGCCTTCGTCGTTGAACAGCAGGTACCACACCGGCTGGCCGTTGCCGCGCACTGCCTTCACGATCTGCTCGGCCTCGCTGTACGGCACGCGTGGATCATTCTTGCCCTGGGCGACGAACAGGCGCGACCTGATGCGCTGCGGATGCCGTGCCGGCGAGATCTCCGCGAACACCTGCTGCATCTCAGGCGTGCGCTCGTCGCCGTACTCGGCGCGGCGCAGGTCGCGGCGGTAGCTCTCGGTGTTGGTGAGGAAGGTGCTGAAGTCGGAGATGCCGACGATATCGACGCCGGCGCGGATGCGGTCGCTGTAGTGCATCAGCGAGGCCAGCACCATGTAGCCGCCATAGCTGCCGCCCTGCACCGCGATGCGCGAGGAATCGAGTTCGGGCTGCTGCGCGATCCAGTCGAGCAGGGCGCCGATGTCCTTGACCGAATCCTCGCGCCTGGCGGCGTTGTCCAGGGCGAGGTAGGTCTTGCCGTAGCCGGACGATCCGCGCACGTTCGGCACCAGCATCGCCACGCCGAGTTCGTTGGCGAGGAACTGCGCGGTGGGAGTGAAGACGGGCTGCGCCTGGCTCTCGGGACCGCCGTGGATGCTGATCACCACCGGCAGCTTCGTGCCGGCCGGGATGTTGGCGGGGCGGTAGTAGAACGCCGGGATGGTCCGGGGCTTGCCGTTGACCTTGTCGAAGGTCGGGTAGCGGATCAGCGTCGGCGCGACGAACCGGCTGGCGTCGAGGCCGCCGACTTCGCTCTGCGTCCAGCGCGTGAGCTTCGCGCCGGCGAGGTCGACGACATACACGTCGCTCGGCGACGTGGCGCTGTTGAGCGTCAGGGCGAGGCGTTGGCCATCGGGCGCGAAGCTGAAGCCACCGATCACGCCGATCGGCAGCGCAGGCAGCTTCACTTCCCGGTGCGATGGCAGGGCCAGCACATGCAGTCGGCTGATGCCGTCCTCGTTGGTGACGTAGGCGAGGTGCCTGCCATCCTCGGCGATGGTGAAGCCGTCGACGTCCCATGGGATGTCGCGGGTGAGTACCTCGAATTTACCCGAGGCCGGATCGTGGTAACGCAGGGTCTGGAATTCCTGCGCCTTGCCCGCCAGGGGCTCATCCGAAACGAAATAGACCGCGTGGCCATCAGGCGCGAACGCGAAGCCCCCGAACGCCGCCTTGCCGCCGTCGACCGGGAACAGTTCCAGCTTGCCGGTCGCGACATCGACCACGCCCGGATACGACTCCGCCGCCGACACGTACTTCGTCACCAGCAGGCGCTGGCCATCAGGGGAGAAGTCCTGCGCGCTCCAGCTGCCGCCTGCGCTGACCACGACGCGCGCCTGTCCGCTGGCGACATCGCGCACCCAGATGTCGGTGTCGGTGCCGTTGCGCGCGGTGCTGCTGTAGGCCACGCGGCTGCCGTCGCGCGAGAACAGCGCGCCGCCGTTCTGGGTGCGCTTGCCGTCGGTGAGCAACGAGGTGTTGCGCGAGGCGAAGTCGAACCAGTACAGCTGCGAGAATTCGTCGCCGCCCTTGTCCTTGCCGAACACGAAACCGTCCAGCTTCGACGTCGAGGGCGCGACGGTCATGCCGCCGAGCGGCTCCGGATAGAACGTGAGCTGCTCGCGCATGCCCATCGGCTGGCACACGCGGTGCGCCTGCGCTGTCTCGGCGAAGCGCGTGCTGATCAGCAGGCAACCATCCCTGGTCCAGCCGGCGAGGCCGGCACCACGCGTGTTCTGGTAGCGGTTGAGGCGTTCGACCAGCTCGGCGGGAATGGCGGGAATGTTTTCGCTGACGCGATTTCCGACTTCTTCGCGCACGACATTGTTGTCTGTCGTGGCCGGTGCCGGCGCCGGTGTGGCATGCGCGGACATCGCGCCGAGCAGCGCAATGGCGGTGATGGATAAGGCGAGGCGCGAACGCATCGGGTTCCCCTGTCATGGAAAACCCGAGCCTACCGCGCGGGGGCGCCAGCGGTCCGGGCCGGAAGTCATGCCGCCGGGCCGGACGCGCGGCAACGGCCGCCCTACATGGGTGCCGCGTACTTGCTGATCATCGCCCGCAATGAGCGGGCCTCGGTCAACAGCTGGGTCACCTCGGCGCGTTCGAGGCCATCGATGCCCGAAGGGCCGAGCTCGCGCAGCTTCGCGCCCAGCTCGGAATTGCGCTGTTCCACCGCCTGCAACTCGAGCTGGTACATGGTGCCGAGGAACGAGTGGCCCAGCGTCTGCTCATCGCCGATGAAACTGCTGGCCGCCAGTTTCTGTAAAGCCTTCGACTCGTCGCGGTCCGCGAAATGTTCGATCACGGCGCCGGTGGTGATGTCCGGACGCGATTCCACCAGGTCGATGATTTCCGCAAGCAGTTCCACCCCCGCCTGGTTGAGGGTCGGAAAGCGATGCGGTCGCGGAAGGCTGAGCGCGAGGGACGGTTGGTGCAGCAGCAGCTCGATGGCCGCGCGCACCAGCGAGCGTTTCGGCGCCTGCGTGTTGAGTCGTGGCGCGCGCGCTGCGGATGCCTGCGGGTCCGGCGCGCTCGCACGCGCGCCCACGCCGGTGAGTTCGGTCAGGCGCTGCTTCATCAGGTCGCCGAAGGCGCCGTCGGGAATCTGGGCGAGGAACGGTTTGGCGCGCTCGGCCAGGCGGCCCTTGCCTTCCAGCGTCGACAGGTTCACGTCCACGCCGAGCGAGTCGAAGAAGAACTGCGACAGCGGCGTCGCCGCGCGCAGACGCGCGTCGAAGCCGTCGCGGCCTTCCGTGCGCACCAGCGAATCAGGGTCTTCGCCATCGGGCAGGAACAGGAAGAACGCCTGGCGCCCGTCCTTCATGCGCGGCAGCACCGATTCCACCGCCTTCCATGCGGCGCTGCGGCCGGCGCGGTCGCCGTCGAAGCAGAAGAACACGTCCGGTGCGTTGCGGAACAGCAGTTCCGCATGGTCGGGCGTGGTGGCGGTGCCCAGGGTCGCCACGGCCGTATCGACGCCATGCTGGAACAGCGCGACCACGTCCATGTAGCCCTCCACCACGATCAGGCGCTCGATCTTGTTGTGCGCCTGTCGCACCTGCCACAGGCCGTAGAGTTCGCGGCCCTTGTGGAACAGCGGCGTCTCCGGCGAGTTGAGGTACTTGGGGCTGTCGTCCTTCTCCAGTACGCGTCCGCCGAACGCGATCACGCGGCCGCGGCGGTCGTGGATGGGGAACATCACCCGGTCGCGGAACTTGTCGTAGACGTGGCCGCGCTCGTTCTTCGAGAACAGGCCTGCGCGTTCCAGCAGGGACATGCGGCGCGGATCGGTGCCCAGCGCATCGCGCAGGGCGTTGAAGCCGTCGGGCGCGTAGCCGATGGAGAACTGCTCGCGGATCGCGTCGCTGACATCGCGGCCGTCGAGGTAGGCCTGCGCCTTCGCGCTCGCAGCCAGTTGCTTGCGGAAGAACTTCGCCGCCGCATCGACCGCGTTGAACAGGTCGTGGCTGTCGGGGTTGGCGTTGCGTTGCTGGGTGTCGCGCGGCACTTCCATGCCGATGCGCTTGGCCAGCTCCTCGACCGCGTCGAGGAACTCGAGCCGGTCGTAGTTGATCAGGAACGAGATCGCGGTGCCGTGCGCGCCGCAGCCGAAGCAGTGGTAGAACTGCTTGGTCGGGGACACCGTGAATGATGGCGAGCGTTCGTCGTGGAAGGGGCAGCGGGCCGAGTATTCCTTGCCCTGGCGCTTGAGCGGCACGCGCGTGCCGATGATCTCGACGATGTCGGATCGCGCGAGCAAATCATCGATGAAGGCGTCGGGGATGCGGGCCATTAGGCGACTATCGTCCCACGGAAATCGGCTGGGTTCCCACACGCTGCTTGTCCGCCGTACGCGGCGGCGGCAGGCGGTCGCGTGGTCGTGTGCAGCGGACGCTTCAACCGCGTGGGGCGAAGCTTGCGGCCAATGCCTGCAACGCATCGCCGGTGACGCGCTGCACGGTCCATTCGTCCATGCCGGTGGCGCCGAGGCGGCGATAGAAGTCGATCGCGGGCGTGTTCCAGTCCAGCACCGACCATTCGAAGCGGCCGCAGCCGCGTTCGAGCGCCAGTTTCGCCAGGTACGCCATCAGCACCTGGCCGACGCCGCGGCCGCGGTATTCGGGGCGGACGAACAGGTCTTCGAGGTAAAGGCCGCGACGGCCAAGCCAGGTCGAGAAATTGTGGAAGAACAGGGCGAAGCCGGCGGGCTGGCCGTCGGCCTCGGCGATCACCACTTCCGCGCCGGGCTGCGCGCCGAACAGGTTGGCGGCGAGCATGGCTTCATCGGTCTGCACCGCATCGGGTTCGCGTTCGTATTCGGCGAGCTCGCGGATGAGGGCGAGGATCAGTGCCACGTCGTCGCGGGTGGCAAGGCGCAGGGTGACGCCGGGGCGGTTCGTGGCGATCTTCGCGGCGATTGTCGGGATAGTCATCGCATCAGGGGCGTTGGGCGCGTTCGATCGCGCGCGTGAGGAAAGGGCTGGTGATGGCCTCGTCGGGCCGCAAGCCGAGCTTGTGCAGCAGCGGCTGCAGCTTGCCGGCATGGGTGCGCAGCAGGGCGTCGTCGAGCGAGTGATGGAACACGATCACGCCGGGGGCCCAGCGATCGAGGAGGTCGGCCAGGCGGCGGTCGTCGCCGCGCCGCGGGCCGCGACCGAGCACGTGCACCTGCAAGGGCGCCGGATTCCCGCTGGCGGTGGTGGCGCCGGTGTCGCGCAGGTCATCGACGCAGGCGACGCCGAGGGCGGCAGGCGTGCGCAGGTGGCGTCGCAGATCGTCCGTGGCGAAGCGGTCGCCGCCGACCAGCGGTGCGCGGGCGGCGAGCTCGTGGGCGAGGTTCTCGCGGTCGGTCCGCGTGCGTACCAGCAGCAGCACCGCGCTGCCTGCCGCCAGGGCCTGCACGACCTGGCGGCGCAGTCCCGCGGCGCTGGCGCCGGTGTCGGCCCAGACCCGGTCCTCGACCGGAGGCCTGCGCTGGAACCAGCGGCCGAACAGCCCGGTCATGGGCGCGGGCTCAGCCGGCGAGGCGCTGCTTCACCAGGGCCGAGACCTGGCCCATGTCGGCCTGGCCAGCCAGCTTCGGCTTGAGCACGGCCATCAGCTTGCCCATGTCGGCGGCGCTGGCGGCGCCGGTCTCGGTGACCGCCGCGTCGATCGCGGCGCGGATCTCGGCTTCGCCCATCTTCGCCGGCAGGTAGCGCTCGATCACCGCCATCTCGGCGCGTTCGATCGCGGCCAGGTCCTCGCGGTTGGCGGCTTCGTACTGGCTGATCGAATCCTTGCGCTGCTTGACGCCCTTCTCCAGCACGGCGATCACGGCGGCATCGTCGAGTTCGATGCGCTCGTCGACTTCGCGCTGCTTGATCGCCGCGTTGACCAGGCGGATCACGCCGAGGGTGTCCTTGTCGCCGGCCTTCATGGCGGCCTTCATGTCTTCGGTGAGGCGTTGCTTGAGGGACATGGAATGCTCCGGGTGAGGGGAGGGCAGGATCGCTAAAGGCGGCCTCGGGAGGGTCGGGCGGGACGCGATCCGGGAAGTCCAGAAATGCAAAAAGCCGGCAGCGCGATGCGCGGCCGGCTTCTGCCGTGATTGTCGGGCGGGCTCAGGCCCGCCGGTCAATCAATACAGGCGCTGACGCTTGGTGACGTCGCGCGAGCTGCGGCGCGCCTGGCGCTTGACCGCGGCAGCCGCCTTGCGCTTGCGTTCCTGCGTCGGCTTTTCGTAGAACTCGCGCTTGCGGGTCTCGGCCAGGACGCCGGCCTTTTCGCAGGTGCGCTTGAAGCGACGGAGCGCAAACTCGAAGGGCTCGTTTTCGCGGACTTTGACGCTGGGCATACGTAATCTCGTTGGTGGACCGACCCGGGCGGACCGGGGGAGCCGCGTATGATAGCCGCCCACTCCGGCCGCGTGCAACCGCCCGCGGACCTTACCTGCAAATCGCGCGTCCAGACCCCATATTCGACCGCATGAACGTCCTCGGCATCGAAACCAGCTGCGATGAAACCGGCGTCGCCGTGTATGCCCTCGATCCGGGCGGCCCGGATGGCGCGGCGGGGCTGCGCGCGCACGCCGTCTACAGCCAGATCGCCCTGCACGCCGAATACGGCGGGGTGGTGCCGGAACTGGCCAGCCGCGACCACGTGCGCAAGCTGCTGCCGCTGATCCGCCAGACCCTGGCCGAGGCCGGCCTGGCCGTCGAGGATATCGACGGCGTTGCCTACACCGCAGGCCCCGGCCTGGTCGGCGCGTTGCTGGTCGGCGCGGGCGTGGCCCGGTCCCTGGCCTGGGCGCTGGACGTGCCGGCCGTGGGCGTCCACCACATGGAAGGCCACCTGCTGGCGCCACTGATGGAGGACGCGGACACCAAGCCGCCCTTCGTGGCCCTGCTCGTCTCCGGCGGCCATACCCAGCTGGTCGCGGTCGACGCCATCGGCCGCTACCGCCTGCTCGGCGAGACCCTCGACGATGCCGCGGGCGAGGCCTTCGACAAGACCGCCAAGCTGATGGGCCTGCCCTATCCCGGTGGCCCGCAGCTGGCTGCGCTGGCCGGGGAGGGTCGGCCCGGCGTGTTCAAGTTCGCCCGGCCGATGACCGACCGGCCCGGGCTCGATTTCAGCTTCAGTGGCCTCAAGACCCAGGTCCTGCTGGCCTGGCGCGACAGCGACCAGTCCGCGCAGACCCGCGCCGACATTGCGCGCGCCTTCGAGGATGCGGTGGTCGACACACTGGCGATCAAGTGCGGTCGCGCGCTCGATGCCACCGGTTTCGACACCCTGGTGATCGCCGGCGGCGTCGGCGCCAACGAGCGCCTGCGCGCCAGGCTGCAGGCGCTGGCGGAAAAGCGTGGTGGCCGCGTCAGCTTCCCGCGCCCGATGTTCTGCACCGACAACGGCGCGATGATCGCCTTCGCCGGTGCGCTGCGCCTGCGGGCCGGGCAGCACAACGACGCCTCGGTGCGGGTGACGCCGCGCTGGGACATGGCGACGCTGCCGGAAGTCGCATAGCGTCCCGCCGCTCAACGCACCCCTTCACCTGCAACGCCATACGGATCCGCGCTGAATGGACAAGGTTTTCATCGAGGCGCTCGAAGTCGAAGCGCTGATCGGCATCTACGACTGGGAACGGCGCATCCGCCAGCCACTGCTGTT
The DNA here is from genome assembly GCF_054049835.1 of Lysobacter sp. P5_B9. Classification (NCBI taxonomy): domain Bacteria; kingdom Pseudomonadati; phylum Pseudomonadota; class Gammaproteobacteria; order Lysobacterales; family Lysobacteraceae; genus Lysobacter; species Lysobacter sp. P5_B9. Next base: position 39,564 of record NZ_JBFULP010000003.1, read on the forward strand.
CGACGTCGAGATGAGTTTCGACAACCGCATCCCGGCGGCATCGGATGCGATCGAGGACACACTCAACTACAAGGCCGTCAGCAAGCGCCTGGTCGAATACGTGTCGCAGTCCGACTTCGGCCTCGTCGAAACCCTGGCCGAGCGCGTCGCCGCGATCATTCTCGACGAATTCGGCGTGCAGCACGTGCGGCTCAAGCTGAGCAAGCCCGGCGCGGTGCGTGGCGCGCGCGCGGTCGGCGTGATCATCGAGCGCAGCCGCGCCTGAGGCGGCGATTCCTATGGGGCAAGGTCCGATGGGCAAGGCCTACCTGAGCCTCGGCAGCAATCGCGAGCCGGAGCGGCACCTGCGCGAAGCCATTGCCGCGCTGCGCCGGCATTTCGGCGGACTCGTGCTGTCGCCGGTGTACCGCACGCGCGCGGTCGGCTTCGACGGCGGCGACTTCCTCAATGCCGCCGCGATCATCGATACCTCGCTCGATCCCTTCGCCTTGAATCAATGGCTGCATGCGCTCGAAGACACGCATGGCCGCGACCGCAGCGGGCCACGCTTCGGCGATCGCACGCTTGATATCGACATCGTGTTGTTCGACGACTTGATGCTCGAAGGCGAAGGCCACCTGCAGATCCCACGTGCGGAGTTGCAGCACGCCTTCGTGCTGCGGCCGCTGGCGGAGATCGCGCCCGACACCGTGGTGCCGGGCACGGGCCACACCCTGGTCGAACTCTGGGACCTGCACCCGGATCGGAACGCCGTCATGGAGCAGGTCGCGCTCTGACGCGGCTTCGCGTGGGCCCTCGCACCGCAATGGCTTGCGTTGTCCGCGCTCGGGCCCGAGGATGCGCGCTGCCATGAGGCAACCACGGGAGACAGGACGATGTTCGACAGGTTTTCGCGCAGTTGGTCGCTGGTCCAGGCGAGTGCAGCGGTACTGCGCTCGGACAAGGAGTTGATGGTGTTTCCGCTCATCTCCGGCGCGCTGACGCTGGTGGTGCTGGCGACGTTCCTGCTGCCGATCTGGCTGCTGCGTGTGTTCGACGGCGGCTTCAACGTGTTCGGTGCGGTACTGGTGTTCGCGTTCTACTTCTGCCAGTACAGCGTGATCCTGTTCTGCAACTGCGCGCTGGTGGGCGCGGCGATGATCCGCCTCGACGGTGGCGATCCGACCCTCGCTGATGGCTTCAATGCCGCCCGGGCGCGCCTGCCGGCGATCCTCGGCTATGCCGCGATCGCGGCGACGGTCGGCCTGGTGCTCAAGCGCATGAAGGATGACGACAGCCTGCTTGTGCGCCTGCTCGGCAGCGGCCTGGGCGCGGCGTGGACGCTGGCGACCTTCCTGGTGGTGCCGGTGCTGGTCAGCCAGAACGTGGGCCCGATCGACGCGCTCAAGCACAGCGCCAGCCTGCTCAAGCGTACCTGGGGCGAAAATGCGATCGGCAACGTCGGCATCGGCATGTTCTTCGGGCTCGTGAGCTTCTCGATCATCCTGGTCGGCGCGTTGCTGGCCTACCTGGCCGCGCAGGTCTCGATGGCGCTCGCCATCGCCGTGGCTGTCGTGTTCGTGGTGGCGGTGCTGCTGGTGGGCGTGTACCAGGCGGCATTGAGCGGCATCTATTCCGCGGCGCTGTACCGGTACGCCACCAATGGCGAGGCGCCGGCGGCTTTCCAGGGCCTGCAGTTGCAACACGCGTTCCAGGCGAAATAAGCCCTCGCCCCGCTTGCGGGGAGAGGGACAGCGTCGCGTAGCGACGCCGGGTGAGGGGCGGTGGTCGTGCCTGGTGACGCCGGTGCACATGCAACGCCGCTTCGTTCGCCCCTCATCCGCCCTTCCCTCAGCGGGCTATCGCGGCGCTAGGCGTCCAATAGACGCCCGCCATCCAGGTGCAGCACCTGCCCGGTGCTGTAGTGCGCGTCCTGCAACAACCAGCGCACGGCTTCGGCGACTTCCTCCGGCGTGCCGGTGCGCGCGAGCGGCGTGCGCCGCAGCATCGCCTGCTGCCTGGCCGCGTCGCCGTCCTGTTCCGGCCACAGGATGGCGCCGGGCGAGACCGCATTGACCCGCACTGCCGGCCCCAGTTCCAGCGCCAGCGACTTCGTCATCATCAGCAGTGCGGCCTTGGCCATGCAGTACAGCGTGTGCTCGCGCAGCGGGCGTTCCCCGTAGATGTCGGCGAGGTTGACGATCGCGCCGCGCGTGGCCGCGAGGTGCGGTGCGGCCGCCTGCGCGAGGAAGAACGGTGCGCGTGCGTTGCTGGCGAAGAGCGCATCCCACTGCGCCGGCGTAGCGGTCCCGAGCGGCGTGGGCTGGAACGACGAGGCGTTGTTGACCAGCGCATCCAGCCGCCCATAGCGGCCGATGCCGTGCGCGACCAGTTCCGGCAGGCGATCGAACTCGGTGAGATCGGCCTGCTGCACGAAGGTGCTATCCGGACGCGCGGCTTCCAGCTCCGCCGCCAATGCCTCTAGTTCGTTGCGCGAATGCCGGCAATGCAGCACCAGGTCGTAACCGGACCGGTGCAGCGTGCGCGCGATCGCCGCGCCGATGCGGCGCGCGCTGCCCGTGACCAGGGCGACGGGGCGGGCGTTGTTCATGCCGGACGGTTCCTTGTGGTCGCGGCATTGTGCACGCGTCGCGGGAGATAATGCCGCATGACTCAAGCCCCCCCGACCTCGCTCCCCGCACCCGATGCCGACGCGCTTGCCCACAGCGAGCGCCTGTCCGCCTTCGTCCGTCGCGAGATCGCCGCCAACGACGGCGCGATTCCGTTCTCGCGCTTCATGGAGCTGGCCCTGTATGCGCCGGGCCTGGGCTACTACAGCGCCGGCGCGCGCAAGTTCGGCGAAGGCGGCGATTTCGTCACCGCGCCCGAGCTTGGGCCGATCTTCGCCGCATGCATCGCCGAAAGCGTGGCGCCGGTGCTGCAGCAACTCGGATCGAGCGCCGTGTTCCTCGAGCTGGGCGGCGGCAGCGGCGCCTTCGCCGAGGTCGCGCTCAAGCGCCTGCTCGAACTCGACGCGCTGCCCGACCGCTACCTGATCCTCGAACCCAGTGCCGACCTGCGCGAGCGCCAGCGCGAACGCCTGCAGCGCAGCCTGTCGCCGATGTTGTTCGAACTGGTGGAATGGCTCAACGGTCCGCTCCCGGACGATTGGAGCGGCGTGCTGTTCGCCAACGAGGTCATCGATGCGCTGCCGACGCCGCGCTTCGCGATCCGCGACGGTGAGGTGTTCGAGGAATACGTGACCATCGACGGCGACCGCTTCGCGCGCACGCTGCGGCCGGCGGACGCCTTCCTCGGCAATGCCGTGCGCCATGTCGAACGCAGCCTGGAACATCCTCTTGCCGAGGGCTACCGCTCCGAGGTGCTGCCGCAGTTGCCGTATTGGATCCAGGCCGTGTCGGGCGGGATGCAGCGCGGCGCGATGCTGTTCGTCGACTACGGCCATCCGCGCGGCGAGTTCTACCAGCCTGATCGCACCGACGGCACGCTGCGCGCGTACTACCGCCACCGCATGCACGACGAACCGCTGCTGTGGCCGGGCCTGCAGGACCTCACCGCGTCCGTCGATTTCACCGCCCTGGCCGAAGCCGGCGTGGCGGCGGGCTTCGACTTCGCCGGCTACTGCTCGCAGGCGAGTTTCCTGCTGGGCAACGGCATGGCCAGCGTGTTCGAGCGCATCGAGCGCATGCACGATGCGACCGAACAGCAGCGCCGCCGCAACGAGGTGAAGAAGCTGACCCTGCCCAGCGAGATGGGCGAGCGCTTCCAGGTGATGGGCTTCGCCAAGGATGTCGAATTCGGCGTCGCCTTCATGGCGGGCGATCTGAGCTTCCGCCTGTGAGCGCGCGGGGCGGGTCGCCATTGCGGGAATTCCGCCGGCCGCGGCTGTGGCTGGCGTTGTGGTGGCTGGCGATCGTCACCGTCATCGTGTTGTCGCTGACGCCGCCGCCACCGATGGCGGTGCCGCGCAACTTCGACAAGGTCGAACACCTGCTCAGCTATGGGTTCCTGGCCACGGGCGCGGTGCTGCTCTTCGCGCGCTGGCGAGCGCAGCTGTGCGCGGCCACCGGGCTGGTGGCGATGGGGATCGCGCTGGAATTCGCCCAGGGCATGCTGACGCGGACGCGCATGGCCGACCCCGCCGATGCGCTGGCCAATGCCACCGGCGTGCTGCTGGGGTTGCTGCTGGCGTTCACCCCGGCGGCGCGGTGGCTGCAACGGCTGGATGCGCGCCTGCGCTAGGGCGGTCGCCGCCGGCTGCTGCGTCGCAGCAAGGGACGGCTGCGGGGTTGCCCCAGCCGGCGGGCGTGCCGGTGCGCGAGGGCACGTGAAATCGCCGTGTTCGCCGTTGGCCGGTCGTTACCGGCGTGAATAGCCGATTGGGCAAACAATCCAGACAGCTTGCGCAAACGTTAAAAATTTATGAAGCTCGGTTCAGGGCTTCAGGGGAGCCCTTTCCACTTCCAGAAAGGAACTTCCACCATGCCTCGTACCCATCGCAACCGCCTGGCGCTGGCCGTCATCGCCGCGCTCGCCACGGGCGCCGCGCTGCCCGCCTTTGCACAGGAAAACCCCCAGGCACCGGCCCAACCGGTCGAGCCGGCGGCCGCAAAGAAGCCGGTCGAACTCGACCAACTCGTCGTCACCGGTACCCGCGTGCAGGGCCGATCGCCCACGCAGTCGCTTTCACCCATCGACGTGTTCAGCCCCGCGAAGCTGGAGAAGCAGGCATCGGCCGACCTGACCGACCAGTTGGCCATCATCGCACCCTCGTTCAACACCCAGCGCTTCCCGATCGCCGACGGCACGGCCTTCATCCGCCCGGCCAGTCTGCGCAACCTGCCGCCCGACGAGACGCTGGTGCTGATCAATGGCAAGCGCCGCCACCGCTCGGCGCTGGTCAACCTGCAGGCCGAGCCGTTCGGCACCGTCAACCAGGGCTCGCAGGCTGTCGACTTCGGACAGATTCCTGCCGCCGCTATCGCGAAAGTGGAAGTACTGCGTGATGGTTCCTCGGCGCAGTACGGTTCGGACGCCATCGCCGGCGTGATCAACATCATCCTCAACGACAACGCCAAGGGCGTGCGCATCGACGGTCAGTACGGCTCGACCTTCAAGGGCGACGGCGACAAGTGGCGCAGTTCGTTCAACCTGGGCCTGCCGCTCATGGAAGACGGCTTCTTCAACATGACCGCCGAGTACTTCGAGAGCGACTTCACCTCGCGTGGCATTCCACGTGCGGATGCGGCCGTGGTGGAAGCGGCGCGTCCCGGCCAGGTGCCGTTCGAAGGCCTGGGTCAGCGCTGGGGCGACCCCAATTCCAAGGGTCTGCGGTCGTTCTTCGATGCCGAACTGCCGTTGTCCGAAAACGCCAGCCTCTATGGTTTCGGCAGCTACGGCGACTCGAAGTTCGACTCGAGCTTCTTCTACCGCACGCCAGTGGGCGTGGCGGGCATCGGCCCGCGTAGCACGCTCTGCGTGGGCTGCGGAACGACCGGCGGCACCGCAGCCGATCCGGTGGACCAGTCCATCGTCGACGCCATCCTCGCGCAGGGCCTGAATCCGGCCGACTTCCTGACCCCGTCTGCGACCAGCCCGTCCGGCTATATCGCCCTCAATCCGATCTATACCCAGTTCCCAGGCGGCTACACGCCGACCTTCGCCGCCGACATCATGGATTACGAAGGCGTGTTCGGTGCCAAGGGCAAGTTCGACAGTGGACTGCGCTGGGATGCCAGCCTGCGCCAGGGCGAGAACCGGGTCTATTACAAGCTGATCAACTCGATCAATCCGAGCCTGGGCCTCCTGAGTCCCACCAGCTTCGAGCCCGGGATCCTGACCCAGCTCGAGCGCGGCGCCAACCTCGACTTCACCTACCCCTGGCAGAACGACGCGTTCGCATCGCCGATCAACGTCGCCTTCGGTGGCGAGTGGCGCGAGGAGACCTACAAGATCGGCACCGGTGACCCGGCGTCGTACCAGGTGGGCCCCACCGCTGCCCTGTTCGGCTTCGGCTCCGATGGCTTCCAGGGCGATTCGCCGGAAGGTGCCGGCAAGTTCAGCCAGTACAGCCGCGCTGTCTACGTGGACCTCGAAGCCGACGTGACCCAGCGCTGGTCCGCGGGCGTGGCCGGTCGCTTCGAGGATTCCTCGGCGTTCGACAGCACCTTCGACTGGAAGCTGTCGTCGCGTTTCGCGGCGACCGACACGCTGGCCTTCCGCGCCACGGTCAATACCGGTTTCCGCGCGCCGACGCCGGGCCAGATCAATACGCTGGACATCACCACCACGGCCAACTCGAGTGGCGCGCTGATCCCGCAAGGTACCTTCCCGGTCAACAGCGCGGCCGCGATCGCGCTGGGTGCGCAACCGCTGACGGCGGAAGAGTCGTTCGCGTATTCGGCCGGCCTGGTTTACACCCCGACCGCCAACTTCAGCCTCACCCTCGACTACTACAACATCGAGATCGACGACCGCATCGCGCTGCGCAACTTCAGCATCACCCCCGGCTCGCCGGAAGAGGCGGCGCTGCTTGCCGCGGGCATTCCGGCGTCGGCCATTCCCGGACAGGTGTCGTACTTCACCAACGGCGTCGACACCACCACGCGCGGCGTGGACCTCGTGGCGATCTACAAGGCGGATTTCGGCAACTGGGGTACCGGCACCTTCGACGTCCGCCACAGCTGGAACAAGCAGGAGGTCGACCACGTCGACACGATTCCGGGCACCACCACGCCGATCCTCGATGCCGAACGCGTGGCCGACTTGGAAAACCAGCTACCCAACAACCGTTCGGTCCTGACCTTCGACTGGCAGTCGCCATGGAATTTCAGCGTCACCACCCGTGCCAACCGCTACGACGGCTGGGAGGACTTCACCTTCGGCGAGCAGAGCGAGTTCGGTTCGGAATGGCTGTTCGACCTGGCGGTGAGCTTCAACCTGTTCGACGACCGTGCCCACCTGACCGTGGGCGGCAACAACATCTTCGACAACTACCCGGACAAGGAGCAGAACAGCACGCTCAGGTTCCTGGGTGCCCAGTATCCGCTGTCCTCGCCGTTCGGCTTCAACGGTGGCGAGTGGTACGTGAAGTTGGGGGTCGAGTTCTGATCGAGTCCTGAAACGGACGAATCATCGGGCGGCTTCGGCCGCCCGATTTTTTTCCACACGGTCGCGGGCACCCTGGCTAGGGCTTCTTGCCCGTCGCCGCCGCGACCGCGGCGATCCGTGCCTTGCGCAGCGCCTCGCCCAGCTCCGGGCCCTGCAGTTCGCCGGGCAGGTCGGACGCGCGTACCGCCAGCGCCGCGGCATGCGCGTCGCGCAGCTGTTGCCCGGCCGGATAATCGATATCGGCAAACCCGGTGCGGCCACGCTTGTCGGCTTCGCACGCGACGGCGAGCTGGGCGATGCGGCCGGGCCGGCGAAACCCGTCGCAGCGCGCGATCAGCTCCACCACCGTGGAGGCCTTGAGCTCGCCGAAGCGATGCACATTGAGGTGTTCGCGACACGTGCACTCGGCAAGCTGGCGATGCTCCAGCGGCACCTTCAGGCGCTCGCACAACGCGCGCAGCGGGGCGAGGCCGGCGCTTTCGTGGCCGACATGCCGTGGCAGCACGTCCGCAGGCGTCAGCGCCTTGCCCAGATCGTGGGTGAGCGCGGCGAAGCCGATCAGTTCGTCGCCAGGCGCCAGGCGCGCCGCCATGTCGCAGACCAGTTCGATGTGCACGCCGGTGTCGACCTCCGGATGGTGTTCCGCGCTCTGCGGCACGCCGTACAACGCAGCGATTTCCGGCAGCACCACCGCCAGCGCATCGCAGTCGTGCAGCGTGCGCAGGAACGCGGAAGGCGTGGTGCTGGCGAGCGCGCGGCGCAACTCCTGCCACACGCGTTCGGGCGTGAGTTCGGCGAGTTCGCCGCTGGCCACCATTGCCCGCATCAGCGCCATCGTTTCCGGGGCGACGGTGAAGCCCAGGCTGGCGAACCGCGCCATGAAGCGCGCCGCGCGCAGCACGCGCAGCGGGTCTTCGCCGAAGGCGGGGCTGACGTGGCGCAGCACCATGGCTTCGATATCGCGCGCGCCGCCGTAGGGGTCGATCAGATGGCCGTCGCCATCCTGCGCGATCGCATTGATGGTGAAGTCGCGGCGCTGCAGGTCCTCCTCCAGCGTCACCGCGGGGTCGGCATGGACGACGAAGCCGCGGTAGCCGCGGCCGGATTTGCGCTCGGTGCGCGCCAGCGCGTATTCCTCGCCGGTCTGCGGATGCAGGAACACCGGGAAGTCGCGGCCCACGGCCTTGTAGCCGGCCGCTTGCATCGAAGCCTGCGTTTCGCCGACGACGACGAAATCGCGATCACCGTGGCCAAGGCCGAGCAGGCGGTCGCGGACTGCGCCGCCGACGAGGTAGGTCTTCATGCAACGAGTCTAAGCGAAGCGGGTTTGATGGCCGGGTTGCAGGGAGGGCGGTGTCGGCCAGTAGTTGCCATCGGCCGCGCGCGCGGCGCTAACCGTGCCGGGGTGTTGTGCCAGCCGCGGGCGTCAATGATGTTTCTTCTTCTTCGCAGGCTGGGCGGGCGAGGGCGCGACCGCCGGCTTGGGTGCGACCGCGAGCGGGCACACGAACTTCTTGCGCGGCCCGCCGAGGCGGCCGTGCATGCGGTCTTCCATGCCCAGGGCCGTGCCGTTGAGGCGCCAGTCGTAGAGCACGCTGAAGGCGAGCACGCGGGCGACGTAGTCGCGCGTTTCCTTGTAGCTGATCGTCTCGATCCAGAAATCCGGATCCATGCCCGGCCGCTGCGACTGCCAGCGCGCCAATGGCGTCGGACCCGCGTTGTAGCCGGCGATGGCCTGGTAGGGCTGGCCGCCGTATTTGTCGAGCAGTTGGCGCAGGTAGGCCGTGCCCAGCGTGATGTTGGTGTCCGGTTCGTACAGCGAATCGGCGCCGCCCCAGGACAGGCCGAGGTCCCTGGCCACCGCGGCGCCGGTCTCGGGCAGCAGCTGCATCAGCCCCATCGCATTGGCGCCGGACCGCGCGCGTGGATCGAACACGCTCTCGGCGCGGATCTCGCCGGCGACCCAGGCCGGATCGAGCCGGTTGCGCACGGCTTCGCGGCGGATGGTGGCGTCGTGATGCAGGGGAAAGCGCAGCTTGTACAGGCGCAGCTCGTCCGGACGCGCCTCGCCGGCGGGCGTCTTGCCCAGCGCGAAGACGGCGCGATCGAACCAGCCTTGCGACTGCGCCGCTTCCACGGCGAGGCGGCGCTGGGTGTCGTCGAAGCGGGACAACGCGTCGTCCCATTCGCGCGTCGCCCAGCCGCGACGGTCGATGCGGTACAGCCCCAGCGCTCGCACGATCGCCGGGTCGCGCGCTATGGCATTACGTTCCGCAGCGGTGCTGGTGGGCTGCCACGGACACAGGGTGTAGGACGCCTTGATGCGATCGGCGGCCAGGAAGCCGTGGAACTCGGCCTTGTTGGCGGCTTCACGGTAGAGGCGTTGCGCCGCGGCAGTGTCGCCGCTGCGTTCGGCCAGGCGCGCTTCGAAGTACTGCCAGCGCGCCTCGCTGCGCTGCTTGTCGCCCATCTTGCGGATGGCCGCGAGCGCGGCCGGCCAATCGGAGCGCGCCATCGCCTCGCGTGCGCGCCACTCGTGCAGGCGCTCGTCGTACGCGATTTCCGGCACGGCATCGAGGCGTTGCGCGGATTCGGGCTCGTAAGAAGCAGCGGTCCACAGCGCGGCCTGGTACAGCACGCGGCCACGGTCCTCCTCGGTAAAGCCGAGGGCCTGCGCGTACTGCGGCAGCTGGGCCTCGGCGATCATCGGCACCGACTTGGCCGCGCGTGCGAGGCCGTAGGAGGCCATGCGTCGGCTGCGTTCGGTCTTGGGCCAGTTCAGCGCGCGTGGGTGCAGTGACTCGATGAAGGCGGCGTAGTCGTTGGCGAGCGCGGCCTCCTCGACCGGCAGACCGCGCGCGGCGACGCGCATCACCGAGGGCTGCCATTCGGCCGCGGCCTTGTCGATGCGCTCCCAGCGCAGGTCGGGAGCCAGGCCGCCTTTCGCGGCCAGCGTTTCGAAGACGGCATCGCAGTTGGCCGGCAGCGGCTTGGCCGCATCGCGCCACAATGCCTGTGCATCGCCGACCCATTGTGCATCGTCGCGTCCCAGCGATTGCCGCGCCCGCAGCTCGGCGCAGCGCAGTTCGCTGTTGCGGCCGACGGCGGGTTTCCACGCCGCCAGCAACGCGGCCCAGTCCTCGCGGCGCGCGGTCTGCGCGACCCAGATCTCGCGGAACGCTTCGGCGGCGGCCTGGCCGTCGTAACGCGCCAGGAAAGCTTGCGCCTGCGCCGCGCTGACGGCATCGATATTGCGGCGCAGGGTGGCGTATTCGATCCAGGCGTAGAGCGGATGCGATGCGAGGTCAGCGTACTGGGATGCGTCGAAGCCGTCGCGTTCGGCGGCCTGGATAGCGATTGCCACACGCTGCAGCTGGGGATCCGCGGCCACGATGCTGGCCGCCACGGGCATGGGCGCGGCGCCGCCGGTCGAGCGCAGCGTGGAAGGGCCGGATATCAGCGGCAGGGCTCCGGCCACGACTGCCGCGAGCGTGGTGAGGAGGATGCGGGGGGACATAGCGCCCGACTATAGCCGAGCAATGTGAATGCCCAGTCGCCATGTGCGCCGCATGCACGGCGTGGTGCGCGGGCGGCTCGCCGTGCACGCTACGATCGCGGCCTTGTCCGTCGCGGGTGTGGCCATGCTGGTGTCGTTGCTGTTGTTCCTCGCGCTCGGCGCCGTGGCCGGCGTGCTCGCCGGCCTGCTCGGAGTGGGCGGTGGCCTCGTGCTCGTTGCGGCGCTGGCGTGGTTGTTGCCGAACATGGGCGTGCCGCGCGAAGCGGCGATGCATGCGGCACTGGCGAGTTCGTTGGCCAGCATCGTGCTGACCGCCGCGGCATCGGCCCGTGCCCATAACCGGCGCGGTAGCGTGCTGTGGCCAACGGTGTGCTGGATGGTGCCGGGCCTGTTGGTCGGCGGCTGGCTCGGCAGCGATGTCGCCGTGCACATCGATGGCGACGCGTTGCGCTGGATCGTCGCGGTGTACTGCGTGCTCGCCGCGGCCCAGCTGATGTTCGGCGGCACGCGTCCCGTGTCCGCGGGAGGCGACGTGGCCGCGCCCCGCGGGCTGCCGATGACCCTGGCCGGTGGCTGCATCGGCGCGGTCTCGGCCGTGGTCGGCATCGGCGGCGGCAGCATGACGGTGCCATTGCTGGTCTGGCGCGGTGTCTTCCCGGTGCGCGCGGTCGGCACCTCGTCGGCCTGCGGCGTTGCGATCGGTCTGGCCAGCGCGGTCGGCTATGCCCTGCACGCGCCCGATGGTGCGCTGCCGCAATTTGCCTGGGGCTATGTGTACCTGCCCGCCGCCGCCGGGGTGGCGGCGGCGTCCGTGCTGGCCGCCCCCTATGGGACGCGTCTCGCACACCGGCTGGATGGGCGCACGCTGAAGCGCGTTTTTGCGGGATTTCTCCTCGCGGTGGCCGCGAGCCTGGCCCTCGGCGGCTGAGCAGAGCGGCATGTTTGCCGCATCGGGCGTGACTTCTTTCCGCTTGTGGCCGCTTCACTAATTGTTTACAACTCAGGGACGCCGCCCCAGGGCCTCCCGGCGGCGCTGCTTGTCCGCTCTATCCCGCCACAGCAATTCATAAGAATTCCAGGAGAGAGAATCATGAAGTCGCTGCGCCCCCGAACCCTGGCGAAAGCCATCCAGCTGTCCCTGTTCCTGAGTCTTCCCGCGATTGCAGTGGCTCAGGATGCCCCCGCTCCCGCCCCGGCGCCGCAGAAGAGCGCCACCACCCTCGATGCGGTCACCGTTACCGGTTCGCGCATCAAGCAATCCAACCTCGTGACATCCCAGCCGGTGTTCGTGCTTGACCGGCAGAAGCTTGAACTGACCGGCCTGCAGTCGGTCGGCGATGTGCTGCAGGAACTGACCTCCAGCGGCAAGGCGCTGAACTCGAAGTTCAACTCCTCGGGCAACTTCGGCTATCCGCCGGATGGCGGCGGCATCGGCGCCGGTTCGGCGCAGGTCGACCTGCGCAACCTCGGCTCGCAGCGCGTGCTGGTCCTCGTCGACGGCATCCGCTGGGTCAACGAATCCTCGGCCTCGGGCGTCAGCGGCAGCGCCGACCTCAACACCATTCCGCTGTCGATCGTCGACCGCATCGAAGTGCTGGAAGACGGCGCCTCCGCGATCTACGGCTCCGACGCCATCGCCGGCGTGATCAACATCATCACCCGCCGCAAGTTCGATGGCGCGGAAGTCCACGCCTACTTCGGCAAGTACAACAAGGGCGGCGACACCACCGAGGCGTCGATGACCCTTGGCGGCAGCGGCGAGCGTTGGAGCGCGGTGTTCGGCGCCAGCTACAACGAACAGAAAGACATCAGCTCCGGCGAGTGGGGCCAATCGGCATTCCCGGAACCGGGCGCCGGCCTCGACGCGGGTAGCTCGGGCACGCCGCAGGGCCGCTTCCGCTTCTGCGATCACGCCACGCCTTCGGGTTCGGTCGGCTCGTGCGCCGACGGCTCGTTCTACAGCGCGACCCTCAATGACGGCACCACCACGCCGGTGTGGGACCCGACCAACGAAAACGGCGGCACCTACCACCATTTCACCGGTGCAGATCGCTTCAACTTCGCGCCGTTCAACCTGCTGCTGACGCCGAACAAGCGCAAGGCGCTGTTCACCAGCCTCAGCTACGACATCAGCGACAACACCCGGTTTCACGTGAAGGCGCTGTACAACAACCGTACGTCGACCAACCAGGCCGCTCCGGAACCGATCTTCGTCGGCCCCGACGCCGGCACCGGCGGCCTCGCGGACACCATCTCGGTTTCGGCGCTGAATCCCTACAATCCGTTCGGCATCGACCTGATCGCAGGCGACAATTTCAGCTTCATCGGCCGCCGACCGCTGGAAGTCGGCCCGCGCGTGTTCGAGCAGGATGTCGATACCTGGTACTTCAATGCCGGCCTCGACGGCGTGCTCGACTTCGGTGAGCGCAGCTACAACTGGGACGTCAACGCGGTCCACTCCGAGAACAAGGCGGACCAGGTCTTCACCAACGGCTACAACGTCGCCAAGATCCAGTTGGCGCTGGGCGATCCGGCCATCTGTGCACTGGTGCCGGGTTGCGTGCCGCTGGATATCTTCGGCGGCCAGTCCCGTCCGATGACCCAGCAGCAGATCGACTACATCCGTACCACCCAGATCGACTCGAGCAAGCAGGTGCTCGACCTGGTCCAGGCCAACATCACCGGCGACCTGTTCAATATCGGCGACCGTACCGCCGGGTTCGCCGCCGGTGCCGAGCACCGCAAGTACCGTGGCGAGTTCCTGCCGGATCCGCTGCGCCAGAGCGGCGAATCGCAGGACTCGTTCGCGGCGGCGGTTTCGGCGAACTACAAGGTCGACGAGCTCTATGCCGAGGTCAACCTGCCGTTCCTGGAAAGCCTGGAGGTCTCCGCTGCGTTGCGCTATTCCGACTACTCGACGTTCGGTAGCAAGACCACCGGCAAGCTGGGTTTCCGCTGGCAGCCGATCGAGGACCTGGTGGTGCGCGGCACCTACTCGCAGGGCTTCCGCGCGCCGAACCTGGGCGAGTTGTACGGCCTGACCCAGTTCGGTGCCACCCTCACCGATCCCTGCGGCCCGACCGGTGCGCCGGTGGTCGATACCACCAACGGCATCTCGCCCGGCCTTGAACAGGCTTGCGTGAACGCGGGCGTGCCCAATGGCTTCGAGCAGGCCAATACCCAGATCATCACCTTCACCGGTGGTAATCCGGACCTGCAGCCGGAAGAGTCCGACAGCTACACCTTCGGCGCGGTCTACAGCCCGGCCTGGGGTGTGGACCAGTCGTGGTCGCGCAAGCTCGATTTCGAGGTCAGCTACTACAAGCACAAGATCGATGGCGCGATCCAGGCTGCCGATATCCAGTCGCTGCTCAACAAGTGCTACATCGAGCAGGGCGGTACCGGACCGGCGTGCGCACCGTTCAGCCGTAACAACACCAGCAACCTGTTCCCGCCGCAGAACCGCCTGGAGAACCTCGGCAGCATCAAGACCGACGGCGTCGACCTCAAGGGCAACTGGATCAGCCCGGACTGGAACTGGGGCCACGTGAGCGCTTCGGTGCAGTCGACCTGGATCAACGAGTACAAGGCCGTGGACGCCGATGGCAACGTTGCCACCCGCGCGGTCGGCATCGAGGTCAACGACAGCGCCATCCCGGAATGGCAGACCAACATGCAGCTGGGCTGGGGCATGGGCGACTTCGACGTGAACTGGACGGTCCGCTACATCAGTTCGGTGAAGGAAGACTGCACCTCCGCGACCATCGCGGAAGTGCCGGGCTGCCTCAATCCGGAGCAGGAAAATACCCTGGGCTCGACCACGTACCACGACCTGCAGGCCAGCTGGAAGCACGCGTTCACGGTTGAGGGCCTCGATCTGACCCTCGGTGTGAACAACATCTTCGGGAAGGAACCGCCGGTGTGCGTGACCTGTTCGCTCAATGGTTACGACGCGGGTACCTACGACCTGCCGTGGGCGTTCTGGTACGTCAGCGCCAATTACCGGTTCTGATTACCTGTCCTGATCGGACGTAGTTGAGCAAGGCCAAGCGGCCGCTGGTTCACCAGCGGCCGCTTTCTTTTTGCATATGCAGAAAGTGCAGCGCGCACGTCGCGCCCCGCGACCATGCGCTCAGCCGCGGATGGCTCCCATCGGGACATCCAGCTCCAGCGACAACGCCAGGTGATCCGACTGCGCGGCCGGCAGCGCGCGGGCGTGGTGGTGCGTAAGGCCATCGCCCAGCAGGATGTGGTCGATCGCGCGCTGCGGGCTCCAGCTGGGGAACGTGGGCACCGCGTGTTGTGGCGGCTGCAGGCGGGTGCGGCGGAACAGGGCCGCCATCTCCGGCCGGTCGACGTCGCAGTTGAAGTCACCCATCAGCACGGCATGGGGATGGTCGTGCAGCAATTCGGCGATGAAGGCGAGCTGCGAAGCGCGCGACTGCGCGCCCAGCGAAAGATGCGCGACCGCGATGGTGAGCGAGGCCTTGTCGTCGCCGAAGCGCGCCAGCAATACCCCGCGGCCGGCGATGCGGCCGGGCAGGGCGTGGTCGATGACCTCGACCGGTTCCAGCTTGCTCAGCAGGCCATTGGCGCTGGAGGCGACGCCACCGACACGACGGTTGGGCTGGTGGCTCCAGTAGTGGAAGCCGCCACGCTGGGCCAGGTAATGCGTCTGGTTGGTGAACCCCGAGCGCAGGCTGCCGGGGTCGCTCTCGTTGAGGCCGACGATGTCGTGTTTGCCGGCCAGTTGCGCGATGGTGTCCAGGCTCAGGCGCTTGCCCATCGGCAGCACGTGCGACCAGCTGCGGGTGGCGTAGTCGCTGTAGCGACGCGTGCTCGAGCCGGCCTGGATGTTGGCGCTCAGCAGTTTCAGGCGGCGATGGCCCGTGGGCTTGTCCATGCTCATCGCCGCATGCGGGTCCGGGCTCAGCCGCCGCGGGCCGCGCGCTCCTTCGCGAGCAGGTGCGTGGTGATGCGCAGCATGTCTTCCATGGTCTTGCCGGTCACGCGGTACTTGCCGTCGACGATGATGCTGGGGCTGCCCTCGACTCCTGTCTGCTCGACGAACTGGGCGGCATGTTTCAGCTGGGCATCGGTCCGGGCGCTCGTCATGGCGCTGGCGAACTGCGTCGGGTCGACGCCGAACCGGCCATAGAAGGCGGCGATCGACGCCGGCGTGGCCTTGCCCGGATCGATCGTCTGATCGACATGGATGGCGCGGAACATCGCTTCGTGGGTCTTCACCCGCACACCCATCGCCTCGGCCGCGTAGAAGGCCCGCGCGAACGGTTCGGGGTTGGCGCCGAAGAAGGCGGCCACCGGCGTGAACTTCACGTCCGCGGGCTGGCGCGCGCGCCACTCGCGCACGAGCTCTTCGAAGTGCGCGCAGTGCGGGCAGGTGTAGCTGAAGGCCTCCGCCACTTCGATCCGGCCATTGCCGGGTTCAAAGGGCTTGCCGCCGGCTATCGCGACGTAATCGATGCCAGCCACCGGCGCCGGGCCGACCGGGACGTCCGGCGTCGCGGCCGGTGCAGGCTCCGCGGCGGTTTCGACGACCGCCGCCGCCGGAGTGGTCGCCACCGCGGGCGTGGCGAGCTCGGCGGGCGCCTCGGGTTGCGGCTTGCAGGCGGCCAACGGCAGCAGGACGGACAACAGCAGGGCCGGGCGCAGGATCATCGGAACATCTCCGGGGAACGGGTCAGGTCGGCATCGCCTGGAAGCGAGCCGCAAGGATAGCGAGCGCCAACGGGCGGGGGTGTGTGGACGCGATCAGCCGCTTGCGCGGCGTGGTTCAGCGCCGCGACTTGGCCGCGGCACGTTCCCGCGCCACCAGCTGGTCGACCACGCGCAGGACGTCGGCATGCGTCGGCGCGATTACCCGGTACTTGCCGGCGACGATCATCGTCGGCGTGCCCTCCACGCCGTTGCGCTGGACGAAGACTCCCGCCTGCTGCATTGCCGCTTCGACGGCAGGGCCGTTGAGGGTGGCGACGAAACGCGCCGCCGGCACGCCGAACTGAGCATAGAACGCCGCCAGCTCGTCATCGGTCGGATTGCGCGGCAAGGTGCCGTCCTCATGCACGGCTCGGAATACCGCCTCATGCGAGCGATCGGCGACCCCCAGCGTCTTGGCCGCGAAATAGGCGCGGGCGAAAGCCGTCCAATAGCCGCCGAAGGGCGCGGGGACGGGGGTGAACTTCACGTCCTTGGGCTGTTTGGCCTTCCATGCCTGCACCTCCGGCTCGAAGTGGGCGCAGTGGGGGCAGGTGTAGCCGAAGACTTCGGCCACCTCGATACGGCCGGCCACGGGTTCGAACGCCACGCCGTCCGCGATCACTTCGTAATCGGTGCCCTCGACCGGTGCGGCGGGCGGGGCGGCAAGGACGCTGACCGGAAGCAGCAGCGCAAGCAGGAGGCTCAGACGGAAGGTCATGGGGAGGCGGGCTTGGTATGCGAAGGGTTGAAATGAAAATGGTGGAAATGAAAACGCCGACCGTGGCAGCACGGTCGGCGTATTGAACAACAGCGTGGTCGATCGTGACCGTGCGCCGGTAGTGAAGTTCAGTGCTCGGTTCAGTGAGCGGCGGCAGGCGCCGCTTCCGCCATCGCCTCGGCGGCGCGCGGGTGCAGGCCCTGCACGTAGGTCGACAGCGAGCCGATTTCCTCGTCGGTCAGCTTGCCGGCGACGGTGGCCATCACCTTGAACAGGTGCGCATCCTTCTGCGTGGTGGTGCCGGCGCGGTATTCCTCGAGGCGACGCTGCACGTAGGCGGCTTGCTGGCCGGCGACGGCCGGATAGGCCGGGCCCGGGTTGCCGGCGCCGACCGGACCGTGGCAGGCCATGCACGCCGGGATGCCGCGGGCCTTGTCGCCGCTGCGGAACAGCTGCTCGCCGACTTCGTAGAACTTCTTGTCCTTGTTCGGACCGCTGGCGATCACGGTGTCGTCAGCGACGCCGGCACCGGCCTTCTGGGTGGCGAAGTAGGCGCCCAGGTCGCGGGCGTCCTGCGCGGTCAGCGCGTCGGCGAACGGCTTCATCACCGCGGCCATGCCGGTGTTGCGTTCGCCGCTCTTGAGCAGCGCGATCTGGTGGGCGATGTAACGCTCCGGCATGCCGGCCAGGCGCGGGTACTGCGGATCGGTCGGGTTGCCGTCGAGGCCGTGGCAGGCCGCGCAGGTGCCGGCCTTGGCGGCACCGGCCTTCACGTCGCCCCAGGTCGCCGGCTTCTCGACCAGCGGCGCGGTCTGCACGGGTGCGTTGTCCGGCACCGGGGTGACCGTGGCTTGGGCGAAGGCAACGGCGGCGGCTGCGAGTGCAGCGAAACCGACGAGGCCGAGGACGCGGGCGTGGCGCATGAGCTGGGCTCCGGAAATGCTTGAGGGACGCCCGGATGCGGGCGTCGAAACCGCGAAATTATCGTTGCCGGCCGCGGGACGGTCAAACCCGAAGAGCTCGGAGCACCCGCCCGCGCCAATCCAGTGGGTCAGCTGTGCCGGTCCGGTCGGCCGATCACAGCGGGAAGCGCCGACGCCTTGCCATCCTCGGCCGCGCGCGCCGCATCACCCATGCCGGCTCATTGGGTCACTCGCGGGCGGCCGCGTGCGATCCTGTACCGCATGGCCACTGTTCCCAACCATTTCGCCCGCGCCCGATACCTGCTCGCGGCGCACAACCCACGCCAGTTGCCTGCCGACGGTGGCCTCGAGGTCGCCTTTGCCGGCCGCTCCAATGCCGGCAAGTCCAGCGCGCTCAATGCGATCTGCCAGCAGAACGCGCTCGCGCGGGTGTCCAAGACCCCGGGCCGGACCCAGCAGCTGGTGTTTTTTGATTTCACGCCGACCGCAAGCAATCCAGCCACCGAGAAGTACCTGGTCGACCTGCCCGGCTACGGGTACGCCAAGGTCCCGCAGGAGCTGCAGGCGCACTGGCAGGCCTTCATCGAGAGCTATTTCGCGACCCGCCAGGCCCTGCGCGGGCTGGTCGTGGTGATGGATATCCGCCACCCGCTCAAGGACTACGACCGGCAGATGCTCGGTTACGCCGTGCGTCGCGACCTCCCCGCGCACGTGCTGCTCACCAAGGCCGACAAGCTCAGCCGTGGCGCAGCCGGAAACACCCTGCAGGCCGTGCGGATGGAACTGTCGCGCGCCTACGGCGACACGGTGAGCGTGCAGACGTTCTCGGGCGAATCTAAGCAGGGCGTGGACGAGGCGCGCGCCGTGGTCGCGCGCTGGCTGGAGCTGTAGCCGCCCATACGCTCCATCCAACCGCGATCATTTACTTCCAGTCTGGGGCCTTCCACTTGAATCGTCCGAACCGACTTCTGCTGCCGGGTCTCCTGCTTGTGCCGACCCTTGTGGCGGCCACTCCGCTGGCCGCGCCTGAGCGTGCAGCCGGGACCGTTACCAGCGCGCCGCCAACGGCGCCTGCCCAGGCCGAGAACGCCGCCCAGGCGCAGGCCGACGACGCCCTGTTGGTCGAACCAGTGCGCCTGCTGCAGGCTGGCCAGCCCGAAGCGGCGCTGCCCCTGCTCGACGCCGCACTCGCACAGTTTCAGGTGCGCTACGGCAACGGCCCTACGCGCTGGTACGCCGCCCGCGACTCAGGAGAGCAACTCGCCTATCTGGTGCTTGCCGCCACTGACATGGATGCTGGTAGGGCAAACAAAGCCAACGCCAAGATCCTGCCATCCGATGCCTGGCCACTGGCTCATTACCTGAAGGGCTATGCCTTGGTCGAACGCGGCAGGCTGACTGAAGCCAAGGCCGAACTCGAGCAAGCCATTGCGATATCGCCTTACAACAGCGCGTACTTGTCGGAATTGGCGGCCGTGCAGCAAGGCCTTAAAGATTGGCCCGGCATGTTGGGTAGCGCGATCGCGGCCGAAGATGCCGTGGCGTTCTCGCCGGAAGCCGAGCGCAAGAGTTCGTTGGGCCGCGCGCGACGCATGTACGGGTTCGCACTGATCGAACTGGGTCGCCTCGATGACGCAGAGGCCAAATTCCGCGCGTGCCTCGAGCTGGACCGCGACGACAAGCTGGCTCAGAACGAACTCGCCTACATCGCACAACTTCGCCAGAAGGCGGCACCGGCAACAGGCGACGTACCGGCGAACAGATAGCCGGCGAGCCGCCTCATGCGCGCGACGACATCAGTCGATCTCGATGATCGTCGCCGACTTGCCCGCCAATGGCAGCGCTGCATCCAGCATGATGGGCTTGCCGGTGAGGGCATCGTGCCCGCGGCTGCCGGCAGGGATGAAATCGGCGAAACGGCCCAGCGCCAATGACGTAGTGCCGGGATTCCTGTTCAGCGCCACCATCACGGTGTCCCGGCCGTCGTAACGGAAATACACATAGACGCCATCGGCCGGGGCGAAGTGCTGCAACTTGCCGTGCTGCACGGCCGGCGAGCGTTTGCGCCAGTTGAACAGCGCGCGCACGTATTGCTGTGCGTCGCGCTGCGCCGGCGACAGGCCCTTGCCGGTGAAGGCGTTGCCGGCATCGCCGGCCCAACCCCCGGGCATGTCGGCGCGCAGCTCGCCGTCGTTGCGTTCGCGCGGACCCTGCACCAGCACTTCCGAGCCGTAATAGAACTGCGGCGTCCCGCGCACCGTGGCGACATAGGCCATCGCCAGCTTCCACAGCGCGACATCGCCGCCGAGGTGGGCGAGCATGCGCGCGGAGTCATGGTTCTCGGCGAACACCACCAGCCGGCCCGGATCCGGATACAGGAAATCGTTGGCCAGCATTTCGTACAGCCCGATCCAGCCGCTGTCCCATCCCTCCGGCTGCGCCAGCGCGGTACGCAAGGCGATCTGCAGTGGGAAATCCATCATGCTCGGCATGTACGGCACGTGGCCGTCCGGATTGACCTTGCCGCGTTGCCAGTGCGCGACGATCGCCGGGTTCGCGCTCCATTCCTCGCCGACCATCGCGAAGTCCGGGTACTCGTCCATCACCGCGCGACCCCACGCACTGAGGAAGGCGGTGTCGGCGTAGCCGAAGGTGTCCTCGCGGATGCCGGTCAGCCCCGCGTATTCGATCCACCACAGCGTGTTCTGGATCAGGTAGGTGGCAAGGTGCGGGTTGCGCTGGTTGAGGTCGGGCATCGACTTGACGAACCAGCCTTCGACGAACAGCGCCTTGTCCTCCGGCGCCGCATGGGGATCCTGCACGGTGGTGCGGCGATTGTTGGTTCCGACGTAGCCGTCGGTGCGGTTGAACCAGTCCGGCGCCGGCGGGTCGACCATCCACCAATGGTGGTCGCCGACGTGATTGAGCACCACGTCCATGATCAGGCCCAGGCCATGCCCGCGCGCCTCGCGCGACAGCGCGCGGTAGTCCTCGTTGCTGCCGAATCGCGGATCGGTGCGGTACAGGTCGGTGATCGCGTAGCCGTGGTAGGAGTACCCGGGCTGGTTGTTCTCCAGCAGCGGCGTCGGCCACAACTGGGTGAAGCCCATGCCGGCGATGTAATCCAGGTGCCGGCGGATGCCGGCGATGTCGCCGCCGTGGCGGCCGTTGGCATCGGTGCGGTTGGCGCGCTCCACCATGCCCGCGACGCTGTCGTTGCCCGGCTCGGCGTTGGCGAAGCGGTCCGGGGTGACGAGGTAGATCGCGTCGGCGGCATCGAAGCCATGGCGCTGCGCCGAACCGGCTTCGCGCGCGTCCAGTCGCCAGGGATGCCGCAACGCGACCTTCGCGCCGTCAAGGAACTCGATCTGCAACGCACCGGGTTTCGCGTCGGCAGCAATGGCCAGGGTGACGAAGAGGTAATTGGGGTTCCCGGTCTTTTCCACGCCGGTGATAGACACGCCGGGATGCGTCAGTCGCGGGATGAGCATCGCGATGCCGTCGCCGTGCACCATCAGCTCGACGCGATCGTGCTTCATCCCGATCCACCAGCTGGCGGGTTCGAGGTGGTCGATGGCGAATTCGCGCGCACTCGCGGCGGTACTGAACAACAACGCCAGGCACAGCGTGACCAGCAGCCTCATGCGCGATTCCCGCGGGGAAGCGCCGGATTGGCGCAAACCGATTCTAGGGGCGCGCGCTGCGTCCGCCCCGCGAGGCCGCGGCATTGCAAACGTAATCATCGGCCACGCGCACGTGTCTCGTCGGATTTCGCCTCAGTCCGCGGTGTCCAGGCGCGGATCCAGCCAGCCGCGCACGGCATCCACCAGCGTGTTGATCAGCACGATCAGCGCGCCCACCACCAGCACCACGCCCAGCACCAGGGTGTAGTCGCGATTGAGCGCGCCCTGCACGAAGTAGCGGCCCATGCCGGGGATGCCGAAGACCTGTTCGACCACGGCCGAGCCGGTGACGACGTTGATCAGCGCCGGCGACAGCCACGCCACCACCGGCAGCAGCGCCGGCTTCAGTGCATGCGCGAACAACAGGCGTGCTTCGGACAGGCCGCGCGCACGCGCGGCGCGCAGGTAGTCCGCGGACAGCGTTTCCAGCATCGAGGCGCGGGTGAGCCGCGCGCAGTAGGCGAGGTTGGGCAGCGCCAGCGCGACCACCGGCAGCACGATGTTCTTCCATTCGCCCCAGCCGCCGGCCGGCAGCCAGTGCAGCGTCACCGCGAACAACAGCACGAGCAGCGGCGCGGCGACGAACTTGGGCACCGCCAGGCCGAGCCCGGCGACGAACATCAGCCCGCGATCGAGCCAGCGCCCTGCATGCAGCGCCGACCAGATGCCCAGTGGAATGCCCAATGCCAGCGCCAGCAGCAGGGCGAGCCCGCCGTTGAGCGCGGACACCGGCAACGCACTCGCGACCAGCTGGTTGACGCTGTAGTCGGGATACTGGAACGACGGGCCGAGATCGCCGCGCGCGACATCGCCCAGCCACGCGCCGTACTGCGCGGGCAGCGGCCGATCGAGCCGGTACTGCGTGGCGAGTGCGGCCTGCACTTCCGGGGGCGCGGCCTTCTCGCTGTCGAACGGGCCACCCGGCGCGGCGCGCAGCAACACGAAGCACAGCGTCGCCAGCAGCCACAGGGTGATGAGCGCTTCCAGGCAGCCCGCGGCGAAGCGCTTCAAGGCGCCACTCCCAGCGACAGCCAGCGGCTCGCATGCCGGTCCAGCGCATTCGCCTCGAAGCCGCGCACCTGCGCGCTGACGAGATGCTTGGAGGTGTAGAAGTACAGCGGCACCACGGCATCGGCATTCAACAGCCGCTGCTCGGCCGCGCGCAGCCAGGCATTGCGCGCGGCTTCGGTAGTCGCGGCATCCGACTTCGCCAGCCGTTCGCGGAAACCCGCATCGTCATAGCCGGGCCAGTTCAGCGGCCCGTCGCTGCCGAACGCGGCGAGGAAGTTGCGCGCGTCCGGCACGTCCGCGATCCAGCCGCCGCGGAACACCTGGGTGATCACGCGCTGCTTGCGGTTGCCGACGAACACCTTCCATTCCTCGTTGCGCAGCCGCACCCGCGCGCCCAGCACGTCGCGCCACATCGCCGCGACGGCCAATGCCATGCGCCGGTGCGGCGTGGAAGTGTTGTAGCGCAGCTCGATCTCCAGCGGATGCCGAGCCGAATAGCCGGCGGCGCGATACAAGGCTTGGGCCTGCGCTTCGCGCTGCGGTTGCGACAGCGTTGCCCACGTCGTCGACGCGGGCGTGTAACCCGCGATGCGCGGCGGCACGATCCCGTACGCGGGCTGTTCGCCGAGGCCAGTGATGTAGCGGGTGAGCTTGTCGCGATCCACCGCCAGCGCCAGTGCACGGCGCAGTGCCGGGTTGTCGCGCAGCGGTGGCCGGGTCAGGTTCATGCCGAGCCAGAACGCGCCGATGTACGGGGAGATCCGCAGCTGCGGGCCGAAGCGCGTGCGCAATGCCTCCAGGGGTTGCGGCGGGACCACCTCGGTGACGTGCAGGTCGCCCGCGGCGAAGCGCTGCAGCTCCGCGGCGGCATCCTCGGTGACATGGAAACGCACGCGCTTGATCGCCACGTCGCCCGCGCCATGGAAGTACGCGTTGCGTTCGACCACCAGGTTTGCCTGCGGCGTCCACGCCGCCAGCCGGTACGCGCCGTTCGACACCAGCCGCCCCGGGCGCGTGTGTTGCGCGCCGTACTGCTCCACCGCGGGCAGGTACACCGGGAATGCGATCGGCAGGGTCAACAGCGCCGGCAGCGGTGCGCTGCGGTCCAGGGTGAACACCACCGTGCGTGCGTCCAGCGCGGCAACGCCGAGCGATGCCGGCGGCAGCTCGCCGGCCTGGACGGCGCGGGCACCGTGCAACGCATCGAACAGTTCGCCGAACGGCGCCGCGGTCGCCGGGGCGAAGGCGCGGCGGAAGCTGGCGACGACCTGCGCTGCATCCAGGGGTTCGCCGTTGCTCCAGCGCAGGCCCGGGCGCAGGGTGAAGGTCCACAGGCGGCCATCGCGCGACACCGCCCAGCGCTCCGCCATGCCGGGGATCAGCCGGCCACGCGCATCCTCGGTCACCAGGCCTTCGTACAGATCCCGCAGCACGTTGCCGCAGGCGACTTCCTGGCAGCGATGCGCATCGAGCGTGGCGGGTTCGGGGCCGTTGCCCCTTTCCAGTTGCACGTCCAGTTGCACGGGGGGCGAGGCGAACGCAGCGCTGGAACACAGCCACAGCAGCAGGGCGGGCAATCGCGTCATGGGGCCGGGCTATGCTTCATCGATTGCGATGTTAGGGCAGCGGCCCCATATCGTGTTCGTCGAAGCGTCCCACGTCTCCAGGAAGAGCGGCCCCATGTCGAGCCCCAGCAACGTCGCCGAATCACCGATCACGGACCACCGCGAACTGGTCGAGTACCTCGCCAGTGGCAGCCGGCCACGTGAGGACTGGCGCATCGGCACCGAGCACGAGAAGTTCGGTTTCCGCCTCGACGACCTGCGGCCACCGACCTTCGACGGCGAGCGCGGCATCGAGGCGCTGCTCACCGGCCTGACCCGATTCGGCTGGGCGCCTGTGGACGAGCACGGCCGCACCATCGCGCTGCTCAAGGGCGGCGCGTCGGTCACGCTGGAGCCGGCCGGCCAGCTCGAGCTCTCCGGCGCGCCGCTGGAAAACATCCACCAGACCTGCATGGAAGTCGGCAGCCACCTCAAGGAGGTGAAAGCCGTCGCCGACGAACTGCAGCTGGGCTTCCTCGGCATGGGCTTCCAGCCCAAGTGGCGCCGCGACGAGATGCCGTGGATGCCCAAGGGCCGCTACAAGATCATGCGCGAGTACATGCCCAAGCGCGGCGATCTCGGCCTGGACATGATGACCCGCACCTGCACGGTGCAGGTCAACCTCGACTTCAGCAGTGAAGCCGACATGGTGAAGAAGTTCCGCGTGTCGCTGGCGCTGCAGCCCATCGCCACCGCGCTGTTCGCCGATTCGCCGTTTACCGAAGGCAAGCCCAACGGCTACCTCTCGTACCGCTCGCACATCTGGACCGACACCGATCCGGACCGCACCGGCATGCTCGACTTCGTGTTCGAGGACGGCTTCGGTTTCGAGCGCTACGTCGACTACCTGCTCGACGTGCCGATGTATTTCTCCTACCGCGATGGCGAGTACGTGGACGCCAGCGGCAAGTCGTTCCGCAAGTTCCTGCGCGGCGAGCTCGACGTGCTGCCCGGCGCGCTGCCGACCCTGCGCGACTGGTCCGACCACATGACCACTGCCTTCCCGGAAGTGCGCCTGAAGAAGTACCTGGAGATGCGCGGCGCCGACGGCGGTCCGTGGAATCGCCTGTGCGCGCTGCCGGCGTTCTGGGTCGGCCTGCTCTACGACGATGCCGCGCTCGATGCCGCATGGGACCTGGTCAAGGACTTCAGCCTCGCCGAGCGCAATGCACTGCGCGATGGCGTGCCGAAGCATGCATTGAAACTGCCGTTCCGTGGTGGCAGCGTGCGCGACCTCGCGCTGGAGGCGTTGAAGATCGCGGTCGGCGGCCTGCAGCGCCGCGCGCGCCTGAACAGCCAGGGCACCGACGAAAGCCGTTTCCTCGAACCGCTGATCGAGTTCGCCGAGGCCAACGAAACCCCGGCCGAGCGCAAGCTCGCGATGTTCCATGGCGAGTGGGACGGCAACATCGACCGCGTGTTCCGCGAGTTCGCCTACTAGATGTATTTCCCCTCTCCCCGCATGCGGGGAGAGGACGCCGAAGGCGGGTGAGGGGCGGCGAGCGTAGCGAGCCGTGCTCTTGCTGTTGATCCGCTTCAATCAACCAAGCAGCTCGCTGCGCTCGCCTCCCCTCTCACCCCAAGGGTGCTTCCTTCGGGGCGTCTGCCCTTCGGGCATCTTCTCCCCGCAGGCGGGGAGAAGAGGGAGAACGATCGTTTCAACCAAAATCATGCTGCCACGCAGCATGATCCGTCCTAGACTCGTGGAATGACCGAGCCTGACGCCACGATGAGTCCGGAACCCCTGCGCACCGTCGAATTCGCAGCCACCGACACGCTGCTGCGCGAGGACGTGAACATGCTCGGCGCGCTGGTCGGCGAGATCCTCGCCGAGCAGCGTTCGCCGGAGTTCCTCGGGGAAGTCGAGCGCCTGCGCCGCGCCGCGATCGGCCGCCGCGAAAGCAATGCGCCCGTCGCGGAAATCGCCCAGGTGCTGCAAGGCATCGAACTCGACCACGCCAGCGACCTGGTCCGCGCCTTCGCCACCTACTTCCAGGCGGTGAACCTCGCCGAGCGCGTGCACCGCATCCGTCGCCGCCGCGACTACGAGCGTCGGGACGCCGCGCCGCAGCCGGGCGGCTTGCGCGAGGTGCTGCGCGCACTCGCGCGCCAGGGCGTCAGTCGCGAGGAGCTGCTCGCGCTGCTGCCGCGCCTGCGCGTCGAGCCCGTGTTCACCGCGCATCCCACCGAGGCCGTGCGCCGTGCGCTGCTGAAGAAGGAGCGCGAGATCGTCACCTGCCTGATCGGGGACATCGACCGCGGACGCACCCCCGCCGAACGCCGCGCCGACCACGAGCGCATCCGCCTGGCGCTGACCACGAGCTGGCAGACCGAGGAGGCGCCGTCGGCCAAGCCCAGCGTCGCCGACGAGTTCCAGCATGTCGGCTACTACCTGTCGGACGTGCTGTACCGCGTGCTGCCGGTGTTCTACGAAGTGTTCGAGGACGCGTTGCACGACACCTATGGCGACGCGCCGGTACCCGACGTGCTCGGCTTCGGCAGCTGGGTCGGCGGCGACATGGACGGCAATCCCAACGTCGGCGCCGAGACCATCACCGCCGCGCTCGCCGGCCAGCGCGCGCTGGTGCTCGCCGCGTACCGGCGCGACCTGCTCTCGCTGGGCGAAGCACTCAGCCAGTCGCTCACGCGTGTGGGCGTGTCGGACGCACTGCTCGCCCGCATCGGCTTCTACCTCGAGCACATGCCTCGGGCGGCGGCGAAGCTGCGTCCCAGGCATGCCGACATGCCGTATCGCAAGCTGCTCACCTTCATCTACGAACGCCTGTGGGCGACGCTGCACGATGAGCCCGAGGCCTACAGCGATGCCGCCGAGTTCGCGGCCGACATCGCGCTGATCGAGGACAGCCTGCGCACGCACCGCGGCGAGCACGCCGGCGGCTTCGCCGTGCGGCGCCTGCAGCGACGGGTGGCCTGTTTCGGTTTCCACCTCGCCAGCCTCGACCTGCGCCAGGACTCGGCCACGCACGACGCGGCCATCGCGGCCCTGCTCGAAGACGCGGACTGGTCGGGGCGCAGCGTGGAGGCGCGCACGCAGCGCCTGCACCGCCTGCTGCGGGACGAAGGGGTTTCCTCGCAAGGCAATGCCACCTCGCAATCCAGCCTCGAGGTATTCCGCGCCGTGGCGGCGTTGCGGCCGCGCTACGGCGAACGCGCCTTCGGTCCCTACAT
Source organism: Lysobacter sp. P5_B9 (assembly GCF_054049835.1). Classification (NCBI taxonomy): domain Bacteria; kingdom Pseudomonadati; phylum Pseudomonadota; class Gammaproteobacteria; order Lysobacterales; family Lysobacteraceae; genus Lysobacter; species Lysobacter sp. P5_B9. Next base: position 67,037 of record NZ_JBFULP010000003.1, read on the forward strand.
CATCAGCATGAGTCGCAACGCCACCGATGCGTTGTCGGTGCTGGCGCTCGCGCGCATCGCCGGATGCGTGGATGAAACCCGGGCCAATGAAACCCGGGCCAATGAAACCCGGGCCAATGAAACCCGGGCCAATGAAACCCGGGCCAATGAAACCCGGGGCGCCGTCCCGCTCGACATCGCCCCGCTGTTCGAAACCGTGGACGATCTCGACGCCGCCGAGGACACACTGCGCGCGCTGTTCGCCGACCCGCTGTACCGCGAACATCTCGCCTCGCGCGGCCAGCGCCAGGTGGTGATGCTCGGCTATTCCGACAGCGCCAAGGATGGCGGCCTGCTCGCCTCGCGCTGGGCGCTGCAGCGGACGCAGGTCGCCTTGACCAGGCTCGCAAGCGACAGTGGCGTGCAGATCGCGTTCTTCCATGGCCGCGGCGGTTCGATCAGCCGCGGTGGCGGCAAGACGGAGCGCGCCGTGATCGCCGCGCCGCGCGGTTCGGTGGACGGCTACCTGCGCCTGACCGAGCAGGGCGAAGTCATCCACCGCAAGTACGGCATCCGCGCGATCGCGCTGCGCAATCTCGAACAGACCACCGGCGCGGTGCTGCGGGCGACCCTGCGTCCGCGCGTGCCCGAACCGCGCGAGGACGACTGGCGCGCGCTGGCGACCGAACTCGCGCGGGACTCGCGCGCGCATTACCGCGCCCTGGTGCACGACGATCCCGACTTCCCCGCGTACTTTCGCGCGGCGACCCCGATCGACGTGATCGAATGCCTGCGCATCGGCTCACGGCCGAGCAAGCGCGCCGGTGGCGTCGGCGTGGTGCGGCCACCGGGCATCGCCGCGCTGCGTGCGATTCCATGGGTGTTCGCGTGGGCGCAGAACCGCTCCGGCCTCACCGCGTGGTACGGCGTCGGCACCGCGCTGCAGCGCGCGCTGCAACGGCACGGTGTCGAGACGCTGGCGGAAATGGCCCGCGACTGGCCGTTCTTCAACACGCTGGTCGACGACGTCGAGATGGTGCTGGCGAAATCGGACCCCGGCATCTTCGAACGGTACTCGCTGCTCGCGAGCCAACTGCCGCAGGGCGACCTGCACGCGCAGTTCCATCCGCGCATCGCCGCCGAGTTCGAGTGCACGCGCGATGCGGTGTTCGCGATCAAGGGCAACACCGAGCTGCTCGCCGACGACCCGCGCCTGCGCCGCTCGATCCGCCTGCGCAATCCCTACCTCGATCCGATCAGCGTGCTCCAGGTCGACCTGCTCGCGCGCTGGCGCGCGGGCGGCAGCGTGGACGATGCCATGCTGCAAACGCTGATCGCGACGGTGAACGGCATCGCGGCGGGCATCCAGAACACTGGGTGAAGGCGGGCGCTTGTGCGCCACTGGCGCACGCCCGCCTGAACGCCCTTGCGCTATGCGCAAGGGCCGGAGGCTCACCCCTTAGCCAACTGCCCCGACAACTGCTTCAACCTATCCAGTTCCGGCTTGTTGAGGCGGCGTGCGTAGCCCGGCATGCGCCTGGCACGTGACAACACCTGTTCGCACACGCCACGCGCCTTGTCGAGCTCGCCCCAGCCCTGCAGGACCTCGGCATAGCGCACGTGCGCCTGGAAACCGCTGGCGTAGCCGATCAGCGTCTCGAATTCGCTGCGCGCCCGGGAGCGATCGCCTTCGGCGGCTGCTGCGCGTGCGCAGGTGATGTGGCCGTCCTGCGAGCGGAAGTCGGGACGCTTGTGAATCAGTTCGTCGAGCAACTCGCGCGCGTGCGTGGCATGGCCCGATTCCAGCAGCGCGCGTGCCAGCCGCACCTGGATGTCCGGATCGTCGCTGTGGATGCCGCGCAGCGCGGACTGGTACTGCGGCACCGCTTCCGACGCGCGACCCGAGGCCAGCAGCGCATCGGCCAGGCGCAGGCGGTTGTCGGTGGTGGCGGAATCCTCGAAGGCCTCCTGCGCGGCACGCAGTTCGCGGGTCGGATCGAGCACCTGCTTCACGCCGCGCACCAGCGCGTGGCCATGGCGCGTGTAGCGCATGGACGGCAACCAGACCGTCAGCGCGTACACCAGGCTGCCCAGCCCGGGGAATGCAAACAGGATCATCAGCCAGTAGCGTTCCTGCCCGCTGCGCACGGCGTGCATGGCAAAGAAGATCGCGATGACCACGTGCAGGCCAAGGCCCAGGATTGGCATGCCGGTTCTCCCCCAAATGACCACGCGGAGATGGCGCGCCGCGGCGGAGGATTGTAGCGGTCCGGTCGTGGTGGGTCAGGGGCTCGCGGCGGGGCGCGTGGTTTCGTTGGGACGGCGGTCACTGTGCTCCGCACGGAGCAACGTGGGCCTAGAAACGCGAGGCCGTGAGCGGCGTGTCCGCCCACTGCCAGGCGGCGCGATAACGGCGCTCGCTGTCGGCGGCGGCCACGGTGTCGCCGGTGGCGCGTTGCGCCTGCGCGAGTCCGAACAGCGACCAGCCGTTGTCCGGATAGGTCTCGAGGTCCTGGGCATAGGCCTGCGCGGCTTCGCGCGCGTGCCCGGCCTGCAGCAAGGCCGCGCCCAGGTAGGGGCGCACCGGCAGTGGCCAATCCGCGGGTTCGTTGTAGTCGAGGCGATCTTCCGCGGCTGCGGCCTCGCGTAGCGCGGCCACGCCCTGGCGCGTGTCGCCGCGCCGCAGCGCCAGTTCGCCACGCAACAGGGCTTCGGCGACCGGCAGCAGGCGGCCGGCCGCATTGTTGCCGGGCTTCGGCTTCTCCATCGGTTGCCTGGCCACGTCCTGCAGCGACTGCAACTCACTCGCAGCGGCGGTGAGCTCGTTCTTGCGCACCTGTGCCATGCCCCGTGCGAAGTGCCAGATCGCCGTCGGATAAGGCAGCGCCGCGGGGGGCTGCGCCTGCGCGAGGATCGCGTCCCACTGGCCAAAGCGCACCTGGGTGAACAAGGGCATCACCACGTACTGCTGCATGAATTCCAGCTCTGCGAGCCGTCCACGGTCGGCGCGTTGCGCGGTCTGTTCCGCGGCTTGCAGCGCCAGTGTGCGCGAACCATGCAGGCCGGCGGTCATCGTTGCGAAGTGCCAGTTGTGCGGCACGTAGCCCAGCGGATAAAGGCCATTGCTGCCGCTGCACACGCTGAGGAACGCCTTGTCGGCGGTCGCGGCGGCGAAGTTGGAGAGCGTGGCGTCGTGGTAGCGGCCGGTGCGGATATAGATGTGCGCGGGCATGTGCACGAGATGGCCCGAGCCGGGCGCGAGCGATGCCAGCTGGTCGGCAAGTCGTTCGGCCCGCTGCGGCGTCTTCGATGCCTCGACCGCGTGGATGTAGTAGTGCACCGCGCCGATATGCGCGGGATTGCGGGCGAGCACGCGCTCGAGCGTCGCGGTGATTTCGCTGGTCTGTCCTGTGGGTGCGCCATCGCGGGTCCAATACGCCCACGGCGACAGGTCCATCAAGGCCTCGGCGTAGAGCGTGGCGGCGTCATCGTCGTCGGGAAAACGCCGCACCACGTCCGCCATCGCCGACGCATACGCCTGGTCGAGCGGCATGCGGTCCGACGGCGTGGGGTCGGCATAGCGCAACTGCAGCGCCTCGATCAGGGCGCGGTCGCGCGGCTGCGCGTTCGCGGCCAGCTCCAACGCACGCCGCGCCAGGGTGGCGGCCGGTGCGGCCGCTTCGGCAGGCATCGGGAGATTGATGTTCGGCCCCAGCACCAGGGCCTGGCCCCAGACGCAGATCGCGCACGACGGGTCCAGGCGAGAGGCTTCGGCGAAGGCGCGTCCCGCGGCTTCGTGGTTGAAGCCGTAGGTCATGCGCAATCCCTGGTCGAAGTAGCGTTGCGCGGCGGGGACGCGCGTGCCGATGTCGCGATGCAGTTCGCCGAAATTATCGAACAGGGCGACCGGGGAAGCCGGTGCGGTATCCCGCGGGGTGTTGCCTTCGCACGCGGCCAGCAGCGCGAGCAACAGCATCACGAAGGGAGTCGCGGGGAAAGCGGGTGCGCGGCGCATGGCGGGCTCCTGCGGGTGGCATGGGCATAAACGCGGGCCCGGCCGCTGGTCGGACAGCGGCGTGCCCGAAGGCTATCCTGCGGCGTCGCCAGCCGGCGGCCAATACGGAGGGGAGTCCGATGAAGCGTAATGCCTGCTGGATGCTGCTGACCCTGCTGATCGCCGCGCCGCTGTCGGCGCAGAACGTCGGCAACGTGAGACCGATGATGGCACCGGGCAACGTCAACGCCATCCAGATCGACTACAAGCAGCAGTGGGAAAAGGAACGCGACAAGAACCAGCAGCTGCGCAACGAGAATGCACAACTGCAGTCGCAGCTCGCCGAATGGACCCGCAAGGGCGGCAGCCTGGTGCACGCCTACTGCGAGACGCCGACATTGAGCGTGACCAGTGCCGGCGCGCGCAACGACTGCGCCGCCTCGGGTTACGGCTGTGAGCCGGTCAGCGGCCTGTGCCGCACGATGGTGCGCAGCAGCGACCAGTGCGCCCCCGGCTTCCTGATGGACGTCGATCACTGCGTGCCGCAACCGCGCTGAGGTCCAACCGCTTCGCGCAACTGCTTCACCTACCCCGCCAGCTCCAGGTCGGTGTAGGCGAAGCGTGCTTCGCGTAGCACCCGCTCGCCGCTGCGCAGGACGAGCGGGTGCGCGAACATCGGTCCGGCGTGCACGCAGGTATGGAATTCGCCGCGTTCGCCGCAGGGATCGACCGCCGCCGGCAACTCCGCCAGCAGGGCGGCATCGAATTCACGTCCGCTGTATTCGCCCGCGAGTTGCGTCGTGTCGACGCAGCACAAGATCGCGCGCAGCCCGCCGGCGATCATGTCCTGCGCCAGTGCGCTCGTGTCGGCACCGAACAACGGCGTCTCGATGCGCCACCCCAGCCGCGCGCACAGCGCCTCGCGCCAGGCACGCACGTCGGCAAGGAAGAGGTCGCCGAAGGCGATGGTCTCGAGTCCTGGCCAGCGCACGCGCGCCTGCGCCAATGCGTCGGCGAAGGCAGCTTCGTAGGTCGCGTTGTCGCACTGCTGCGGAATGCGCGCCTCGATCAGGGGTAGTCCGGCCGCTCCGGCCTGTGCCAGCAGGATGTCGCGGCGAATGCCGTGCATGGCGATGCGTTCGTAGCCCTCGGTGACCGTGGTCAGCAGGCCGACCACCTCGACGTCGTCGCGGTTGCGCAGTGCGTGCAGGGTCCAGGCCGCGTCCTTGCCGCCGCTCCAGGACAGGAGGATGGGGTGTCGGTGCATGGCGACAGCTTAATCGGGGCTAGGGGCGATGGCCGCCCGGAACCCGGGCCCAGTGGCCGCCCCTGCGTTCAGCGCGCGTTATGCACTTTACGGGGCATGCGTTCGTGCCCGGGGAACGGTTAATGGCGGGTTTGCCAGTCCTCGCATTCGGTCGTGATCGCCGCTGGGCCGCGCATCTGCAGCGCGTGCTCGGGCCGCGGGGCGAACTCGACTGGTGCGGCGTATTCAGCGCCGAGACCCTGCCCCCGATTTCGGTCAGCCGGCAGGCGATCTGGCTGCTGGACGGTGACGACCTGCGTACGGCTCGGTTACCCCAGGATGAGGGCGAGTCCCAGCGGATCTACTGCTTCCGGCATCCGGACGTGGCCAGCCTGCGCAGCTGTGCGCGGGTAGGGGCAAGCGGCTGCCTGGAGAAGCAGGCGCCCCCTGAGGTGCTGCTGCGCGCCCTGCGCGCCGTCGAATCGGGCTTGTTCGCGGTCGACAGTTCCCTGCTCATGCGCGCGCTGGCCGCGGAACGGCGTGCCCCGGCACCGGTGCACAACCTCGGCCACCTCACCGATCGGCAGCGTGAGATCGTCCATTGGGCGGCCATGGGCATGAGCAACAAACAGATCGGCCGCCGCCTGGGCATCAGCCCGGAGACCGTGAAGAGCCACCTTCACCAAGTGTTCGAACGCGAAGGCATCAGTGGCCGCGTGGCCCTGCTGGCGCTGCATCGGCCCGACCAGAAGGCCGCCGCCGACGCCTCGATGGTCTAGACGGGCGCGGCCAGCGGCCGTGGGGCGACCCGTCTTGTTCAGGCCGCGGTGACGTCGCGCAGTTCCCAGCCACCACCGGCAAGCAGCCGCAGGCGTTGCTTGAGTACGTTGCCGGGAATCGAGCTGGTGACGACCAGCACCACATGCAGGTCATCCTGTCGGCCAATCACCGTGGCATCGGGGTCCGTTGCGGCGAAGGACGGATCGACATCGTCGGGATCGTCCTGGCGTGCGCGCCAGCGATCGAACAGCGACGTGGTCCGCAATGCGTCCTGGAACTGCGCGGCGAATTCATCCGCTCCATGGGCACTGAAGGCGAGTGCCGGATCGCTGCCGCGCGCGCGCGCCGGCTCGGGCAGGCTGATGTAGTAACGGGTCGCCATCCGGAAATCCCCTTCTGGAACTCATTCAGTAGGAACGCATTCGAGCTTAGGACCCGGTCTATTGCGCCGATGTGAATGGGCAATCGCCGCGATCACCGCCGTTGCATCGACCGGCCGTGTCGCCCGGGCCCGCGAACACCGGCCTACAGTTCGACTTTCGCCGTTTCCGCTGCATAGCCCAACGCGAGGCCGCCCTTGCCGACATTGACCATGCCGCTCAGGCTCATCACCGACTCGAACAGTTCCACGTTGTGGGCGCTGCACGCCGCGCGCAGCGATTCGAAGCCGGGCAGTGTGTGCAGTTCGTCGAGTTCGCCGCCGAAGCTGACGCACAGCGTCGGCGTCATCAGTTCGTTGCGCTCGATGCGGCGCACGGCATGCTCGAACAGTTTCTGCGCTGCACTGTCGAAAGTCTTGACCTTGCCGACCGGGCCGGTTTCACCTCGGTTGCAATGCAGGATCGGCTTGATGTCGAAGGCGGTGCCGAGCTTGGCGGCGAGGAAGCCCACGCTGCGGTCGCCGCGTATGCGCGTGCGCTCGCGCATGTAGTTGAGGTCGCGCGGGATCAGGAATCCCTGGGTATGCAGCGCCAGGTTCTCCAGGCGCGCGCGGATCTTGGGCGAGCCTTCGCCGGCGTCGCGCAGGCGCACGCTTTCGACCACGGCGATGCCCTGCGCGGCGAACACATTCTGCGTGTCGATCACGCGCAGCGCGAACGGCGAATGGTTGCCGGCGGCGGCGCGCACCGCCTTGTATTCATTGAGGATGGCGAAGCTCGCCTGCTGCGCGTTGTCGAAGATGAGGCTGCGCGTCTTCGTCATGGTCATGCAGAAGACGAAGTCGTAATCGATGACCAGCTTGCCCAGGAACAGGTCGCGGATCTGGTCGACCGAGAACGGGCTGCTTTCCGCTTCCCAGCCGCGCTCGGCCAGGTGGGTATGCAGGAACTGCAGGGTCGCCTCGGGATTGCGGTAGTCGTCGATGACGGCCGCGCCCATGCGGACGTTGGTGGGCAGGATCGAGATCCGATGCGCCGAGAGGTAGCTGTCCGGCAGGTCGCACGGTGAATCGACAACAAGACCAATACGCATCGAAGCCTCCCCTGTGGCGTCTTCGTATCAAGTAGAAGCAGCATACGCCGAGGAACAGGGTTGCGCCCGTGGCTGCCAAGCTCGTCGTGACGCGTCCTCGTCCTGGCGCGTCAGCGCCGTTGCACGCCGACCGGCAATGCCGACACGCGTTGCATCTCGGGGTCCGCGAGCAGAGCGGGATTGTCCAGCGCAGCAAGCGCGAAGGCGTGGGCATCGTTGCCCCAGAACAACATGCCATCCAGGGGTCCGCCGTCGAAGGCCAGCGTCGGTACGCCATACACACCCGCCGCAACGGCGGCTTCGGTATTCGCGCGCAGTTGCGCCTTCACGGTCTCGGCCTGCGCGGCGGCGGCCTCGATGCCGAGCGCAGCCGCGACCGGCGCGAGCGCTTCGAGGCTGTCGCCGGCGTGGCCCTGCTCCCAGATCCAGTCGAACAGGGCATCCACTGCCTGGTGCGTGCTGCCTGCCGCCACGCACAAGCGCAGCGCGGCAAGGGGATTGAAGGGATGCGCCGGGGGAAAGCGCAGGGTCACGCCTTCCTGCCGCGCCTGCCACAGCACGTGGCGATAGGTGAATTCGCGCTTGCCGGGAATTTCCGCCGGCCCCTTCTGCCCGCACGCTGCGAGCACGGCGCCGAATACGATCGGCACCGGCGTCACCGCCGGCAACGCCTTCACCTTCTGCCAGTGCAGGTAGGAGAACGGCGAGAGGAAGTCGAAGTACCAGTGGGCCGACATGCGCCTACCTCAATGCCACAGTCCGAGGATCACGCCGTACAGCACGAACTGCAGCAGGTGATAGCCGCCATCGATCAGCCACAGCTTCAGGCTGCGCCCGGCGAAGGCGTAGTTGATGCCGAAGCTGGTGGCGACGAAGGCGAAGCCCACCAGTGCTCCATGGTGGAGGCCCAGGTGCAGCGACGGGGCAGGGCCGAGCAGCATGGCGAACGCGATTGCCGCTACCAGGGCCAGCACGAACGCGCTGCCGAAGACGCGGCCGGGATGGCCCGCCGGTTTGCTCGGATCCACGCCGGCTTCACGGCACCACGCGTTCTTGAACAGCGGTCCGTACCAGATGCCACCCAGCAGGAAGGCTGAAACAGCCGCTGCGACCACGGCCAGCCAGTTGATATCCATCGACATGCACGTTCCCCGATCAAATGTTCCCCATGAAGCCGCCAGCATACGGCCGTGCAGGCTTGCGGTGCCATGCGCCGAAGGGGACACTGGCCCGGCAGGGAGGGAGCGCATGAAGACAGCATGGCTGGCAGTGTTGCTCGTAGCTTGGCTTGCATTGGCGCCTGCTGGTGCACAGGCCCAGGCCGGCAACGGCGTGGCCCGCATCGAACGCCTGCAGTACGGCATCGCCGCCACGCGGCCCGAGCAGGTGCGCCTGCAACCGGAAAGCGCCTGGACCTCCACCGGGGAGCCGCACCAGCTGGCCGGTGCGCAGCATGGCAGCGGCTGGTGGCGACTGCATGCGCTGACGGCACGGGAAGCGCGGTTGCTGCTGGTCTACCACCCCTACAGTGCGCGCCTGACCGTGCTGGCGCCGCCGGATTACCGGCCGCAACGCAAGTCGATCTTCGACCGCTCGTTAGATGGCGGGCATTCGCGCCGGGCATTGACCTTCGCCTTGCCAGATACCGCACAGCCGGTCTATATCGGCGTGGAAGATGCGCGCTATCCGTTGCAGGTCGCGGTGCATTCCCCGCAGGACTTCAGCGTCGAGGACTACGGCCACGTCCGCGTGCTGTGGCTCAGCCTCGGCATCCTGATCGGCGTGTCGCTGGTGACGCTGCTGTTCTGGGTGCAGCTGCGCGAGCGCGTGTACCTGATGTTCGCCACGACCATGGCCCTGCAGATGCTGTACGTGCTGCTGGCGTATGGCGATGCCTATGCACTCAGCATGTTCGCGTGGCTGGCGCCGTTCGGCGTCGCCGGCATCTGGTTCATCGCCACCTGTTCGACGATCGTGACGGTGCTGTTCCTGCTCGACTTCGGCGAGTTGTGGCCGCGGGCGCCGCGCCTGAGCGCTGCCCTGTCCATCGTCGGCGCAGTGTTGCCGGCGGCCTTGCTGGGCGCACTGATGGTCTCGGGTGTGTTGCCGGGCGCGGACCGCAGCTGGTTCCCACCGATCGGTAACGCGTTGCTGCTCGCGGCCAATGCCCTCGCGATCATCACCCTGGCCGTGGTGTGGCTGCGGGGTGGACGGCAGGCGGGTTTCGTGCTGATCGCCTGGGTACCGCTGGTGTTCGTCTCGACCGCGCGCACGCTGCAGCTCGCGTCCGGCCAGCCGTTGAATCGGTGGCTCGAATACGGGCTGCCACTGATGCAGGCCTTCGCCGCGGTCGTGCTGGTGCTGGGCCTGGCGCATCGCATGCGCATGTTCCAGCGCGAGCGCGATGCCGCCAAGCAGGATGCCGAACACGATGGCCTGACCGGCGTGCTCAACCGCGCCGGCATGATGCGCCGACTCGACCAGGCCATCGCCGACAGTCGCCAACGCAGGCTGCCGCTGTCGGTGCTGTTCCTCGATCTCGACCATTTCAAGCGCATCAACGACACCCACGGCCACGCCATCGGCGATGCCTGCCTGTGCGCCGTCACCGAGACCATCGAGGAGGAAATGCAGCCCGAGCAGAAGCTGGGCCGCACCGGTGGCGAGGAGTTCCTGCTGCTGCTTCCGGGTTCGGCGCGTCGCCACGCGCGCGACCTGGCCGAGCGCATCCGCCGGGAAGTGGAAGCGCGTTGCGCCCGCGTGCGCGGCGCACCCGTGGCCCTCACGCTGAGCATCGGCGTGGTCGAATGCCAGGCACAGGACGGCGCGACGTCGCTGTTACAGCGCGCGGACGAGGCCATGTACCAGGCCAAGCACGAAGGGCGCAATCGCGTGGTGGTGCTGGACGGCAAGGGTGTCCGCGAGCAGGCGGAACCGGTGACGTCGTGAGCGCGTCGCGCTGAAGTCCCCGCCATGAAAAAGCCCGCCGGAAGGCGGGCTTTTTCGTGCGTCATGGCGGTGGCTCAGTGCCCGCTGTTCGAATACGCCCGCGGCATGCCCCCGACTTCAGCCGGAGTGGCCGCGCGCAGGTAGCGGTCGCGCAGTTCGGTCTGGCGGCTGCGCATCGTGATCGCGCGGCCGTCCAGCCACACCTGCATCGCCACCGTGCTCACTTCCAGCGGATCACCGCTCCACAGCACCAGGTCGGCGCGCTTGCCCACCGCGATGCTGCCGAACTTGTCGCCGATGCCGAAGGCTTCCGCCGGCACGTGCGTGAGCCCGGCCAGGCCGTCCTCCCATGGCAGGCCGTTGGCGACCGCGTTGCCCGCGATCTGGCGGATCTTGCGCGCGTTGTGCGAGGCGTCGCCGTCCTGGGCGAAGCTCACCGCCACGCCCGCCGCACGCAGGCGCGCGGCGTTCTCCATGGTCGCGTTGATCTCGTCGAAGTTGGCGGGCAGGTTGGCCAGCGGGTTGACGAATACCGGCACCTTCGCCGCGGCGAGTTGCGGTGCGAGCTTCCACGCTTCCGAGCCGCCTTCGATCGCGATGCGCACGTTGTGGCGCGCCGACCAGCGCAACAACTGGCGGATGTCGGCCGCGCGGTGCACGCTCACCATCACGCGGCCGCCGCCGTTGAGGTATTTCGCCAGCGCGGCACGGCCCGCCGGCGTCAGCAGGGCCATGTTCGAATCCGGCGCGATGCGGCCGCGCACTTCGTCGATCAGCTGGTCCAGCAGCATCCATTGCGCCGCACGCGAATTGCCGGTGAGGCCGGAGGCCTCGCTGCCGAGGTTGACGAACAGCACGGGCGGCCCGATCGGGTCCGGGCTGCCGTCCAAACGCACCACGCCGCCCTGGCCGCCGATGATCGAACCACCGTCGGTGGTGTTCGCGCCCAGCAGCGTCCAGCCGATGCCTTCGATGCGCTCGACCGGGATCAGCACCGAGTCCGGATTGAAGGCCAGGGTGACGTCGAACTCCGGCCGTACCGTCATCTCCTTGCGGCCGGCACCGAGGCCGACCGAGGCGTCGACCGTGCTCTTTTCGCCCGACACTTCCTCCAGCCCGATCTCGGTGACGCCGCCGAACAGGGTTGGCGTCAGCGGCCGTCCCTGCGCGTCGATCACCTGTACGTCCGCCGTGGCGAGCAGGCCCTTGCCGACCGCGCGGATCACGCCATTGCTCACCAGCACGTCGGCGTTCTGCAGCGTGCCCTGCGCACTGGCGGTATGCACCGTGGCGTTGCGGATCAACACGTCCTGGGCGTTCGCGCCGGCCGCCAATGCCAGCAGCAGGGCGGCGGACAACGCCTTCAGGGTCTTGGACTTATTCATCGCACACCTCCCGTCGCGCCCTGTCCGAGCATGAAGTCCGACTCCGGCTGTCGCGTCGCATCGTTGCGGTCGTACACGCGCGCGCCGTCGATGTAGACCTGGTCGGCCTTCGCGTAAACGCTGAAGGGGTTGCCGTTCCACAGCACCACGTCGGCCATCTTGCCGTTCTCCAGAGTGCCGGTCCTGTCGAGGATGCCCAGCGCCTTGGCCGGATTCTCGGTGACCCAGCGGATCGCGCGTTCCGGCGCGATGTCCATGCCGGCGAGCTTGGCGTGCGCCATCACCTTGGCCGCTTCCTGGTTGAGGCGCTGGATGCCTTCCTCGGAATCCGAGTGCACGATCGCGCAGCTGTTCTGCGGGCGATCGACCAGTGCGATGTTTTCCTGGACGCCGTCGAAGGCTTCCATCTTGAAGCCCCACCAGTCGGCCCACATCGCGCCGCACACGCCTTCCTGCGCCAGGCGGTCGCTGATCTTGTAGGCCTCCACGGCGTGGTGGAACGCGGCGATCTTGAAGCCGAATTCCTTGGCCAGGTCGAGCATCGTCGCCATCTCGTCAGCGCGGTAGCAGTGGATGTGCACGCGGATGTCGCCGTTGATCGCGCCGGCGAGGGTGTCGAGCTTGAGGTCGCGCTTGCCGCCGGTGTCCTTCTCGCTGTCGGCGCCGTTGCCGGTGCTGGAACTCCACCAATGCTTCTTCTTCGGCGCGCTCTTGGGCGCGTTCTTGCGCAGGTATTCGCTGGCGTCGATGAACGCGGCGCGATAGCCGGCCACGTTGGCCATGCGCGTCGACGGGCCACCCTTCTGCCCGTACACGCGCTTCGGATTCTCGCCGCACGCCATCTTCAGGCCCCACGGCGCGCCAGGGAATTTCATCGCCTGGTAGGTGGTGGCCGGCACGTTCTTCAGGGTGACGCCGCGGCCGCCGATCAGGTTGGCGCTGCCCGGCAACACCTGCAGCGAGGTGATGCCACCGGCGAGCGCGGTGAGGAAGCCCGGATCCTGCGGCCAGATCGAATGCTCGGCCCACACGTTCGGCGTCACCGGCGACGTCGCCTCGTTGCCGTCGCTGTGCGCGCTCACACCGGGGCTCGGATACACGCCCAGGTGCGAATGCACGTCGATGATGCCCGGCGTGACCCACTTGCCCGTGCCGTCCACGCGGGTGGCATCGGCGGGCGCTTCCAGCGCCGTGCCGACGGCAACGATCTTGCCGTCGCGCATCAGCACGTCGGCGTCATCGAGGCGCTGGCCGGTGCCGGTGAGCACGGTTGCGTGCTGGATCAGCACCGGACCCGCCGCGATCGCGCGGTAGGTGCTCGGATACGGATCCTGGGTGAAGCGGGACTGCTTGGGCGCTGTGGCGGGCGTCGCCGCGTGCGCCGCGCCGAGCTGGAGCACGCCGACGAGCAGCGTCAGCGCGCTGCCGGCCCACATGGGTCGTAAGGACATGGTTTTCCCCGGGGATGAAGCTGGATGACGGATGGACAACCGTTGCACCGTAGCTCCCGCGAGGCCCGGACGCCAAGCCCTGACGTTGGTCATGGCCCACGTGACAGAATCGCCCCGCGACAAACCGCCAGATTCGGCACAGGCAGGGCCGCGGCGGCGGCCGACAGGGTATCGACGACGGGCTTCTGCCGCAGTTGCATGAAACAAAATCCCGGACCATGTTCGGGATGACGATGAGGAGGACCGGATGAAGGACAAAGAACAGATCGTCGGCAACTGGTTGCCGCGTTACACCGGCGTGCCGCTGGAGCAGTTCGGCGAGCACATCCTGCTGACCAATTTCGGCGGCTACCTGCACACCTTTGCCCGCCTCACCGGCGCGCAGGTGGTCGGCCTCGACCGGCCCATGCCCAGCGCCACCGCCGACGGCATCACCATGATCAACTTCGGCATGGGCAGCCCCAATGCCGCGACGATGATGGACCTGCTCACCGCGATCACGCCCAAGGCGGTGCTGTTCCTGGGCAAGTGTGGCGGCCTCAAGAAGAAGAACCTGCTCGGCGACCTGGTGCTGCCGATTGCGGCGATCCGCGGCGAAGGCACCTCCAACGACTACCTGCCGGCGGAAGTGCCGGCGCTGCCCGCCTTCGCCCTGCAGCGCGCGGTGTCGACGATGATCCGTGACCTCGGCCACGACTACTGGACCGGCACCGTCTACACCACGAACCGCCGCGTCTGGGAACACGACGAGGCGTTCAAGGAATACCTGCGCAAGCTGCGCTGCATGGCGATCGACATGGAAACCGCGACGATCTTCGCCGCCGGCTTCGCCAACCGCATTCCCTGCGGCGCGCTGCTGCTGGTGTCGGACCAGCCGATGATTCCCGAAGGCGTGAAGACCGAGGCCTCCGACGCCAAGGTCACCGGCGAATTCGTCGACAACCACATCCAGGTCGGGATCGAGGCGCTGCGGCTGATCCGCCGGCATGGCAAGTCGGTGCGGCATCTGCGCTTCGACGAGTAACGAGACAGTCCCGGGCGCACGTGGCGATCGTGCGCCGTCCCAGCCACGCAAGGAGCAGCGATATGTCCATGAAGACCTACCACGGAAGTTGCCATTGTGGCGCCGTCCGCTTCGAAGCCGACCTCGATCTCAGCCAAGGCTCCGGCAAGTGCAATTGCTCGATATGCACCAAGACGCGCAACTGGGCCGTCATGACCAAGCCCGAGTCGTTCCGTCTGCTGACCGACGAGGCCGCGTTGTCGGACTACCAGTTCGGCACCAACAGCGCGCACTGGTTGTTCTGCAGGACCTGCGGCGTACGACCCTTCGGCCGCGGCGACATCCCCGAAGCCGGTGGCCAGTACGTCTCCGTGCAGGTGACCTGCCTCGACGATGCCACCCCGGAAGAAATGCTGGCCGCGCCCATCCGATACTGCGACGGCCGCAACAACAACTGGGCCGAAACGCCTGCTGAAACCCGCCATCTGTAGGGCGTGCCGCCAGCGTCCACGCCCGCTGGCACGGGTGATGGCACTGGCGAATTCTGCTGAAAACAGCGGGTTTGGGAGCTTGTGTCGCAACCCCTGCGACCCCCTGCGCGCACACTATCTCCCCAAGACGGAGGGGTAATGGAAAAGATCGTCTATCTGTTGATCGGGGCTGCAATCACCTGGGGCCTGTACTTCCTCCAGCGGCGCCTGGAACGGCGCAAGACCACCGAGGTGATCGAGCGCAACCAGAAGCTGCTGAACCTGAAGCAGGGACTGGAGCAGGCCAGCACCAGCCTGGATGAACTGCGCCAGTTCGAGGGCCGCCTGATCGGCAAGGCGGAGGCCGCCGTGAAGATCGCCGGCCGCTACGTCAGCCAGGCCGGCGAAGTCGCGCGCCATGGCGAGGCGATCACCGCACACGACGACCTCAGCATCCAGGCCGTCGCCGCCTTCCAGCGCGTGGACGCGCGCCTCGATGGCGTGGTCGCGCACCTGCGCCGCCAGCTCGATGGCGACAACCTGGCCGCCTTCGAGCACGTGCACCTGGCGTGGCTGGCGTTCCGCGAGCGTTACGCCCGCTTCATCGCGCAGTCTTATTCTGCCGGCGCGATCCAGCCGCTGATCCATGCGGTTACCTTGGAGAGCATCACCGCGGCGTGGAGCGCCGAGCTGGAAACACAGCTCGGCGACGACGAAACCGAAGCGATGGAGGAATTGGCATGACGACGGCCAGCGATATCGTCGGCTTCTGGCGCGACTCCGGCCCGGAGCGCTGGTTCGGCGGTGGCGACGCGTTCGACGGCGAATGCCGCACGCGCTTCCTCGAGGCGCACCTGCTCGCGGCGCGGCGCGAATTCGAACACTGGTTGGCTGATGCCGAAGGGGCGCTGGCGCTGGTGCTGCTGCTCGACCAGATCCCGCGCAACGTGTTCCGTCGCAGCGGCCACGCCTTCGCCACCGATGGTCTCGCGCGGCATTACGCCTCGCGCGCGCTGATCCTGGGCTTCGACGCGCAGGTCGATCTCAACCTGCGCAGCTTCTTCTACCTGCCGTTCGAGCATTCCGAAGCCATGTCCGACCAGGAGCGCGCACTGGAACTGTTCTCGCGGTTGCCAGCCGGCGGCGATCGCTGGGCGCGCCTCCACTACGACATCATCCGCCGCTTCGGCCGCTTCCCGCACCGCAATGCGGCACTTGGACGCGACACCACGAGCGAGGAGCGCGCCTTTCTCGCCGAAGGCGGCTTCCACGGTTGATGCGCATGCGTGTCGCTGCATCGTAGAACGATGACCCGCGCCCTCGTCTGGTTCCGCAACGACCTGCGCCTCGCCGACAACCCCGCGCTGCAGGCGACACTGCGGGCGGGACTCGAGCCGGTACCCGTGTACGTCCATGCGCCGGAGGAAGAAGGTGCGTGGGTGCCCGGCGCCGCTTCGGACACGTGGCGGCAGCGCTCGCTGCTCGCCCTCGATGCCGACCTGCGCGCCTGCGGTTCGCGCCTGCAGGTCGTGCGCGGACCCACGCTGCCCACGTTGCAGCGGCTCGCTGCGCAAGTGGGCGCGGAAGCCGTGTTCTGGAACCGCCGCTACGAACCGGTGATCGAGGCGCGCGATGCCGCGATCAAGCGCGCGCTGCGCGCCGACGGAGTACGCGCCGAGAGCTACAACGGCGCGTTGCTGTTCGAGCCATGGCAGCTGCAGACGAAGAACGGCGATCCCTACCGCGTGTTCACGCCGTTCTGGCGCACGGCATTGGGTCAATGGCGGCTGCCGGCCCTGGTGGACGCGCCGCCGCGGTTGCCCGCGCCGCCTGCGATCGAAGGCGCGGTATCCATCGACGCGTTGGGATTGCAGTCGGCATCACGCTGGGATGCGGGCTTCTGGTCCGAGTGGACGCCGGGCGAACATGGTGCGCACGCCGCCGCGCAGCGTTTTTTCGCCAACGCGTTGGCGGGCTACCAGGACCATCGCGATCGTCCCGGTCTCGCCGGAACCTCGCGGCTGTCGCCGCACCTGCACTTCGGCGAGATCGCGCCGTGGCGAGTCGCGCACCTGATCGAGTCCGTCCCCGCCGGGACCGATCGCGATGCCTTCGTGCGCGAACTGGGCTGGCGCGAATTCGCCCACCACCTGCTGCATCATTTCCCGCACACGCCCGACGCCAACTTCAATCCGCGCTTCGATGGTTTTCGGTGGGCGCAGCCGTCGGTGCGCCAGTTGCAGGCATGGCAGCGCGGCCGCACCGGCATTCCCATCGTCGACGCCGGCATGCGCGAGCTGTGGCATACCGGTTGGATGCACAACCGCGTGCGCATGATCGTGGCGAGCTTCCTGAGCAAGAACCTGCGTGTGCACTGGCAGCACGGTGCGCGCTGGTTCTGGGACACGCTGGTCGATGCGGACCTCGCGAACAACACGCTGGGCTGGCAATGGGTGGCGGGCACCGGCGCGGATGCCGCGCCGTATTACCGCGTGTTCAACCCGGTGCTGCAGGCGCAGAAGTTCGATCCGCGCGGCGACTACATCGCGCGCTGGGTCCCCGAGTTGGCCGATCTGGCGCCAGCGCAGCGGCACCAGCCGTGGATGGGCGTGACTCCGCGCGACTACGTCACGCCGATCGTGGACCTGGCGCAGAGCCGCAGGGACGCGCTGGACGCGCTCGCGCGCAACCGGCGCTGACGCGAGTGAGCTGCGGACAACGCTGCAGTCGCTGCTGAAGTCACCGCCACGAAAAAGGCGGGCTTGTGCCCGCCTTCTCCAATAACCGCTGGTTCGCGCCTCAATACCGCGGCACGTGCGCGTCGGCTTCCTGTGCCCACGCCTCGATGCCGCCCTCGACGTTGTAGACGTCGCGAAATCCGAGTCCGCGGAAATGCTCCGCCGCCTGCGCGCTGCGGCCGCCGTGGTGGCACAGGAATGCCAGCGGCGTGTCCTTCGGCAGGCCTTCCAGGTGCGAGCGCGCATCGCCGTCGAACACCGAGAACGGCACGTTGACCGCCGCCAGCGCGCGCTCTTCCGGCGGGCGCACGTCGACCAGGGTGAGCGAACCCGCTGCGGCGCGCGCGTTGGCCTCGACCACGGTCATGATCTTCGTCTTCGGCGGTGCGTTCGGGTTGTCGATCACCAGGCCGCGGCCGCGTTCGTCGTCGACCCAGTCGATGCGCAGGCCCTGGGCGCGGCGCGCGCTGGTCATGTCGAACTGCGCGCGGATGCCCTCCTGCTCGACCGCGATCGCGTTGGCGTCGAGCGGGGCAAGCTGCAGCTTGGCGTTGAAGCGTGCGTCGACCTCGACCTGCAACGCGTAACCGTCGCCGGCGTTGCCGAGCGCGTCGCGCAGCATCGCCGCCGCATCGGGAGTGATCGTGATCGCCGGCGGCGTGCGGTCCGGGGCGGGCAGGCCGAGCAGGGAATGCAGTTCCCCGGAGTTCACCATCTGCTCGATGATGTCGCTGCCGCCGACGAGGTCGCCGCCGACGTAGAGCTGCGGGATCGTCGGCCAGTCGCCGTACTGTTTGATGCCTTCGCGGATCTCGGGATCGGACAGCACGTCGACGTGGGCGTAGTCGACGTCGAGCGCCGACAGCGCCGCCACCGCCTTGGCCGAGAAGCCGCACTGCGGCGCACGCGGGTCGCCCTTCATGAACAGCACGATGCGGTTCGCCTGCAACAGGGTTTCGATGCGCGAACGCAGCATGGGATCGAGGGACATGGGGGATTCCGGAACGGGGATGCGCAATTTTACGCGCCACGGCCGTCGCTTTCAGCTGAATTCGCCGGACGCGCCGGAACGTTGCGTGCCAGACGCGGGCGTCCGGCAACGGTGTCGCGTTGCGTGGGGCAGGCGCGGGCCGCATCATCGCGGCCATGCCCGTACCCCTGCATCGCCCGCCACGCCATCCGCACGTATGGATCGCCTGGCTGCTGCTGTCGCAGTTGACGGTGGTGCTGGTCTGGTGGCGCTGGGGCTGGCACTGGGGCCTGCCGGCGATGCTGTTGTCGCACGTGCCGGTGTGGTGGGGCACGCTGAAGCCGGATTCGCGCGTATTCAGCCCGGTGCTGCGGCGCCTGCCGATCGACGCCAGGCAGGTGTGGCTGACCATCGATGACGGCCCTTCGGACGACACCCTGGCAATCCTCGACCTGCTGGATCGCCACGGGATGCGCGCCACCTTCTTCGTCATCGGCGACCGCGCCGCACGGCGGCCCGAACTGATCCGCGAGATCGTGCGGCGCGGCCACACGCTCGGCAACCACAGCCAGACCCATCCGCAGGCGTGGTTCTGGGCGCTGGGGCCACGGCAACTGCGCCAGGAGATCGCGCGCAACCAGTCCACGCTGGCGGGCATCACCGGCACCGCGCCGCGCTGGTTCCGCGCCGTGGTCGGCCTGGCCAACCCGTTCGTGGCCGCGCCCCTGCGCGAACACGGCCTCGCACGGGTTGCCTGGTGCGCGCGCGGTTTCGACGCGGTCGCATCGGATCCGCACGCGGTGGTCGCCCGCATCGAGCGTGGGCTGGCGCCGGGCGCGATCGTGCTGGCGCACGAGGGATCCCCGCACGGCCGCAACCTGGAAGCGATGACCCTGCTGCTGCAGCGCCTGGAGGCACTGGGCTACGGCACTGTGCTGCCGGAAGACCTCGAAACGGCGGAGGCCGCACCCGCGCTGTCATGCAAAGCCCCCTGAGTCAGGGGGCGATTCGCGCCGCCGGCGCGAATGGGGTGTGGAAGCGCGGGTGGGGCCCGAAGTTTGCGCAGCAAATTTTGGGGTTTCCCGGGCGCAGCCCGGGAACGTTACTTCGTCGCCACGACCCGCCAGTTGTTGAACGGCGTATTGCCGTACAGCGGAGTGAACTCGACCTGCAGTCCCGCCGCGGCGAAGCGCGTGCGCAGGTCATCGGCGTCGGGATAGCGCGACGGCCCGGCATTCATCCAGCCCAGTGCGCGCGAGAACACATCGACGGCGCGCGTGACCCGCGCGCGCTTGCTGCCATCAGCGAGTCCTGTGCGTATCACCAGCTTCGCGCCCGGCACCAGCATCGCGACCGCGGCATCGAGTGCACGCGCCTGCGCGTCGGGCGCAATGAACTGCAGCACGTCGAGCAGGGCGACGCTGCCGCGGTGTGCGGGATACTCGCGCGCCAGGTCGATCGTGGCGAAGTCGACATCCGGCAGCCCCGCCCGCGACGCCGAGCGCCGTGCCCGAGCGATCTTGCCGCCGTCGTTGTCGACGCCGCGATACGGAAGGGCGATGCCCTGTGCCCGCAGGGCATGCGCGAGCAGGCCCAGCCCGCAGCCCAGATCGAGCAGCGGCGCGCTCGTATCGCGCAACGCTTCGCACACGCCCGGATACAGCGGATCGCTGCCGAGCTTGGCGCGGGTGTAGCAATAGTCCCAGTAATTGCCCAGCACGTGTCCGGGCCGATAGGCGTCCGCGATCGCGCGCACCTGTCCGCCCGGCAGCGGTTGCATGGCGCCCGTCGCGTCGCTCATTTCGTCAGCAACGTGCGCGCGACCGGCAGTGCCGCCTGCGTCCACAACGTGTACATCGCAGCGGATGGATGCAGGCCGTCCGCGGCCAGCATCTCCGCTTTCGCGCCGTGTTCGCGCGACACCGGCGTGATGTCGACGAACGCCACGCCTTCCTTCTCGCACATCCTGCGCGCGGCGGCGTTGAACGCATCGATCTCGCTACCGATGGTGGCCGCATCGCGCTGGTCGTTGGCGGCGAACGGAGTCACGCCCCAATCGGGGATCGACAGCACCAGCACTCGTCCGGCGCGGCCGTTCGCATGCCGGATCGCGCGCTGCAGCAGCGTGTGGAATTCGCCGCCGTAGGCCACCGCGCTACGGTTGCGGTACTGGTTGTTGACGCCGATCAGCAGCGAGACGAAATCGAACTTTCCCAGGTCCGGGACCGAATCGATGCCCCATTCCAGTTCGTCTGTGGTCCAGCCGGTCGCGGCGATGATGCGCGGATCGCCCAGGGTGACGCCTTCGTCCCGCAGCGCGCGTGCCAGTTGCACCGGCCAGCGACCGCCTTCCGGGACGCTCTCACCGATGGTGTAGCTGTCGCCGAGGGCGAGGTAGCTCAGGGTGTTGCCGTTGTTGGCTGCGTCCATGCCCGCATTCTATGCGGGTGCCGGATTAAGGTGCCGTGCGCGGAGCGTCATCGGCGGAGGGGACGCCTTCTTCCTTCTCCCCGCTTGCGGGGAGGAGGTCGAAACGGGCGGCAGGCCGTTGAGGGCAGGCGGACGAGGGGGCGCTTCACCGGGGAATGTCGCCGCACGACCCTCACCCTGCGTTGCTGCGCAACGCTGTCCCTCTCCCGCAAGCGAGAGAGGAGGGCCTGCCTGGGCGGGCCTACGCCGCCTTACGCGACCGCAGTGCGCTTCGCCCGGTTCTGCTCGGCATAGCGGTCCAGCACGCGCTCGATGCGGCGGAACACCTCGCGCAGGTCGTCCGGCTGCGGCAGCAGCGTGACGCGGAAGTGGTTGCGGTAGGGCACGTTGAAGCTCGAACCCGGCACCACCAGCACGTCTTCGGTTTCCAGCAGTTCCAGGGCGAAGCGGTGATCGTCGAAGCCGATCGCCGCATCGCCGGTCACCGCCGGGAAGGCGTACAGCGCGCCCGCCGGGGCGACCAGTTCCAGGTGCTGGCTCGCGGCGACGCTTTCGCTCACCGCGCGGCGTGCTTCGTACAGGCGCCCGCCCGGCGCGCACAGCGGCGCGATGGTGTCTTCGCCGTGCAGCGCGGCTTCGATCGCGAACTGCCCCGGCACGTTGGCGCACAGGCGCAGCGCGCCGAGCAGGTCCATCGCGTGGTGCAGGTCGCCGCTGGCGAGCGGATCGCCGCTGAGCACGGCCCAGCCCACGCGCCAGCCACAGGCGCGATGCACCTTGGACAGGCCACCGAACGACAGGCACGGAAGGTCGCCGGCCAGCGGTGCCACCGGAGTAAAGGTCGCATCGTCGTACAGGATCGAGTCGTAGATCTCGTCGCTCATCAACAGCAGCTTGTGGCGCTGGGCGACCGCGACGATCTTCTCCAGCAGCTCGCGCGGGTAGGCGGCGCCGGTCGGGTTGTTCGGATTGATCAGCACGATCGCGCGGGTGCGCGGCGACACCAGCGACTCGATTTCCTCGGGGCTCGGCAGGAAGCCGTTCTCCGGCTTGCACTGGTAGTAGACCGGGCGGCCATCGTTGAGGATGGTCGCGGCCGACCACAGCGGGTAGTCGGGCGAGGGCAGCAGCACCTCGTCGCCGGGATTGAGCAGCGCACGCAGCGAGAGGTCGATGAGTTCGCTGACACCGTTGCCGACGAACACCCGCTCGGGCGACGCATTGGGAGTGCCGCGCTGGCGGTGGAAGGCGGCGATGGCCTCGCGCGCGGCCGGCAGGCCCTGCTGGTGGGTGTAGGGATCGGTCTGCTCGATGCGCTCGGCGATCGCGCGCTGCAGGTGTTCCGGCGCGCGGAACCCGAACGCCCCCGGATTGCCGATGTTGAGCTTGATCTGCCGGCGGCCCTGGGCTTCCAGCTCGCGGGCGCGGCGGGCCAGTTCCCCGCGGATTTCATAACGGACTTCGGACAGGCGTTCGCGGGTCTTCACGGGGGGCAGGGACATCGGCGCAACGATTTCGGCTGGGCGGGCCAGACTAGCGGAAATGTCCCGCCGCTTCAGCGGCACGGGTTCAGCGCAATGGGCGCGGCATCACAGGCCAAAAAGGCCTGCAGGGCCTTTCCCGCTACCGCGACGGCTAGAATCGGGCCATGCCCTCCATCCGCGTCCCAGTTTGAGCACGTCGAGCATCGAGACGGCGACCCCCGGCCTCGCCGACCTGCAGGCCATTGGCTGGCCACTGGCCGACGACGGCCTGCCCGTCGAGCTCGCCTGGCGCGAAGCCATGGTCCTGCGCCCCCATGCCCGCCCGGCCCGCGTGGTCGAGCAGCACCGCAGCGGGTACATCGTTGCCGATGGCCCCGAGCACAGCTTTTCGGTCGAATCCCTGCCTGAATGGCTGCGCCCGGCCACCTACCGCAAGGGCGCCAGCGCCCCGGAAGAACGCCCGGCCGTGGGCGACTGGGTGCTGATCGAAGGCAGTTCCATCAAGCATTCAAAGATCGTAGAGCTGCTGCCGCGCCGCACCTCGATCAAGCGTGCCGCCGCCGGCGAGCACTACAAGCAGCAGCTCATCGCCGCCAACGTCGACACCGTCTTCGTCGTCTGTGGCCTCGACGCCGACTTCAACCCGCGCCGCATCGAGCGCTACCTGCTGCTGGTGCGCGGTGGCGGTGCCGAGCCGGTAGTCGTGCTGACCAAGTCCGACCTCGCCGATACCGACAGCGCCGCCGCCGTGTCCGTGCTCGAGCTCGCCGCGCAGGACGTGGCCGTGCGCGCGGTCAATGCCAAGGACGCGGCCAGCGTCGCAGCCCTGCACGCCTGGCTGCAGCCGGGCCGCACCGCGGTACTGGTGGGTTCCTCGGGCGCGGGCAAGTCCACGCTCACCAACACCCTGCTTGGTGTGGAGAGGATGAAGACCGCCGAGGTACGCGAAAGCGACTCGCGCGGCCGCCACACCACCACCTACCGTGCGCTGATCCCGCTGCCGACCGGTGCCTGCCTGATCGACACGCCGGGCATGCGCGAACTCAAGCCGACCGGCGAGGAAGACGTCGCCGAGAACTTCAGCGACGTCGAGGCGCTGGCCGAGCAATGCCGCTTCCGCGACTGCAAGCACCAGCGCGAACCCGGCTGCGCGGTCCGCGCCGCGATCGAGGCCGGCAAGCTCGACCCGCAGCGCTTCGCCAACTTCCTCAAGCTCAGCGATGAAGTCGCCGCCGCCGCGAGCAAGGCCGCCAACCGGCGCGCGCAGAAGGCCGACGACAAGGCCCCGGGCAAGACGCCGAACAAGCGCCCGGACGAAAAATATGGGCGCCGCTGACCGCCGCCCCCGCACCGCACCCCCTCCCCCGCGGCGCGGAGGGCCGGGGTGGGGGCCTTCCCCGCTGGGGAAGGAACAAACCCCATGACCGAACTCACCCCCGATGTCGCCCACCATTCCGCGCTCGATGCGCGCATGGTCAAGGCCGCCAAGGGCATCCGCCTGCTCTCGCAGGTGAGCTGGCCCGCCAGCGTGCAGAAGTCGTTCCTCGACGAAGCCGCGCAGGGCCGCTACCCGATGCCGGTGATCGAATACCCCAAGTACGACTTCCACGAAGAACGGCGCGAACTCGATGCGGTCGCCAACGAGGCCGATCACGACCATCCGATGGGCCGCTACATCTGCGAATCCGCGCGCAGCTGGTCGGTCGCCGCCGGCCTGCTGGAAGTGCTGGGCACCCACGCCGTCGGCGACCTGTCGATCGAGCTGTTCGGCCGCCCCGACGAGATCCTGCCCGGCAAGGGCCCGACCACGCGCGAGGCCGCGCGCCACTTCATCGATATCGCCGACGAGCTCGACCGCGAACTGCTCTCGCCCGCCGAATGCGTGTCGATCTCCGCCACCGCGCTGCAACTGCAGCTGCAATCCGCGCTCGATGATTTCTTCAACCAGCGCGTGATCGAAGTCGTGCTCGATCCCGACCTCATCGCCAAGGCCGCCGCCGGCGCCACCCGCATCCGCCTGCGCCACGGCGCCGCCTTCAGCGACTACGACCGCCACCAGCTGATCGAACACGAGGCCTTCGTGCACTCGCTCACCGCGCTCAACGGCCGCGAGCAGCCGCACCTGCAGAGCCTGGCGCTGTCTTCGCCGCGCACCACCGCGACCCAGGAAGGCCTGGCCGTGTTCGCCGAACAGATCACCGGCTCGATCGACATCGAGCGCATGAAGCGCATCAGCCTGCGCATCGAGGCGGTGGCGATGGCCCTGGACGGCGCCGACTTCCTGGAGGTGTTCCATTACTTCCGCGCCGCCGGCCAGAACGACGCCGACAGCTTCACCTCGGCGCAGCGCGTGTTCCGCGGCGTGCCGCCCACCGGTGGCTCCGCCTTCACCAAGGACACCGTGTACCTGCGCGGCCTGATCAGCGTGCACACCTTCTTCCGCTGGGCCATGAGCCACGGCAAGCTGCTGCTGTGCCGGCGCCTGTTCGCCGGCAAGATGACCCTGGGCGACGTGCAGCGGCTGGAACCCCTGTTCGACCAGGGCGTGCTGGTGCCGCCGCGCTGGATGCCGCAATGGATCCGTCGGGCCAACGGCCTGGCCGGCATGCTCGCCTTCTCGCTGTTCGCCAACCGCATCCGCCTCGATGCGGTGGCGAAGGGTGGCGACTTCTTCGACCTCGACGTCTGAAGCCGGCCCCTGGGCCGGAATCCGCGGTTTGCCGCCGCAAAACCCGCCACAAAACCCGCCGCAGGGGGCAGGCTACAATCCCGAGCCCCGCCGAATTCAAGCCCGCGATGTCCGACGACCTGAAACAAGCCGCCCTCGACTACCACCGCGTGGAACCGCGCGGGAAGATCAAGGTCACCGCGACCAAGCCGATGGTGACCCAGCGCGACCTCGCCCTGGCGTACTCGCCCGGCGTCGCCTACGCATGTGAGGAGATCGCCCGCGATCCCCGGCTCGCCAGCGAGTACACCGCGCGCGGCAACCTGGTCGCGGTGATCTCCAACGGCACCGCCGTGCTCGGCCTGGGCGACATCGGCCCCCTTGCCGGCAAGCCGGTAATGGAAGGCAAGGGCGTGCTGTTCCAGAAGTTCGCCGGCATCGACGTGTTCGACATCGAGGTCGACGAGAAGGACCCGGACAAGCTCGTCGACATCATCGCCTCGCTCGAGCCGACCTTCGGCGGCATCAACCTCGAGGACATCAAGGCGCCGGAGTGCTTCATCGTCGAGCGCAAGCTGCGCGAGCGCATGAACATCCCGGTGTTCCACGACGACCAGCACGGCACCGCGATCATCGTCGGCTCGGCCGTGCTCAACGCGCTCGAGATCGTCGGCAAGAAGATCGGCGAGGTGAAGCTCGCCACCTCCGGCGCCGGCGCCGCCGGCATCGCCTGCCTCGACATGCTCGTGGCGCTGGGCATGAAGCCGGAGAACATCCTCGCGGTGGATCGTGATGGCGTGCTCTACACCGGCCGCGGCCACATGGACCCGGACAAGCAGCGTTACGCGCGCGACACCGACAAGCGCACGCTCGCCGACATCATGCACGGCGCCGACATCTTCCTCGGCCTGTCCGCCGGCGGCGTGCTCAAGCCGGAGATGGTGGCGACGATGGCGGACAAGCCGGTGATCCTCGCGCTCGCCAACCCGTATCCGGAAATCCTCCCGGAAGACGCGAAGAAAGTGCGCCCGGACTGCATCATCGCCACCGGCCGTTCGGACTACCCGAACCAGGTCAACAACGCGCTGTGCTTCCCGTACATCTTCCGCGGCGCGCTCGACGTCGGCGCGACCGAGATCAACGAGTCGATGAAGCTCGCCTGCGTGCGCGCCATCGCCCAGATCGCGCGCATGGAATCGTCCGACCTGGCAGGTGCCTACGGCGGCGATATCCCGAAGTTCGGCCCCGACTACCTGATTCCGCGTCCGTTCGACCCGCGCCTGCTGGTGATGCTGGCGCCGGCCGTGGCGCGCGCGGCGATGGATTCGGGCATGGCCACGCGCCCGATCCTCGACATGAAGGCGTACGAGGAGAAGCTCGCCCAGTTCATCTACCGCACCGGCCTGCTGATGAAGCCGGTGTACGACCGCGCCCGCACCGACAAGAAGCGCGTGGTCTATGCCGAAGGCGAGGAAGAGACCGTGCTGCGCGCCGTGCAGACGGTGATCGACGAGGAGCTCGCCTATCCGATCCTGATCGGCCGCCCCGAGGTGATCGAGACGCGCATCGCGCGCCTGGGCCTGCGCATGAAGGCGGGCGAGGATTTCGAACTCACCAACATCAATTCCGATCCGCGCTTCGACTCCTACTGGCAGCAGTACCACGCCCTCACCGAGCGCCGCGGCGTCACCCCGGCGGCGGCGAAGAACCTGCTGCGCTCGCGCCCCACCCTGATCGCGGCGCTGATGGTCGAGCGTGGCGAAGCCGACGCGATGATCTCCGGCCTGGTCGGCCGCTTCCACAAGAAGCTCGGCTACATGCGCAGCGTGTTCGCCTTCGAGCAGGGCGTCACCGGCACCGCCGCGATGACCGGCGTGATCAACGACCAGGGCGTGTGGTTCTTCCTCGACACCCACGTGCAGTTCGACCCGAGCGCCGAACAGATCGCCCAGGCCACGCTGCAGGCGACCTATCGCATGAAGCTGTTCGGCATCGAGCCCAAGGTCGCGCTGCTGTCGCACTCCAACTTCGGCAGCCACGACGATGCCTCCGCGGCGAAGATGCGCAAGGCGTACCAGATCATCCGCGAGCGCGTGCCCAAGCTCGAGGTCGACGGCGAGATGATGGCCGACACCGCGTGGGACGAAGAGCTGCGCCACCGCA
Organism: Lysobacter sp. P5_B9; assembly: GCF_054049835.1. Classification (NCBI taxonomy): domain Bacteria; kingdom Pseudomonadati; phylum Pseudomonadota; class Gammaproteobacteria; order Lysobacterales; family Lysobacteraceae; genus Lysobacter; species Lysobacter sp. P5_B9. Next base: position 94,220 of record NZ_JBFULP010000003.1, read on the forward strand.
TCTTCCCCAACTCCACGCTCAAGGGCCGCGCCAACCTGTTCGTGATGCCCAATCTCGACGCCGCCAACATCACCTACAACATGGTGCGGGTGATGACCGATGGCGTCGCGATCGGCCCGATCCTGATGGGCCTGGACAAGCCCGCGCACATCCTCACGCCGGCTTCGACCCCGCGCCGCGTGGTCAACATGACCGCGATCGCCGCGGTGGATGCGCAGATCCGCGCGGCACGGAAGTAGGCAGGGCACGCCACGGGCATCGCGTCGCGACGCGATGCCCACGGGATGAAGCCGAATACGGAGAGCAGGGCATGCGCCTGAAGTACTGCAAGCTGCCGCAGGGCAATTTCGGCGATGACCTCAACCTGGAACTGTGGCCCGCCCTGTTCCCGGACCTCGAAGCGCAGCATCCCGACACCTGGCTCTACGGCATCGGCACCATCCTCGGCGGCACCCAGCCGGACGGCCCCAAGGTCGTGCTCGGTTCCGGTTGTGGTTATCGCGGCACGCCGCAACTCGGCAGCGACTGGCGCGTGTACTGGGTGCGCGGTCCCGGTACCGCGGCCAAGTGCCATCTCGATCCCGCACTCGGCCTCGGCGATGCCGCGGTGCTGTGGCCGCCGCTGCATCGCACGCCATTACCCGTCGTCAGTGGCCGCATCGGCCTCGTCCCGCATCACAAGAGCTACGACAGCTGGGACTGGGACGCGCTCGCGCGCGGAGCGGGGCTTTACCCCATCGATCCGCGCCAGTCGCCGCAGGCCGTCGCCGACGCCATCGCCGGTTGCGAGCGCGTGCTCACCGAATCCCTGCACGGCGCGATCTTCGCCGACACCCTTGGCGTGCCGTGGCGCGCACTGGTGCTGGCGCGCCGCTTCAACGACTTCAAGTGGCAGGACTGGCTCGACACCCTCGGCATGAAGCTCCACACCGCCGAGGTGCACGTCGAACTCAAGCGCAAGCTGCCGACCGGCAAGGCCATCGGCAACCGCCTCGCCCGATTCGCCGGCGGCCCCGACGAGCGCAACCACCTGCGCCCCGTGCGCGCCGCGACGGCGTCCGACGTCGAACGCGTGCGCCAGGACCTGATCAGCATAGCCAGCGAGACCGGCGCCTTCGTCCTCAGCGACCCCGCCGCTCGCGCCCGCCAGCAGGAGCGGATGGGCGAGGCCTGCGCGCGGTTTGCCGCTGACCATGGGCTGCAATTCCTGCGCCCGCACCCCCGTCCCAACCTTCCCCCGCGCGCGGGGGAAGGAGCCTGATACCACAGTACCCCCATCCCAACCTTCCCCCGCACGCGGGGGAAGGAGCCTGACACTCCAGTACCTCATCCCAACCTTCCCCCCACGCGGGGGAAGGAGCCTGGGTCGGGAGATTGCACTCCCTCCCCCGCAACGCGGGGGAGGGCCGGGGTGGGGGCACGACGGGGACAGATTGCACTCCCTCCCCCGCAACGCGGGGGAGGGCTGGGGAGGGGGCACGGGGCCGGGAAGCGGCACGAAGCCCACGTCCTCATCCCGCAGCAGCCGCCCCCCCAGCCTGAAACAGCCGCTGATAAATCCCTTCGGTCTTGGCAATGAAAGGTCCCATGCCGAATCCGGCGACCGCCCGCGCCCGCGCGGCCGCGCCCATCGTAGGCAGCCGCTCGCGCTGTTCCAGCATGTGCTGCAGGGCCTGCGCCAGGGCCACCTGATCGCGCACCGGCACGACCCAGCCTTCGCGCCCCGGCGTGATGTTCTCCGGCAGCCCCGCGTAGTCCGTCAGCAGCACCGGCTTGCCCATCGCCATCATCTCGCGACACGCGAAGGAGATCGTTTCCACGTCGTGCGACAGGACGAAGCCGGCATCCAACGCCGCGACCAGAGGCCTCACATCGGTCAACATGCCCGGGAAATGCACGCGGTCCGTCAGGCCCAGCGCGGCAATGCGTTGACGCTGCTCCATGGCCGGCGGCTTGCCCGCCACCAGCACGTGCACGCGCTCGCGCAGCGGCGCCGGCAGCAACGGCAGCGCCTCCACCAGGTCCATCCACCCCTTGTAGAGGGCCGTGCCCGCAATGCTGCCGATCAGCAGGACGGGCGCATCACCGACCCAGCGCTGCCGTTCCGCGCTGGCCGCATCGTCCGGCCATGGCGTGTAGTGCGCGATGTCGATGCCGTTGTGCACCGTTTCGAGAGGGCAGCGCCGATAGGCCGACTGCTGCAACTCGCGTAGCGTGTAGTCGCACACCGCGATCACCTGGTCCGTCGAGCGAGCGCGCAAGCGCTGGCCGAGGCCGGTAATCGGCTTGGAGTTGTGCTTGGTCAGCACGATCCGTGGCCGCCGGCGCAGCCCGCGCATGGCCGCCAGCACCAGCCGGTGGTCGGCCGAACCGTTGACGTGGACCACGTCGAAGTCGTGCGCGCGCAGCAACGCCGCCAGCGCGCGGCGCGCGCGCCGCCGCGAACGCAAATGCTTCAGGCCATTGGGGAATTCCTGCGCCGCCACGTGCACGCCGGCCAGGCTTTGCGCCTCGCGCAGCAGACGGCTGCTGGCCGGCGCCGCGACATGCACTTCGTGCCGTGTCGCCAGCGCACGCGCCAGGGTGACGACATAGGTGGTATGGCCACCGCCGTCGCCGTCGTGGAAATTGGTGTACAGCAGTTTCATGCCGGAGTACCTGTCGGGCCGCGGGGGCTTGGTGCCACGACGCTTACTTGCGGTCGGTCAGGACGCTCAGTGCGCGCTCATACCGCTTCCACCACGGCGCCGCGCCGCGCAGCGCGAGCGAAGCGTAGCGCTTCTTCTCCGCCCACGACGGATCGGGCTTGGTCCGGTATTCCAGCTTGGCCAGCTCCAGGCAAGAATCGTCCAGGCCGGCCACGCGCGCGTAATGCCCGACCAGCGCGCGCGAATGCAGGCGGTTGAGGTAGTTCGCCGTCTGCGTGCGGTTCGACCACCAGCCGTTGTTGCCATGGATGCGATAGCCCACGCTGCCGGTCGGCAGGTAGTACTTGCGCGCGCCCAGCACGCTGGCGCCATAGACCAGGCAGTTGTCGGCCGACAGCCGCCACGTCCGCGTGTAGTCCGCCGGCAGCTCCAGGCAGCGCCGCGCGAGGTCCGCGCGCAGCGACAGGGCCGAGGTCGGCGCCCCGTACCAGTACGTGAGCACGTAGGTGCTGATGGCGGTGTGGCCCAGGTCCATGGGCCGGTCCGCATAGCCCACCGTGCGCTGTTCGTTGCCGAACAGGCAGATGTCGCTGAACACGAAACCCACATCACGCCGCACGTCGAAGATCGCGCCGACCTGCAGCAGGTAATCCGGTGTCCAGCGGTCGTCGGCATCGAGGAAACACAGCACGTCGCCCGTTGCCGCGGCGACCCCGCGCTGGAACGCCACCAGCTGCCCGCCGTTCTCGCCGCACAGCAGCGTGACGCGCGGATCGTGGCCGTAGCGTTGCCTGAGCAATTCGACGCTGCCGTCGGTGGAGCCGTCGTCCACCACGATGACCTGCGCCGGCGCGCGCGTCTGCGCCAGCGCGCTTTCGATGGCCTCCTCGACGAAGGCCTTGTAGTTGTAACTGGTGACGATGACGGAGAAGGAGGTGCTCATGCGACCATCTCCAGCGTCCGCCTGAAGTACGCGATCGTTTCGCGCAGCCCGTCTTCCAGCTGCACCGTCGGCTCCCAGCCGAGCTTGTCGCGCGCCATCGTGATGTCCGGCTGGCGCTGCTTCGGGTCGTCGGCCGGCAGTGCCTTGAACGCCAGCTTCGAGCGTCCGCCCACCTGCTTCAGGACTTCCTCGGCGAGCTGCAGCATCGTGAATTCGCACGGGTTGCCGACGTTGATCGGCCCGGTGAAGCCGCGTTCGGTGTCCATCATCCGCACGAACCCCTCGATCATGTCGTCGACGTAGCAGAAGCTGCGCGTCTGCTGTCCGTCGCCGTAGATCGTGATGTCCTCGCCCCTGAGCGCCTGCACGATGAAGTTGCTCACCACGCGGCCGTCGTTGGGATGCATCCGCGGGCCGTAGGTGTTGAAGATGCGCACGACCTTGATGTCGAGGTTGTGCTGGCGGTAGTAGTCGAAGAACAGGGTCTCGGCGCAGCGCTTGCCTTCGTCGTAACAGGCGCGGATGCCAACCGGATTGACACGGCCCCAGTAGTCCTCAGTCTGCGGGTGGATCTCCGGATCGCCGTACACCTCGCTGGTCGAGGCCTGCAGGATCCGCGCCTTCAGGCGCTTGGCCAGCCCGAGCATGTTGATCGCGCCGTGCACACTGGTCTTGGTCGTCTGCACCGGATCGAACTGGTAGTGGATCGGCGACGCGGGGCAGGCGAGGTTGTAGATCCGGTCGACCTCCACGTACAGCGGAAAGGTGACGTCATGCCGCATCAGTTCGAAGTAGGGATTGCCCAGCAGGTGGGCGATGTTCTGCTTGCCGCCGGTATAGAAGTTGTCGACGCACAGCACGTCGTGGCCGTCGCGCAACAGGCGCTCGCAAAGGTGCGAGCCGAGGAAGCCGGCACCGCCGGTCACTAGGGTCTTGAGCATGGGTCCTGGGGGAAAGCACGAGGGAACGCTGGTCGCGGCATGATCCTGCCCTTTGCCTGAATTGGCCGATAGCGGGAAGGCGCGAAACGCGCGGGCCGGTCACAAACCGGCCCGCGCGCAGGGTACGTGCCGGCCGGGGGCGCCAGCAGATCGGTTCCCGCAAAGCCCTGTTCCACCGCTGGCACGTACTGGCCGCCGGTGACCAGGATCTTTTGCATCGGAGTCCGTTGTGGTGATGAGCGCCATCTGGCACTTGCGCATCATGCCCTTCGCAGCGTTTGGCCGAAAGGCTTGCACTCCCGACCCGCGCCGCCGTTCACAGAACCCACTTCCGTCCTCACCGGCGTGTTGGCCGCCTACTCGGTTTCAACGAGCGCGTTTATCCGCCCGACTTCCATTCGCGGCCAGTCCCAGCGCCATCGCGAACGGCAGCCAGACCAGCAGCCAGGTCGGGCGTGCGCTGCCCAGCACCTGCGGCATGTCGATTTGCAGCGCGATCGTGGCATACGTCCACAGCGCCAGCACGATGCGACCCTGCGGGCTGCCGCGGTGCCGCCAGCCCTGCCACGCCACCGGCAGCCACACGGCCACGGCCAGCAGCAGACCCGGTAGCCCCAGTTCCACGGCCACTTGGGTCAACACGTTGTGGGTATGCACATAGGGCTGGCCCTCCACCCATAGGGTGAAGGGTTCGCCCAGGCCCAGACCCCGGACCGGATGCGCGGCGATCAGCTGCCCCGCCTCGGTGAAGAGGCCCGGGCGCAGCGACGTGCCCCGGTCCAGCAGCACGGTCCAGCCTGCCGCGGCGGCCACCAGCGCCACCATGGCCAGCGCCAGAACGCCCAGCGCCAGCCAGCGGACCATCCGTTCCGGCCGCCACAGCGGCATCAGCAGGACGCAGACACCCAGCGCCAGCCATGTGCCGCGGCTCTGGGTCAGGGCAATGAATACCAGCGGGAAGCCGACCGCCACCCAGCGCAATACCGACCAGCCGCGCTCGGGAACGTCCAGCTGGCTCAACCACAGCGCTACTGCGCCCATCAGCATGGCGGCGTAGTTGGCCGTGGCGATGGTGCCAAACCCGATGATGCGCCCGTCCGGCATTGGCGCGACCACGTATCGGATGGTGAAGCCCAGCGCACACAGCGACAGCCCCAGCCCCGTGGCCAGTAGCAGCGAGCGGATCCGACCCGCGTCATTGGCCGCAAAGGCGTGCCAGCCCAGCACGAATGCGAGCACGCTCAGCAGCGCCGCCAGGCCATCGAACGGTTTCGCCAGCGTGGCCCAGCACAGCGACAAGGCCGCCCAGGCCAGCAGCGCCAGGAACACGCCGAACGCAGGCAGCGGCCACAGCTGTCGCCACACACGCGCCTGCTGCGCGAAGGCGACGTAGTAGGCGGGCAGGAACAGCAGCACGATCAGGCCGGCCATGAAGGCATGGCCCGGCCCGAGCGAGGCGTTGGCCGGCATGATCGCCATGCCGACCATCAGCCAGCCGAGGCCAAGGCCCAGCAGTGCACGTGCCAGGGGCATTGCTCCTGACTCGACGCGCGTGGCTCCTGACTCGACGCGCGTGCGCCATAGGCTTGCCCTGGTCTGCATTGCTCCTTGCTTCCTGGTCGCGCGGCATGTCACCGCGCCGCCGGCGGGTCCGGCATGATCCCGCCACGGTGGTTGCCGCCACGTGAGGGGGGGCGCGCCGGCATGGCCGCAACCACTGCTGCATCGCGCCGCGCGCTGGAAACGTATTCGCACGGGCCGCTTGACCTCGGTCGGGTCGGCCGAATCCGTCCGCCTGTTAGAATCGCGGCTCTAATCCAAAGACCCACAGCGTAGCCGGCGCGCTGCGCGGAGCCCCCACGATGAACTGGCTGAACGAGCTTCTCGCAAACGATCCCGATCCCACCGAGACCCGCGAATGGGTCGAATCGCTGCAGGCGGTGATCGACCGCGAAGGCAACCCGCGCGCCCACCAGCTGCTCGAAGGCATGGTCGAAGTCGCCCGCCGCGCCGGCGCGCACCTGCCGTTCCAGCCCACCACCGAATACATCAACACCATCCCCGCGCACCTCGAGGCCAAGTCGCCCGGCGACGCCGCGATGGAGTGGCGCATCCGCTCGCTGATCCGCTGGAACGCGATGGCGATGGTGGTACGCGCCAACCGCAAGCCCGGCGACCTCGGCGGCCACATCGCCTCGTTCGCCTCGGCCGCCACGCTCTATGACGTCGGCTTCAACCACTTCTGGCGCGGCCCCGAAGGCGACCACCCCGGCGACCTCATCGGCGTCCAGGGCCACAGCTCGCCCGGCATCTACGCGCGCTCCTTCCTCGAAGGCCGCATCAGCGAATCCCAGCTCGACCACTTCCGCATGGAAGTCGACGGCCGCGGCGTCAGCTCCTACCCGCATCCGTGGCTGATGCCCGACTACTGGCAGGTTCCGACCGTGTCGATGGGCCTGGGCCCGATCTCCGCGATCTACCAGGCGCGCAACTGGAAATATCTCGAAGGCCGTGGCCTGCTGCCCAAGACCGACCGCAAGGTGTGGGCGTTCCTCGGCGACGGCGAAACCGACGAACCCGAATCCCTCGGCGCGATCTCCGTCGCCGGTCGCGAAGGCCTCGACAACCTCGTCTTCGTCGTCAACTGCAACCTGCAGCGCCTCGACGGCCCGGTGCGCGGCAACGGCAAGATCATCCAGGAACTCGAAGGCCAGTTCCGCGGCGCCGGCTGGAACGTGATCAAGACCATCTGGGGCAGCTACTGGGATCCGCTGCTCGCGCGCGATACCAATGGCGTGCTGCGCAAGCTGATGATGGAAACCGTCGACGGCGAATACCAGAACTGCAAGGCCTTCGGCGGCAAGTACACGCGCGACAACTTCTTCGGCAAGTACCCGGAGACCGCCGCGCTCGTCGCCAACATGAGCGACGACGACATCTGGCGCCTCAACCGCGGTGGCCACGATCCGCACAAGGTCTACGCCGCCTACGAGGCCGCGCGCAACGTCACCGGCATGCCGACCGTGATCCTCGCCAAGACGGTGAAGGGCTACGGCATGGGCGCCTCGGGCGAATCGCTCAACCCGACCCACGGCACCAAGAAGATGGACGACGAAGCCGTCCGCCTCTTCCGCGACCGCTTCAACATCCCGGTCACCGACGCCCAGCTCACCGACCACCAGGTGCCGTTCTACCACCCCGGCAAGGACTCGCCGGAAGTCGAATACATGCACGAGCGCCGCAAGGCCCTCGGCGGTTACCTGCCGCAGCGCCGCCGCAAGTCGGTCGAGTCGCTCGAAGTCCCCAAGCTCGAAGCCTACGACCGCCTGCTCAAGACCACCGGCGACCGCGAGATCAGCACGACCATGGCGTTCGTGCAGATGCTCAACATCACCCTGCGCGACAAGGCCGTCGGCCCGCGCTGCGTGCCGATCGTCGCGGATGAAGCGCGTACCTTCGGCATGGAAGGCCTGTTCCGCCAGCTCGGCATCTACGCCCCGCAGGGCCAGAAGTACAAGCCGGTCGACCGCGACCAGCTCATGTACTACCGCGAGGACTCCGCAGGACAAGTGCTGGAGGAAGGCATCACCGAAGCCGGTGCGTTCTCCTCGTGGCTGGCCTGCGCGACCAGCTACAGCACCAACAACCTGCAGATGCTGCCGTTCTACATCTACTACTCGATGTTCGGCTTCCAGCGCATCGGCGACAGCGCCTGGCAGGCGGCGGACATGCGCGCGCGCGGCTTCCTGCTCGGTGCCACCGCGGGCCGCACCACGTTGAATGGCGAAGGCCTGCAGCACGAAGACGGCCACGGCATGGTCCAGGCCGGCCTGATCCCCAACTGCCGCAGCTACGACCCGACCTTCAGCTTCGAAGTCGTCACGATCATGCAGCACGGCATGCAGCGCATGCTCACCGAGCAGCGCGACGAGTACTACTACCTCACCCTGATGAACGAGAACTACACCCACCCGGACATGCCCGAAGGCAGCGCCGAGGGGATCATCAAGGGCATGTACCTGCTGCAGGACGCGGGCAAGCCGAAGAAGGGCGAACTGCGCGTGCAGCTGCTCGGCTCCGGCACCATCCTGCGCGAAGCCATCGCCGCGGCCGAACTGCTCGACAAGGATTTCGGCGTCAGCGCCGACATCTGGTCCTGCCCCAGCTTCAACGAACTCGCGCGCGACGGCCACGACGCCACCCGCACCAACCGTTTGAACCCGGAAGCCAAGACCCCGGCCAAGCCGTATGTGACCGAGCTGCTCGAAGGCCGCCAGGGCCCGGCCATCGCCGCCACCGACTACATCCGCATCTACGCCGACCAGATCCGCGAGTTCGTGCCGATGCGCTACATCGTGCTCGGCACCGACGGCTTCGGCCGCTCGGACACGCGCGCCAACCTGCGCCGCCATTTCGAAGTGGACCGCTTCCACATCGCCCACGCCGCGATCGCGGCGCTGGCGGCGGATGGCAAGATGACGGCGAAGGATGTGGCCAGGGCTATCAAGCAGTACAAGATTGATAGCGAGAAGCCGAATCCGATTGGGGTTTGAGCAGCCTCTCCCGCTCATGGGTGGCGGTGGGATAAGAAAAAGGTGGCCGTAGGGCCGCCTTTTTCATGTGGCAAGATTCCACCTAAAAGGCGGACCACTCGATTTGTATAGCTTTACGACAGGGGCGGCGATGAGTCTCATGCGCCTTCAATGAGAGGACGGGACCTTTCCCCCGACGCGCCGTCATCCGCTGGCCTCACAGAGTAGGTCACGCGATATGTGAGTTCTCACACAATCCCGCATAATCCTTGACGACCTTATTGGGGGTAGGGCCGTGAAGCGATTTCGCATAGGGCATTTGTATCGGTATGCGCGGCCAGCCTCGGCTCATCCCGAAGCGATCGACGGTCTAGCCAATTTTCACTACGTCGTTTCGATGGATGGAATGCCCAGCTTGCAGCTGGAACGTGGAATTAACGCTCCATCGTCTACACGGGCGCCGGACGGCGAGCGAACCAGCGTGATTCTCTTGGCGAGCAACGAGAACAAGCTTGGAACAGCCGAGAACCCATGGCACGACACTATCGAGCCAGACGAGGGATTCGCCCGCTATTTTGGCGACAACAGAACGCCAGACGTCGACCCTGGCACAGTCAAGGGCAATAGAACGCTCCTAAGGCAGTTTGAGCTTCATACCTCGCCAGAACGAGGCAAGCGCGAGCTCGCTGCCCCCATCTTGTTGTTTACATCTTCAAAGAAGGGATTCAAGCAGTTTGCCGGGCTCGCACTAATCACAGGAGCTCGCCGCGTAACGCAATACTCCGAGAAGAATGGCGGGTTCTTCACAAACTACTTATTTGATCTGGCGATCCTGTCGCTGACGGAGGAGGACGAAAGCGTTGCCATGCTCTGGATTGGCGACCGAAGGAACCCGAATGTCGAAGCGAAGATTGCGAATGCCATGGCTCCTAGAGCCTGGCTCGACTGGATCAAGTACGGAAGCTCAGAGCTGGAGCGTCTTAAGCGGCGCGTGGCTCGCTACCACATCGTACCGAAGAACGCCCAAGTGGCACCCCCTGACTCCGAAAAGCGGGAGGTGCTTGAAACAATCTACGAGTTCTATGACGGGAGGAAACACCGCTTCGAGGCGCTGGCAAGTTTGGCTTGCGAGTCGATGATCAAGAACACGGGCGCAAACTATCTGCGTGGCTGGCTCACTCGCGGAACCGGTGACGGGGGGTTGGACTTCGTAGGCCGAATCGACATTGGCGAGGGCCTGTCAAAAACTAAGCTTGTCGTCCTTGGACAAGCGAAGTGCGAACAGATCGACGTCGCGACGGGCGGGAATCATATTGCGAGAACCGTTGCGAGACTTCGGCGTGGCTGGGTAGGGGCCTACGTCACGACTTCCTTCTTCTCCGAACCTGTGCAGCGCGAGGTCTATGAAGACCAGTATCCAGTTCTCTTGCTAAACGGCGCCGGATTGGCTGGCGAGGTTACTAAGCTCAGACTGGCCTCCGGATTCTCAAGTGTTGACGCCTTCTTGGAGCACGTGGACGCAACCTACGAAGAGCAAGTCAGTGCGAGAAGGCCCGAGGAAATACTCTGGGATTGAGAGGAACCCTGACGGATAAAGGGGGCAGGTTCATTTACTCAAACCCTTACGTGTGGCGCAAGACGACAAAAGGAACAGGGGTCAGAGTGCACTTTTGCGAAAGTCGACTCTGACCCCTGCTTTCGCGTGGAATCAACGAACGAGTGAGGTGTCGGTGCAGGTGGGCTTGAGCCCACCCTGCCGGGCGTTCGAAGCCGCCGACACGATCACGACGGCAAGCTGACCTCGGCCGGAGTCGACGCGCACCGCGCGGTGATGGCGGCCAGTCCAGGCGGCCAGGGGCGACGCCTTATCGCAGGCGCGTAAATCCATCGTCGGTCCACGCTTCGCTGCCCACGCCATGGCGGACGAAGAACAGGCCGTCGGGATCGTATTTGCGTTTCACCGCGGCAAGCTTCGGATAGTTGGTGCCCCAGAACGAGCGTTGCCAATCGCGTTCGAAATAATCGCTTTCCGAGACGTACGAACCGGCGCCTGGTGCAACCTTCAACAGTGCGTCCATGGCTTTGTTGATGCGCTCCGAAGCGCGACGGGCCTTGGCGATATCCGGTGCGGGACCCGGCATGCCAGGAAAGGCGGGGGCACCTTCGCCCGCGCAGATCGCGAGCGCAAACGCATCCAGCACCTGGGGATTGGTGGCCGTATCGCGCGCAGCGGCGATCTCGCTCGGTGGCGCTCCGGCCAGGCCTTTGTTGAAGTGCAGCGACATCTGCCATTGCCGCGTGCTGGCGAACAAGGCATCGACCAACTCCGCCTGACGATCCTCGCGTAGCAGCGAAGCAGGCAGCCATGCCGATCGATACGCGTGCAGGAATTGTCCGGCCTCGTCCACGTTGCCCGACCACAGCACGCGATCGCGGGTCGCGCCGGGACGATCGTCCGTCACCATCACGCCCGGCGCATTCTTGGCGAAGAATTCCGCGTCCCACATGTGTCGCGCCGGGAGCACAAGGAACCTGATTTCGTCCGAAACATAGGCCTTATCCGCGCGCACCCATGCGATGAACGGTGCCCAGACCTGTTCGGCCTGTTGCTGGGTCAATCCCTGGAACAACATCGACAGTTCCAACGCGTCGCGCTTGAATACCAGTTGCTCGCCCCAGTGCGGGTTGAACAGCGCGTCCTGGTAGAAAGCGATCGCCTTTGCGATCAAGGCGCGATACGCCTCTTCGGTCGACGCCGTGATCTCGCCCATGACTGCGCCGAAAAATTCCGGCAGCTCACGCGTGCGCAACGTCAGCCGGGTGACAATGCCGAGGCTGCCGCCGCCACCGCCCTTGATGCCCCAGAACAGATCCGGGTTCGTACGGGCATTGGCGATGCGCACGCTGCCGTCGGCGGTGACGATTTCCGCTTCCAACAAGCCCGCCGCCGCCGAGCCGTAGTTTTTGGAAGAACTGCCGAAGCCGCCGCTTTGCACCAGCCCGGCCACGCCGACGGTCATGCAGCCGCCGCCTTGTACATAACGACCGCCGCGCGTGGTCACGGCGTTGTAGGCATCGACCCACATGGCACCGGCTTCGATCGTGACGGCCGGTTGTGGCGCCCTGCCTTCGCATCCTTGCGCGACGAAGGTGTCGTGCAGGGTCACGCGATGCATGCGACGGGTCCACACCAGCAGCGAGTCGGGTGCATTGGACGTCCCCTGATAGCTGTGTCCGCCGCCTTTCACGACCAGCCGCAGGTTGTGCTCGCGTGCAAAATTGACCGCCGCGACCACGTCCGCGGTCGTCTCGGCGGCGACCGCATACGCGCTTGGCTTTGAAGTCCATGCGTCCAGCCAGCCGCTGGTCTGGGTCAATGCCGGCTGGTCGCCGAGGTAGTAGGGATTCTTGATGTGCTGGAGCGCCTCACTGCATGCGGCGCTCATTGGCGTCGCGGTGCACCCGGCGAATGGCGATTCCAGTTTCTGCAGGCGACCGCCGACGTCGGCCTTCAGCCGATCCCAGTCGGCAGGCGAGGGCCAGCCAGGGTTGCCCGGACGTACGCGCGATCTACCCGGAGCCGCGGCAAGGGCCGACCTCCACCCGCCTAATGACAGGCCTGTGAGGAGCGGTACGGCGATTGCTGTCTTCAGGACGTCTCGTCTTTTCATGCTTGCTCTGCGGCCGATCTGGATGATGAGAAGTTCCCATACGGCGCGGGCAACTCGCCAGCGCCTGGGGATGAATGGCGGCGAGCCGGTGACCATCGCGGAGATCAAGGGGCGAACCGTGAGACGAAAAGGTTCCGGAAAAGGGGGCCGGGTTCTTTTATCAGAAGCCTGATCCCGGTCGCCGTGCCTGGCGTGGATTGAGCGCCGACGCCATGCACTCGCTCCAGCGTCAGAAACAGGGGTCAGAGTGCACTTTTGCGAAAGTCGCCTCTGACCCCTGTTTCGCGGCGTTACGCTGTGTCAGCGCACCACGACCGTCGTCGCCTTGTTGGCGATCACGTAGGGCTGCAGATCCTCGACATAGCTCAGCTTGCCGATCACGCGCTGCGCAAATTTCTTGGTGGTGATGCGGACGTGGCAGTTCTGGAACGGCGCGGCCGCGTCGTGGCCCTTCGACACGTAGACGATGCGGCCGTCGCGGTCCCAGCCCAACACCAGCCGTTCCTGCTGATGGCTGGTGCGGTAGATCCAGCCCTTCTGGATATCGGATTCGGACATTGCCATGGGCGCGGCCTCGCGTGATCGGATGCGATCAATGTGGAAACATGGGTCAGAGTACTGACAAAGAGGACGGAGATAATTAGCAGAGCTAATTACCTCGGCCCCCTTCTGTAGCGCGTGGCCTCAGCTGCCCTTGCTGCACGCCGCGAGCGCCGCCAGGTGCTTGGCGCTGCCCAGCGTGTCGGATTGCATGATCCGCTTCTGGTCCTTGTCCAGCAGCACCAACTGGAAGCCGTTGGGATAGTGCGTGACCAGCTCGCCCAGCGGCACCGGCATGACGTAACTGTTGCGGGATGCTATGACCACCGCATTGAAGAAATTGAACTCGTCACCGTCCTTGCCGCGGATGGCGATGACCATCGGGATCTGGGCGCCCTGCGCTTCCGGGATTACGCTGTCGATCATGAGGAACTGGAACTGCGTGCCGAGCGGGTCGGACGGGTCGGCCTGGATCGTCAGCGGGTCGTTGAAGCTGAACATGCGGCACACGCCGTCCTTGCGCACAAAGAACCAGCCGTTGTCCTTCTCGCCCAGGTTGGCCTGCGGCAAGCCTTCGGCGTTCTTCATCATCTCCACCATCGAGTCGACTTTGGCGTCTTCGGCGTCGGCCTCCTGGGCAAAGGCGGCGAGGGGCAGGGCGAGCGCGGCGAGCAACATCGCGGTAAGAATCGGGTGGCGCATGCAAAGGCTCCGGTGCGGGATGGAAAGGGTGTGGTAGCGATGCCGGCGGGTGGCAGCACCCGCCGATGCGTGGGTGCTTAGGGAGTCACTTCAGGGCATGGTTGTCCAGGGCGGAGGCGCCGGCACCCACGACGAATGGGATGACAAGCTGGTCGGTGCAGCGGCCCCAGGCCCAGGACTAGGGCCCAGGCGATCGCGATCTTCTTCATTGGCTTCCCCCTTTGTGAAGGCGATGGTTGCAGGAAACAGGGGAAACAGGGTCAGAGTGCACTTTCATCAAGATCCCGCTCCCGCCAGCAGATCGCACAGGTCGCATCGTCCTCGGGCTCCGCATCCCCAGCCTGCGCCAGCACGCGCTTGATATAGGCCTGGCGGTTGCGCATCAGCGCATCCGGCTTCGCGCCATAGGTCAGGGCGAAGTCGTAGAGCACATCGGCGCTCTCGACCGGACCGCCGGCGAGATTCAGCGTCGCCCAGTCGCGCAGCAGGTTGGCCACGATCGGGTCGCGTGGTTTTACGAAACCGGTGCGTTCCTGCAGTTGATAGGCGAACGCAATATTGAGTTCCCACGGCTTGACCGGCTTGCCGCTGTTGCCTGCCGGAAGGTCGCCAGGAATGGCGGGAACCAGGACGTCCTCGAAGGTGACGCCGGCTACGGAATGGCGGTCGAGATACGTCGGGTCCTTGGCCGCGGCGAGCTTCGCTTCGAGGATGCGCGCATGCAGCCATTCCGTGCCGTCGTGTTCCTCGGCATTGCGCTGGATGCCGATGCGAATCCACTGCAGGGCGGTCGCGTCGTGTCCCGCCAGTTCCAGCGTCGTGCCCAGGTTGGCGGCGGTTTCAGGGTGCCCAGGAAACCGGCGCTCAATGGTCAGGAACAACCGGATCGCCTGTGCGTACTGGCCCTGGTAGATCAGCAGGACGCCGAGATCGGTCAGCGCGCCAAAATCCCGCTTGGTGCTGGCGCGCGCAATGATGTCCTTCGCATCGGCCAGCACGTAGTGCCCGGGGGCGGGATTGTTGATACTTGCCGCCAACTCCTCACCCATGGGCCCGTCGGGACGGAAGCGGCGACCGTCATGGCCGGTGCCGACGGTATTGACGCAGCCCACGGCGGAGTTGAAGCAAAGGAGCAGCGCCGCTCCGAACAACCATTTCACTGTCATGCAATTCGTTCCGTCATGGGCATCAACATCCCGGCGCCGCAAAGGCGGTCGGGGTGCACTTTCGCGGGCATCGGCTTGCGGCCGTGACGACCGGCGTCGGCATTGAGACCGTCGCCTTCTGCGGCCGCGGATTCGCTCGAGACAACCAGCGCGCCGGACAGCGCGGCGCGTTGCGGGGTCATCATCGGACACCCCCCATGCCCAAATGCGACGACCGAACGGTATCACCGCCCATCGTGGCGGGGGAATCGCCATGGGCCGGAACGCCAGGCAAAACGGTTCCGGGCTACGCAGGCAGGCCGTTGAGTCCGCGGGACTCAACGTCGAGGCGTTTTGCCTCCAGCCTCAGGCGCGAAGCCTCGGCGTTGTCCCGCTCCGCCTCATCGACGAGCGCCTGCATCTCACGCCCACGCCAAAAACCGCGTTGTGATGAGGCAAAAAGCCTCACGCGCCAGGCTCGGCGCCTCAACGCCCAAGCACAAACGCCTCATCCCTGAGAAAAAAAGCCTGACGGATGAGACACCCCGCCTCACCCGTCAGGCTCCGCACCGCAATGCCGCCGGAATCCAGCGGCATCAGGCACTTACCGCATGATCAATCCACCGTCGCCGGCTCCGGGGCGCGGCGGGACTTGGCGAAGCGGGCCGACAGGGCCTGGCGCGCGCCCTTCAGGGCTTCGCCCTTGCCGGACACCTTGAGCAGGCCGTAGCCCTCCAGGGCGACGCCGATGATGTCGCTGCCAAGCGCGGTCTCGGTGTCTTCGGCGCGTTCGACCAGCTGCTGCAGTTGCAGCAGGCGCGGGCGCAGTGCATCGAGCGCGGCGAGGTCGGCCTGGGCCTCGGCCAGGCCCAGGTTGGGCGGCACGATCTGCGGATTGGCCGCCAGCACGCTCAGCGTCTGCCGACAGAAGGCCTCCGACTTGTCACCCATCTTGTACAGCTCGCGCCGCTGCTCCGGCTGCAACGCGATCATCGGGGCGAACACGCGGCGCAGCGTGACGAGGGCGGCATCGACATCGGCGAGGTCCTGCGCCGACAGGTTCAACGAAACAAGATTCTGCATTGGCTATTCCTTACGTCCATTAGCGAGTCCGGGCATGCCATGAAGGGCTGGGCCGGACGGTCCATGCTCCGCCGCGTTCCGTGCGGGCGGTGAAACTCTGCTGCGATGCCGACACGTCGGCGAGGGAGCGGGGTGAGTGTCGCAGAGGCGGTGCCGTGTTCGCCAGTCGAGCAGGCAATTGGCCGTGGAGAAAGGGGCCAGAGTGGATTAGCGCCTGAAGCGTCAATTCACTCCGTTCGCTCCTTTCGCAGTCATGCGACCCGGATGTCGATCGCCGCCCCTTTCGTTCGTTGCAATCAGAGGATCCCCCAACGGAGAACGGACATGGGCAGGCTCATCGTGGAGCAGATCATCAGCGCCGACGGCTACGCGGCCGAACTCGACGGCGGCATCGGCTTCTTCGTCGATGCGCGCGGCATCAACGAGGCCGACCAGGACCAGTTGCGCCTGCTGGAAGGCGTGGGCGCCATCGTCCTGGGGCGCACGACCTATCGCATGTTTGCCGACTACTGGCCCGAGGCCGACCCGGCGCAGGAGCCCGTGGCGGTGCCGCTCAACACCATCCCGAAATACGTGGTGTCGAACACGTTGGACGAGGCGCCTTGGGGCAAGCGCGGAGATGCGGCGACCGTCCTGCGCGGCGACGGCACGGCGTCGGTGCGCGCGCTGCGTGGACGCGTCGATGGCGACCTGATCATCTGGGGCAGCCTGACCCTGTCCGATGCGCTGCTGCGCGCAGGCGAAGTCGACCTGCTGCGCCTCCGCATCGTGCCTGTGCTTATCGGCGCCGGACGCTCCTTCGCTCCCCCCGATCTCGGCCGGCGCCCGCTGGAGTTGCTGTCCATCCGTGGATATACGCAGGGCTTCGTGGTGCTGGAGTACCACTGTTCGCAGGCCCGGCCCGCTATGGCCCCCGACAGCCAAACATAAGGGGGCAGGTTCGTTTGCTCGCATCGAGTAATTGAACCTGACCCCTCTGGATCTGAGGCGCGCCCGACGCCCCGCATGTCGATCTGCGGCATGCCGATCGGCAGCCTGCGACTACCTGACCATGACGGAGCCGGGTTCAAAGTTGCACCACATCGAACGCGGCATTCGCCGCGTAGGGAGTCCGCACATGGCGTCGATCCGGAAGGAAATCCACGTGGCCGTCGCGACCGATCGTGCCTGGAATGCGTTGCGTGACGTCGGCCGCATCCACGAGCGGCTGGTAAGGGGCTTCGTGACCGACTGCCGTCTCGACGGCGACGCGCGCGTGGTCACGTTCGCCAACGGCATGACCGTGCGCGAGCGGATCGTCGATGTCGACGATGCGCAGCGCCGGGTTGCCTGGGCCGTGGCGGACGCGCCGTTCGAGCACTACAACGCCTCGGTACAGGCGTTCGACGAAGGTGGCGGCCGCACGCGGCTGGTATGGATCGCCGACCTGTTGCCGCATGCGCTGGCGGACCGCGTCGCAACGATGATCGATCAGGGGATGGCAGCGATGAAGCAGACCCTGGAAGGCGCGGCGGCGGGTGGGTCTGCCTAGGGCGGACGCCTATCGGTAGCGTCCCAACAAAGGGGGCGGAGGGATTTAATAGTTGCCTCCGTCCAGCGTCCGGTGGTTGGGCAGCATGATCGTTCCGTAACTCAAACCATGCTAGTTGGACGAGTCCCCTTCGCTGCCGTCAGAAGCTCATAAAGACCATGCCGCGACCGCGATCCGTCGACCTCCTGCTCGCGCTCCAGGGCGGTGGTGCCCATGGCGCTTTCACCTGGGGTGTGATCGATCGTCTGCTGGAAGAACCCAGCATCGGGATCGAGGCGATCAGCGCGACCAGCAGCGGGGCCGTGAATGCCGTAGCGATGGCTCACGGCTGGATCGAGGGCGGACGGGAGGGAGCGCGCGCGCACCTCGCGCGCATGTGGAAACGCATTGGTGAGAAGGGTGCGCTGGCGTCGTGGGGTTTTGCGCCATCGGTCAGCGGCGCGTGGCTGGATGAACTCGCGCGTCACTTCACGCCCGCGCAATTCAATCCGCTGGGCCTGAATCCCCTGGCCGACTTGCTCGACGAATTGATCGACTTCGATCGCCTGCGTGCGATGCGGCCGTTCCGGCTTCACCTGGCGGCCACGCGCGTGCGTGACGGTGCGCTGGTCCTGTTCGGCGGCGATCAGGTGACACGCGATGCGGTCCTCGCATCGACATGCCTGCCGCAGCTGTTCCATGCTGTGGAGATCGAGGGTGAAACCTTCTGGGACGGCGGCTATGCCGGAAATCCTGCGCTGGCGCCGCTCTTCTATGAAGCGCGGGCCCCTGATCTTCTGTGCATCCTGGTGCAACCACTGCAGCGGCCGCGCCTGCCGGTCAGCCCACGCGAGATCGAAGCACGGGCCATGGACTTCGCATTCTCGGCCACCTTTTTGCGCGAACTGGAAACCCTGGCGAAAAGCCAGGGACTGATCAGGGGAAAGCTGGCATCGACCGCGCTGGGGAGGCGTCTTCAGTCGTTGCGACTGCATCTGATCGAGCCCGGCGGGTCACTCGCCGATGCCGGTGTGAATGCCAAGCTCGATACGCGCCCGGCGATGCTGCGGGCTCTGTGTTCACTAGGGCGGGAGCGCGCCGACGAATGGCTGATTGCGCATGGTTCGGCGCTCGGACACCGTGCAACCTATTCAATCCCCGCCAACTAAGCGCGGGCTTGCGGATTCGTTCTCAAAACGCCCCGCCACGTGGCGAGGGTGGAGACCGTCATCCGCCCCTGGGCCGGACCTGCCGTGCCACTTCCTGACGTGCCGGGTCAGCTGGGATGGGAGGGCCGGGCGCCATGTGCGCGCCGGCGCCGCGCAGCAACGAAGTGTGACGTGTGGCACAAAATGTGCTTCGCTATGGGGGAAGGGGTCGGCCGCCATCCCGGCGGCCACTATCCAGGGGAACCACCATGAAGCGCTCCACCCGCCGGGCCATGCTCGGCCTCGCGCTGGCACTGGCCAGCACCTCGGCGCTGGCCGAAGTCGTTTTTAATCCCACCACGGGCACCGGCTTCGTCGGCAAGGGCGACGTGCAGGACGCGTTCGGCTGGAACGATGCCGGGCTGCAGCTCCATGCCACGGGCGTGACCTTCACCTACGGCTACACCGCCGTGTACCAGGCGGTGTGCACGTTCACTACCGGCGAAGGCACGCGCGGCGAGAAGATCCACAACGTGCCGCACTCCGAGGAGATGGATGTCTCCAGCACCGTCAATGTCAGCCTGCGCCGCAACCCGCAATCGAAGGTGACCGGATTCAACCTCACCGGGTTCGGCGGCGACTTCAGCGAAAGCGGCGAGGTGCCGGTGGTCGGTGGCCCGTGCCCGGGCAATCCTGGCCACGGCGGGGTGTGGACCAGCGTCGAACTGCTGCCGGGCGGCGAAGGCGGTCTCTATGCCAATTACGGCGCCCTGAAGGTGCTGCTGACGCCCTGAGCGACAAGTCAGTCGCCAGATAGGCAACGAAGAAGGGAGCAGCGGCGCTGCTCCCTTTTTCCTTCGGAATCTCCTTGGTTCGCCATGAAGCCAATCCAATCCGTACCCCACTCCCGCTGGGCAATGACTGGCCTGCTGTCATTGGGCCTGGCCGCATGCGTGCCGGCGCAGATGCGCATTCCCGATGGTTTCGCGGGGCAGGCCGATAGCTACGAAGTGAGCGGGCATTCGCCGAGTCGCTTCAACGAGCCGGTGCGCTTCGGCCCGTATAGCGCGCTCGAAATGCGCGAGGGCAGCACGTTCGCCTGGGCGATTCCGCTCGGCGTGGCGGACCTGGGGCGGCGTTCCCGGCCGTTCGCGTTCACCCTGGTGGCGCGCGAGCAGGCGCCGGTCGAAGTGCAGTGCCGCGCTCGTACCTGGACGTTCGGCGGCGACAGCGATCGCAGCGTTGAGCTGGACCTGACCGCGTTGGCGGGGCCGATGCTGGCGTGTGGACTGCGCTTCGATGACGGGGCGGCATTGCCGCTGGAACTCGCGCGTGACGGCACGGGTTTCCACGGCCGCCTGGCATCGCCGTGGGGCGTATACACGGTGCGCAGCGTGCATGGCTTCGAAGGGTCCAGCATCCCTTCGTCGGTGGCGAACGGCTTCGAAGTGGTGCGCGGGCAACGGCCGGTGGCGCTGGTCGATCGGCTCAATGCGGGGCGGGTGCACTTCGAGGGTGGGTTGCCCGCCGACGAGCGCGTGTACCTGGCCGCCGCCGCCGCGGCCCTGCTGATGCTGGACGAGGAAGTGGAGCTCTGAGTCGCAACGCAGCGAGTGTTGCGTCCCTGCGACTCAAGCTCGTGCTCCTTGCGGCAGAATCCACGGGATGGATATCGAGGGCGTCCAGCGCCTGTGTGCGTCGTTCCCGGTGCGGTCGCACACCTGCGGCGGCCGCCGATGAACATCCTGGTCTACAACCTGGGCGAAAAGACTTTCGCCTATTTCAAGACCAGTGAACCCGAGCGTTGGCGCTTCAGCGTGCGTGTCACGCCGGATCGGTTCCTTGAACTGACCGACATGCCCGGCGTCAAACCCGCCCGCTTCATGGCGCGATTCCACTGGGTCACCATCGTGGATGTCAGGCGGATGCCGGAGGCTTACCTGACGGAGCTGGTGACCTGGTCCTACCGGCGCGCCCTGGGCTCATTGAGCCGCAAGCGCCAGCGGGAACTGGCCGGCGACATGGCGGGCATGGAGCCGATTGGGCGGCTGCCGCGCCGTTGAGGCCAGCGACAAACGAAGACGAAGCGGACACGACGCGTTTCGTCGCCGTATTCGCGGCTTGGTCGGGTGCCGGGGCGGGTTCGTCGCAGGTCGGTTGCCCGGGGACTCCAAGGGTCGCAACGTGTGCCGGTCCATCCCGTGCGGCATCCCCCGGCCGCGGAGAACCCCCGATGAAGACGCTGCTCGCGGTCGTTGCCTGGTGCCTGCTCTTCGTCCTGTGCTGGCCGCTCGCCTTGCTGGTCCTGGTGCTGTGGCCGGTGATCTGGCTGCTGGCCCTGCCGTTCCGCCTGGTCGGCATCACGTTCTCGGCGCTGTTCGCGTTCCTGCAGGCGCTGCTGTTGCTTCCTGCCCGCCTCCTGGGCGGGCGTTCCGGACCGCGGCACACGCATCGCGCGGCGGCGTGACTGCCCTTGTGGACGTCCCATCGGCTGGCGTGCATCGGGGTTCGCGACTGGGACACGGCGCCTTCTACGGCGACTACCGCGAGCAGCGCCTTGTCGGCCCTCTTGCGCTGGCTGAAATGCGTCCGACGGTGCCGGAGCACGACGTCCAAACGCATACCCACGACGACGCCCACTTCCTGCTCCTGCTGGAGGGCAAGTATCTGAGCACGGCGCGCGGCATGCCCGAGGTGTGCACGACGCGGGCGCTCGTGCTCAACCCGCCGGGGACGACGCATCGCGATTGCTTTCGCGGCCTCGACGGACGCTTCTTCACGCTCTCCATTCCCGCCGGTGCGTGGCGCGCGGCGACCGA
This sequence comes from Lysobacter sp. P5_B9, assembly GCF_054049835.1. Taxonomy (NCBI): domain Bacteria; kingdom Pseudomonadati; phylum Pseudomonadota; class Gammaproteobacteria; order Lysobacterales; family Lysobacteraceae; genus Lysobacter; species Lysobacter sp. P5_B9. Next base: position 115,902 of record NZ_JBFULP010000003.1, read on the forward strand.
ATATCGAACGTTGACGCAGGACGCGATGCGCTTGCCCGCGACTGCATTGGTGCTGGCCACGCGGCTATGGCACGAATTGCGCAACTGGGACGGCGCATCGCCGCTGGCCATCGAGGCCGGCCTGCAGCTTCTGCTGGATGCCGTCGCGCAACAAAGTCCGCGCGAACGCGACGGCCCGATGTGGCTCGAACGCGCGCGCGAGCAACTCCACGACGAGTGGCGCCGCACGCCCGATCTGGCAGAGCTGGCGGATACCGCCGGCGTGCATCCGGTGTATCTCGCGCGCGCGTTCCGCCGGCGCTACGGCTGCTCGCCGGGCGAGTACCTGCGCCGCTGCCGCATGGAGCGCGCGATCGCCTTGCTGCACGACCGTAGCAAAGCGCTGGCGGACATCGCCGCGGCCTGCGGCTTCGTCGACCAGAGCCACTTCACCCATGCGTTCCGGCGCCAGCATCGCTGCACACCCGCGCAATACCGCGCGCTGGGCTGACGTACCAGCAACAGGTTCAGAACATACAAGGCACGGCGCGACGCGCCTGCTACGGTTCGCGCATTCCCGATCGGAGCTTGCTATGTGCATCAAAACAGTTGTGTTCGCGGCGTGCCTGTTGGCAGCGCCGCTGGTGGCAACGGCTGCCAGCGGGGAGGCGCCATTCGACAACATGACCCGCGCAGTGGCCGCGGGCGAGTTCAAGCAGATCACCAGCGTCCTGATCGCCCGCGACGGCAAGTTGCTCTACGAGCACTACTTCGACGATGGCGGTGCCGAAGCACGCCGCAACACCCGTTCGGCCACCAAGACCGTCGCCGGGATGCTGGTGGGCCTGGCCATCGCCGACGGCAAGCTGCCGAACGTGCAGGTTCCGGTGCTGCCGTACCTGCACTACAACAAGCCCATCGAGAACGATGATCCGCGCAAGGCGAAGATCACGTTCGAAGATGTCATGACCATGTCCTCGCTGCTGGAATGCCACGACGAGAACGAATACTCGCGCGGCAACGAAGAGCGCATGTACCTGGTCGAGGACTGGGTGAAGTTCTACGTCGACCTGCCGATCCAGGGTTTCCCCGCGTGGATGCCGACGCCGGCGAAGTCGCCGTATGGGCGCAATTTCCGCTACTGCACGGCAGGCGTGACCACGCTCGGCGCCGCGTTGCAGGGTGCCGTCGGCGAGCGCCTCGATGCCTACGCGCAACGCCGCCTGTTCGCGCCATTGGGCATCGACAAACCGGAATGGCAGTTCTCCCCGCTGGGGTTGCCGCAGGCAGGTGGTGGCCTGGGCCTGCGCAGCCGCGACCTGCTGGCCCTGGGCCAGCTGTACCTCGATGGCGGCAAGCACAATGGCAAGACGCTGGTGCCCAACGCCTGGGTGCAGGCTTCGACCACCGCGCACGCCCGCGTCGACGACGGCGTCGAGTACGGCTACCTGTGGTGGCTGATGCAGTTCCCGGTAGGCGACAAGGTCTGGAAGTCATTCGCGATGAACGGCAGCGGCGGCAACTCCGTGCAGGTCTTTCCCGCCGAACGCGTGGTGGTGGTGATCACCACCACCAACTACAACGTGCCGCAGCCGCATCGGATCACGGCGAAGCTGCTGATGGAGCAGATCCTGCCGGGCATCCGATAGCGGCCCGGCATCCGGTCCAGTACATCGCTGGGTTGGTGGAGCCAACCCAGCCTACGGCCCTTAGAGAGTTCTGCGCCGCACCAGATCAAAGGCGCCATGCAGCTAGCAACCGCTGTGGGCAGCTGGTTCAACCTGCGTTGCGGCTTGACGTACGTTTGCGGCGCCCTGCACACCGGGCGACGCGAGGCTGATGTGCCCCCGGTAGTCGAACTTCAGGTTGACGACGTCGTCCTTGAATTTGATCGCGCCCTTCGCGTCTGCGAAGTCCCCCGTGCCACCCACGATCGCGTGTTCGCAGCGTCCGTGGATCTCCTCCGAGAACGTGTCGTCCGTGTACTTCCCGGTGAAGGTATAGGTCGTCTCGAATGTTCCGCATGTCGTGCCGTTAAGGCAGCCGACGAAGATCTCGGTCCCTTGCTCGATGTACGTGCCGCTCGGGTTGAACTTGGATGCGGAGACGTAGGTGTACCAGCAACCGTCCAGGCTCCCGGAGAGATCGATCGGTGGGTAATCGCCCGTGTTGGCAGGCGGACTCCCGGCCGGCGGTTGACACGTGATGTTGAAGACGCCGATTCCGGAGACCTGCGTGGTTCCCGCGCTCGCAGGCATCGCCAGGACTGCAAACACCGATGCCGCCACGGCAGCCGAGAGTGTCGTGGCTCGCAGCCGGTCAGAGACGTGCCGCGAGGCGCGGACAGGGTTCATCGTAAACACGGGTGTCTCCCTTGACAGTTCGAGTGACTGTCGTGATGTCGGCCCCCTCTGGACGGTGGCCTCGTCTGACCGGAGGCCTGCCGTGCCGCTCTTCTACGCGGGCTGCGAGAGCTTCGATATGGCCCGGATGGGGGTTGGCCCGCACGGTCGCCTTCTACCCGCGGGCGCCAGGCACTGCAGTCGATGCAAGGGTTTGCACGAGCGCCGCTGTGCAACCCGTTCCATGCGCGATCAGCCCGAAGGAAAAATCGAAGAGGGTCGGTGACGATCTCGTGCGCGGCTACGGCAAGCGCAAGTTCTGCACCATCGATCGGTGCGGGAATCAAACCGCCGCGCCGGCATCGCCCTCGACCTGGGGAGCAGGTCGATGTTCAACACGCGATTCGGACTTCGACCAACGCTACCAGACTTGGTGAAGGCTTCAGGTTTCTTTGCACTCCAGTGCCACTTCGCACTGCGACCCAGTGTTCCAGCCGGTTCAGGAATTCCATCGTCACCACAGTGACCGGTGTCTCCGGATTCCTGCGTAATTTCAGGCATCGCTTCGCGTAATCGAATCGATCTGGCAGTCGGATAGACAGCATCCACAGCAAGGACTGCCGGCCCTGTGCCAAGGACCACCTCAATGGAGGAGACGCCATGTCGACGGATGCCACTTCAACGATCGCAATCACCGCCCCCGCCGGTCGAGCCGGGCCGGGCCGCACGCGTCTTCGGGCGTGGTGCGGGGCGTTGGCGGTCTGCCTGCTGCTGTGTTCCTCCGCTGCGTTCGCCGCCGCCGTCAGGACCCGCGTGGTCGCCTGGGGCGGTGAAGTCGGCAACAGGCAGCTCGATATCCCCTATTCCCTGGACGACGCGGTCGATATTGCAGTGCCGTTCGTCCTGCGGGCCAATGGCGAAGTGATCGAGATCGGCACCATGCCGCCGGTGGTGCGGGCGCGGCACGCCAAGGCCATTGCCGCTTCCTTGCGTTGCCTGCTGATCCTAAACCGCAATGGCACGGTGGCTGCCCAGGGCGACGACCCCTCCTGCGAGTCTTCGTTGCCGGCGGATCTTTCAGGCGTGGTGGCAATCGCCGCCGGCGCCAACTTTGGCCTGGCGCTCACCTCCGACGGGCACGTCGTGGCCTGGGGCGACAACACGTCCGGTCAGACCGATGTGCCGGCGGGATTGAGCAACGTCATAGCGATCGCGGCCGGCCGCAGCCACGCGCTCGCGCTTCGATCCGACGGCCAAGTGGTGGCGTGGGGCAGCAACAACGACGGTGAGCTCGACATTCCCCCCGGGTTGGCGAACGTGGTCGCCATCGATGTCGGCAACGCCTACAACCTGGCGCTGCAGGCCGATGGCACGGCGGTGGCGTGGGGTGACATCTTCGACTACCCGCGCCCGGTGCCGCTGGACCTGCCGCCGGTGCGTGCGCTGGGTGCCGGCGAATGGCGCCAGGCCGCGGTGGTGCTGCGCGACGGCACGATCCGCGAATGGGGGTTCCAGGAAGGCAAGTCCCTGCCGCCCGGGCTGGGCAACGTGATGAAGCTGTCGATGGGCTTCGCCGTCAACTTCGCGCTGGTGTCGGGTGCGATCACGCCGGGCGAAGCGGTTGCCGACATGCGCGTGGACCTGGATTCGCTGCTGGCGATCGAGGACGCGAACCGCAGCTCACTCAATGGCTACCTGGACCTGGCGGCATGGGCCGTGGGCGCCCATCGCACTCCGCTGGCGTGCACGGCGATGCGCTCGTTTGCCGAGCTGGCCGCTGCTCCCGACGTCATTATTTATCCGGACCGCGTGCTCTATCTCATAGCGCAGACGCGCGACGTCCTTCACCTGATGGGTTGCGGACATTGGCGCGACCTTTAAGGGTCGAGGGCAAAAACAGGAAACAGGGGTCAGAGTGCCGGTCCTTCCAGGAACCTGCTCTGGCCCCGCTGACGTGATGCTTTTTGAAGCTCGAACTGATCACGATTGACACTGGCGGAATAAATGCGAATGATTCGCATCTGAAACTTCCCCCTCCAGGTGTCCTGATGCGCGCGCGGTGCCTTGCTGCAGCCTGCCTGCTGTCCCTCTTCGCATTTTCCGGCGCCGCCCAGGCCGACGAAAACTACTTCGGCTACTCCTACGGCTCGGAAACCCTGCCGGCCGGACGCAACGAGGCTTACCTCTGGTGGACCCAGCGCACCGGCAAGGGCGCAGGCGACTACCGCGCCAACGACGTCCAGCTGGAATACGAGCACGGCTGGACCGACACGTTCCAGACCTCGTTCTACCTCACCGGCCGCGCCTACGATTACTCCGGCGGCGCGATCGTCGATGAGGAAACCGGCGAAGCCAAAACCCTGGATCGCCACCTCGACTTCGACGGCGTGAAGGCGTCGATGAAGTGGAGCCTGCGCAGCCCCGAGCGCAACGGTTACGGCCTCGCGCTGTACCTCGAGCCCGAATACCTCACGCAGCATCGTCCCGATGGCGAGCGCTTCAAGGAAGTCGGCATCGAAACCAAGCTGATCCTGCAGAAGAATTTCCTCGACGGCCAGGTCGTCACCGCCTACAACCTCACCCTCGAACCCGAGTGGGAGCAGGAAGACGGCGCGTGGGAGTCGGAGCTGTACGTCGAAAACAGCGCAGGTGCGTCCTATCGCTTCGCGTCGAACTGGTTCGCCGGCCTCGAAACGCGCGTGGACATGGCCTATCCCGAATACGGCTCGCGCGAATTCTGGGCCTGGTACGTCGGTCCGACCCTGCACTACGGCGGCCAGAAGTACTGGGCCACGCTGACCTGGATGCCGCAGATCAAGGGCGGCCCGACGGACGCCGAGCGCTCCGACCGCTTGCACCTGGAAGAGCGCGAACGCAACGAAGTGCGCCTGAAGGCCGGCATCAACTTCTGATCTGCCATCAAGCGAGGCCATGACGATGCGCCGCGACTTCCACGTGCAATGGCTGCTCCCTGCCGCCACCGTGCTCGCCGCGGCGCCGGCAATGGCAACGACGTACTTCACTGTCGAACAGGCGCAGCAGAAGCTGCTTCCCGGACAGGCGCTGACACCGGTCGCGATCACGCTGACGCCGGCGCAGGCCAAGGCCGTGCAGAAGGCCAGCGGACTGCGCGTTCGCGAACCGAAGCTGCAGGTATGGCGCGCGGCCAACGGCGCCTGGTTCTATGTCGACCAGGTGCTGGGCAAGCACGAGATGATTACCTACGCGCTGGCGTTGGATGCCAGTGGTGCCGTGGCCGGGCTGGAAATCCTCGACTACCGCGAAACCTACGGCGGCGAGGTGCGCAATCCCAAGTGGCGTGCGCAGTTCATCGGCAAGAAGTTCGGCGCGCCGCTCAAGCTCGACGTCGACATCGTCAACCTGTCCGGCGCCACGATCTCGAGCGCGCACGTCACCGAAGGCGTGCGTCGCCTGCTGGCAACGCACCAACTCGTCGTCGCGGGGACATAGAGGCCGTGGGCGCGAACGGCGCGAGCAGTGAGGTTGCCACGCATCGCGTCCGGCCACTGCTCGGCACGTTCGTCGCGATCCGCATCGACGCCTGCGATGGCGATCCGGACGCGTCCTTCGCTGCCGCGTTCGCGCGCATCGAGGCGGTGCATCGTGCGATGAGTTTCCACGACGCCACGTCGGAACTCGCACGCCCCAACCGCGAAGCGGCCATCTCGCCGCAGCGCGTCGGTGCCGACCTGTGGCGCGTGCTGTGCGCGAGTCTCGCATTGGCGCGCGCGAGCGATGGCGGTTTCGATCCCACCATCGCGGCGCGCCTGGTGCACTCCGGGCATCTGCCCCGGCCCGACGCACCGTCGCCCGACCCGGACGCCACCTGGCGCGACATCGAGCTGCTTCCACACCAGCGCGTGCGCTTCCACCGCCCGGTGTGGCTCGACTTCGGCGGCATCGCCAAGGGTCATGCGGTCGATCGTGCGGTCGCCGTGCTGCGCCAGCACGGGGTGCACTCGGGTGTCGTCAATGCCGGCGGCGATCTGCGCGTCTTCGGTACGGCCCAGGAAACCGTACACGTGCGCGACCCGCGCGATCCCGCGCGCTCGCTGCCGCTGCTGCAGGTGCGCGAGGGTGCCGTCGCGACGAGCGCCGGATACTTCAGCACCCGCCACGGCCGCAGCGCGCTGGTCGACACGCGGAGCGACAGCACGCTCGGGCACGGCATGTCGGCCAGCGTCTGCGCACCGCGCGCGCTGTGGGCCGATGCGCTGACCAAGGTCGTGCTGGTCGACCCCGACGGCGCGCTCCCCTTGCTGCGGCGCCTGCGCGCGCACGCGGCGCTGATTGACTCCACCGGCCACGTGCGGACACTGTCGTGATGAAACACCACGGACACGAACGCCTGCGCCTGCCTGCATGGGTGCGCGCCTGGGTCTACGTCGCCGGCGCGCTGTGCGCGCTCAGCGGTGCCGCCTGGTTGCTGCTGCACCACTTCGTTCGTCGCGAAGGTCAGTTCGGTCCGGAAGCCTCGCCGCTCGAGCACCCGAGCCTGGTCATGCACGGCGTGTGCGGACTCCTGTTGCTGTGGGTGCTTGGCCTAGTGTGGTTCCCGCACGTGCGGCGCGGCTGGAGCAAGCCCCGGCACCGCTGGGTCGGCGGCACCATGGCCGCGCTGATGCTGTGGCTCGCCGTGAGCGCGGCCGGACTCTATTACCTGGGCGATGAGCAGTGGCGCGGCTGGGTGAGCCTCGCGCATTGGTCGCTGGGCCTGTTCGCCGCGTTCTGGCTGCCGTTCCACATCTGGGTAGGGCGTCGGAAGGCGAGGCGCGGATAGGAGATGCGCATCGAGGCCGGGGCCGTTGCTGGCCGGTGGCCCTTGGTTCTGACGTAGGATGCGGGCGACGCGTATCGACGCGTCGCTGCCTGGGGGGGCAACCATGAATATCCGTCTGCACGGCGCCGTGCTGTTGATGGCGCTGGTGCTCAGCGCCTGTGGCGCCAAGATCGTCAAGAACGCACCACTACCGCCGACGGACCGCGTCGTGGCCGAAGCCAGTTCGCCGCACCTGCAGGCACAGGTGACCTGGGTGCTGGTGTCGGAAAGCCCCGGCTCGTGGGCCGAGGAAGCGGTGTGGGACGAATACCTCGTCCGCGTGCGCAACGTCTCGTCGCTGCCGGTCGAAATCAGCGGCGTAATGGTGGAGGACTCGAGTGGTCAGGTGGCGATGACCATGGATTCGCGCAGCGCCCTGATCAAGGCGTCGAAGCAAACGGCGAAGCGTTACAAGGAGCAGGGCGTTGCGGTCTACACCGGCCTGGGTGGCGCAGGCATGACCGCGCTGGGCATGGGCTCGACGGTCGCGGGCCTCGCCTACGGCAGCACCTTGAGCCTGGGCATCATGGGCGGCGCGAGTTCGAGTTCCGCGGCGCTGGGTACCGCGGCCGGACTGATGGTGACCGGCCCCGTACTGGGCACCGTCGGCGTTGTGCGTGCGGTGCGCGCCCACAAGATGGACAAGCGCATCCGCGCCCGGCACACGCCGCTGCCGGTCACGCTCGCGCCGGGCGAGGAGAAGATGCTGGACCTGTTCTACCCGATCATGCCGTCGCCGAATACCGTGGCGATCACCTATCGCCAGGGCGGCGAGGAAAATCGCATCGACATCGATACCCGCCAGGCCTTGTTGGGCCTGCACCTGCCTCCCGCCAAGCCCTCGGGCGGTCAGGCCCCAGCGACTGCGTCGGGAGCGCAAGGCCCGGGACAAGCCGGCGTGACTGACCTCTGAGCGAAGGGCGTTCGTTCGCAAAATCGCAACTTCATGTTCGTGTCTTGCCTCGCGCACCGAGTTCTCGCGCCGGTTAGCTTTCGGGGCGCAGCGTCTCGCTGCGTCCTTACTTGAATCATGAAGCTTGTAGGTGCCGCATTCTTTCTATCAAGCGGCTTCTTCGCTCTGATGTCGATCATTGGATATGCCGCCGGGTGGAGCCAGAATGCTGTTGCCCTCGCAATCTCATCCTTGGTGTTTGGTGCGCTGGGAACGGCTGCGGGGGTGTTTTTGCAGCGTCGGACCAGGTTGTTGTCAGCGCACGAGTGAATAGGTCCGCTGTACAAGCACCAGAGCCCCGCCAAGTGCGGGGCTTCTTCGAGGAACCTCTGATCTCGAGCCGGTGCGCTCCCAACGCATGCATGCGTCATGCGCGGTACCTGTCAGCACCCCCAACCGCGCAGCCCGACCGCGCCGCATCGAGGCGTAAGATCGCCAGGACCGCTCCGGCATGAGGTCCCCGTATGGCCGACGTCTTCGTTTCCTACGCCCGCAGCGACAAAGGGCGCGTCGCGCCGCTGGTCGCCGCGATCGAGGCGCAGGGCTGGTCGGTCTGGTGGGACCCGGACATTGCCACCGGCCAGGACTTCGACCGCCAGATCGCGACCGAGCTCAAGCTCGCCAAGTCGGTACTGGTGGTGTGGACCCCGAAATCGGTGGAATCGCGCTGGGTGCGCGGCGAGGCGCGTGAAGCGGCCGAGCGCGGCATCCTCGTGCCGGTGCGCTTCGAGCAGGCCAGCCTGCCCATCGACGTGCGCACCTTCCATACCACCGACCTGGACGGGGTGGCGGGCGACGCCCGCAGTCCGCAGCTGCAGGAAGTGCTGCGCGCGCTGGAGGCGATGATCGCCGGCAGCGGCGTTGCCGCGGCGACGCCGCGCGCGAACGCGGTGGCGACGAGCCATTCCGGCCCGCCCGCGCATGCGCGGGTTTCGATCTGCGTCCTGCCGTTCGTCAACATGAGCGGCGATGCGGAGCAGGAATATTTCAGCGATGGCATCACCGAGGACATCATCACCGACCTGAGCAAGGTGTCGGCGCTGGCGGTGACTTCGCGCAACAGTGCCTTCGTGTTCAAGGGCAAGCCGGTCGACGTGCCGAAGGTGGTGCGCGAGCTCAATGTCAGCCATGTGCTGGAAGGCAGCGTGCGCAAGGCCGGCGGCCGCGTGCGCATCACCGCCCAGCTGGTGGACGGTACGAGCAACGACCATGTCTGGGCCGAGCGCTACGACCGCGACCTCAACGACATCTTCGCGTTGCAGGACGAGATCTCCCAGGCGATCGTCAATGCGCTGAAGCTCAAGCTGTTGCCCGAAGAGAAGAAGGCGATCGAACAGCGCGGCACCGTCAATGTCGAGGCGTACAACCTCTACCTGATGGCACGCCAGCTCTACGTCACTGGCCACGAAGGCGACGCGCGCCGGGCCGAAGCGATCATCCGCCTGTGCGTGCGCGCCACCGAATTCGACCCCGGCTACGCACGCGCCTGGGCGCTGATGGCCTTCGGGCAGATGACCTCGCGCTTCGTGCTGGGACGCGGCGGCGAAGACGGCCTGGCCGCGGCCGAGCGCGCGCTGGTGCTGGATCCCAGCCTGGCCGAGGCGCATGCGGTGAAAGCCAGGATCCTCGGGGAAACCGACCGCCGGGGCGAGGCGACGGCCGAGATCGATATTGCCCTGGAGCTCGATCCGGAGTCCTACGAAGTCAACCGCTGGGCCGGGTACCTGAGCTACCGGGAGAACCGCTTCGACGACGCCGTCCGTTACTTCGAGAAGTCGACGGCGCTGATGGACTCGGATCTGAATTCGGCCGCCATGCTGGTGAGCTGCTATCACACCGTCGGCAATGCCCAGGGCACGCAGCGCGCGGCACGACTGACCCTGGCGCGCTCGGAGAAGGTACTGACGCAGGATCCGAACAACGGCACGGTACTGGGCTACAGCGGCTATGCGAATGCCGCGCTGGGCGAGGCCGAGCGTGCCAAGGAGCGGATGAACCGCGCGCTGCTGATCGATCCGGACAACTGGAACATGCGCTACAACTTCTCCTGCGTGCTGATCATCTTCCTGCAGGAGCTGGAGGCGGCCCTTGACCTGCTCGCCCCGGTGTTCGAAAAGGCGACGGTCGGCATCCTCAACTACGCCAAGGTCGATCCCGACCTGACCGCCCTCCACGACCATCCACGCTTCCAGGCCATGGTCGCCGCCGCCGAAGCACGCCTTGCGGCGGAGCAGTAGGGGGCAACTTTCTTTCACCCGATCCGCCTGGCGCCGCGCGCAGGTCGCGATGGCAGGCACGCCGCGCCGTTACATCCGCCTGCAGTCCGTGTGGATGTTTTGCTAAACGACTGAACGCTTCACAGCCTGAACATGGAACTGCGCTCCGTGGTGCGTCCATTTCACGCACGATTACCTCTTTGGCTCGTACGTTCTGGCGACGGAGGTGAAACATGAACATGAAACCTGTTGCCATGAGTGTCGCGATTGCCCTCGCCGTGTCCACGGGAGCTGTGTTTGCGCAACAAGCAGGATCCACTGAACATCAAACCAGCAATGACGCATCCGAAGTTGTCTCGGATGCCTGGATCACGTCGAAGATCAAGGCAGATCTGCTCGCCGCACATGAAACCCCAGGGATGGCGATCGACGTGGATACAAAGGACGGCGCGGTCACCTTGAACGGCACCGTGAAATCCCAGGCAGAGGCGGACAAGGCAGTGGCCCACGCCAAGACCATCAAGGGCGTGAAGCACGTGACGTCCAAATTGAAGGTTGAACCCGTGCGCAAGTGACTTTCTCTGGGTCAGCAAAAAGGGCGGTGGAACCGCCCTTTTTGCGTTCGCCTACCCGCCGGCTCACTCATGCGCGATAGTGCATGCAGACGGGTTCTGCACCAGGCGGACTGGATGCATGAGCATGCCGGCGGGTTGGGGGAGATCGCCCAGTACTGGTTCGCTGTCATGCGTGCCTGCGGAGACGACGTACGGGAGCTGTTGCACGATGGTCATCCCACGGCGTGCATCGGAGATGCCGCATTCGGCTACGTCAATGCGTTCAGGATCACGTGAACGTCGGATTCTTTCGTGGTGCCGAGCTCCCTGATGCAAGCGGCTTGCTGGAAGGTACGGGTAAGTTCATGCGGCACGTCAAGCTCAGGCCCGGCCAGAAGATCGATGATGCGGCCTTGAGAGAGCTCGTCCCCATTGCATACGCCGACATGAAACGGCGCATCCCGGCAGAGTAGATCTCGTAGGCCGGGGTTGAGCCGCCGTTTCGGGCGCAAAGATGGCGGGTTGGAACCCGCCCGATTGCGCCAGGACCGACACTCCGTCCGCCTCCGTCAACCACGCACGTTATTACCGGCAAGTCACCAGGCCGCGCGGACTCCGCCCATGACACCGGAACTCGCCTCGCTAATCGCCGCCGCTGTGGTGTGGGTCTTCGTGCATATCGGGATCGCCGGTACGCGGCTGCGTGACCGGTGTGTCAGGGTGCTGGGGGAGCGCGGCTTTCGCGGTGCGTTCTCAGTGCTGTCCGTTGCCAACATCGTCTGGCTCGGGCTGGCCTACGCCGCGGCCGGGCCGGTGCGCGTGCTGTGGCAGGCGCCGGGTTGGCTGGCGGTGCTGTGCATCCTGCTGCTGGCTCCGGCCAGCATCCTGCTGGTCGGCTCGCTGACGGTGCTCAATCCCACGTCGGTCGCCGGTGCCCACGCACTGCTGTCCAAGGCACAGGCGATCGGCATCCTGCGCGTGACACGCTATCCCATGCTGTGGTCGTTCGCGCTATGGGCGGCCGCGCACCTGATTGTCATCGGCACGCTGGGCGGCGCGATCTTCACCGGTGCCTTCCTCGTCGTGGCGGTCGCCGGCATGTTGAGCCTCGACGCCAAATACGCGAGGCGCGCACCCGGGCAATGGGCTGCATTCGCGCGCGCTACTTCGATCCTGCCGTTCGCCGCGATCAGTCAAGGCCGCAACCGCTTCGCCTTCACCGAGATCGGGTGGTGGCGCATTGCCGCCGGCATGCTGCTCTGGTTCGTGCTGATCGCGCTGCATCCGCCGGTCTACGGCGTGAATCCGTGGCGGTACTTCTCGTAACAGGATCGGAGACCGATTCCTTACGTCGATGGGTAGGGCAGGGTAATGGCCAGCTGGGTGCATCATGGCGCTCCAGCGGCAGAAATCCCCGGGGAGTACTATCGGGATCCGTCGTCGGCCATTAGCGGAACCCGTGGACAGCCAGGAAAGCCAACGCATCGCAGCGGCCCTGGCGCGCCGGGCAGAGACTGCCGGGCAAGTCGCCGACACGATGGTCTCGACATGGCAGGACATCGACGCGGTCCTGAGCCCGATCATCGGGCAGCTGGGTGTCGCCATGCTCTACAAGCGCAGCCTCTACCTCATCGGTCCTGCCCATCCGTGGCTGGCGGGCATGCACGAAGGGAAGCAGGCGAGCGTCGACCTGGCGGCACTGAAGTCTGCATTTGCGCAGCAGAGCAGCAGCGCCAACGCCGCCGCCGCCGGCGGTGCCTTCCTGCACACGTTCCACGACTTGCTGTCCAGCCTGGTCGGGCCTTCGCTCACCGAGCGACTGCTTCGTTCCGCATGGGCCCACTTTTCAAGCGGCCCGCCCGCCCAGGACATCTCGCCATGACCACCAAAGTGACCATCAACCGCCTGGCGACCGGCGTGCCGGGGCTGGACGAAGTGCTGGGCGGCGGACTGCCGGAGTTCTCGTTCAACCTCATCGCCGGGCCGCCCGGTTGCGGCAAGACCACGCTGGCGCACCAGATGATGTTCGCGCTGGCGACGCCCGAGCGTCCGGCGCTCTATTTCACGGTACTGGGCGAGCCGCCCCTGAAGATGCTGCGCTACCAGCAGCAGTTCGACTTCTTCGACAGCGAACTGATCAACCGCTCGATACATTTCGTCAACTTGTCTGACGACGCGTCGGCGGGGGATCTCGACCAGGTGCTGCAGCGCATCGTCGCCGAGGTGGAAGCGCACCGTCCTGCGCTGGTCTTCGTGGACTCCTTCCGTTCCGTGGTGCACGCGAGCCGGGGCGAGGGCAACCCGCACAACAATCTGCAGCAGTTCGTGCAGCAGCTGGGCATGCTGATGACGAGCTGGCAGGCCACGACCTTCCTGATCGGCGAGTACTTCACCGAAACCGAAACCGAAACGGATGCCAACCCGGTACTCACGGTCGCCGACGGATTGATCTGGCTGCGCCAGAGCGTGCAGCGCAACTCCATGGTCCGCAAGATGGAGATCATGAAGATGCGCGGCCAAGCGACGCTGCCGGGACTGCACACGTTCCGCATCGGCACGGCCGGCCTCGAGGTATTCGCACCCATGCACGCGGCGCTGCCCGCGAGCACCGAACCGACTCCGGGACCGCTCGGTTCGCGTCTGCTGATGGGTGTGCCGCGCCTGGACGACATGATGGGCGGGGGCTTGCCGCGAGGCTATTCGCTGCTCGTCGCGGGCCCGTCGGGATCGGGAAAGAGCATCCTGGCCGCGGCCTTCCTGGCCGAGGGTGCACGCTGTGGCGAGACCGGCGTCATCGCGGTCTTCGAGCAGCGTCCCAACCGCTCGCGCAACCGCGTGCTCGCCGACCTGGTCGAAAGCGGCCGCGTGGGCCTGGTAGACAGTCGGGCGCCGGACCTGTCGATTGACGAGATCGTGCTGTTGCTGCTCACCGAGATCCGACGGCTCGATGCGAGCCGCCTTGTCATCGATTCGCTCTCGGCCTTCGAACTCGCCCTGGCGCCGACCTTTCGCGAAGACTTCCGCGAGTCGTTGCTGCGCCTGGTCACCGCGCTGGCGGGCGCCGGCGTCACCGTGTTGATGACATCCGAGCTCGAGGATCGTTACACCGATCTGCGCTTCAGCCCGTACGGCACCGCGTTCCTGACCGACGCGATCATCGTGCAGCGCTACATCGAGGTCGACAGCCGGTTGCGGCGCGTAATGGCGGTGGTCAAGGTGCGGGCGAGCGCCCATTCGGACGAGTTGCGCGAGTTCAGCATCGACGACGAGGGCATCCGCATCGGCGGAATGCTTCCCGACCAGGAAGGACTGCTCGGCGGCAGGCCGACGGGAAAGCGCACCGCCGATTCGTCGATCCCGGCCAGCGGTATTGACGATAGTTGAGCATGTCGCCATGACCAGGACCCCTCGCGGAAAAGGGCGCGCCGCGGTGAAGGCGGCGAGCGAACTCGCCACGCTGCAGCAGCAAGCCGAGCAGGCGCGCGCGGCGCTGGCGCGCTTGCGCCGGAACGTGGTCGAGGCCGAGGGCCTGCTCGACAGCAGCCAGTCGGCCCGGCTGCTCGAGGCCAACGAACAGCTGGTGTTTGCCGTGCTGCGTGCCCAGAGCGACACCGAGGCCGCTTCGCGGGCGCTGGAAGAACTGTTGCGGTCGGCCGGACTCGACGCGCTGACCGCATTGCCCAACCGCGTGCGACTGCTCGACCGGTTCGCGGGCGCCATCGCGCGTGCAAGGCGTCGTGGCGGCCGGATGGCGCTGTTGTTCCTGGACCTCAACAACTTCAAGCAGATCAACGACACGCTCGGACACGCGGTCGGTGATGAGGTGCTCAAGCTCGCGGCGCAACGCCTCGCGTCCCTGGTTCGTGAAGAGGACACGGTCAGTCGCTACGGTGGCGACGAGTTCCTGATCCTGCTCACCGAGATATCCCAGGCATCGGACGCAAGCCTCGTCGCGGACAAGGTGATCGCCGCGCTCGGTGTCCCCAGCCGCGTGGGCGATCACGTGCTTCGCCTCACCGCGAGCATCGGCATCAGCGTCTACCCCGATGATGGCGAAGATGCCGAGGCGCTCATCGACCGGGCGGACGCCGCCATGTACCGCGCCAAGCGGCAGGGGCTCGGCAGTTTCGTCTTCCATGGCGACGACCTGGCGAGCGAGCAGGCGCCGGCGCTCGCATCGCTGACGCAACCCTTGACCCATTACGAATTGGCAGCGGCCGAGTACGAGCGCCGGCACGTGCAGTTGCGCGAAGCGAATGGGGAACTGGTGTTGGCCGCACTCGGTGCGCAGGAGCTGCAAGCCGCGGCAGAACAGGCACAACAGCAGCAGAAGGAATTCCTCGCGGTGGTGGCGCACGAACTGCGCAACCCGCTGACCCCCATCCGCATCGCGGCCGAAATGCTGGGCCGGGTGGGTTCGGAGGAAATGCCGCGCTATCAAGCCATCATCGAGAACGAGATAGAGCACATGGTGCGCCTGGTGAGCGACCTGCTCGACGTCTCGCGCGTCAACACCGGCAAACTGAGGCTGGAACGCCAGGTGGTCGACCTGACCAGCATCATTGACGAGGCGGTCGCTGCCTGCCGGCCTGCGATGGACACACGCATGCAGCACTTCAGCGTGCAGGTGCCGCCAGGCCCTCTCGCCGTGGACGCAGACCCGGTCCGCCTGGCGCAGATCCTCAGGAATCTGCTCGACAACGCATCCAAGTACACGCCGAAGGGTGGCGAGATCGGGCTTTCGGTCGTGGTGCATGGCGATGCCATCGTGATGACCGTGTCCGACAGCGGGATCGGGATTACCGTCGAGGCCCTGCCCCGGGTCTTCGAGCCGTTTGTCCAGGAACCGCATGCCATTGGTTTCTGCGGAGCGGGCCTGGGCATCGGGCTCACGGTGGTGCGCGAGCTGGTCGAAGCGCATGGCGGCACCGTGGTCGCGAGCAGTGCCGGCACCGGACGGGGCAGTCGGTTCGTCGTCACGCTGCCTTTGATTGCACCCAGGCAGCCATCCAAAGCGCGTCGAAGGCCTGCAGCAGCACGCGTGCGCTCAGCTCCCAGGCGCGTGACTTAGCGGCTGGTCGAAGGCGATGCTCTGCGGCTGGAACAGGTGACGCACCACGCAAGGGCGGCGCGAGGGCGCCGGACAAAAAAACGGCGGGGCCGGAGCCCCGCCGCTCCATAACTCATTAACGAGTTATTGCTTGGTCGGCTTGGTCGGAATATTGACCTTGTCGATGCCGTGGAGGACGCCATTGCTCGAATCGATGTCGGGCGAGGTGACCATCGCACCGTCGATGCTGACCTTGCTGTCGGTCAGCTTGATCGGCGCCGATTGACCATTGACGGTCCTGGCGGCTTCCCACTTGCCGATGTCAGCCAGCATCTTGTGGCCGGTGACGACGTGGTAGTTCACCAGGGAAGCGAGTTCTTCCTTGTTCTCCGGCTTGAACAGGGTTTCCAGGCGGCCGGCCGGCAGCTTGTCGAACGCGGCATCGGTCGGGGCGAAGATGGTGAACGGTCCTGCGCCGCGCAAGGTCTCGCCGAGGCCAGCGCGTTCGATGGCTTTGCCAAAGGTCTTGAACGAACCGTTGGCGGCGGCGGTGTCGAGGAGGTTCTTGCTGCTCGGGGTGGTGTTGATGCTCGGGGTGCTCATGGTGTTCATGGAATGTGTACCTTTTGGGTGTGATTCGCGGATTTGCGAAATCGAAAAGCGGCCGAAGCCGTGGTCCCTGCGGAAAGCGGGGACGCGGGGCTCAGTGCGGAGAAGGAAGGGAAAGTGCAGCGCGGCTGAGTGGCCGTTACGACATTGCGTCGTAGTGCCAGCGCACAGTGCGCCAATGATTGTTACTTATTCGTAATCTGACAGACGATCGCCGCAACCAGTCATCTGGCGTGCATTCGCCGATGGCGATGGCGATCGACTCTTACGCAGGGTCAAAGTTGGCACGGGTCCGAAAGTTGTGTCGTTCCGTTCGAAAAGTGTTAGGTTGAAAACCACCGGCAACGCTGCGGTGTTCACTTCAAACGGGATCGTGTCCGCTCAAGCGTGACCCTCTGATGCATCCCATCAAGAATCACCGCATCGTTCGCCAGGGCGCAGCCATGGTTGCCAGCGGCCGTGATCGTCGCGGTGCAGCCATCGAATCTGCTGAGAATGAGGGCTGGCCTCCGGAACGGCCACAGCCCATGGCGACGCGTCACGTCAGCAAGGATGCGATTGCACTGTTCCCCGCCTTTCTGCCCGCGGTGATGCCCCCGGGCCACTAGTTCGCACTCGACGATTTCCACCTTTCGTCGTGCTTTACGGGCCTCCGTGCAGCTCGCTGCAAAGCAGGACCCGACAATGCTCATTTCCCTCTATTCCGGCATCGCTTCCTGGGTGGTCGTACCGCAACGCGTGCGACCGAACCACGCGGCCGCCATCCATGGTCACCTGATCTTCGAAGGCACGATCCACTCGCACCTGCTGTCGCCCCACATCTGGACGCGCATCTGGTCGGAGTGGGAGCGGCATTCCTTCGCCAGCCTGTCCGAAGACCTGGG
This sequence comes from Lysobacter sp. P5_B9, assembly GCF_054049835.1. NCBI lineage: Bacteria > Pseudomonadati > Pseudomonadota > Gammaproteobacteria > Lysobacterales > Lysobacteraceae > Lysobacter > Lysobacter sp. P5_B9. The sequence goes on from NZ_JBFULP010000003.1 coordinate 133,328, forward strand.
GCTGGTGTTGCTGGGGGCGTCCCTTGACCGCTACGGCACCCTGACACCGCCGTTCAGTGGCGCGCACGCGGCCGCGAGCTAATAGCCCGCCCGCGACGTTCGCTGTCGTGACAAGACCCGTACGCGCCTGGCTCGCCCTCGCGCGGTGCGTCTGCGGATCAGTGCCGGCGTTTCTCGTACCACAGCGCCAAGCGGTCGCGTGAGCGCAGCATGGCGCGGCCGTGCCGCAGGAAGTGCCAGAGCAGGCGTCCGTGTTCGCGCGGGCCGAAGGTGTGCAGCTTGCGGCTGGAGGTGTGCACCGCATTGCGCAGGAGCACGAACCGGCCGACGCGGGCCAGGGCGCGGCTCATCACGATGTCTTCGGCGGCGAACCAGCGCTCGTCGTAGCCGCCGGTGGCCTCGAAGGCGGCACGCGTGCAGAACTGGAAGCAACCCGGCGCGATGCGCGCAAGGCGAAGCGCAGCCACGGCTGCGGCCGCCGCCAGGCGTTCGTGCCACGCCAGCGGACCGTGCAGCCGCACGCTGCAGCCACCGCCGACCGCACCCGCATCCAGCGCCTGCAAGGCGGCGCGGACGAGCTCGACATCGACCTGCGTATCCGCATCGACAAAGAACAATCGCTGGCCGCGCGCGGCACGCGCACCGGCGTTGCGGGTGGCCGCGATGTGGCGGTACTCGACACGGACCACGCGCGCGCCCAGGCCGCGGGCAATCGCTGCCGTGTCATCGCCGGAAGCGTCGTCGACCACGATGCATTCATGGGCGAGCCCCAGCGCATCCGCCGCCGCCTGGATCGACACGAGCGTGGCGCCAATGAGGCGCGCCTCGTCGTGGGCGGGAATGATGAAGGAAATCACCGCACGATCATCGCAGAACCAGGGCGGGCGCGATGGCACTGTGGCGCGACGCGACGCGGATTTGCGATAGTGTCGACGCAGCGCAACCGCGCCTGACGAGACTGCCGATGGCCACCCGCAAACCGACGCTGGACAGCGCCAGACTCGATCGCGTCGTAGCCGAGGCACGGCGCGATGCCGAGCAGCGCGAGCAGGGTTATCGCGAGCGGGCACTGAAGATGTATCCGTGGGTGTGCGGGTGCTGCGGGCGCGAATTCACCCGCGCGAACCTGCGCGAGCTGACCGTGCATCACCGCAACCACGACCACGACTACAACCCGCCCGACGGCAGCAATTGGGAGTTGTTGTGCGTGTACTGCCACGACAACGAGCACTCGCGCCATATCGACCACGCCGCCGGTTCGGCGTTGTCCGCGGAGGACACGCCGGCCGCGGCGACCGGAAATCCGTTTGCCAACCTGAAGGCGTTGCTGAAGCGCGAACGCGACGACTGATCGGCCCGGCTACGCCTGGCCGTAATACGCGAGGAACATGTCCACCGTCGCTTCCGCCACCCGCTTCTGCTGCGCGGCGCTCAGCGGTGGCTGGCCCAGCGTGATCTGCGGCCAGAACGCGAAGCCCTTCACCAGGCCTTGCAGCTGCATCGAGACGAACAGCGGGTCGTCGGTCTTCAGGCGGCCGTCGGCGGCAGCGGCGCGGATCCAGGTGGTGAGGCCTTCTTCGCGGTCGCCCATGCGCGCGACCATCTCCTGCGCGCGTTCCGGCGAGTGGATGCTGGCGGCGATCGCGACGCGGGCCAGGTCGAAGAAGTTGGTGTCCTGCAGCAGGCTCAGTTTCTGCTTCACCAGTTCCAGCAGCTGCGCGCGCAACGGGCGGTCGCTGCGGTAGGCGAGGTCGAGCCCGTCCATGCTGCGCTCCCACAGCTGCTGGAGGATCTGCGCGAACAGCGCCTCCTTGCTGGGGAAGTGGTTGTACACGGTGCGCTTGGAGACGCCGGCGCTCGCGGCGATGCGATCCATGCTGGTGGCCTCGTACCCGGACTGGCGGAACTCGGCCACGGCGGCATCGAGGATGGCCGCGCGCTTGCGGTCGGTCAGGCGGGCGGGGGCGGGCAGGCTGCTCATGCGGAAAGTTTACACCGAGGGGTTTACTTTTTGCTGGAATAGAAACTACACTGTGTCGTGTACTTCCTTGACCGCCCCCAATGCACGGCGCCCGGGCCCGCTTTACCCGCCCGCTTCGCCTCGTCGCCCTGTCCGGAGCTGCCCCGATCATGAGTGCCTGCCTGCTGTCCGCCGCCAAGCCCCATCCCCCCGTCGGCCCGCATGCCGACTCGCCGCAATTCGCCGACGGCGTGTTCCGCAACCCCGTGCCCAAACCGGCCGACGGCCTGCTGAAGACGCTGGGGATCATCTGGAACGTCCTGCTCAACAAGCCAGCCCATGCGGCGCCGGCGGCCACACCGCCGGTGCTCGCCTTGACCCGCGCGCAGCTGGAGGCCGCGCCCGACCGGAGCCTGTTCCGGCTCGGGCACTCGACGGTGCTGATCAAATTGCGCGGCGGCTTCTGGATCACCGATCCGGTGTTCGCCGAGCGCGCCTCGCCGGTGCAATGGATGGGGCCGAAGCGTTTCCACGCGCCGCCGATCGCGCTGGTGGACCTGCCGCCGCTGCGCGGCGTGATCCTCTCGCACGACCACTATGACCACCTCGACCGCGACACGGTCGTGCAGCTGGCACGGACCACCGACGTCTTCCTCACTCCGCTCGGCGTGGGCGACCGCCTGATCGCCTGGGGCGTGGCCGCGGACAAGGTGCGGCAATTCGACTGGTGGCAGGGCACGACCATCGATGGCGTGCAGTTCACCGCGACGCCGGCGCAGCACTTCTCCGGACGTGGGATGTTCGACGGCAACAAGACGCTGTGGGCGTCGTGGACGATCGTGGACGCCGCTGGTGATGCGAACGCGCCGGCCGATACGCTGCGGGTGTTCTTCAGCGGCGACAGCGGCTACTTCGACGGCTTCAAGGAGATCGGCCGCCGCTTCGGTCCCTTCGACGTGACCCTGATGGAGACCGGCGCCTACGACGCGCAATGGCCGTACGTGCACATGCAACCCGAACACACGGTGCAGGCCCACCTGGACCTGCGTGGCCGCTGGCTGCTGCCGATCCACAACGGCACCTTCGACCTGGCGATGCACGCCTGGACCGAACCGTTCGAGCGCGTGTCCACGCTAAGCGCGCAACGCGGCATCGCGCTGACCACGCCGCGCATGGGCGAACGCCTGGACCTGTCCGCGCCGCACCCGGCGGCGCGATGGTGGCGCGAGATGGACGGCGTCGCCGAACCCGCGGATGCCACGGTAGTCGTGGCCGACTGGGGGCCAGAACGATGAAGCTGCGCCTGCAAGGTCTCCAGGACCACGACGGTATCCGCCGCATCACCCACGCGCTGCTGCAGGTGGATATCGGCGGCCGCGTCAACTTCGACCTCGACGCGCAACTGGTGCGCATCGAAGGGCGTTACACCCTGGCCGACGCCAAGGCGGCGATCGCGCGCGGCGGTTACCAGGTGGCATCGGTGGTGGACGGCACACTCCGCGACGCGGTGTCCCGGCCTGCGCGGCGCGACGTCCTCGCGTTCTGAAGCCCGGCATCGCCACCCACGCGCGGTTGCCAACACCAACATGCAGAAGGCCCGGCGAGTGGCGCACTCGCCGGGCCTTGTTACTGCAGTTGGGCTGAGAGTGTCTGACTCACTGCGCCGCTATCAGGTAATCAGGCACGGCAATCAGGCAATCATCGCGCCGGTTTGATGTTGAACGCACCGACATCCACGCCCAGGTTCACACCGGCACCGGCACCCGCCAATGCGAGCGTTACCGGTCCCTTGCTCAGCACCTGCGCCTCGCCGGACTTGACCAGACCGGCATTGGCACTGGCCTGTACATAGCGGCCCAGCGTTTCATTGATGTTGTTCACGTCGGTGAAATGGCCCTTGCCATGGTCGATGTGCCACTTGCCGGCGGTCACGCCCAGGGCCTTGGCACTGACGCTCACCGGCATCGACTGGCCGTTGTCGCAGGTAATGCGGCCATTGCCGGTGGTGTGCTTATAGAGCAGCGACCAGCCTGTGAGGCTGTAGTGCAACGTGCAGTCGACTTCGCGATGGGCGGCCTGTGCCGGTGATGTGCCAGCGGTAGCCAGCGCACAAGCGAGTACGGCGAGCAGCGGTAGGGATGTCCTGTTCATTGCGACCTCCTGTTGTTGAGCAGCCTCGTGTTGAAGCGGCGCCAGTCTCGATGCCGCTGACTGAACTGCATGGGTACGAAGCTGATATCGCTGCCGCGGCTTCAGGTCGGGGCACGGGAAATCATGGTGGCGTGAAATGAAGACCACGCAGGACGCAATGGAGCGCATCGCGCCGCGCAAGATGGATGCTCGAAAAAGAAGCAGGTTTTGCATGGCGCCTGGTAGTGAGCCCGACCCTTGCTCCGCTGATGCGTCTGCGCTCAGCAGTCGATCCCTTAGACTTCACGCATGGCGATCACCCTCGACCAACTGCGCCGCTACGCCGTCGCCCGCTCGCTGTTCAAGCCGACCACGCTTGCGCGCGCGATCGAGCGGCTCGGCTTCGTGCAGGCGGATCCGATCCGTGCGCCCGCCCGTGCGCAGGATCTGACTCTGCGCCACCGCGTCGTGGGTTATCGCGCCGGCGACCTCGAGCGGCGCTATCCAAAACTGCCGCTGGAAGAGGATTTCTTCGTCAATTACGGCTTCCTGCCGCGCGCGCACCATCACCTGATGCATCCGCGCACGCCGCGCGTGGCCTGGACGCCGGCGCGCTGGAAGCAGGCGCACGCCGTGCGCGATTTCATCGCCGCGCGCGGCGCGGTGCATCCGCGCGACGTCGACGCCCACTTCGCGCACGGCAAGGTCACCAACTGGTTCGGTGGCTCGTCGAATGCCAGCACGCGACTGCTCGACGGCATGCATTACCGCGGCCTGTTGCGGGTCGCGCGCCGCGAGGGCGGCACGCGCGTGTATGCGACCCATGCGGTTGACGCGACGCCGCCGGATGCGATCACGGCGAATGCGCGCATGGACGCCCTAGTGGACCTGGTGGTGCGCAAATACGCACCCCTGCCTGCGTCCAGCCTCGTGCAGCTCGTCAGCTACCTGCGCGGCGGTGCGCCGCAATGGGCGGCACAGCGCGCGGCGGCATTGGCGCGGGCGAAGCAGCGCCTCGGCCATGCCCGCGTGGAAGGTGTCGACTGGTACTGGCCCGCCGACGAGAAACCGGCCTCGACGCGCTGGAAACCCGATGCGGCGGTGCGCCTGCTCACGCCCTTCGACCCGGTAGTGTGGGACCGGCGCCGCTTCGCGCTCTTCTGGGACTGGAGCTACCGCTTCGAGGCCTACACGCCCGCCGCCAAACGCAAGCTTGGCTACTACGCGTTGCCGTTGCTCTGGCACGACCGCGTGATCGGCTGGGGCAACCTGGCCGTGGCCGACGGCGCGCTCGCCAGCGACTTCGGTTACATCGACGGCCGCGCGCCGCGCGATGCCGCCTTTCGCGCGGGTCTCGACCTCGAGCTCGCACGCATGCGCGAGTTCCTGGGTCTGGACTGAGTCGCTCGCACGCGTGCGCTTACGGCCGCGTCGCCATGCTCCGGGTCATCATCCGCAGGTGGGCCATGGCGTCATCGGTTGCGCGACGGGTACAGACGGCGGTGGCAGGCTCGCCGTCAGGGAGTTCCTGGGCCAGCTCCTCGCACACCGTGGCCGCGGCTTTGGCGATACGGTCTTCCAGTGCGTACAGGTCCGCGCTCCGGCTCAGGTCGAGGTCGGCGTAGCTCACCAGCGCGGTCTTCTTCGCGATGGCCACTTCCTTCGGTATCACCGACCCGCCTTAGCGTTTCGTCTGATACGTGATGCGCGGCGCCACGACGGTGATTTCCTTGACCTCGGTCGGCGTGGTTCCCTGGGCGATGGCGACGCCTCCGCTGGCCAGTGCAAGCAATAGCCCGACCGGAACGGCCCCTCACCGCAATGCTCTTGTCAGCCATGATCGTTTCTCCTCGGCATGTCCTCCATCCAACGCTCCCACTCCGTATGGGATGGTCTTGGGACGCTATTCCCGGAAGGTGCGATAGCAACAGACGATCGACAGACGATGCCTGAAGCGGTGCCCTGACCGCGTGAAATGGGGGGCGGTCGCGGCCGCGCGCCAGGCAATGCAAAGGCCGCTTTCACGAAACCGGAACAAAGGGGCCAGGCTTGCGAAACAGCAGGCGCGCTGGCCGCGCGCCAGGGGTCGGAAGTCCGTCAGCCCTCGCGCAGCAGCGCATCCGTGCGTGGGTCAGAGGCGCCGCCGAAGTACTGGCGCAGGGCATCGGCGAACAGTGTCTCGTCCGGGGCGGCGTGCCGGAACAACGTCATGCACGAGCGGAACTTGAGGTCGTCCGGCGCGCCAAACAGCGCGTGCGCATCGTCGCCGGCCCGCAGCGCGAGCCGGGTGCATTCGCGCAGGCGCTCGCCCAGCAGCGGGTGGGCGAAATAGGCGCGCGCTTCGTCCAGCGACGCCAGGCCGTAGTGCTGCGCGGTCGGGCTGTGGCCGAGCCCACGCAGTTGCGGGAACACGAACCACATCCAGTGGCTGGCCTTGCGGCCGTGGTGCAGTTCGTCGACGACGTCGTCATAGACGGCGGCCTGGGCATCGACGAAGCGTTGCAGGTTCCAGGGATCGGTCATGGCGCGAGCGGGGCTGGTTGCGGATCGTGCAATTCGGCGCGCGTGGACGTGGTCCCTGCGGAGCAAGTCCCGATTGCATTGAGCCCCGGCGCAGGCAAGGCGGAGTCCGCACCGGGGCTTTTGAGCACCGGGGGCGTCACTCCCCGGCGGCGGAAATCTAGCGCGCGGTGGGTGGGCCACCTGTGACAGCGGCCGCAGCGGTCAGCGGCCGCCTTGGCGCGCGCCGCTCATGCCCGGAACCCTTCCGTGCTCGGTGCGCCAGCTGAAATCGAGGTAGGCCGCCAGGTCGCCCCACAGGTACGGCACGCGGCCCAGGAACGCTTCCAGCTTCTCGCCCACCATCCGCCGGTTGGCGTCGTCCAGCGGGAACCGGCGCGTGCGCAGGTATTCGTCGATGAAGAAGTCGACGTCATGCGCCTCGCGCATGGACACGAACACCCGGTCGATCGGACCCTGGTAGTACTTGCTGGCCGTCGCGTTCCAATTCATGGGCACACACCTCGTGAGGGGGAATGCAGCGTGTGCACGCTACTCCCCTGCGACCGGAGGGGCTGCAGATAACCCTGTGGATAAGCCGTGGACAGACTGGGGAAATCGCGGTCGCCAGCGAACTTCGGACCAACGGGCGTGGATTGAGCCCCCGCGACTAGACCAGCAGGCTGAGCAGGCCCGGGCTCAGCAGGCTCGAGCAGGCAGCCACCAGGCGGGCGCGCTTCTGCGCAACGAGCATCATCCAGCGCGAGCGCTGGTCGGCGCTCTCCTGTCGCCAGGCGATCTCGAATCCGGCCGCTTCCAGCAGGATCGGGTAGGCATGGCTGTGCGACATCTCGCGCCCGAAGGGTACCGAGGCGATGGCCGAGTCCATGTCGTGGTTCATGCCGATCGGTTCGACCAGAGCCAGCAACACCGGTGGTCCGTCGGCGATCGCGGCAAGCAGGTCCTGGAATTTTTCCTGCGTGAAATATTCGAAAACGCCGCCATAGGAAAAATAGGCGATGCCGGGTTGCGCGTTGCGCTTGATCCAATCGCCCGCGTCCTCGGCCAGGAACTCAAGTTGCGCGCGCGCGGCGAACCGCCTGCGATTGCGTGCGATCTGGACGCCGTTGAGATCCAGGCCGATGCACCGCTTGAGGCCGGGGAGTCGCTCCTGCAGGTGTGCGAGCACATCCCCGGTTCCGCAGCCGATCTCGACGAGCGTATGAAAGCCCCCCGCTGCCAGCTCGTGTTCGATCGTGTCCAGGGCCGGTCGATGGCGGCCACTGAAGAGCTGCCGCTGCAGGCGTTCGGCGGTGCGGTCATAGAACAGTTCGCCCAGGTCCTGTCGCGACCAGAACCGGGCGTGCTGGATGGCCAGTCGATCCAGGGTTCCGGCCTTGCGGTATTGATCGGCCAGGGCGGCCAGTGCGGCCCGTTCCAGGAAGTGGCCCCGCGGCAATTCGCCGGCTTCGAAACGGTTCACCAGCTGCGGCCGCGCGTGCAGCACGCTCCTGCCCACCGTGACCTTGAGCCAGCGGCGAAAACCGTTCCGGGGAAGAATGAGGGGAAAGTCATGACAGACAGTGCCGGCCTCGCGGCGACTCGTCTCGTCCTTGTTGCGCTCGATCACTACGTGTTTTCCTTTTCCTTGGGCAGGGGCACCTTCACTGACGTAAGCCACTGAACACGGCGCAGGTGCGAGTTGCACTCGACACATTCCTATCAAACGCGAGCGCCAACCCTCAGGGGTCACGTGCCTTACACGTGACAACTCGTTATGCATTCATCACGCGATGGAACCGGCTCCATTCGCTGTCAACATCGCGACGTGTTGCGAACATAAACAGGCGATTGCTCGCAAATTGCGTCCACTGTTCGTTGAATGGATCTCCGACCTTGACGACGCAAGACGCAACCGGGAACAGGCGCGGAAAGATGCGCGAGCGCCCGGTCGCGCGACGACCATGCTGATGGATGCCGGAATCAGGGGCTTCGGTTCATTCATTGCGCGTGACGATTGCGATCGCACGCGCATGCGGCGCGTGGTTCTCGCCACGCTTGCGCCGGTTACTTGTCCGCCAGGATGGCTTCGCCCTTGGTCAACCAGGACACGCCAAACGCGAACACGGCCACGGCTTCGAGCCAGAACAGCGGGGAGAACTTCAACAGCAGCGCATTGCCTGGCAGCAACTTCACCACCACGCACAGCGCGACGCAGGCCAGGATGGTGTAACCGCACGCGGTGTAGACCTTGTTGCGTTGCAGCTTCTCGGGCGTGGGATTCGGAGCCATCAGGCGGAACAGGGCGAGCGAGAAATAGGCAAGGGTCAGCAGGAAACACGCGGCGAAGACCAGATGCAGCGTGCCCACCAGATGGTCGCGTGGCAGGGCCCCCACTTCGGGAGTGGTGGGGAACAAGGCCACGCCCAGCGCGGATATGCAGGCGATGTTGCCGGCACGGTCGTCGCGGTGTTCGTAACCGCGGTACGACATGAGGAACACGGCGATGGCGCACAGGCTGCCGACGAAGACGTCGCCCATCGCTGTGTAGTAGTAGCTGCTCATCGAGCCGCGCAGGCCCGGGCCTGCCACCAGCAGGTTGCCGATGGCCAGCACGAACGGCAGGGCCATGCCGATCATTCCCACCGCTTTGCGCAGGCTCAGGTAGGAAAGCACGAGGGTGTCGTTTGCTGTCAGCGGTGGGTTCATGGCTGCCTCCTGGCAGGCTGCAATGCGTTACGGCGCCGTGCAGTCGCGCAGCAGCGCCAGCGCCGCCTGGACGTTGTTGTCGGCCACGGCGTCGCGCTTGGTGGCATCGATGGGGCCGAAGTTGTAGTTCCAGCTGTTCTGCGCTGGGCAGCCGCCGCGTTCGGTCGCGTTGTACGCCTCGATCGACAGCGCGCGCGTGCGGTAGTTCTTGTACAGCCAGTCGCTGGCGTCGCCGTAACTGTGGTAGCCCCCAAGACCGCAGCCGTCGACGTTGGGCGTGGTCGGGAAATCATCCTGCAGGTCGCGGTAGCCGGTGGCGGTGGCCAGCGCCTGGGTGAGCGCATCCAGCGTGCCGACGTCGGCCGGTTCGACGCCGATGTCCGGCGCGATGGGCGCGTGCGCCAGCGGATGCATCACCAGCCCGGAGAACGCGTGCCACGACAGCGAACAGACCAGGCCGTCGACTTCCTTCTTCCGCGACGCGAACTGGCTGCTGGCGAGTCCGCGCACCGCCTGCGACTCCACTTCCGAGAACGCGGCCTTGCCCGGGTAGGTCTCGGATTCGATGTTGAGGCTGCCGTCGGCATTGACGCCGGTATTGCCCACGCTCGGCAGCTGCGCGCGCTGCGCGGCGGGGAAGTTGGTGACGTGGTCGAAGGCGTAGTTGCGGTTGATGTCGACACCGCAGAACTTCATCTGGCCCTTCTCCCAGCGCGTGTTCTTGCGCCAGGCGATGTTGTCGATGGCGGCGCGGTCGTAACCGTTGGGATTGACCACCGGGATCACCCACACCTCGCGCGTGTCGACGAGCTTGCGGATCTGCGGTTTGTTGGCGGCGTAGCCGTCGGCCAGCGTGCGCAGCAGATGCATGGTCGCCACGCCACTGATCATCTCGCGCGCGTGGTGTACGCCGAGGAAGGCGACTTCCGGCTCCGGGTCGTTCGCGGCCGGATTGGCGGAAATCTTCATCGCGTAGATCTTCCGGCCCGGTCGCGTTTCCTGGTTGCAGTTGTCCTGCGTCTGCCCGGTCCAGTAGAACAGGCGCGCGATGTCGGCGCCGGGGCTGCCGTCGTATTGCTGGGCCAGCGTGAACAGTGCCTGCTCGATCTCGAGATACGGCGGGTACACCGGCGGGGAATGCCGGGGATTGGCCAATGCGCGCTGCATCAGTGCGGCCGACGGTTGCAGCCCCTGCGCGGCCAGCGCCGCCGTCACGAGCGGATATGGGAGTTCCGCCGCCAGCGCATCCGGAAAACGCGCGCCCTTGCGCATGCCCTGCAACGCGGCGTCCATGGCCGGGCTGTACGGCGTGGCGATCAGTTCGTCGAGGCCGCCCGTGAGCGGTGGCCCGTTGGGCGGCTGGTCGGCGGAATAGGCCTGGAAATCGCTGACACCATCGCCGTTGCTGTCGACCTTGGCGGGCGAGGAACCCAGGCGTAACTCGAGCGGGTCGGCGAGTCCGTCGAAATCGGCGTCGGCGGTGGGCGTGGCGGGATCGAAGCCGAAACCGCCGTTGAACACTTCGTCGAAATCGCTCCAGCCGTCGCCGTCGCTGTCGGCCTTTCCGGCATCGAGGTGCAGTTGCGCCTCGCGCGCATCGGTCAGGCCATCGCGATCGCGATCCGCATCGGCGCGTACCAGGTCGAAGCCGAACGGCGCCAGGCGATCCTCGTAGCCGTCGTCGAAGCCATCGCCATCGCTGTCGCGTGCATCGGGGTTGCTGCGCAGTGCTTGCTCGCGCTCGTCGCCGATGCCGTCACCGTCGCGATCGGCGCCGGGGGTGAACGTGCGGTTGGCGTCGGTGGTCACCGCCGCCCAGGCACTCCCGGTGGGCTTGGCGGGGAAGCGCACGCAGGCGCTGGTGCAGAGCAGCAGGATTGGCAGGAAGACCGGCAGCACCGCCCGGATGCCATGCCTCGGCGCGGGTCCTTCGCGGGTGCTCATCGCAGCGCTCCTTGCGTGCCAGCCACTGGGTGACAACGACGGCGGCCGAGCGGGGCGGCCATGCCGGGGGCGGTAAAACGGGGGGCGGTTCATTTTTTCGGCGGGACGTCACTACACTCGGCGCACCACATCGATCGGGGTTCGCATGAAGCTTCGTATTGCAGCGTTGTCCGCAGGCCTGGTGCTGGCGCTCGCCGGCCATGCGCAGGCGCCCGCCACGGCACCGGCCAGTGCGCCCGCGCCGGCCGCCATCGTGCTCAAGGCCGCGCACCTGTTCGACGGTCGCAGCGGCCGCCTCAGCGAGCCCGGCCTGGTGGTGGTGCAGGGCGGACGCATCACCGGCGTCGGCGCGGGCGCCAACGTGCCGGCGGGCAGTCGCGTCATCGATCTCGGCGATGCCACGCTGTTGCCCGGCTTCATCGATGCCCATGTGCACATCGCCGACGACCACGACGACAACTGGGCGCAGGGCTTCTACGACAACATGCTGCGCTTCCCGGTGGAGCAGTCCTTCCATGCAGGGCGCAATGCCAAGGTCACGCTCGATGCGGGCTTCACCACCGTGCGCAATGTTGGTGCGGCCGATTTCGTCGACGTCGCCCTGCGCAACGCGATCAATGCCGGAATCACGCAGGGGCCGCGCATGCTCGTGGCCGGCCACGCCATCGGCTCGACCGGTGGCCACTGCGACAGCTCGCCGTTTCCGCCCGAGCGGGTGAAGCCGTCCGGTCCGCTCGAAGGCGTGTGCAATGGTCCGGAAGAGTGCCGCCTCGCAGTGCGCCAGCAGATGAAGTTCGGCGCCGACGTGATCAAGATCTGCGCGTCCGGCGGCGTGCTGTCGGAGTCCGATCCGGTCGACGTGCCGCAGCTGACCCCCGAGGAACTGCGCGCGATCATGAGCGAAGCACACGCTTGGGGCCGCAAGGTAGCCGCGCACGCCCACGGCGATCTCGCCGCGAAGCAGGCGGTCGAGGCCGGCGTCGATTCGATCGAGCACGGCAGCTTCCTGCAGCCGGCGACGTTGCAGTTGATGAAGCAGAAGGGCGTGTACCTGGTGCCGACGCGCATGACCCAGGTGTGGGTGCTGGAAAAGGCCAATACCTATCCGCCGAAGATCGGTGCCAAGGCGCGCGCGGCCGGCACCGCGCATGAAGCGATGTTCCGCAACGCGCTGAAGATCGGCGTGCCCATCGCCTTCGGCACCGACGCGGCCGTGTTCCCGCACGGACTCAACGCGCAGGAATTCGGTGACTACGTCGATCTCGGCATGGCCCCGGCGGCCGCGCTGATGACCAGCAGCCAGGGCGCCGCGAAGCTGCTCGGCGTCGATGGCGAGACCGGTACGCTCGAAACCGGCAAGTTCGCCGACGTGGTGGCCGTGCCCGGCAACGTGCTCGAACACATCCGTGCGACCGAGCACCCGACGTTCGTGATGAAGCAGGGCGCGATCGTGCGTGGCGGGGAGTAAGCCCGCCCGCGCTCCGGTTTCGCTCACCAGCGCGCTGGCTTCGCTCGCGAGCGCGCGGACGCTGCGTTCCTCAAATGCACAAGATGGGGGGCAGCCCACCTTGCGCGTTTGCCGCCTACTTGCACCAGCCCTCGGCACCGCGATTGCACTTCATCTGGATCTTGTCGACATCGACCTGCTGGGCCTTCCCTGACGTGCGCATCGCGTAACAATCGCGGCTGCCATCGGCCGGGCAATAGAAGCAGCCGACTCTCGTGCAGCCGCCCAGGCCCTTGTCCGTGACCACATAGCGGCAGCTTCCGGGCTTGGCTGCGTCCATCCTGTCGCAAGCGGCCACCACGTCTTCGACGCGCGCCGCGCGAGCGGGTGGCGCCAGCAGGCAAGCGGCGAAGCCGAGGGCAACCAGGGCCGGGATCATGATCTTGTGCATGGAAACCTCCATTTGAGTTGGCGCGCGACTTCACGGTCGCGCGATCACCGTGGGTTCGATCGAAGGAATCGAACGGCGATGGAGTGACTGGCCAGGCGCACGTGCGCCGATGGCCGTGCTGTCGCTGTCCGTCGCGACGGCCATCGCGCCGAGCATGGCCGCGCGCTGTAGCAGCTCGAGGCCCTGGCGTGCCGCCGGGATGCCAAGCAGATCGAAGCCTGCAGCGACGCCGAGCAGGCGCTGGATGCCCGCGAAGTCGCGCCGCGCCGCGGCGCGCTGAATCTGCACGGTAAGCAGGAACGGCGTCAGCGCTTCCTGCGCCGCCGTGGGCAGGCCATCGAAGACCTTGCACCAGACCCGGGAATCGCCCGGTGCGGGATCGAGAACCTCGCGTGGACGCGGGAGGACGCGCCGCGTGGATGGAGAAAGCGACGATCGCGGTGTCACTCCCGTGCGCAATGCCAGCGCGCACAGCAGCCCCATGACATAGATCGTGTGATAGCTCGTCGCCAGCAAGTGGCGGGTCCGATCGATGCCGCTCAACGAGGCCAGCGGCTGCAGCGACATGCCGGGTGCCGGCAGGAAGCCGGCTTCGTCCTCCGCATGCGCCAGGCACAGGAATCCGAACGAGGCGCCGTTGCTCCAGCGCCGCTGCAGCATCGGCCAGGTCATCAACAGTTCGCCGGCGACATCGAAGTCCTGGATGTCCAGGCACCGTGCCAGCGCGGTTTCCGCATCCGTCGCGAGCGCAGCGCCGGAACGCCCAAAGCGCGCCGCGCGCAAGCCCAGGTCGGTGCCGAACAGCAGGCAATGGGTGAAGGCGTAGAGATCGTCGGGCGTGGGCGCTATCGCATCTAGCGGGTGGTCGAGGATGCAGTCGCGCGTGCGCGCCAAGCGCGCTGGCGACGCATTCGTCATACGCAGCAGCCACTGCTGCTCCATGGCGCGATGCGGCAGGCGTTCGCGGCCGGCCGCGCCCTGGCTGGACAGGGCCGTGGCGAGCAGGCGGTCAAAGCGCGTGTCGGCCATGCCCATCCGTGACAGGCACAGATGCATCAGGGCATGGTCGAGCGCGACCACGGGCTCCAGCGCAATCAGCGCCGCACTGCGTTCGTTGCGGCCAAAAGGAACCAGGGCAACGGCAATGCTGCGATGGAGGCCGGCAAGCTCCGGCGTCCGCTCGCAGGCATCGCGCGTTGCCAACAGGAAGAGGGCCGTTTCCGACAGTACCTTCTCGGGCCGTACGCCGTCGGCTTCCCCCGCGCGCCAGCCGGCATCACCGAGAAAGGCGATGGCCCGCTCTGCCACCTCGAGGGCCCTGGCCAGTCGTCGCTGGAGGTCCCGTGCATTCCAGTGCATGCGAAAAGTCCTTGTTTCGTCCAGATCCTTCAAGCGATGGCGACGGTTTCAGCCTCCGCGTATCTCCGGTGCCGCGTGCTTGCGCAGTTCACCGAGCTCATCGAGTTCACCCCACGGCGTCGGACGCTTGAAGATGCGAATGAACAGACGCATCGTCCAGCAGAAGTTGTCCTCTCCATCACCGTTGAGCACGATGCTGGGTCCGAATTTTCCGACGGCTTCCCCAATGGCCTTGAAATTCACGGCGCCGCTGTCGAGCAGCGCCTGAACCACTTCCCGATCCATTCCAGCCAGCTTTCCCTGATCCTTGATCACGGTAGTTCTCCGATTGTCGAACTGCGTTGATGCTCCATGAAAAATCTCGCGCGACCAGGACACCAAACCGACGGTGGCATCTACTGCCGGGCGTCGGCTCCTTGTGCGCGAGCGCACTTGGTTGAGCGGACAGGTGCTCCGCTCGGTGAAGCCTCCGTTTTGCCGGGGATGCTTCATCGATCACAACGCCTCGACAGCGGTGCGTCGGCCAGTCGGCAGACGAACGGGCCTCGATTCACGGAATGCACAGGCCGCTTTTACGGCGGACTAACGAAATGATTCATGTCCCGGTGTCTCCCCTGCCTTGGAGTCCCCGCCGCCGGGCCCCATCTATCCGGAACCCCGTTCCATGCCTTGCCGATGACCCGGCTTCACAGGAGCCCCCATGAGCGATTACCGCAAGACCCCCGAAGCCCTCGCCAGGCTGACCCCCGAGCAGTACCGCGTCACCCAGGAAGGCGCCACCGAGCGTCCGGGGACGGGCGAGTACGAGCACAACGACCGCCCCGGCATCTACGTCGACATCGTCTCGGGTGAGCCGTTGTTCGCCTCGTCGGCGAAGTTCGACTCCGGCTGCGGCTGGCCCAGCTTCACCAAGCCGATCGCCAACGTGCGCGAGCTGCGCGACACCTCACACGGGATGATCCGCAAGGAAGTGCGCTCGGCGCACGGCGACAGCCACCTGGGCCATGTGTTCGACGACGGCCCGGCCGATCGCGGCGGCTTGCGCTACTGCATCAACTCGGCATCGCTACGCTTCGTCCCGCGCGAGGAGATGGAAGCCGCCGGCTACGGCGCGTACCTGGACCAGGTGGAGGATGTGCGATGAGCAACGAAATGACGGGACTGGAGCGCGCGATCCTCGCCGGCGGTTGCTTCTGGGGTGTGCAGGACCTGTTGCGCCGCATGGACGGTGTCGTCGGCACGCGCGTGGGTTACAGCGGCGGCGACGTGCGCAACGCCACCTACCGCAACCACGGCACCCATGCCGAGGCGGTCGAGATCGTGTTCGATCCCGCGCGCATCGGCTATCGCGACCTGCTGGAATTCTTCTTCCAGATCCACGACCCGAGCACGCGCAACCGCCAGGGCAATGACCTGGGTACGTCCTACCGCTCGGCGATCTACTACACCACGCCCGAGCAGGAGCGCATCGCGCTGGACACCATCGCAGACGTCGATGCGTCCGGCCTGTGGCCGGGCAAGGCGGTCACCGAAGTCGCGCCGGCCGGTGATTTCTGGGAAGCCGAACCCGAGCACCAGGATTACCTGCAGCGCTATCCCGAGGGTTATACCTGCCACTTCGTGCGTCCCGAGTGGAAACTGCCGCGTCGTCGCGCCAAGGCATAGCGGAATCAGCTCACCCCTCGTTCGCCTGACAGTTACGACGAAGAAAACGCCGGCCCCGCGCCGGCGTTTTCCGTTTGGGCGGGGGCGACTTGCGAGGAGATCGGGTGACGACCTCTGGTGCATGCGGTGGCACGGTTTGAGCCGACGCCCTTGCAAGCGTGATGCGCGCCACGCTTCCTGACCGCGCCTTTTCCGCTGCGCAGGCCGGAAATTTCGCGCAATCGGACAGCGTCGGCAAAACCTGAATAGGCGAAGCCCTGTTCAGGTCTTCGCGCCTTTAACGTCCCTTTTACATGAATGCGCGCCCGTCAAGCGACGTGCGTCGCACTTGGCGCACGCATTCGTGGGGTCGGCACGAACTGTGTCCAACCGCACAACGACGCCGACCCCCCCCTTCTTAGAGTCCGCGCCCATCAGGAGTTTGAGGGAGCTCCTGGTTGCCCCTTATGTCTTACGGAGACCGTGTGTGAAGTCTGTTCCCTTCCGCAGCCGCAAGCTGCCCAAGCTTCTCTTCTCGCTGTCGGCTGGCCTTGCCGCCATCGGCTCCGCCCAGGCGGCAACCTATTACGTGCGCGCCGACGGTGGCGATGCCAGCCAGTGCAACGGCCGCGCCGATGCTGCCTATCCGGGCAGCGGCACCGCCCAGGCCTGCGCGTGGAAGAATCCGAACATCGCCCTGCCGCCTTCCGGCGCGCTGCGCATCGCGGGTGGCGACACCCTCATGATCGGTGCCGGCAGCTACCAGATTGGCAGCGGCGGCTACATGCAGCCGATCCCGAGCGGCACCAGCTCGGCCCCGACCAAGGTCCTGGGCAAGCCGGGCACGACCCCGAAGCTCATCGGCGTCGGCGGCGTGCACCGCGTGCTCAACCTCGACGGCAGCTCGAATGTCGAACTCGGTAACTTCGAGGTCACCGACAACAGCGACTGCGTCTACAACCATTCCAACGCCGCGGCCGCCTGCACCAGCAGCATGCCGTGGGCGCGCGTGGGCCTGTACGCCCGTGCCTCGAGCAACGTCTGGGTGCACGACGTCAACATCCACGGCATGGCCAAGAACGGCATGAACGCCGGTGGCCTCAGCAACTGGACGATGGAGCACTTCAAGCTCAACAAGAACGGCGCTGCCGGTTGGGACGGCAACATCGGTACCGGTGCGTCCAACTCCGGCAAGATGACCATGCGCGACATCGAGATCGCGTGGAACGGCTGCGGCGAGCGCGTCGCGACCGGCGAGCCGTGGGCTTGCTGGGCGCAGCAGGCCGGCGGTTACGGCGACGGCATGGGCACCACCGACACCGGCGGTGACTGGCTGATCGAGGATGCGTTCGTCCACCACAACACCTCCGACGGCATCGACCTGCGCTACATGGACGGTGCCGACACCACCAAGGTGACCCTGCGTCGCATCTACTCGGTGGCCAATGCCGGCAACCAGGTCAAGCTCAAGGGCAACTCGCTGATCGAGAACTCGGTGCTGGTCGGCAACTGCACCTACTTCCGCGGCAGGGACTTCATGGTCGACGGCGATCTGTGCCGCGCCTATGGCAGCTCGCTGCTGCTGATCCTCACCGGTAACGACGTCGCGACCGTGCGTCACAACACCATCGCCGGCGAAGGTGACGCGCAGATCGCCTATGGCGAAGGCACGTCCACCGACAAGATCTACATCCAGAACAACCTGGTGGTCGGCTTCCCGTACTACGCCGACACGACCAAGCAGACGCTGTTCAGTGGCGGCGGTGCTCCCGCGGCCAAGAGCTTCTCCGGCAACATGGGCTGGAAGGTGCGTACCTGCCCGACCGGCGCCACCTGCGCGAGCGACCCGAAGTTGACCAATGCGACCCTGGCTGGCTTCGATGCCGAGCCGCTCGCCGGCAGCCCGGTGATCGACAAGGCGCCGATGATCAGCGCGGTCACGACCGACTTCGTCATGGGCGCGCGTCCGACCGGTGCCGCCAATGACGTGGGTGCGTATGAGTACGGCGCCGGTGCCCCGGCCCCGGTCCCGCCGCCGGTCTGCACCCGCGCCGCGCCGACGCTGACCCTGACCGGTCCGACCGCCGCGGTCGCCGCCGGTACCACCAACAGCTACGCCGTCAGCGTGAAGAACAACGACAGCAGCGCCTGCAGCAACACCACGTTCGCCCTGGCCGGCAGCGCTCCCTCGGGTTGGACCGGCACGCTGTCGGCCCCCTCGGTCGCGCTCGCCCCGGGTGCCAGCGGCAGCGCCACGTTCGCCGTGACCTCGCCTGCCGATGCTGTCGCTGGCAGCAATGCCATCGGCGTGGGTAGCAGCAGCACCGTGGGCAGCACCCATACCGCGAATGCCGCGGGCACCTATGCGGTCCTGCCGCCGGTCTGCACCCGCGCCGCGCCGACGCTGACCCTGACCGGCCCGACCACCGCGGTCGCCGCCGGTACCACCAACAGCTATGCCGTCAGCGTGAAGAACAACGACAGCAGCGGCTGCAGCACCACCACGTTCGCCCTGGCCGGGAGCGTTCCCTCGGGCTGGACCGGCGCACTGTCGGCCCCGTCGCTCGCGCTTGCCCCGGGTACCAGCGGCAGTGCCACGCTCGCCGTGACCTCGTCCGCCGATGCCGCCGCCGGCAGCAACGCCATCGGCGTGGGCACCAGCAGCACCGTGGGCGGCGCCCATACCGCGAATGCCGCGGGCACCTATGTCGTCGCGCCGCCCGTCCTGACGGAAACCGTGGCCACGAGCAAGAGCAGCTACAAGGCGGGCGAGGTGGTTTCGATGACCGCGCGCGTCCTCAAGAACAACGTCGCGGTTGCCGGTGCCACGGTCAGCTTCAACGCTCTCAAGCCGAACGGGATCAACACGGTCAAGTTGACCGGGACGACCGATGCCAATGGCTATGCCAAGGTCTCGTTCACGTCGGGCACGGGCAAGAGCTCGATCGGCACCTACAAGCTGACCGCCACGGCGACCAGCGGCAGCCTCACCACGCAGGCAACCAGCAGCTTCACCGTCGCCAAGTAACCGTGTGCGGGATCGCTCCAGGAGCGATCGACGCGTGAATCAAGCCGGACCGCCCACGCGGTCCGGCTTCTTTTTTGGGGAGTGGCGCCGAGCGGATGCGGCGCACGCACGCCAGTGCGATGGCCATGCGAACGTGCGCATGCTCCGCGCCGTCGCCGCGAGCGTAAGATCATCCTCGTGTTGGCGATTCCTTCCGTTCGGCTCGCGACCCCGGGCGATGCTCGTGCCATTGCCGGACTGTCGCGCGACTTCATCGAATACGGCCTTGGCTGGAGCTACACGCCGGAACGGATCCTGCGTGCCATCCGCAGCAGGACCACCAATGTCGCAGTGATCGAAGACCGCGGCGACCTGCTTGCCGTCGGCATCATGGATTACGGCGACACGGCGGCACACCTGGTCCTTCTCGGGGTGCAACCGGCGCAACGTCGCCGCGGATTGGGCCGGCACATCCTGCTGTGGCTCGAGCAATGCGCGCTGACGGCCGGACTGGAAAAAATCGGCGTCGAGGTCAGGGCCGACAATCCCGGCGCCATCGGTTTCTATGCGGCGCTGGGGTATGGCGCGCGAAGCCGGGTGCCAGGCTATTACCGCGGCGTTGTCGACGCGGTGCGTCTCGAGAAGGTGCTCGGGTCGACGGGAGTCGAGGGCGCCAGTTAGCGCCGACGGCCGTGCGTCGCAGTCCGCATCACACTCAGGGCATCTTGCCGATGATCCCGTTCATTTCCTCGGCATTGAAGGCGCGCAGGGTCTGGGTGCGGACATTGCCTGCCGCACCGATGGCCATGGCAAACGCAGTCGCCGCCTGTTCGTCCTGTGCCTCGATGATCACGACGAGGTCGTACGAGCCCAGCGTCCAGTAGATCTGGGTCATGTCGGCGCCGAATTTCTTCCCCATTTCCTTGACGGCGGCGGCGCGCTTGGTGGTGTCCTTGACGTTGCGGATGCCCTGGTCGGTGAAGGTGGACAGTGCGATGTACGTCGCCATGGTTGGTTGCTCCTGTGCGGACCCTTGGGAATGGACCCTGGGGCGGACCCTTTGAAAGCGGGCGAGCGTCGGGTCCGTGGCGCTGGTCGTCGGCAGGCATTGCCTGCGGTCCTCTCGTATCAACGCCCCGGCACGCGGGAGCCGGTCTCCGCAACCGGTCCCCCGCCCGGGTGCTTGAGGTTTCGCCTGCGCATTACGTGCACCGGTCCACGATCCCCATTCCCACAGGAGCCTGTCATGCGCACTGTCCTGATCACCGGCGCCAACCGCGGCATCGGCCTCGCCCTGGCACAGCAGTTCACGGCTCGCGGCGACCACGTCATCGCGGTGTGCCGCCAATCGAGTCCGGCGCTGGATGCCACCGCTGCAACCGTGGAAGCGGGCGTCGATGTCAGCGACGGTGCGGCAGTGGAAGCGCTCGCGACGCGCCTGGCCGACACGCGCATCGACACGCTCGTGCTCAATGCCGGCATCCTGGGCCAGGAGTCGCTGGGCACGATCGACGCGGCCGGTTTCGAGCGCATGCGCCGCCAGTTCGAAGTCAACGCGCTGGGCCCGCTACGCGTGGCCCAGGCGCTGCACGACCGCATGGCCGAGGGCGGCAAGATCGGCATCATCACCAGCCGCATGGGCTCGGTCGCGGACAACGGTTCCGGCGGCTATTACGGCTACCGCGCTTCGAAGGCGGCGGTGAATGCAATCGGCAAGTCGCTGGCGCTGGATCTGGAATCGCGCGGTATCGCCGTGGTGCTCCTGCATCCGGGTTACGTCGCCACCGACATGGTCGGCGGCAATGGCGATGTCAGTCCGGCGCAGGCCGCGTCGCAGCTGATCGCACGGTTGGACGCACTCACGCTCGCGCAGAGCGGCAGCTTCCAGCACGCCAATGGCAGCGCATTGCCCTGGTAGCCGCGATGACGTTCGCGCGACCAGAGGCCGCGCGGACATTACGGAGCAAACAGCGAATCAGTGCACCCCGAGCCTGACCGTCTCCGCGCCGCCATCCACCGAGGGCGACACCACCTTCACCAGGCCGATGTTGGGGCAGTAGTACTTGAACTCGACGTCACCGGGGGACAGGGCCGTCGTCTCGCGTGTCTTGATGCAGCCCTTGAAGCTGCCCAGCGCGGTATTCACGTGGATGTCGATCGCCTTGACCTTCGCCGCGTCCTCGGCCACGCCCGGCGAGAATTCCTGGCGATAGCGCATGTCCACCTGCGGGTTCGCGAGCATCACGATGCCGGCCTCGGCGTTGCGTCCCGCCTCCCACGTACCTTCGGTGCTGCTGCCGATACGCTTGCCCTTGTCGTCGTACTCGTACTCGACCGTCTCTTCGCCGAAGTACCAGACATTGCCGCTGTCGTCCTGTCCGTAGAAGTCGGAGGTGTCCTCGAGCAGCAGGCCACGCTTGCCGTTGCACTCCTCATCCAGGTACACGAGGTCGCGGACCACGCGCGCGGACAGGCCGGCGTAGGGGGCGATGAAGTCGCTTTTGACCCGATTGGTGACGATGACGTCGTTGACCTTGCACTCGCCGTCCTCGAGTTCGTGCGCCACCGTGAACGTGCCCGCCTTCATCTGCGAGAGCGGGTTGTCGATGCGCAGCGGCGCATGGAAGTCCGAGAGGTGGAAGCTCGGCAGGATGAGTTCGCCCGCCTGCGCGGGAAGGGCGGCAGTCGCGACGAGCACGGCGGCGGCCGCGCACTGGATCGTGTTCATCGAGATGACTCTGGGCGGGGAGACTTGAACGTAGGCGCGCGCCTGCTAGGACCCCGCGAAATGCGGGTTAAGCGGCCGTCGGAGGCGTCTCACCTGCTGTTCACGCAGTCAGCAATCGGCATTGCCACTCTGCGGCGAGCCCTTGCGCGGCCGCCAGCCGTCGCCGGCATGCTCCGGYGAGCCAGGTCGATCCGCGTAGGTCAGCGTGCCCTCGTGATAGACCTCGATCACCCAGGTCGCGTCGGCGGCGTAAACCCACAGGTCCGACGATGCGTGCATCAGGGTGATGGCCTGCGTGGATGCGTCGGCCGCCGACAGCGCGACGCGCGGCATGCCGCCGATGCACCAGTCGGCGATTACCGCCGAGGCGGGCGCGATCTGCAATGCGCGCAGTGCCTCGTCGAACAATGCTTTCAACGCATTTTCGGTACCGCCGTATGCACTGACGGCGGTCGGCACCAGCGGCCAGTGGATGCTGGCCAGGCCGATGGGATAGGTCGGTAACGGGCCGCGTCGGCTCGGGTCTTCCGGCCACAGCATCTCGTAGTGCACGCCCGCCGCCTGCAGTGCGCCGCCGGTATGGCGCTGGAAGGCGGCAATTTCCCGTGCGCGCTGTTGCTGCGCCATGCGTCCGGCCTGCTGCGCGCGCAGCGCCTCGCGCTTGGCGTACAGCGCGAGGCGACGGGACTCGGCATCGGAGCTCATGGCCTCGGCAACGATCAGTCCAGCTTGCGCAGATGATGCTGCGGCTGCTGGCAGACCATCAGCGCATCCGCCGCGGTCACGGTGCCGACCGCTTCGACGCGATCGTGGGGCTTCAAGGCCTGCACGTCACCGGGCGGCGGAGCCTTGCACAGGTTCCAGCGCGCCGGCAGCTGCACGTTGACGGTGCCCGCGGCGGTGGCAACGCTTACCACCGCGTGGCCGTCGTAGGACCACGGGCCGGTGTCGACGCGGATCACTTCACCGGCAATCGTCGCCTGTTCGCCGACCACCAGCGGGGTTGCCGCCGGTGTGGTGGTGGCGCAGGCAGAGAGCGCCGCGATCGTCGTGATGATCGCGGCCAGGGGGACAGCCTTCAGGAAGCGAGGAGCTCGGAGCATGGGGGAGTGCGCCATGAAAACGGAGCGCACATTCTCCATGGATCGCAGACCGCCATCCACGTCATCTGTCACAGGTGCGCGATGCTGCGAACCCGTCGCCGCCCGTGCGGAAATCATCCACGGCGCCCGCATCCGCGCGAGCGCCGCGATCCATTACGTGCCGGAGACACCCAGTGTTCCGCGGAAGGCATCCACATCGACAACGGTGCCGAGGCGATGCGCCCGCTGGAAGCGCTCCATGGCCTCGTCGATCTTGTCTCGCTGTGGATTTTCTTCCCAGTGTTCCACCTTGAACACATCGGAGCGCGGGTTGTGCAGCAGCACGTCGGGATCGCGGAGCCATTTCCAGTCGCCTGGCATGAACTCGTGGTGCATGGCGAAGGCGCGCGCACTGTTGTAGCTGTGCGAATAGATGAGGTTCATCAGACACCTCACGGGAAACCATTGACGCGCACGCGCAGACCACGGTGCGCTGGGTCTATTCAGGCGTTGCGACCGCGGGCTGTCATTCCCCCGGTCGGGGGATGGACGATGCGCGACACGCGTCGCGCGCAAGTTGAATGCGATGGACAGCCGCTCGCCGCGTGAAAGCGGCAGCAGGAATCGATCAGTAGCAGCCCACGTCGATGATCCGGCTGGCATCATCCACGCGGACGGTGAGGCGATCGGGGCGCCGGTCCTTGGTCATGGCCTGCGTCGGCGAGACGGTGCGCCACAACCCGGCCCCGCTTTCGCGAAAGGCGCGACGGCCATTTTCTTCGTTCGCAGGAAGCCCGATGACCCAGCCCAAAGTATCCGTCTGGCAGGCACCACTGCTTACATGCGGTGTGGGCTCGGTGCTGGCGCAACCGGAGGCGAGTGTCAGCACGGACAGGGTCGTGATTGCGACAGCTTTCATGCGGCCTCCGGGGCTGGAGTTCGCTGGCAAGTGTACGCGCACTTCGCCGGCCGGCCGGCGCGTCCCGCCGACGGGATGTTGCTTCCCTGATTTCCGCACTTTTGCCGGGCCGGGCCACCTCCACGTCGTGTGTGCACCGATCGGCCGTGCGTGCTGCATGCGCCGTCGTCGCCCGACCTCCCTCAGTTCACAGGAACCACCATGAGCAAGCTCACCGGCAAAGTCGCCCTCGTCACCGGCGCATCCAAAGGCATCGGCGCCGCGATTGCCACCGCACTGGCCGCTGAAGGCGCGGCCGTCGTCGTCAACTATGCCTCCAGCAAGGAGGGCGCCGAAGCGGTCGTCGCCCGCATCAATGCTGCCGGAGGTAAAGCCATCGCCGCGCGCGGCGACGTCTCGAAGCAGGTCGAAGCAAAGGCCCTGGTCGATACCGCAGTGCAGAAATTCGGCCGGCTCGACATCCTGGTCAACAACTCCGGCGTCTATGGCTTCGCCCCGCTGGAGGCCATCACCGAAGACGACTTCCACCGCCACTTCAACATCAACGTGCTGGGCCTGCTGCTGACCACACAGGCTGCGTCGCCGCACCTGGGCGAAGGCGCGAGCATCATCAACATCAGTTCGGTGGTTTCACGCATCACGCCGCCGCACAGCGCGGTGTACACCGGCACCAAGGGCGCGGTGGACGCGATCACGGGCGTGCTGTCGCGTGAACTGGGCCCGCGCCGGATCCGCGTCAATGCGATCAACCCCGGCATGATCGAAACCGAGGGCACGCACACCGCGGGCTTCGTCGGTTCCGAGTTCGAGGCAGGCACGGTCGCACAGACGCCGCTGGGCCGCGTCGGCCAGCCCGACGACATCGCCGCGCTCGCTG
The DNA here is from genome assembly GCF_054049835.1 of Lysobacter sp. P5_B9. Lineage (NCBI taxonomy): Bacteria > Pseudomonadati > Pseudomonadota > Gammaproteobacteria > Lysobacterales > Lysobacteraceae > Lysobacter > Lysobacter sp. P5_B9. Next base: position 158,084 of record NZ_JBFULP010000003.1, read on the forward strand.
TGTTCCTGGCCTCCGACGATTCGCGCTGGCTCACCGGGGAACAGGTGCTGGCCAGCGGCGGCCTGCGCTGAGACGGACCTGAAGCGGGAGGACGGCAATCGATGGATTGCCGTCTTCCTCCGCTGCATGCGCCTAGAATGAAGCCCCTTTCGACCGGCCTTGCAGCCAGGCAGATCCATGGCACCCAAGGCCACCGTCATCAAAGCCGAGTTGCAGGTCACTGACCTGGACCGGCACTACTACGCGTCGCACAACCTCATCCTGGCCCAGCATCCATCGGAGACCGAGGAACGCCTGATGGTGCGGCTGCTGGCATTCGCGCTCCACGCCGATACGCGGCTGGAATTCGGCCGCGGCCTGAGCGACGAGGAAGAGCCGGCGCTGTGGCGCCGCGATTACACCGACGAGATCGAACAGTGGATCGAACTCGGCCAGCCCGACGAGTCGCGCATCCGCAAGGCCTGCGGGCGCGCGCAACAGGTGATCGTGATCACCTACAGCGGCCACGGCGCCGACGTGTGGTGGAACAAGAACGCGGCATCGTTGGCGCGGTTGAAGAACCTCACCGTGATCGACATCGATGCCGACAGCGTCGCCGCGGTCACCGCGTTGTTTGAACGCAGCATGCGCATGACCGCGATGATCCAGGACGGCGAACTGCAGCTGATGAATACCGAGCACACCGTCGCGCTGCGTCCGACGGTGCGGATGGCGTCGTCGACGGCGACACCGGTGTAGCCCGGCTTCGGCCGGGCGAATCAGTCCGGCCAAAAGGAAGGCCCGCTTGCGGGGCCTTCGCGTGATGCAGTGGATCAGCTGGCCGAATCGGCTGGCCGCTTGCAGATGGATCAGTAGCCGAGCGCCTGGGCGACGATGCCGCTTGCCGCGTCGACCAGCAGGTAGCGGTCATCCATCGGACGGATCCAGCGATAGCCCGCCGGCGGGGCGCTCAGGCGGTAGGCACGGTAGTCGTTCACATAATAGCGCGGATCGACTTCCGTCCATGCGATGCGATCGCCGCGCTTCCATGCCTGCTTCTGCCAGCCCCGATGCAGGCCGTTGTCGTGGTGACCCTCGGCCTTCGGACCGTGGCCGGCGGTGGCGACGTGGTCCTTGTGTTCGGCGCCATGGCCAGCCAGCACGGGCGCGGCCGCAAACGCGCCGGCGGCCAGGGTGACGATGATCAGCTTCCTCATGTCGATCTCCTTGCTCGTACGGTGTGCGCACCTTAGGCAGACCGGGATGAATGCGGCGGCGCGCCGCGATGAATGCATCGCAACGGTTCAGCGATGCCGCGAGGGCGTGAAGGCCACGCCTCGCGCGGACACGATGTTTGACAGTCCCCGGCAACGGGACGACTGTGCGCCTGCGGCGCCCCGATGCCGAGCGCGCCCATCTATCGCGGAGGTCGCTCCCATGCCAGGCCAGCCCGGAAACGCGAAGTTCGACGACATCCTCAAGACGGTCGGGCGCACGCCGATCGTCCGTCTGAACAAGCTCGCGCCGCCACGCGTGAACGTGTACGTCAAGGTCGAGGCGTTCAACCCGATGGGTTCGGTCAAGGACCGGCTCGCGCTCGGCATCATCGAGGACGCGGAACAGCGCGGCACGCTGAAACCGGGACAGACGGTGATCGAGGCGACCAGCGGCAACACCGGCATCGGGCTGGCAATGGTGTGTGCGGTCAAGGGTTATCCGCTGGTAGTGACCATGGCGGAAAACTTCAGCGTCGAGCGCCGCAAGATGATGCGGTTCCTCGGTGCGAAGGTCGTGCTGACGCCGGCCGCGCAGAAGGGCAGCGGCATGCTCGCCAAGGCGGTGGAACTGGCGCAGGCGCATGGATGGTTCCTGTGCCGCCAGTTCGACAACGAAGCCAACGCCGACATGCACTCGCGCACGACGGCGCCGGAGATCCTCGACGCCTTCGCCGGCGAACGCCTGGATTACTGGGTCACCGGCTACGGCACCGGCGGCACGCTCAAGGGCGTCGCTCGCGTGCTCAAGGCACAACGCCCGGAAACGAAGATCGTGGTGTGCGAGCCGGACAACTCGCCGATCCTGGGCAGCGGCATCGCTCAGGCACGCCGGCCGGACGGCACGCCCAGCGACAGCCACCCGGCATTCCGCCCGCACCTCATGCAGGGCTGGTCGCCCGACTTCATCCCCAAGCTCACCGAGGACGCGCTGACCGCACGGCTCGTCGATCGCGTCCTGCCGATCAATGGCGCCGATGCGGTGCGGCTGGCCCGCGAACTGGCGCAGCGCGAAGGCATCTTCGTCGGCATCTCCGCAGGCGCGACACTAGCCGGGGCGCTGCAGCTGGCAGCCGCGGCCGAGGACGGAGCCACGGTGCTGTGCATGCTGCCCGACACCGGCGAGCGTTACCTGAGCACGCCGCTGTTCGAAGGCGTCAGCGTCGACATGTCCGACGAGGAATGGGCGTTGTCGCGCTCGACGCCCGGGTGCCGCTTCGATGCGGCGACGCCAACGCCGCCACCGGTGGCGGCAACTATGACGGCGAGCGGCGAGGACAAGGTCGCGGCGCCCGCGGCGTCGGCCGAAGTGGAGGCCTTCGTCGCGCAACTGCTCGCCGATCCCGCGCAGCCGCTGGTGCTGTTCGCCCTGGAGTGGTGCGAATTCTGCTGGTCGCTGCGCAAGCTGTTCGCGCAGTGCGCAATGCCCTATCGCTCGGTCGACCTCGATTCGACGGCGTACCAGCGGGACGACCGCGGCGGGCAGATCCGCGCCGTGCTGGCCGCGCGCACCGGCAGTCGAACCATCCCGCAGGTGTTCGTCGGCGGACAGTTCATCGGCGGCTGCACGGAAACGTTCGACATGTTCCGCGATGGCCGCCTGCAGCAACTGCTGCGCGCGCACGGTGTCGCCTTCGACGAGGCCGCGCGCGTCGAGCCCGAGAGCCTGCTGCCGGCGTGGCTGCATCCGCGTTGATCGGTCCATCGCACGCAGCATTCCAGCGGCCGGTTCCATGGACGGCGTGCACGCTTGTACGCTACGGCGCCCGCTTGCGACGTCCGCCGTCAATTCCGCATGCACGAAGACGAATCCGTATTGACCCGCGCGGCGCCCGCGCCGGATGACACCGTCGCGTATGGCGACGCCGTCGATCAAGTCGCCGATGTCCGCCATGGCCACGGCAATGCCGGAACCCGGCCGTTGCTCGTCATCGTCCACGGCGGCTTCTGGCGACCGCAGTACGGTCGCGACCAGACCGGGCCGATGTCGGCGGCACTTGCCGCAGCGGGCTGGACAGTGGCGGCGATCGGCTATCGCCGCGTGCCCGGAACGCCGCAGCCGAGTGTTGCCGATGTCGCCGCCGCGCTGACGCTGCTCCCGGCACGCGTGCGCAGGCATCGCGGCGACGTCATCGTTGTGGGCCATTCGGCCGGCGGACACCTGGCCCTGCTCGCCGCCACGGGGGCGGCGCCACCGTCGCTGCGCGGCGTGCTGGCGTTGGCGCCCGCTGCCGACCTGGTGCTGGCGCAGCAACTCGGACTGGGAAGCAATGCGGTATCCGATTTCCTGGATGGTGATGCGCACGCGCATCCGCAACTCGATCCGTGCCGGCGTCCCGCGCCAGCAGTCCCGACACGGCTGTTGCACGGAGACGCGGACAACGTCGTGCCGTTCGAGGTATCCGCTTCGTACGTTTCGACGCATCGCGAGGTCGAGTTGCAGCGGCTGGCCGGCTGCGGCCATTTCGCCCTGATCGATCCGCTCAGCGCGGCGTGGCCGTCGGTGGTGCACGCGTTGCAAAGCCTGGGCGCGGCGCGCACCGGCTGAATGCTGGTGGGGATGTTCCGCGATCGGGTTGCCATCGCGGCGCAGGCTGCAGCCTGGCAGCACCCATCGGGGTGATGGTCCGTCCCGCCTCCGGCGTGATCTAACGCGATGGCGCGGCCCCGCGCCCATTCAGCGACCCAATCGGGAGATTTCCATGAAGCGATCCATCACGTCGGCCCTCTGCCTGCTGGCCGTGGCCGTGCCGTTCTCGGTTGCCAGCCAGGACCTGGCGACGACGGCCGGCAGCAATGCCAAGGTGTTGCTGGACAACGACAAGGTGAGGGTGATCGAACTGGTGATTCCCCCGGGCGGCAAGACCGGCATGCATTCGCATGGCGACAACGTCGTCTACTTCCTCGCCGACGGCGATTCATCGCAGACGATGGCGGACGGCACGACCAAGACCCGGCACACCAAGGCCGGCGACACCCTCTGGAGCGGGCCGGTCACGCACGACACCACCAACACCGGCAAGACTCCGGCGAAAGCGCTGATCATCGAGTTGAAGGCCAAGTAGCCGCGCAGCGCTCGCGTTCCGCGCACTCCGTCGTGCATCGGTGCGATCCGGTGCGCGATGCAGGGTCCTCGCGCGCTGCAGAGCAGCGGATTGCTGCGCCGTTGGTCGCAGCGCGTGGCATCGCCACCGCGGCGGCCTGACAATGGTGCGCATGCACGCACTCACATTCTCCCGCTTCGGCGGCCCCGAGGTCCTCGAGTGGACCACCCTTCCCGATCCGCAGCCGGCGCCGGGCGTCGCAGTGGTGCGCACGCGCGCGATCGGCCTGAATTTCGCCGACGTATACCGGCGGCAGGGGCGTTACCACCTTGCCGGCACGCCGCCGTGGATCGCCGGCTACGAGGGCGCGGGCGAGATCGTCGCGTTGGCCGCGGACGATTCGGCCCAGCCGTCGCCGCGCTTCCGCGTCGGCCAGCGCGTCGCCTTCGCCGACAGCGCGTTCGCCAATGCCGAACAGGTGGCGGTGCCGCTGGACAAGCTGATCGCGTTGCCCGATGACATCGACTTCGACACCGCCGCGGCGCTGCTGCTGCAGGGCTTGACCGCGCAGTTCCTGCTCGAGGACAGCCATGCGGTGCAGGCGGGCGAAACCCTGCTGGTGCATGCCGCGGGCGGCGGTGTCGGCCAGCTGCTGGTGCAACTGGCACGCGGCAAGGGCGCCCGCGTGATCGCGCTGGCCTCCAGCGACGCCAAGCGCCACGCCGCACTCGCCGCCGGCGCCACCGACGCGGTGGATGCGGGCGCGGGCTGGCAGGAACGCGTGCGCGCGCTCGTCCCCGACGGTGTGGACGTCGTCTACGACTCGGTGGGACGCACGCTCGGCGACAGCCTCGCGCTCGCGCGCACGGGCGGCACGGTGGTCTTCTACGGCATGGCCGCCGGCGATCCCGATCCGGTCGATCCGCGCGTGTTGATGGACCGCTCGCTCACGCTGGTCGGCGGCGACCTGTGGAACGTGCTGACCAGCGCGGATGCCCGCCAGCAGCGCGCCGACCGCCTGTTCGCCGCGGTCCGCTCCGGCGGACTCGCGGTGGCGATCGCCGCGCGCGTGCCGCTGCGCGAAGGCGCGCGCGCCCATGCGTTGCTGGAGGGACGCGGCAGCGCCGGCAAGGTGCTGCTGATTCCGTGAGGAGAGGCGTGTGGGATCGCGGTGATTGCTCCCAACGGCCTTATGAAGCGCGATCACCGCGCAGCGCCGCGATTTCCTCGCGCAGCGCCGCCACTTCGCCTTCCAGTGCGGCCACGCGTGCTTCCAGCGCCGCCGTCTGCGGCGTTGCCGATTCGCCGGCCTGCACACCGATGCGCGCGGCGATCGCCGCCACGTCGACAGGGCCGCTGAGCAGGTGCGCATAGCGGTCTTCGCGCTGGCCGGGACCGCGCGGCACGAGCACGGCCAGGGCCGGCTCGCGCTGGATCAGGCGTTCCATGTGATGGCGCACGTCGTCGGCGTCACTGAACTTCGCCAGCCGCTCGCTGCGCGTGAGCAGCTCGTGCGCGGTCTGCGCGCCGCGCAACAGCAGCAATCCCAGCAGCGCCACCTGCGGCTGCGGCAGGCTGAAGTACTGCCCGGCGCAATGCTCGTAGCGTTCGGCGCGTGAGGAGAACACCTGTTTCGCCAATCGCTGCGTTTCCAGCGTGCGCAGAGCGTGCTGGACCTCGCCCGGCTCCAGCGCCAGCACCGGATCGCGTGCCGTCTTCTGATTCGCGGCCACCTGCACGGCATTGATCGTCAGCGGATAGGCGTCGGGCGTGGTGGCTTCCTTTTCGATCAGGCAGCCCAGAGCGCGCGCCTGCGCCACGGTGAGTACGGGAACGGTGTTGGCCATGCGCATGCGCTCCCTTCAGGCGTTGGCGGCCGTGGGCATGGCGGCGCCGACATGCCGGCGCACTGCGTCCATGTCGCGGATGGGCCGGACCTCGATGCTGCCGGTGCGCGACCACGGAAACTCCGCCGCGATGCGCACGGCTTCCTCGAGGCTGTCCGCTTCGATCAGGTTGAAACCGGCGAGCATTTCCTTGGTCTCGGCGAACGGCCCGTCGACGATGCTGGTGCGGCCATCGCGCGTGCGGATGGTGCGCGCAGTCGGAGCGGGTTCGAGCTGCTGCGAACCCAGCAGCGTGCCGTCTTCGCGCAGTTCGTCGGCGTGCGCGAAACAGCCGCGCATCATCGCGGCGTACTCGGCCTCGGGAATGGCGTCCATCAGGGTGTTGTCGGTGTAGACCAGCATCAGGAACTGCATGTGCGCGCCTTCCATGTGGGAGGGCGCCATGATGCCTGCTCGGCCCGCGGGCGTCGTGCGTGAATGCGCGCGGGTGCCGCCCCTGCGCAGTCAGGTGGTCCTGTGCGGGTGGTCGCCGTCCTTGCTAGCCGGAGCGCGGGTCCTGCCCACGCCCACGCCGTGTACGTACACGAGCTTTCCACCCAGCCAGCCCGTCAGGCACAGGGCGATGAAGCTGGCCGCACCTATTGCGATCCCGATCGCATCGGGTCGCGTGAATGTCATCCCCTCCAGGCGCAGGAACAGGCTGGCGCCGTAGCAGCCGAGGGCGGTCATCGCCAACAGCATGTGGCGGTTGGCGTCGGCATTGGCGGGATGGTCGTCCCCCAGCTTCAGCAGTTCCACGAAACCCGCGGCCATAGCCGCGAGGGCGGTGACGACGCCGGCCGCCATCAGGGGGCCGGCGTAGTGCCAGGCCGGTGCCCAGCGCAGGCTGGCCAGATCGGCCAGCGTCGCCAACGACCAGCACGCGACCGGGAAGTGGACCAGGGCCGGGTGCAGGGGGTGTTTCATGCCGCGAGCACGGCGCTCAACAACGTGAGGAAGCCGGCGACGGCGACACCGGCGTGGACGAACACCACTCCCTTGGGTGCGAGCTTGCCGCGCAGATGGATGGAGGCCAGGTAGAAGCCGCCGAGTGCGGCCACGACCAGCACGCCCAGCGCGGCGGTGACGCGTGCGGTGCCCGCGCCCTGCAGGGTGATCATGATCAGCAGCACCAGTCCGGTTGCACCGAGCAGGGCGTGTGCGACCGACAGGGCCCACGGTGCGAGTCGGCCGCGCAGCACATTGGTCGCGAGGATCATGCCGCCCAGGGCGGCGACAGCGAATATCAGAAGGGCAGTGGTCAACATGGCGAATTCCTCAGGATGAAGGGACGTGACGGAACGATGTCGCAGGGGATGGAGTTCGGCGGGTGTGACGTGGCCAAGGCCTCAAGCGCCTTCGGCCGGGTTTGAGGGGTGCGCTTCGACGCGCGCCAGCACGGCCTGGGTCATGCGATCGCAGCGCGGCCCCAGGAACGGAAACGCATCCGTCAGCGTGCCCGCCAGAGTGTCGTGCAGCGCGGTGCGCAGCAGCCGGCGCGCGCGGTGCAGCCGTGTCTTCACCGTTTCGCTGCGCAGTTCCAGGCTCGCTGCGGTTTCCTCCACCGTGCAGCCTTCGATCTCGCGCATGACGAAGACGATGCGGAACGGTTCGGGCAGGGCGTCGATCGCGTGTTCGACCAGGCGACGCACCTGCTCGCGCGCGGCGGCGGCGGCGGGATCCTCGTTGCCGAACTTCGATGGGAATGCGACCACGCGGCTGTCGTCGGCGTGCGTCGCGTCGATCTGCTCGATGCCGACGCTGGGGCGCTGCTGGCGCAGCCGCCCGTAGGCCTCGTTGAGCACGATGCGGGTGAGCCAGGTGAGCAGTGATGCATCGCCGCGGAATGTCGCGATCTTCTCGAATGCGTGCACGTAGGCCTCCTGGACCACGTCTTCGGCCTCGGCGTCGTCGTTGACCACGCCGCGCGCAACCCGGAACAGGCGCTGGTTGCAGCGCCGCATGACCTGGTTGAACGCCAGGCGGTCGCCGCGCTGCACCAGGCCGACCAGCGTGGCTTCGGCGAGTGCGTCGTAGTCGAGGGCATGACGGGCGTCTGGGAGAATCATGGCAACTGCCTCTTGCGGATCACGCGGACAACGCCGCGAGGATGTCACGCCGGTACGGCTCCTGCTCGAACTGGCCGAGCAGCCGCCGCGTCACCATCCCGACACCGGGCGTGCCCACGCCCCGCGAGGTCATGCATTCGTGCGAGGCCTGGATGACCACCGCCACGCCGCGTGGCTGCAGCACGTTGGCGAGGGTGTCGGCGATCTCCGCGGTCAGGCGCTCCTGGATCTGCAGGCGCCGGGCATAGGCATCCACCAGGCGCGCGAGTTTGGAGATGCCCACGACGCGCTCGCCCGGCAGGTAGGCCACATGGGCGACGCCGCGGATCGCGGCCATGTGGTGCTCGCACACCGAACGCACCGGGATGTCGCGCAGCAACACGATGTCGTCGTAGCCGTCGCGCGAGAAGGTGCGGCCGAGCAGGTCCGCGGGATCGAGCGTGTATCCGCCGAACCACTCCTCGTAGGCACGAACGACGCGCGCAGGGGTTTCGCGCAGGCCTTCGCGCGGGGGAGTCGCCGGCCCAGCGGATGAGGGTGCGGACCGCGGCTTCGGCCTCCTGTCGCGAGGGCCGCGCATCCTCGGTCGTTGCGGGAGGCGAAGCGGGCGCTTCCACGACATGCAGGCGGGCATCGAGCATCGGGGCGGGTCTCAATCAGCGAGGGTTATCCGAACAGATGCACGAGTGCGGAAGAGGTTCCCGGCAGGCAGGAGTACGCTCGACCCATGCCGGCCGGAACCTGCCGCCGGTCCAGGCATCCAATGCATAGGGCCGCATGCCGGCGGCCGCGCGGACGCGAGGAGTCATGCCATGGCGCAGCCCGACACCGTTCCGACCGGCCCCGAGCTGGCACAGGGCGTGCCCCTGGCGAACGTGCCCATCACGGGCGTCCTCGCCGGTCACGTCGACGGCGCTCCCGTGCTGCTGGTGCGGCGCGGTGACGGCCTCTTCGCCGTCAGCGGCAGTTGCACGCATTACGGTGGGCCATTGGCCGAAGGCCTGGTGGTCGGCGACGAGGTCCACTGTCCCTGGCATCACGCCTGTTTCAGCCTGCGCACCGGCATCGCCTTGAAGGCGCCCGCGTTCGCGGCGCTGGCGACCTGGCAAGTCGAAATAGTCGGTGACCGCGCATTCGTGCGCGCACAGTCCGCGCCAAGCGGCAGTATTGCCGCGCCCGCGCCCGCGCCCGCGCCTGCGCCTGCGCCTGCGCGCGAGCACCCCCGGCGCATCGTGATCGTCGGGGGCGGTGCGGCGGCCTTCGCTGCGGCGCAGCGGCTGCGCCAGCTGGGGTTTGCCGGGGCTTTGACGATGCTCAGCGCCGACAGCGCGCCACCCTGCGATCGCCCCAATCTGTCCAAGGACTATCTCGCCGGAACTGCGCCGGAAGAGTGGATTCCACTGCAGGGTCCCGAGTTCTACAGCGAACAGCGGATCGACCTGCACCTGGCTTGCGAGGTCACCGGCCTCGACACCGGACTGCGCCAGGTCACCATCCGCTCCGGCGAGCCCATCGGCTACGACGCGTTGCTCCTGGCCACCGGCGCGGAACCGGTGCGGTTGCCGGTGCCTGGTTTCGACCTGCCGAACGTCTATCTGCTGCGCTCGCTGGGGGATGCGCGCGCGATCATCGCTGCCGTGGGTCGCGCGACGTCGGTGGCACTGATCGGCGCCGGCTTCATCGGCCTGGAGGCCGCCGCCGCGCTGCGCTCGCGCGGCCTCGAGGTGCATGTCGTGGCGATGGAAGACGTGCCGATGGCGCGCGTGCTCGGCCACGAACTGGGCCACTTCCTCACCGCGCTGCACGCCACGAACGGCGTGGTGTTCCACTTGCAGACGACCGCGACAGGCTTCGATGGCAAGACGCTGTCGTTGTCCGACCGCTCCCGCATCCACGCCGACGTGGTGATCGTGGGCGCCGGTGTCAGGCCCTGCACCGCGCTCGCCGCCGCCGCCGGACTCGCAGTGGAGGATGGAATCCTTGTCGACGCCCAGCTGCAGACCTCTCTGCCCGGCATCTACGCGGCCGGGGATGTCGCGCGCTACCGGCACGGCGCCGACCTGGTGCGCGTCGAGCATTGGGTACATGCACAGCGCCAGGGCCAGGCCGCGGCGGCGAACCTGCTCGGCGCCGCGCAGCCCTTCACCGACGTGCCGTTCTTCTGGACCCATCACTACGGCCTGGACCTGCGTTACGTAGGCCACGGCAACGGCTGGGATGAGGTTAGCCTCGATGGCAGCCCGGCCGCGCACGATTGCACGGTCCGCTATTTCCGCGCGGGCCAGCTGGTGGCGGCAGCGTCGCTGGGACGGGACCTGGAGAACCTGACGATCGAGGCACAACTGTAGCCGTGACGTCCTCGCCCCAGCGGGACTACCGGCACACGCGCGTGCCCCGCACTGTGGGAATACTCGAGCGCTTGCGACGCCATCCCTGCGCCGCCGAGGGGGTCATCGATGCTGGACAGGATCTTTCCCGCGCGCGCCGACAACCGCTTTCGCGGGCATGCGCTGGCGTTGTGGCTGTTCGTCCCGCTGGCGCTGATGAAGATTGCGCTGGGCTTGGTGCACATCCTGCGCGCGGACGGCGGCGCGCAGTCGGTGTCGACCATGCCGCTCGCCAGCTACCCTGCCGGTGCGGCGCAGAACATCATCGGACTGATGGCACGCATGGGGCTGGAGCAGGTGCTGCTTGGCTTGGTCTTCGTTGTCGTCCTGCTGCGTTACCGCGCCCTGATTCCGCTGATGTATGCGCTGGCGGTGCTGCATTTCCTCATGCAGCGCGGTGTCACCGCGCTGAAACCGCTGGCGCTGGCCGGAGTTTCGGGCGCCAGCACCATGCACCTGGTCATCGGCGTGGCCAGCATCGCCGGATTGCTGCTGTCGTTGTCGGGAAAGGGCTATCGCGACACGCGGGACGCGGCCTGATCGACGCCGCAGCCACCACATCCGGCAAAGCCATGCCGGCTCCACCGCACATTTCGCCGCCGGCGCCCACGGTATAACCGCGCTTTCGGCCTGTCGTTTCCATCCAGGGGGATTTTTGATGCGTACCGTGATACTCGCCACCGCGCTGTTCGCCGGTTCCGCCGTTGCCGCACCTGCGGACAATCCGTGGCATGCCAAGGCGCGTGAATTGTTCAAGCAGGCCATCGAAACACCGACCGTAGCCGGGCGCGGCAAAGTGCCCGAGCTCGCGCAGTACCTCGCCGGCCAGTACAAGGCCGCGGGTTGGGCCGACAGCGACATCCGTGTGATGCCCTATGACGCCACGCCGGAAAACCACACCGCGGCGCTGATCGTGCGCTGGCCGGCGGCCGGCAAGGCCACGGCCAAACCCATCCTGCTCATGGCGCACATGGACGTGGTCGAAGCCAAGGCCGAGGACTGGTCGGTGGACCCGTTCACCCTGCTCGAGAAGGACGGCTACTTTTACGGTCGCGGCACCAGCGACGACAAGATGGGCGTGGTGGCAGTGACCACCGCACTGCTGGAACTCAAGGCGAAGGGCTTCAAGCCCAAGCGCGACATCCTTGTGCTGTTCACCGGCGACGAGGAAACCACGGGCAAGGGCGCGCTGCTCGGTGCCACCGAATGGAAGGCGATGCTCGACGCCGAATACGGCCTCAACGCCGACGGCGGTGGCGGCGGCTTCGGCCCGGACAAGCGTCCGCTCGGCTTCACCTTCCAGACCGCGGAGAAGACCTACGCCGATTACGCCTTCACCACGCACAACGCTGGCGGCCACAGTTCCAAGCCGCGTCCGGACAACGCGATCTACCAGCTCTCCGACGCACTCAACCGCCTGGCCGGCTATCGCTTCGAACCGGCGCTCAACCCGACCACGCGCGCCTACTTCGGCGAGCGCCAGAAGAGCGAGCCCGGTGCGCTAGGCGATGCGATGCGCGCCTGGCTCAAGGACCCGGCCAACGGCGCCGCAGCCGACACGATCGAAGCCGACGTCGGCGAGGTGGGCCTGACCCGCACGCGTTGCGTGGCGACGATGCTCACCGGCGGCCACGCCCCCAACGCGTTGCCGCAGATGGCCAAGGCGACGGTGAACTGCCGCATCCTGCCCGGCGTGTCGCCCGACGCGATCCGCGACGAGCTGCAGAAGATCGCCGGCGACAAGGTCGAAGTGACGCGCCTCGACGACGCCGTGGCGTCGCTGGATTCGCCGCTGCGTCCCGACGTCCTCAAGGCCTACACCGACAGCGTGCACGCGATGTTCCCGAAGGTGCCGGTGATCCCCGAGATGAGCACCGGTGCCAGCGACGCGCGTCCGTTCCGCGTGAACGGCATCCCGGTCTATGGCGTCGACGGCTCCTGGGGCATCGTGCCCGACGACATGCGCGCGCACGGCCGCGACGAACGCCTGCCGGTGAAGGCCCTCGGCGACGACGTCGACCATTGGGTGCGCATGCTGAGCAAGCTGGCCGGGTAACCGGCCGCGATCCGCAGGACGGGTGCGCGCACCCGTCCTGCGCATGATGCGAGTTACCCGGCGCGACTACCCGGCGCCGGGACGCACGTGGAAGCCGAGCGCCCCGGCCACCAGTGGCAATGCCTCGTCGTCTTGCTGCCGGGTGATCCAGCCGGCGTGGTCCTCGCCGCCGGTTTCCCAGGTCCACAGCGTGTAGTGGTGCTCGCGCAGCCGATCGAAGGCGGTGCCGATCAGCGCCGGCACTTCGGCGTCGTCGAGGAAGTCCTCGTCGGTCGGATCCTCCACGCCCCAGTCGATGCGCAGGTCGTAGCGCGAGGCGAGTTCGTTGAGCACGTCGATCAGGCCGGCCGGATCGTCGCCGGCAATGAAGAAGCCGGATTTCCAGTCGATGGCGTCGCGCAACGCTTCCACCGGATCGGTGCCTTCGTCGAGCGCATCGCGGCAGGTCGCGAACTGCTGCATCGCCGCATCCTCGTCGCCGGGATTGATCAGCAGCAGCAACTGCCAGGCCACGGCCTCGAGCGCCGCGTCCTCGTCGAGCACGGATTCCGCACCGAAGGCGCGGGCGAAGTTGTCGTCGGGGTCGTATTCGGAGTGCGTATTCATCGCGTGTCCCTCGGTGGACGCGCGCAGCATAAACCCCGGTGCGCACGGATGCCGTGTTCACGCCGTGCGCTCCGCCGGCAGGCCCGCGCAAGCGGCTATCCTGCGCGCCTGCACCTGTCGGGACACCCCCATGAACTGGATTGATCTGCGCAGCGATACCGTCACCCGGCCCACGGCGGCGATGCGCGAAGCGATGGCGCGCGCCGAGGTCGGCGACGACGTCTACGGCGAGGATCCGACGGTCAATGCGCTGCAGCAGCGGCTGGCGGACGAGCTCGGCTTCGAGGCGGGATTGTTCGCGCCCAGCGGCACGCAGGCGAACCTGCTGGCGCTGCTCGCGCATTGCCAGCGTGGTGACGAATACATCGTCGGCATGGACGCACACACCTACCGGTATGAAGGCGGTGGCGCCGCGGTGTTCGGCTCGATCCAGCCGCAGCCGCTGGTGCAGGCGGGCGATGGCACGCTGCCGCTCGACGTCGTGGCGCAGGCGATCAAGCCGGATGATCCGCACTTCGCCCGCACGCGCCTGCTGTGCCTGGAGAACACCTGGCACGGCCGGGCGTTGCCGCACGACTACCTGCGTGATGCACGCGCGCTGTGCCAGCAACACGGCCTGGCGCTGCACCTGGATGGCGCGCGCCTGTACAACGCCGCGGTCGCCGACGGCGTGCCGGTGCGCGAGATCGCCCGCCACTTCGACAGCGTGTCGGTCTGCCTGTCGAAAGGACTGGGTGCGCCGGTCGGTTCGGTGCTGCTGGGCAGCGGCGCGCTGATCCGGGAAGCGCGGCGCTGGCGCAAGGTCGCCGGTGGCGGCATGCGCCAGGCCGGTCTGCTGGCCGCCGCCTGCCTGCATGCCCTGGACCACCATGTCGCGCGGCTCGCCGACGACCACCGGCGCGCGGCCACGCTGGCCGCCGGCCTGCGCGGCCTCGACGGCATCACGCTCGCAGGGCAGCACACCAACATGGTGTTCATCGATGTCGCGAGCACGCGCATGGCGGAACTGAAGCAGCAGATGGACGCCGCCGCGATCCGGCTGTCGATCGGCTACACGCCGCGGGTGCGGCTGGTCACGCATCTGGATGTCGACGACGACGGCATCGCCCGCACCATCGAGGCGTTCCGGCGCTTCGCTGCGCGCTGACGGCGTCGCGCGGCTCGCGACTAGGCTTCGCGACTAGGGTTCGCGACTAGGGTTCGCGACTAGGGTTCGGACCGCACCGCGATCTGCTCGACGGCGGCCTCCGTCCGTGCCGCCGGATCCGCCTTGGCGCTGACGCCGGGATCGTGCTTGCCGGAAGCGTGCTTGCCGGGATCGCGTTTGCCGGAATCGTGTTTGCCGAGATCGCGCTTGCCGGAATCGAGCTGGCTGGCGGCCTGTTTGCTGGTGGATTGCTGCTCAGCGGACTGGATCAGCGCGCCCATCACCATGCGCATCAGGCTTCGGGATGATGCGTGGTTGCCTGGCGTCGCGGCCGGGGTGGCCTGCGGCTCGGCAACGTGCGCAGCCTCCTTGCTGTCTGCCTCCGGCTGCTGTGCGGCCAATACGGAGGGCAGCAGGAGCGTAGCGATGGCGACAACGAACAGGGGTCTGCGCATCGTCCTTCTCCATCGAGCCCGCCGGGCCATGCATGCAGCCTAGGCGCGCGGGTACTAATGCGCCGTGAAAACCATTCAGCCATCGCAGTGCATTCGGCAACGCCTCAACCAGGTGGTGCCGGCGTGTGCGGCGTGCGATGGCGCCGTGACGACGGGCACGAAAAACCATGCCGCATCAGGCGACACGGGTATGCCTTCAGTCATCGCTTCGCCGGCGGAGTCCCGCTGCTACCATCGCCTGCTACCGCTCGCCCGCTGCCAGCCAGCGTTCCTTCCAGGTGCCGAATGAACAAATCGCTCGCCGTTTCCCTGCTGTCCGTTTCCATTGCCCTCGCCCTGCAGCCGGCGCTGGCCGCCACCCCGAAGGCACCGACGTTCGATCCCAAGCGCCTGTCGGAAGAAGTGAAGGTGCTGTCCTCGGACGAGTTTGAAGGCCGCGGTCCGGCCACCGCTGGCGAAGCCAAGACCGTCGCCTACGTCTCCGTGCAGATGCAGGCCGCGGGCCTGCAGCCCGGCGGCGACATCAAGGACGGCAAGCGCACCTGGACCCAGGCCGTGCCGCTGCTGCGCGCTGAGATCACCGGTACGCCGATGCTGTCGATGAGCGAGGGCGGCAAGGCCCAGGCGCTGACGCAGGGCGAGCAGATCGCCGTGCGCGCCGCGCTTAACGGCGACAAGCACGTCACCATCAAGGATGCGCCGCTGGTGTTCGTCGGCTACGGCGTCAAGGCGCCGGAACGTAACTGGGACGACTTCAAGGGCATGGACGTCAAGGGCAAGATCATCGTCGCCCTGATCAACGATCCCGACTTCGAAACCGGGCAGGGCGACTTCGGCGGCAAGGCGATGACCTATTACGGCCGCTGGACCTACAAGTACGAGGAAGCCGCGCGCCAGGGCGCCGCGGGCCTGCTGATCGTGCACGAGACCGATCCGGCGTCGTACGGCTGGGCCACCGTCAAGAACTCCAACACCAACACCATGTTCGACGTGGTGCGCGACGATCCGCGCGCGGCGCACGCGCCGCTGGAAGGCTGGATCCAGCGCGACTTCGCCGTGAGCCTGTTCAAGCAGGCGGGCCTCGACTTCGACGCGCTGAAGAAGCAGGCGCAGACGCGCGACTTCAAGCCGGTCGAACTCAAGGGCGCGAACTTCAGCGCGGACTACGACGTCGATTCGAAGGTGATCACGTCGCAGAACGTGGTCGGCCGCCTCGACGGCAGCAAGCGTCCCGACGAGACCGTGATCTACAGCGCGCACTGGGACCACCTCGGCGTCGGCCAGCCCGATGCCAAGGGCGACCGCATCTACAACGGCGCGGTCGACAACGCCACCGGTACCGCCGCGCTGATCGAACTGGGTCGCGCCTTCGCGCATGCGAAGAACAAGCCCGAGCGCTCGCTGGTGTTCCTCAACGTCACCGCGGAAGAGAAGGGCCTGCTCGGTTCGGAGTACTACTCGTCCAAGCCGCTGTATCCGCTCGCCAAGACCGTGGGCGTGATCAACATGGACGCGCTCGATCCGCACGGACCGGCGCGCGACTTCAACATCTCCGGCAGTGCCAAGCTCGATCTGATCGACCAGTTGGTCGCCACGGCGGCGAAGTGGAACATGACGTACTCGCCGGACCCGAAGCCGGAAGCCGGCCACTTCTTCCGCTCCGACCATTTCCCGTTCGCCAAGCGCGGCGTGCCGGCGATCTCGTACGGTTCGGGCGACGACCGCATCGAGGGTGGCGTTGCCGCCAGCAAGGCGTGGAGCGAGAGCTACACCCGCGACCGCTACCACCAGCCGGCCGACGAATGGGAAGCGAGCTGGCCGTTCACCGGCATGGCGCGCGACCTGCAGGTCCTCTACACGCTGGGCAGCGACCTCGCCAATTCGACGCAGTGGCCGAACTGGGCGCAGGACTCGGAGTTCCGCGCTGCGCGCGATGCGAGTGCGGCGGACCGCAAGTAATCCCGCGTACGGCCAACGCCAACGCCACGAAGCCCCGCGCAATGCGGGGCTTCGTGTTTCAGGGGATCACGATCCGGCGCGGGCGGGTGCCGGCAGCTCGCGCTTCACCCAGGTGTCGATCAGGTCTTCCTCGTATCGCAGCGCATCGCTGTCGGGCCGGCCGGTATGCAGGAAGGCGCTGTTGGTGAGCTTGCATTCGCCTTCGGCGATCACGCCGCCGCCGGCATCGAGGCGGCGGAAGCGCAGTTCGATTCGCGGCGGGTAGAGCTCGCGGATGACCCGCGTGTCCTGGAGGTTGATGCTGCGTTGCGGCTCGAAATCGCCGGCGCGATCGATGTCGGTGATGACGACCTCGAGGCGTTCGCCCGCCGGCAGGCGCGCCTGCGCCTGTTCGCGCAGGTAGCTCGCCAGCTGCTCCACCCAGTGGCCGCGGCGCGACTCGCTGGGGTTGTGGCTGTAGCGGATCTCGGAGAACTGGGCAGGATCTTCCCATTGCACGCTGACCGGGCCCTGCGCCGGCAGGCTGCGGGGGGCATCGGGATCCGTGACGTTGCTGATCCGCGCCGAGGCGCCGGCCGCGGCCAGCAGGCATGCCAGGGTGAGGACGATTCGACCTTGCACGATGCACCTCGTCGTAGCGGGACCGGATTCATTGTCCACCCGCCCTGCCCAACCGTGCCGCAACGCGCACGCCTCGCCTCCCCCGATCGGGTGAGGAGATCATCGGAACCCATGCGGGCCACGCGCGGCACTCTCCCGACCGGTGGTGGCCGTTAGCGCAGCAGCGGCGCGTTCCCCCGATTGCTCCGCCCGTCCGGGCCTCTGGAACCCGTGCCATGAAACCTCCATTCCTCGCGACCGCGCTCGCGCTGGCTGTCGTTGCCGCACTCGCTTCCTGCCAACGTTCGCAATCGCCCGAAGCCAATGCGCCTGCCGCCACCGCCACGCCGGCCACTGCGCCGGCCACGCCCGCCGCCGAACCGGCGAAGACGGCCTACACCGATCTCGAACAGCTCGCCCAGCGCGTGGTCACCCAGAGCGCCGCAGTGAAGGAGGGCGAGATCGTACTCATCAGCGGCCGCCCGAGCGATGCGGAGCTGATGGAGGACCTGGCGGTCAACGTGCGCAAGGTGGGCGCCTTCCCGCTGGTGACCTACAGCAGCGACCGCCTCGCCAAGCGCATGTTCTTCGATGTGCCGGAGAAGTACGACACGCAGATGGACGCGGTGGGCAGCAAGCTGGCCGATATGGTCAACGTGAACATCGCCCTGGCCAACAACACGACCGAAAACCTGTTCGAAGGCGCCGACCCCAAGCGCAGTGCCGCGCGCGGCAAGGCCGACGAGCCGGTGATGCAGAAATTCCTCCGCAACGTGCGCACGGTCGAACTCGGCAACAACCTGTATCCCACCTCGTGGCGCGCTGAACGCTACGGCATGAGCGAGGACGAACTGGCGAAGACGTTCTGGAGCGGCGTCAACCTCGACTACAGCGAACTGCAGACGCGTGGGGCCCAGGTCAAGACGGCGCTTGCGGCCGGCAACGAAGTGCATATCACCAATCCGAATGGCACCGACCTGAAGTTGAGCCTGAAGGGCCGGCCGGTCCTGGTGAACGATGGCGTGGCCTCAGCCGAGGACATGAAGGCCGGTGCCGCTGCGGCATCGACCTACCTGCCCGCCGGCGAGGTCTATTCCACTCCCGTCGCCGGCAGCGCCGAAGGCAAGGTCGTGCAATCGCGCACCTACTTCCGCGGCAAGGAAGTCAACAACCTCACGCTGACGGTCAGCGGCGGCAAGGTGACAGCGATGACCGGCGAGGGCCCGGGTTATGCCGACCTCAAGGCCGAATACGACGCCGTCGACGACGCGCGCAAGAACGATCTGGGCTTCGTCGACTTCGGCATCAATCCGAACGTGAAGCTGGCCGCCACCAGTGCTATCGGCACCTGGGTTCCAGCCGGCTCGGTAACCGTCGGCACCGGTGTCAACGTCTGGGCCGGCGGCAACAACTCGGTGCCCTATGGCCTCGTGTTGTTCCTGCCCGGCAGCACGGTGACGCTCGATGGCAAGCCGATCGTCGAGAGCGGCTCGCTGAAGCTTTGATCTGTCATTGCGCCGGAATTCCAGAGCCCCGCGGTCGCGGGGCTCTTTTTGGGCGCATTCAGTTTGATGCGCGCAACGCGACGCCTGCGATGACAGGGCGCTCACTCCACCGCGGGCATGCTCCGCGCGGGGATTTCCTCGCGCCTGGTGCGCGACCACGGAGAATGCGCATGAACAATATGAAACAACGCCGGTCGATGACGATCCGCACCGCCGCCACCGTGCTGCTGTGCGGTGTCGCCACGGCGGCCATCGCCCATCACGAGGGCGGCGACATGTTCAAGATGATGGACAGCAACAACGACGGCAAGATATCGGCACAGGAACACGCCGCGGCCGTGACGAAGATGTTTGGCGAAATGGACGCCAATGGCGACGGCAACGTCACCGCCCAGGAAATGGACGCGCGGCATATGAAGGCAACCGCCAAGACCAAGGAGGTCAAGACCATGAACGACGCCGCGATGGACGCGCCGAGTCATGGCGAGATGTCGTCGGCGGAGAAGATCGCGAAGATGGACACCAATGGCGACGGCATGCTGTCCGCGGCCGAGCACGACGCCGGCGCGAAGAAGATGTTCTCGGAAATGGATACCGACGGGAATGGCAGTCTTTCGCGTGAGGAAATGGCAGCGGGCCATGCCACCAGGATGAAGTCGGACAAAACGCCATAAGCGCGACTGCAGGATGTGGAATACCCCTCGTGCTGGCCACGCCGCCAGACCCGAATCGCCTGCACCGGAACCGCCTGCGCGCGAGATTCCGGTGCAGCCGATGCCGGCCGCGGCCCGTCCATGGGATGGGGCGTCCCGGATTTCCGGTCTAATCGTGAACGGGGCGAAGCGGTAACCTTCGCTCCTTCCTCCATCCGGTGACCGCCATGTCCCTGTCCATGTACGACGCTTCCGTTCCCGTGTTCGTGCGCGCCCTGCGCAACCTCGACCAGGTCCTCGCCAAGGGCGAAGCGCACGCGCGCGACAAGGGCGCGGATCCGGACACGCTGCTGCAGTCGCGCCTGATCTTCGACATGCTGCCGCTGGTGCGGCAGGTGCAGATCGCCACTGACATGGCCACGCGCGGCGCCTCGCGCCTGGCGGGGGTAGAGCCACGCAGCGTCGAGGACAACGAAACCACCTTCGAACAACTGCATGCACGCATCGCCGGCGCGATTGCGCACCTTGAGGGCTTTACCCCGGCACAGTTCGAAGGCAGCGAGACCCGTGCGGTGTCGTTCAAGACCCGTGCCGGCGAACTCAAGTTCGATGGGCAGGGCTACCTGCTCACCTATGTGCTGCCCAACCTCTACTTCCACGCCGCCACCGCCTACAACCTGCTGCGCCGGAACGGCGTGGGCATCGGCAAGACGGATTTCCTCGGCGGTTGAAGCCGGCGCGCCTCGTCGCCGGCCACGGCCGGCGACGGCGGGGACAAGCGCACTAAACGCCCGTCACTGCGGGCGTCACTTCACCGGGATCATCAGGTGCTGGTACGGCGTGCCGGGCCACATCACGTAGGGCACCGACGTATCCGGATCGGCATCTTTCGGATACATGTCGTAGAACGCCGGCTCGGCGCCCACGATCATCACGTGCGAGCCGGTCTTGACCCAATGGTTGTTCGCGCTGGGCTTATCGGCATACGGATCGGTGTTGCTGGCATCGGTCCCGCCCGCCAGCATGTACATGAAACCGATCTTGCCGGCGGCCGGCTCCTTGTGTCCCACCCACGCGTTTGCCCATTCCATGGCGGCCGCATCCATGCACATGGGATCGGGGCCGGGGGTAACGGGATTGTCGGCAATGCAGGTGAAACCGTTGCTGCCGGCGCGCACGGTGCGCATGCCGTCTTTCCCCATCTCGACGATGGTGGCATTGGCTGACACCTTGGCGGGCGCGGCCTGCATCGCGCTCTTGATCAGCTTCTGATCGGCGGCGGTGGCCTTGTCGGCCGTCGCGGCCGCAGCCGCAAATGCGCTGATCGCGGCGGCCAGCGCGGCGAGCGCCACTATCGATCTGGACATGGTGGGACTCCTGGTAGGTGGAGGCTCCCTCGCCGCGCATTGTCGTGCGAAACCCGCCGCGCGACGCCGTGTTCCCCCGACCGGGGGATATACGCGCTCGCGGCAACGCCTCTCAAGGCCGACGCGCGCAGCACCAATGCATGCCGGTGAAAAGCAGAAGCCCCGCATTCACGGGGCTTCTGTTCTTTGCGTTGTGCCGCTCAGTGGTGCAGCAGGATGTCAGCGATGATGCCGGTGGCCACGGCGACGAGGATGAAGCGGCCGTCTTCGGTACGCACCCAGCGATGGCCGCGAGGCGGCTCGCGCAGTTCGTAGTCGCGGTAATCCTCGACGTAGTAACGCGGTTCCATGTACACGACTTCGATGCGCTCGCCGCGGTGGTAGTCGCGGTGCCGGTGCTTGTACCGGTAGCCATCGTCGTCGTCATCGTCGTCATCGTGGTCGTGATGGTGGCGGTCGCCACCACGATGATGGTGCCCGTCGGCCAGTGCCACCGAGGTGGTGAGCAGCAGCGATGCGAGCGAGGCGGCCAGGAGCAGGCGTCTCATTGGGGTCCTTCCTTTTGCGGAGCGTGCGATGCCGGTCGGCATCGCACGGAGGATCAGCGGATCAGTGGTTCAGCAGGATGTCGGCGATGATGCCGGTCGCCACGGCGACCAGGATGTAGCGCCCGTCGGGATGACGGATCCAGCGATGGCCCGGCGGCGGCGGTGCGAGGTGGACCACGCGGTAGTCCTCGACGTAGTACCGCGGCTGCAGGTAGACCACGTCGATGTGTTCACCCTTGTGCCAGCCGTAATGGTTGCCCGGCGGATGATCGCCGTGGTCACCACCGTGGCCCTTGCCGTGGCCCTTGGCGAAGGCCACCGAAGACAGCGACAACAGCGCGAGCGAAGCAACCAGTAGCAGTCGTTTCATGTTTTCCCCCGAGTGATGGTTTCCGTGGCGCGATGTTAGGTGGCCGTTATGGCGAGGTGGGGCGGGTCATAGCCCGAAGTTCGGGAAACTTGACCGCCATCGCCGTTTTGCGCGCCATGGGGTTGGCCCGCATTCATGCAGGCATTGGCGCGGGCGTAGCCCCGCGGACCTGGCCGATTGCCCCGTGACCGGGATGATTCTTCCCTCGCGCGACGGCTTATCAGCGCCCGCTGCAGCCACTAGCCTAGCTGCATCCCCCGCCGAGACGCCCGCCATGCTCACGCCGCGCCAGGCCCAGTTCGCTTTTGTCCCCTCCATGGTCACGGTGATGTCCGCCACGATCAGCTTCGCCATGTCCGCCTTCCACCACGGCTTCGAGCCCGGCCTGCTGCAGGTGTGGTTGAACAACTGGGGCCTCGCCTTCGCCGTTGCCTTGCCGGTGGCGTGGATCACCGTGCCGCTGGTGCGCGGGGGGCTGGCGCGGCTCACGGGCGTTGCGCCGGCGGCGTCCGCCCGCAGCCTCGGCGAACTCGGCTGAGCCCATGGCCCACGGCCCCGCACCGCGCGTCGATTACGATCAGCCGGTTGCCCCGGTGGAAGTACCTCGCGTGGATGCCGTCATCTCCGTCCGCGACGTGAGCAAGACCTATGCGTCCGGCCACGTCGCGCTCAAGCACGTCGACCTCGACATCCGTCGCGGCGAGATCTTCGCCCTGCTCGGGCCCAATGGCGCCGGCAAGACCACGCTGATCAGCATCGTGTGCGGCATCGTCAATGCGAGCACGGGTACCGTCCTCGCCGGCGGGCACGACATCGTGCGCGAGTACCGCGCGGCGCGGGCGAAGATCGGACTGGTGCCGCAGGAGCTGTCCACCGACGCTTTCGAGACGGTGTGGGCGACGGTGAGCTTCAGCCGCGGCCTGTTCGGCAAGGCGCCGGATCCGGCCCATCTCGAAAAAGTCCTGCGCGACCTGTCGCTGTGGGAAAAGAAGGACAGCAAGATCATGGCGCTGTCCGGCGGCATGAAGCGGCGCGTGCTTATCGCCAAGGCGCTGGCGCACGAGCCGCAGATCCTGTTCCTCGACGAACCCACCGCCGGTGTCGATGTCGAGCTGCGCCGCGACATGTGGCAGATGGTGCGCAGGCTCCGCGAAGCCGGCGTCACCATCATCCTGACCACGCACTACATCGAGGAAGCCGAGGAGATGGCCGACCGCATCGGCGTCATCAGCAACGGCGAGCTGATCGTGGTCGAGGACAAGCACGTGCTGATGCGCAAACTCGGCAAGAAACAGCTGACCTTGCAGCTGCAGGAACCCCTGGCCGTGTTGCCCGACGGGCTCGCCGGCTTCAACCTGGAAATCGCCGGCGAAGGCCATGCGCTCGTGTACACCTTCGACACCCAGCAGGAACAGACCGGCATCGCCACGCTGTTGCGGCGCCTGAACGAGCACGGCATCGACTTCAAGGACCTGCATTCCAGCGAGAGTTCGCTGGAGGAGATCTTCGTCAGCCTGGTGCACCGCAACGGGGGGCGCGCATGAACGTGCACGCGATCCGTGCGATCTACCGCTTCGAGATGGCGCGCACCTTCCGCACGCTGATGGAGTCGATCCTGTCGCCGGTGTTGTCGACGTCGCTGTACTTCATCGTGTTTGGTGCGGCGATCGGTTCGCGCATGGGCCATGTCGACGGCGTCGGCTATGGCGCCTTCATCATCCCGGGCCTGGTGATGCTCTCCCTGCTCAACGAGAGCGTCTCCAATGCCTCGTTCGGCATCTACCTGCCCAAGTGGTCGGGCACGATTTACGAACTGCTGTCGGCGCCGGTGTCCACCAGCGAGATCCTGCTGGGCTACGTTGGCGCGGCGGCGACCAAGTCGCTGATGCTGGGCACGCTGATCCTGGTCACCGCGCGTTTCTTCGTGCCTTACGCAATCGTGCATCCGTTCTGGATGGGCTGCTTCCTGGTGCTGACGGCGCTGAGTTTCAGCCTGTTCGGCTTCATCGTCGGCGTGTGGGCGGACAGCTTCCAGAAGCTGCAGGTGATTCCGTTGCTCATCCTGACCCCGCTGACCTTCCTCGGCGGCGCGTTCTACTCGATCAGCATGCTGCCGCCGTTGTGGCAGAAGGTCGCGCTGTTCAACCCGGTGGTGTACCTGATCAGCGGCATGCGATGGAGCTTCTACGGGGTCAGCGACGTCAACGTCGTGGTGAGCACGGCGGCGATCCTGGGCTTCCTGGCGCTGTGCATGACCCTGATCGCCTGGATCTTCCGTACCGGGTACAAGCTCAAGGCGTGAATTGCGGGTGCGGTTCCCGCAAAACAAAGGCGGGCCCGCGCCCGCCCTCGTTCATTCTTTCGTTTCACCAGCCGGAGTGAGAAACCAGGCCTCGACCGTGCCATTCATCTTCATCGTCATCGGCTGGCCGCGGCGATCCAGCGCTTTGCCCACCGGCAGGCGGACCCAGCCCTCGCTGATGCAGTACTCCTCGACGTTGTGGCGTTCGACCCCGTTGAAACGGATGCCGATGCCGCGTTCGAGCACGGCTTCGTCGTAGAACTTGCTGCGCGGGTCGTTGGAGAGGTGGTCGGGGGGCGTCTCGGACATGATCGTGCTCGGTTCAAGGAGGCGGTGCGGCCGGCATTGTAACTAGGGTGCCTCGCCATTGCCCTGCGCCTTGGCGCGGGCGATCACCGCCTTCACCTGCGCGCGGTCGTGGTGGCGCGATATCGCGACAGCGCCGAGGGCGATGGCCTGCGCGCGCAACGCCGTGGTGACGTCGTAGTGCGCGCCGCTGCTCTTGTTCTGGAAGGCGCGGCGCGGGATGCCGAGACGGGCCGCCATGGCGTGGAGTTCCTCCAGCGTCTCCGCCATCAGGTGCGCCCAGCGCTCGCCACGCCAGGCATGCACGGCGTCGTCGACATACACGGTCATGCGCGCAGTGTGTCCCATTGCGC
The DNA here is from genome assembly GCF_054049835.1 of Lysobacter sp. P5_B9. NCBI lineage: Bacteria > Pseudomonadati > Pseudomonadota > Gammaproteobacteria > Lysobacterales > Lysobacteraceae > Lysobacter > Lysobacter sp. P5_B9. Next base: position 182,950 of record NZ_JBFULP010000003.1, read on the forward strand.
GCGCGATTGCAGGCGTGAAGGCGCCTATCATGCGCACATGTGCCTGATCGCCGCCGCCTGGCAGCAGCATCCGCGTTATGCGCTCGCCCTCATCGCCAACCGCGATGAATTGCATGCGCGCCCTGCATCGGCCGCGGCACCCGATCCGGAGCAGCCGGATGTCTATGGCGGCCGCGACCTGGAGGCGGGTGGCAGCTGGTTGCAGGTGTCCACGCGCGGGCGCCTGGCGGCGGTGACGAACGTGCGCGTGGGGCGCAATCCGGAAACCGCACCGCGATCGCGCGGTGCGCTGGTGCGCGATTTCGCCCGCGGCGACGAAGGTGCGGCGTCCTACGCCGCGCGGCTGGCGCCGATCGCCAAGGAACACGGCCGCTACAACCTGCTGTGCTGGGATGGCGACGCGCTGATGTTCGCCACCAACCATCCCGAAGCCGGGTCGGGTGTGGTGTCGCCGGGCGTGCATGCGATGTCCAACGGCGCGTTCGATGCGCCCTGGCCCAAGAGCGGCCATGCCACGCGGGCCTTGCGGGCCTGGCTGGATTCACCGGTGTCTTCGCATGAAGTGGATGCGGCGGCGCTGGAGCCGCTGTTTGTCGCGTTGGCCGATACCCTGCCGGCGCCCGACGCGGCATTACCGGACACCGGCGTGGGCCTGGACATGGAGCGCTGGTTGTCGCCGCCGTTCGTGCGCGGGGAACGCTACGGCACGCGTTGCAGCACCATCGTCCTGGTCGGGGCGGATGCGATCGTCTTCGCCGAGCGCCGTTTCGGGCCGGATGGCGTGCCGCAGGGTGACAGTTTCGCCGCGCTGCCCCGCCTCGGTTGAATTCTTCTCCCCGCTTGCGGGGAGAAGCTGCCCGAAAGGCAGACGCCCCGAAGGAAGCACCTTTAGGGGAGTGAGCGGGAACGTGAATTCTTCTCCCCGCTTGCGGGGAGAAGATGCCCGAAGGGCAGAAGAGGAGGAACGTGAATTCTTCTCCCCGCTTGCGGGGAGAAGATGCCCGAAGGGCAGAAGAGGGGAAGCGAGCGCAGCGAGCTGCTCTTGTTTTGGCGAGAACCAGAAGAGCAAAGCAGCTCGCTGCGCTCGCTCCCCCTCATCCGCCCCGTCGGGGCACCCTCTCCCCGCAAGCGGGGAGAGGGCCTCATCCCTTGATGCACACCACCTGGCGCAGCGTGTGCACGACTTCGACCAGGTCGCTTTGCGCCGCCATCACCGCGTCGATGTCCTTGTAGGCGGCCGGTGATTCGTCGATCACCCCCGCGTCCTTGCGGCATTCGACATGCGCGGTGGCCTCGCGGTGCTGCTTCAGGGTGATCTGCGCCCGCGCGGCGGTACGGCTCATCACGCGGCCGGCTCCGTGGCTGCAGCTGTGGAAGCTGTCGGCGTCGCCCCTGCCGCGCACTATGTAGCTACGCGTGCCCATGCTGCCCGGAATGATGCCGAGCTCGCCCTCGCGTGCGCTGACCGCACCCTTGCGCGTGACCAGCAGCGATTCGCCGAAGTGATCCTCGCGCTGGACGTAGTTGTGGTGGCAATTCACCGCTTCCTTGTCCAGCTGGAACTTCGGCAGGCGATGGCGCATCTCATGCAGCACCCGCGCCATCATCGCCTCGCGGTTGGCCCGCGCGTAGTCCTGCGCCCACGACACCGCCTCGACGTACTCGCCGAACAGCGCCTCGCCTTCGAGGAAGAACGCGAGGTCCCGGTCCGGCAGGTGGAAGCCGAGCACGCGCTTCTCCAGCTGGCGACGCGCCAGCTCGATGAAGTACGTGCCGACCATGTTGCCGGTGCCGCGCGAACCCGAGTGCAGCATCACCCACACGCGGTCCGCCTCGTCGAGGCAGATCTCGATGAAGTGGTTGCCGCCGCCGAGCGTGCCGATCTGCTTGTCGACCTTGTCCGGACGGATCTTCGGGTGCTTGTCGCGGATCACCGCGAGCCGCGCCATCAGGTCCGACTGCGCCAGTTTCGTCTCGACGCTGTCGGGAATGCGACGGTGGTCGCCGCCCGGGCCGTTGCCGACCGGGATGCTGCGTTCGATGGAATTGCGCAGCAGCGCCAGGTCGTCGGGCAGCTCGTTGGCGTGCAGCGTGGTCCGCACCGCGGCCATGCCGCAGCCGATGTCGACGCCGACCGCGGCCGGGATGATCGCGCCCTTGGTCGGCACGACCGAACCGACGGTGGCGCCGATGCCAAGGTGGACGTCGGGCATCACCGCGACCCACGGGCCGACGAACGGCAGGGTGGCGATGTTGCGCAGCTGCTGCCGCGCCTTGTCCTCGACAGGCACGCCATGCACCCAGCCCTTGATCGGCGTGGTGGCGCCCTCGGCGTGGAGGAACTCGTAGTGGTTGTGTTGCGTGTTCATGGGGAATCCCTTCATTGAAAGATTCCACGCGACGCGATCCGTCCCGTCGCGTGGAGATTACTGCTTCAGGCTGACCAGGTGCTTCATGACGCCGTCCAGGCCGCCGAACACGGTCAACTTGTCGATCTTCTCGGTCACCTTCTCCAGAGCCTCCAGCTCCTTCAAACGCATGAGCACCGGACTCTCCTCGATGAGCTTGGCCGTGTTGAGCAGCGAACGCGTGGCGTTCGCCTCCTCGCGGCGACGGATGACGTTGGCCTGGGCCGCCTTCTCCGCCTGCACGACGCTGTTGAGGATGTCCTTCATCTCGCCCGGCAGGATCACGTCCTTGACGCCGACGCCGAGCACCTCGATGCCCAGCTGCACCACGCTGCCGCGCACGTAGCCGAAGATGTCGGCGTCGAGCGAGGCCTTGTCGCCGAGCAGTTCGTCCAGCGTCTTGGCGGCGATCGCCTTGCGCAGGCCGTACTGCAGCTCGCGGTACACGTAGTCGCCGTACTTGGCGACCTTGGTACGCGCGGCCACCGGATCGGCGACGCGGATGCTCGCGGCGAGGTTCACGCGCAGGCTCACCTTGTCGCGGGTCAACAGCTCCTGGCCCGAGACTTCCATGGACTGCACGCGCAACTCGACCAGCTCGACACCCACGTTCTTCTGGAAGTTCCAGAAGGCGTAGGCGCCCGGGGCGAGCGTGCGTACCAGCTTGCCGTCGATGAACAGCAGGCCGGCGTTCTCCTCGGGCACGATCAACGACACGGTGATGCGCTCGAGCACATTGAGCTGGCGCAGGCGCTTGACCACGCCGGCCTCGACCTCGAGGCCGTTCGCGAGCGACACCGCCTGCACCTGGACCGGCACGAGGCCCTTCCAGTACAGCTTGCGCGTACCCGGGGCGAGCACATCCTCGAGCTTGCCGTTCTTCAGCACGAGACCGACTTCGTCCATGCCGAGGTTGGCGAGCACGAACGTCTCGTCGAGCTTGCCGCCCAGCGTGGCGATCAGCACATCGGCATCGCTGCCGCTGTACTCGGGCCTGGCGATGTTGTGCACATTCACTTCGACGCGCGTGAGCGGGTCGAACCAGCGGTACACGCCCGGCGCCAGCACGCCTGCGAATTGACGGTTGCGGTACACCAGGCCGCGCTCGCCGTCACCAATCACGACCCTCTTGGTCCAGAACATTGGAAATTCTCCTTGTTGGCTCTGATGGTCCGATTCGCTTGGGGCGCGATGAATCGGTTCTCGCGGATCCACTTCACGGGAAGTGGAAAGGAATAGGTGGAAGCGCCCCTGACGCCGAAGCCGCGGAGCGTTGCGCGCTGTCCGCAAGGCGACGATCGCGTTCTTCGCAGGGACGGCGATGCGGCTGCCGTCCCACGTTTCCAGCGATCGCCGGCTTGCCTCGAGGGCGCAGGCCCGGCGACTTCACCGCTGCGGTGTTCCGTTGCACGCCGCACACGTGGCGCGGCGTTTGGCGAAACGCCGCACGGGGCGTTTCCTGGTGGGCTTTCGCCCGTTGTAACGACTGACAGGTCGTTGTTGGAGCGGGACTCGAACCCGCGACTCTCGGTGTTTAAGACCGATGCTCTAACCGACTGAGCTATCCAGTGGTGGACGAACCGGATTCGAACCGGCGACCGTCGGCATCAAGTGCCGCTACTCTTGCCTCTGAGCTATCGTCCGCTCGCGAAACACCTTCTCCCGATCCTCGGCATACGCCACGGCAGCGCCGCGCGCACCGGACGGGTGTGTGAACCCGTACCGCTGTGAACCGTTCGAGCGATGTTCCGCATTGGCGTCTCGTCGAAGACGCCAATCCGTGCGCGAGTGCATCCGCCTGCCGCCCGTGCCGAAGCATCCAGGCACAGCGCATGAAGCGCTTTCGCGGCTTTCCCTGCCTCGGACCAGCACTGTCCGGATGCTTCGGGGAGCGCGATGCAATCGCGATAAGCCTTCGTAGTCCCTTTGCGAACGGCAAAAACAAAACGCCCCCGGGTGGGAACCCGAGGGCGTTCGCGTTGCCTCGGGAGATCGGGGTGACCGATCTCCGCTGGCGAGGATCAGTCTTGGATGAAGCCCTTCTGCGCGCGTTCGTCACGCGGCAAGCCGCACGCGGCCGGCCCGTGGCCGTAAGGCCGCAGTGCAGTCGGGTTCGCGATGTGGAAGAAGGTCGTCATGGAAGTTCGTGTTGTGAAAAATGTCGCGCGATGGCGAAGGTCGCGCACCTTACGCGCGTGTTTTTTTTCTTGCAAGGGTCAATCCGACGAACGGTCGTCTTGTGTCATCGAAACAGGTGGCGGACTTCTTCCGGTGTCACCACACCATCGCAACGCGAGGTCTGGTCAAGGCGGTGATGTGGGTGCTGCCTGCATCGTGGCCTCGCCCCATGCCGGCACGCGCCAGCGCATGTTGCGTTCGACGCGCGCGCTCACGTCGCGGCGCAGGTCGGCGTCGATGCGAAAGCCGGGAGGTTCGGAGCGCGACTGGATTTCGGGCGCGCGCATGCGTCGGGAGAACACGGACTGCAACACCGGCGACACGTTCTGCGCGGTGACGGTAATGGCCGGCGCGGCATAGACATCGGTGCGGTTGGTCAGGTCGCCGTTGCTGGTCTTGACGAAGAACGGGACGAATACGTTGCTGCGGCTGACCAGGGCCTGGTAGTCGCCGAGGAAATACGCACCGCCCGCCTGCGGCGCCGTGGTCAGGTCGAAGGCCGTGGCCACGTGCGTTTCGGTCCAGGTCAGTCCGCCATCGCCGGACCGCGCCAGCCAGTAATCGGCCGGCAGGCTGGCCGCGGCGGTGTTGTTGCGCAGGTCGTAATAGCTCACCCCGACATCGCCGTTGGCGCGCACGTGCACGGAGGGCGTGAACGCCGCCACGTTCGCGGCGCTCACCCGCGACGGCGCCGACCAGGTCACGCCGTTGTCGGTGGACCGCGAGATCGCAATCGAATCGAAAGTGCCGTTGTTGAAGCGCGCGTCCTGCCACACGACGAAGAGATGACCACTGGGCGCCACGGCGATCTGGGCGAGGTCGGAGCCATCGCGCACCGGGATGTTGCTTTGCGGGTCGCGCGTTCCCACCGCCAGCAGGTCGGCGATGCGCGTGGGCGGCGACCACGTCGCGCCGCGATCGGGCGAGCGGATCACGTCGAGGTGCGCCGCCGTAACGGTGGCGGACACGCGGTCGATCTGGGTGAACAGGTTGACGAGCGTGCCGTTGGGCGCGACCACGATGACATTGCCCAGGGTCTGGCTCGCAGCACCCGGGTCATAGATCGCGCGCGCCGCCTCCCAGCTGGCGCCACCGTTGGTGGTACGCGTGAAATAAGTCGGTCCGCCCGCGTCGCCCGCGACCAGACGGTCCCAGGTGGCGTAGACGAAGGCCGCGTTGAACGGGTCGGCGGTGATCGTGTTCTTGTCGTTGAAAAAGCCTTCGCCATCTTGGATGAGAGTCGTCGGTGCGCTCCAGCTGCGGCCGCGGTCGGTCGAACGCATTACGAGCATGGCATTGACGGAACCGGGTTCGAACGAACCGCCCGTGGTCACCAGGCCCATCGCGTAGGCGCTGCCGTCGGGCGCGAACGTGACCCACGGATCGGTGGCGCGCGCGTAGTCGCCGCCATTGGCGAACGTGCCGCCACCGCAACGCGATACCGGCAACGGCGTGCGCGTCCACGTCTGGCCGCCATCGGCCGAGCTCGCGCTCATCAGGCCGCGCGAGGACCCGTTCGACCAGCGGTCCTGTTGCCACACACCGATCAGGTTCGCCGGGTTGCCCGGGTCGACGGCGACATACGGCTCGACCTCGGCGTTCTGGTACAGCGTTCCGGCGGCGGCCATGCCGTCGCAGTTGAGCGTGAAGGGCGACGGCGCGGACACGAGGAACTGCGCGTCGGTCATCGGCGGAGGCGGGGGCGGGGGAGGGGGTGGATTTGGCGGAGGGGGCATGCCGCCCCCGGATCCGCCGCCACCGCCACCACAGGCGGCCAGCGCAAGAACGAGGGCTCCGGTGCCCAGACGTACCGTGGAAAGCATCGCCGCCTGCACGCGCATTGCCGCTCCCCATTCCAGGATTGGTCCAGTCAGGACTGGTCCAGTCTAGCCACGTCCTTATCTGCCGCATCCACGGCCGCGCTTGCCGACAACAATGGTCAGACGCCGCCGGTTTCGCGCGTGCCGCGGGTAGGAATCAGCGCGCCATCAGGGCCGGGGTGGCATGGAAACGGCGCGGGTAGTTGCGTTCGTCGCTGACAGTGCTGACCATTTCGTCGGGGAGGTCGGGTGCTGCGTACACCACGTAGGCGATGTCGCCCTGGTCGCGCACGCCGACGTGGTGCAGGCGATAGCGCGACTGGCCGGCGCCGGTGTTTTCGGGGTAATGCAGAGGTGGGCGATCGGTATCGAGGTCGAGTTCGGCGTTGTCCACCGAACCACCGACGAATAATGCACGCATCGTGATCTCCCGATTGAACAGCGGATTCGATCATGCCCTCGGCAATGTTGGTGCCGCGTTAACGGGAGCGGCGAGGGCCACACCGGTAGAACACGCCCTGTAGAACACGCCCTGTAGAACACGCCCTGTAGAACACGCCCTGTAGAATCCGCGCTGGTTTATCAGATGAAGCCGCGCGTGTACGCCGACGGTCCCGATTCCGCGCTCGAAACCCTGCTGCTTCCGCTGGCCGACGGCTCCCTGTCGTGGCCGCGCGAGGGCGGGGCACTGTTCCTGCGTGCCCGTGATGGCTGGCCGCTGCACCAACCGGCGTTGCCCGGCCTGCTGTGCGAACAGAGCTTCAAGCCGGACGCCGACGCGCTGCAGCGCTCGGGCCTGGCGCTGGTGGAAGCGGATGCGGACTCGCGCCACCCGCTGGTGCTCGTCCTGCCGCCGCGCCAGCGCGAGGAGGCGCGAGCGTTGTATGCCCGCGCGATCGCGCGCACGGCACCGGGCGGGCGCGTGCTGGCGTGCGTGCGCAACGATGAGGGCGCCAAGTCCGGTGAGGCGGACCTGGCCAGGCTCGCCGGGCCGTTGGGCCAATTGTCGAAGAGCAAGTGCCGCGTGTTCTGGACCGCGCCGCTGGACGGACCCGCGGATGCGGCGCTGTTCGAGGCATGGCTGGGCCTGGATGCGCCGCGCGCGATCGCCGGTGGCCGCTTCCTGAGCCGGCCCGGCGTGTTCGCCTGGGACCGGGTCGACCCGGCGTCGGCCCTGCTGGCCGCGCACCTGCCGGGCGACCTGCAGGGCGCCGCCGCGGACCTGGGGGCGGGATATGGCTACCTCGCCAACGAGTTGCTGGCGCGCTGCCCGCGCATCGCCTCGCTGGACCTGTACGAAGCCGAAAACCGGGCGCTCGAACTGGCGCGCGCCAACCTCGCCTCCCGCGCGGGAAGCGTGGCGCTGGAGTTCCATTGGCATGACGTCACCACCGGCCTGGGCAGGCGCTACGACACGATCATCAGCAACCCGCCCTTCCATGCCCAGGGCCGCGCCGACCGTCCCGACATCGGCCGCCGTTTCATCACGGTCGCGGCGCAGGCGCTGAACCCCGGGGGCCGCCTGTGGATGGTCGCCAACCGGCACCTGCCATACGAAGCGGAACTCCTGGCGCAAAAGTTTGCCAGCGTGCGCACGGTCGCGCAGGACCGCGGATTCAAGGTGTTCGAGGCCGCCCGCCATTGACCCGACGCGGCAACATGGTCGATGCCGCGCGCGCGGGCGCCCGCCACTGACACGACGCGGCAACATACTCGATGCCGCGCGCGCGGGTGATAGAAACAAATACCCGGGCTTTCTAAAAAAATGAAACTAATAAAACTAATCGCCAACCTCGGCTACGGCAGCCGCAAGGATGTCGCCGCGATGTTCCGCGCCGGCATGATCACGGATGCGGCCGGCGAAGTGCTGTATGCCGACGACCAGGTCGCGCACGACGCCATCCGCATCGACGGCGAGCCGCTCGATCCGCCCGCGGGCCTGCTGCTGATGCTGCACAAACCCGTGGGCTATACCTGCTCGACCAAGGACCCCGGCCGCATCGTCTACGACCTGCTGCCTCCGCGCTTCCGCCTGCGTTCGCCACTGCTGTCGACGGTGGGCCGGCTCGATCGCGATACCAGTGGCCTGCTCCTGCTGACCGATGACGGTGCGCTGCTGCATCGCATCGTCTCGCCGAAGGCGCACCTGCCCAAGGTGTACGAAGCCGCCCTGGCGAACGACCTGCGCGGTGACGAAGCCGCGCTGTTCGCCAGCGGCACGTTGTTGCTGGAGGCGGAGAACACGCCGCTCGCGCCCGCGCGGCTCGAAGCGGTGGAACCGCGGCTCGCCCACCTCACCCTCATCGAAGGCCGCTATCACCAGGTGCGGCGCATGTTCGCCGCGGTGGGCAACCACGTCCTGTCGCTGCATCGCAGCCGCATCGGTGGGCTGGCGCTCGATGACCTGCCGGCGGGGCAGTGGCGTGCCCTGGGCGAGGCGGATCGGGAGCGCCTGTTCGGCAACGCGTAGCTGCGTTGCTGCACATTTCACGCGTGCATCACGCCGATGAACGAAAGTGGCCGTGAACCCGGTCACCCTTCGCATGCGCGATTTTCCGCGGCCGGCGAACCGAATTGCGGCGGCCATCACGCGCAGCGCGGTGTTTCCGAAATCCGGCCTGAATACGCGCCTGAACGGTCGTTGCCGGTGCATCGCCTGCGCCTAGCATCTGTCCCGCGCCGCCGGCGGCTTCGACTAACGACATGGCGGCTTCGACTCAATGACGAGGATCGCTGCAATGACTGCAAAGAACACCGTGCTCTTCGCCGCGCTGGCCGCGGCCCTGTTCGCCGCGGCGACGCCGGCCTTCGCCCAGGATGTTCCGCCGGACACCGTCGAGACCGACGCGGTCGTTCCGAAGGATCGTCTGGTCGACGCATACGCGGGCACGCTCTTCACTGGCGATGAAGTGGCCGCGGGCGACGCGATTACCGCGCTGCGCACCGGTGGCGACTTCACCGTGGTCACCACCACCACGCAGCAGGCCAAGAATCCCGATGGCACCCTCGCCACCAATCCCGACGGCTCGCCGAAGATGGAGACGGTGACGGTGGAAAGCGTCGTGGCCAACGCCAACGGCCCGATGGGTTGGGGCGAAGTCGACCACTCGCTGGGCCTGGCCCAGGCGCTGGTCGATGGCGGCAAGGCGGCAAGCTTCAACGAAGCCCTGCTTGGCACCGCGACCACCACCACGGTGACCAACCCCGATGGCACCACCACCACGACCACGAGCTACAACGGCGGCGTCCTGCAGATGCGCGCGGATGGCATGGGCTGGGGCCAGATCGCCAAGGAACTGGGTTTCAAGAGCCTGGGCGAGGTCAAGAGCGGCCGCGCCTTCGCATCGGCTGAAGACGGCACCTCGGCTGAAGACGGCGCCGTCGCGGTGGCCGACGATGCCTCCGCCAAGGGCCGGGATGCGACGAAGGTCGCGCACGAAGACCACGGCAAGGGCGCCAAGCCCGAGCGCGTCGCCAAGGTCGATCGCGTCACCGGCAAGCCGGACAAGGTCGAGCGCCTGGCCAAGGTCGAGCGCCCGGCGAAGATCGATCGTCCGGACCGCCCGGAACGCCCGAGCAAGCCCGAGCGTGTCGGTCGCCCCTGAGCGACGGCATCACAAGCAGACACACGGGCGCCTTCGTGGCGCCCGCGTTGTATCCGGGTCGAAGGTTTCGGCCTGAGGCAAACAGGAAGAGGAAAGGTTTGATGACGCGTTCTGCAGTATTGGTGGCCCTGCTCCTGGCGGCGGGCATGGCGCACGCCGACGACGGTTTCAGCTACGCCGTCGGCGTTGACTACAGTTCCGGCGATTACGACAGCGACACCACGACCAAGATCCTGTCGGTGCCGTTCAGCGGCAAGTACACCACGGGCGACTGGGTCTTCCGGGCGAGCCTGCCGTGGGTGCGCGTGGATGGCGACGCCAATGTCGTGCCGGGTCTGGGCAGCGTGGAGAACACCAATCCAAAGGGGCGCGGCCGCGGTAATGGCAATGGCAATGGCGGCGGGGGTGGCGGCGGCCAACCGATTGCACCGACTACCGGCATCACCGCCGGCATCGGCGACCTGCGCCTGGCGGCGATCTATGCAATGCCGCTGCAGGGCGCGTGGGGCGTGGATCTCACCGGCAACGTCAAGATCGCGACCGCCGACGAAGACAAGGGCCTGGGCACCGGTGCCAACGACTTCGGCGCGGCGATCGACGTCTACCGCAGCGTGGGTGCGGCCACGACGCTGTTCGGCGGCGTGGGCTACACCTACCTGGGTGACTCCGACTTCATCGAAGTGGACTCGGTGCTCAACGGCAACATCGGTGTGAGCCACAAGCTCGGCGACAACAGCATCGGCGCGGTGTACGACTACCGCGAGCCGACGTCAGCGGACGCCGACGACCGCAGTGAAGTCACCGGCTTCTACACCTTCGCGACGTCGAGCACGAGCAAGATGCAGGTGTATGCGCTCATGGGCCTGTCCGCCGGCAGTCCGGACTGGGGCGGCGGCCTGAGTTTCAGCGCGGGTTTCTGATCGCGGCGATGTGTGTGTGTCGCAGCCCGATCTGCATGAAAACGGCGGCCGATGGCCGCCGTTTTTCATTGCCGCATCGCCTCGCTCAGGGCTTCAGCAGCGCGCGCCAGCCTTCGTTGCCGAGTCGCTCCAGCGTGGCGATGTTGCGCGCCACGATCGCATCCGGATCGGGGAACGCGGCCACCGCGCGCTCGACGCTGGCTTCGCGCAGCAGGTGCAGGGTGGGATAGGGCGAGCGGTTGGTGCAGTTGCCGACGTCGTCGCGCGCGGTGCCGGCGAACTGGTAGTCCGGGTGGAAGCTCGCGATCTGGATCTCGCCCTCCAGGCCGAGTTCCGCAACGAGGCCATCGGCGAGGTCGAGGAAGTCGTTGTAGTCGAGGAACTCCGTCAGCACGTGCGGATGCACGATCAGCGTGGTGTCGGTCTGTTGCGGGTCGGCGTCGCGCAGCCACAGCAGCTCGGCATGCAGCTGCTGGTACAGGGCGTCACTGTCGCGCGCCTCGCTCAGCACGAAGCGCACCTGCTCCTTCACGTACACCGCCTTCGCGAACGGGCACAGGTTCAGGCCGATCACCGCGCGCTCCAGCCAGCGGCGGGTGAGGGCGATGGGGTCGTCGCCGCTCATGGTCGCGGCTGGCGCGCGTAGCTGACGGTCAACAGCTCCCAGACGTGGCCGTCGGGTTCGTTCCAGTACACGATGCTGCCGCCGTGCTGTGTGTTGACCTGCATGTCCGTGGTGCCGTGCGGCGTGCTGCGGTAGGCGATGCCGGCCGCCCGGATGCGTCCGAGGATGGCCGCGAATTCGTCCGGGGCGACGCGAAAGCAATAGTGCTGGACCGGAAACGGCCCGGTGGCGGTATCGAAGTCCAGGGTCAGCCCGTCGTTGACGTACACGGGGCAGAACGGGCCGATGCCGGTTTCCGACCATGGCACGCCGAGCACGTCCGCCAGCAGTTTCGCCGCGGCATGGCGGTCGCGCGAGGGCACCAGCAGGTGGTCGAGTTGTATCGCCATGGCATGCCTCCTCGTGCGCGAAAACAATGCACGGATGTGCGGCGCTCAGTCGCGGAAGTTGTCGAACTGCAGCGGCCGCTCGTATTCGGACGCCTTGAGCAGTGCGATCGCCGCCTGCAGGTCGTCGCGCTTCTTGCCGGTGATGCGCAGCTTGTCGCCGTTGATCTGGCTTTCGACCTTGAGCTTGGCGTCCTTGATCGAGCCCTGGATCTTCTTGGCGAGGTCGCGCTCGATCCCCTGCTTCACCGTGATCTTCTGCCGCGCTCCGGCGAGGTTGCTTTCCACGGCGCCGAATTCGAGGCAGCGCGCATCGATGCCGCGGGCGATCAGCCGGGCGCGCAGGATGTCTTCCATCTGCTTGAGCTGGAAGTCGCTCGGCGCGGACTGGTTGATCACCTGGTCCTCGAGCGCGAACCTGGCGTCGACGCCCTTGAAGTCGAAGCGGGTGGACAGCTCGCGGTTGGCCTGGTCGACGGCATTGGTCAGCTCGTGCTGGTTGACTTCGGAGACGACGTCGAAGGAAGGCATGGGGAACTCCTGTTCTGCGGCTGCTGTGCATTCGTGGGGGCAAAAGGGTAACGCAAGCCGCGTTGGCACTGGATAGACTTGCCGTCCCCCACGTGAGGAAGCGCCATGCACCGCACGCCCGCCCATGCCGCCGTGACCGCTGGCGCGCCGCCGAGCGCATGCTCAAGGCCGACATGCGCGTGATCGACATCGCCAGCCTGCGCGACTGAGCGTGCCGCTGTTGCTGCTGCCGCTGCTGGTCGCCGCGCTGGTGCTGCTGTGGCTGCTGTTGTGGCCTTTCGCGCTCTGGCAGCGCTACCGCATGGGACGCGCGCGCCGGCGCGCGATCGCCTGGGTGGCCGGGCTCAACGCCTGGGCGCTGCTGGTGTCGGCATGCGTGTTCCTGCTGGGCGCGTGGTTGACGGGGCACTGGGTGGAAGCCGCGCTGGCGCACGCAACAGCGGGCGTGGCGCTGGGGATGCTGCTTGGGTGCATTGGCCTGCTGTTGACGCGCTTCGAAGTCACGCCGCAGGGCCTGTACTACACGCCGAACCGCTGGCTGGTGCTGGCCCTGACCCTGGTCGTCGCCGCGCGCATTGCCTATGGCCTGTACCGGATGGAACAGGCCTGGGTCAGCGAGGCGCACGGGGCCTGGCTGTCGCAGCAGGGCAGCGTGCTGGCGGTGGGCGGCGTATTGCTGGGCCACTACCTGGCCTACGCGTGGGGCCTGCGATCGCGCCTGCGCCGGGCAGCGTGACCTGCGGCCTATTGGTCTGGCGCTGCCGCTGCGGCAGTTTGCCGGGCGTGGACTTCATGCAGGAGCGGCCATGCGTAGCGTCGTGAAATGGATGCTGATGATGGTGGTGCTGTCCGGCTGCGCCGTCGTGCCGTCATCGCCGGCGCCCCTGCCGGGTGAGCCCGTCGCCGCGGGAATATCGCTGTTGCCGGGTGCCTTCGTGGCCGGCACGCAACCGGACGGCAACACCGTGTTGCTGCGTGGCCGGGACGCGCTGGTGGTGGTCGACAGCGGCCGCCATGCGCAGCACACCGACCGGATCCTCGCCGCCGCGGACGCGAGCGGCGCGCCAGTGGTGGCGATCATCAACACGCACTGGCATCTCGATCACGTCGCCGGCAACGCGGCCCTGCGCACGCGCTATCCGCGAGCCGAGGTGTATGCCAGCGATGCCATGCAAGACGCGTTGCACGGCTTTCTCGCCGACTATCGCGCGCAGCTGCAGGCGCTGATCGCGCGGCCGGGCACCGCTTCTCCCCAGGTGCTGGCCGGCTGGCGCGAGGAAGTCGCCCGGATCGACAGTGGCGACCGCCTGCGGCCGACCCGCGTGGTGACGGCGCCGCAGGACGTGTCGCTGGGTGGGCGTCGCCTGCATCTGGGCCTGGAGCGCAACGCGGTAAGCGGCGGCGATGTATGGTTGCTCGACCCGGCCACGCGCACGCTGGTGGCCGGCGACCTGGTTACGTTGCCGGTGCCGCTGTTCGACACCGCATGCAGTGACGGATGGCGGCAGGCATTGGCGCGGCTGGACGCGATCGACTTCGGCCGCCTGGTGCCCGGCCATGGTGCGGTGATGGATCATGCGCAGTTCGCGGCTTACCGCGTGGCCTTCGACCACCTGCTGGAGTGCGCGGCGAGCGATGCTGGGGCCGCTGCGTGCAAGGCCGGTTGGCTGCGGGATGCGCGCACGTTGATTCCGGCGCAGGACGACGCGCTGGCGGATTCCCTGCTCGACTACTACCTCCAGGTGCTGCGCGCGCCACCGGAGCGCCGCAACCGCTACTGCCGCAAGGACATGAAGTGACCACAGATAAAGGACGCCAGCTGCACGCGATTGCCTACATGCTGGCGGCGGTGCTGCTGTTCTGCCTGATGGACGCCGGGCTGAAGACACTCAGCGCGCATTACCCGCCGTTCCAGGTCGCGGCGATCCGCGGTGCCTCGTCGCTGCCGCTGGTGCTGGCGTGGGCATTGTGGACCGGGGGAGCGGCGGGGCTGTTCCGCGTGCGCTGGTCGCTGCACCTGATGCGCGGCGTACTCGGCATCATGATGATGACGGGCTTCGTCTACGCGCTGCGCACGCTGCCGTTGTCGACGGCGTATTCGATCTTCTTCGTCGCGCCGCTGATGATCACGGCGTTGTCGGTGCCGTTCCTGGGCGAGCACGTGGGACCGCGGCGCTGGACTGCGATAGGAATAGGCCTGCTCGGCGTGCTGGTCGTGCTGCGCCCCACCGGCGAGGGCGTGATGAGCCTGGCGGGGCTGGCGGTATTGATCGCCGCGTTCGGTTACGCGGTCTCGGCGATCACCGTGCGCATCATCGCCCGCACCGACAGCACGCAGGCGCTGATGGTGTGGCTGCTGTTGTTCATGGCGCTGGGTTCGGGCCTGCTGGCGGCGCCGCAATGGGTGTCGCTACGCATGGGCGACGCGTGGGTGATCGCCGGCATCGGCGTCGCCGGTGCGCTGGGCCAGTACACGATCACCGAAGCGTTCCGCCTCGGCGAGGCGTCGCTGATCGCACCGCTGGAATACACCGCGCTGGTGTGGGGCGTGCTACTCGATGCCACGCTGTGGGGCGTGCTGCCGGACTCGGTGACGTGGCTGGGCGCGGCGATCATCGTCGCCAGTGGCCTGTACCTGTTGCGTCGCGAACGCGTGCACGCGGAGGCCGAACATCCCTGACCGCGCGGCGGCGTTCCTGGGCATTCCTGCGTACTGATCCGGGGCGTTGCCGGCGCGCTTGGCGCCGACCTGTGGCGGGCCCGCCTTCGGCGGCGCGGGTCAACCGCCGGTGCTGGCGCCCAAAGCGGCGCTGAGCGCGGTGTCGCCGTTGACCAGGTCGCGCCAGCGCACCTCCTGGCCATTGCGCCGGCCCTTTTCGACGAGCTTGAGCCCGTCGCCGTCGATGGTCAGGGTGTAGGGCTTGTCTTCGATCACGATCTCGCGGCGGATCGGCTTGTCGAGCTTGGTGGTCATCGGCAGGGGGCTCCGTCTGGAAAGCAGCGCAGGCAGGCTAGCCCGCACGTGGAAAGACTTTGTGAAATCCTCAGGCGCGTGACGGCCATCCGCGGGCCAATCGGGAGAACGGATCGCCCCGGGCGGGTCGGCCAAGCGTGACCTGGCTGCAGGAATACGTAACCAATGCCGGGTCCGGACGAGGCTTCCGGTTGGCGCATCCCCGTCCAACGGCCACAATAAGCGCTTTCGCGTTGGCGGAGCCCCCATGGCTGAGTTGAAGGAAGCACGCGTCCCCGACATCGGGGGCTATGACGACGTGCCGGTGATCGAACTGCTGGTCGCCGTGGGCGATACGGTCAAACCCGATCAGGGCCTGGTCACGCTGGAGTCCGACAAGGCGACCATGGAAGTGCCCGCGCCGTTCGCCGGCGTGGTGCGCGAGCTCAAGGTCAAGGTCGGCGACAAGCTGTCGGAAGGCGGCGTGGTCGCGTTGATCGAGCCGACCGATGCCGGCGCGGCGGCCACGTCCGCTCCGGCCGAGGCGCCGCGCGCCGAACCCGCCGCGCCGCAGGCCACCAGCATGGCCGCGGAGACCGCGACCCGGGTCGAGCCGGTCGCCGTACCGGCGCAGGCCGACAAGATCGCGCAGCAGTCGATCGACAGGCAGGACGCGACCGCGATGCCCGCCGCGCGCCCGGGCATCGATCCGGAAGCGGCTCCGCCAAAGGCGTCCACGCCCGCGTCGCCGCCGGTGGCCTTCACCGCCGATGAACTGCTGCCCGGCAAGGTGCCCTACGCCAGCCCCGCGGTGCGCCTGTTCGCCCGCGAGCTCGGCGTCGACCTCGCCCGGGTGCAGGGCAGCGAACGCGGTGGCCGCATCAGCAAGGACGATGTGTCGAAGTTCGTGAAGTCGGTGCTGCAGGGCGGCGCCGTCGCCGGCGCGCCGGTGGCCGCTGCCGGCGGTGGCGGGCTCAACCTGCTGCCGTGGCCGAAGATCGACTTCAGCAAGTTCGGTGAAGTGGAAACGCGCGAGTTGTCGCGCATCCAGAAGATTTCCGGCGCCAACCTTGCGCGCAACTGGGCGATGATCCCGCACGTCACCCAGCATGACGATGCCGATATCACCGACCTGGAAGAGCTGCGCGTCGCGCTCAACAAGGAAAACGAGAAGGCGGGCATCAAGCTCACGATGCTCGCCTTCCTGATGAAGGCGTCGGTCGCCGCGTTGCAGAAATACCCGAACTTCAACGCCTCGCTCGATGCCAGCGGCGAGAACCTCACGCTGAAGAAGTACTTCCACATCGGCTTCGCCGCCGACACCCCCAATGGCCTGGTCGTGCCGGTCGTGCGCGACTGCGACAAGAAGGGTGTGCTGCAGATCGCGCAGGAAACCTCCGAACTGGCGAAGAAAGCGCGCGACGGCAAGCTCGGCCCCGCCGACATGCAGGGCGGTTGTTTCTCGATCAGCTCGCTGGGCGGCATCGGCGGCACCAGTTTCACCCCGATCGTCAACGCGCCCGAAGTCGCGATCCTCGGCGTGTCGAAGTCGGCGATCCGTCCGGTCTGGGACGGCAAGCAGTTCGCGCCGCGCCTGCTCCTGCCGCTGTCGCTGAGCTACGACCATCGCGTCATCGATGGCGCCGCCGCCGCGCGTTTCACCGCCTATCTCGCGCAGTTGCTCGCGGACATGCGCCGGGTGCTGCTGTGATGCGGGCGGCCGTCCTGCTCGCCGCACTGCTGCTGGCGCCGCTGGCGCGCGCCGACGACGCACAGTGCAAGCTCGCCCTGGGGCGCGGCTGGCCGCCGGCGACGGAGAACTACGGCACCGCCACCGAAAAAATGTTCGCCGGTGAAACGCAGCCCACGCTGAGCGTCACCCTGCTGCCCAAGCTCGGCGTGGAAAGCGGCGTGCTGCTGGTGGCCGACCCCAACGGTGGCGACTGGCTGTTGCGCCGCGCCGTCGCCGACGAGCGCGTGCATGCATGGGAAGGCGACAAGCTGGTCCTGCGCACCACGCGCGCGCCGGAATTCACCGAGGCGCCGATTCCTGCCGCGATCGCGACCCGCCTGGTCGCGGACTGGCGCCAGGCCCTGGCATTGGCCGTGCCGGAAGGCGTCACGGCGCCCTTCAGCGAAGGCGATACCTGGTTGTTTGTCGCCGGCGACCTGCGCGTCAGCGGCCTCAGGCCCGATTGCGAGCTGGGAGCGCTGCTGCGCGACCAGATCGATCTCCTCATCGAAGCCAGCGACGAAGGCGACGGAAAGCGCGAGAAGCGCTGGCGCCAGATCGGCGAATCGCTGGACCGCATGCGCGTCGTGCTCGATGCGATGGCGGCGCCGGCGACGACAGCGGCGACGGCGACACCGTGAAACCCTTCGCGCCGGCGGCATGCCGTCGGCGCACCACGCATTGAACGGAAGCGGCCATGGCAAGCACGATTGAACTGAAGGTCCCGGATATCGGCGGTTACGACGACGTGCCGGTGATCGAACTGCTGGTCGCCGTCGGCGACACGGTGACGAAGGACCAGGGCCTGGTCACGCTGGAATCCGACAAGGCGACGATGGAAGTGCCGGCATCGGCGGCGGGAAAGATCGTCGAGCTGAAGGTGAAGGTCGGCGACAAGCTCTCGGAAGGCAGCGTCGTGGCCATCCTCGAACCCGCAGGCGCGGCGGCGGAAGCCCCCAAGGCTGCCGCCTCACAGGCCGCACCAGCTTCCGCGCCCGTCGCGGCTCCTGCGCCACAGGCCAAGCCGATCGAAGCCGCGCCACCTGCAGCACCCGCGCCGACTCCGGCGGCAGGCAGTGGCCGCAAGGCCGACTTCGAATGCCGCATGCTCGTCCTCGGCGCGGGTCCTGGTGGTTACACCGCTGCGTTCCGCTCCGCTGACCTCGGCCTGGATACCGTGCTGGTCGAACGCTACGCCACGCTCGGCGGCGTCTGCCTCAATGTTGGCTGCATCCCGTCCAAGGCACTGCTGCATGCCGCCGCGGTCGTCGATGAGGCCGCGCACGCCAGCGATTACGGCATCGATTTCGGCAAGCCCAAAATCACCCTCGACAAGCTGCGCGAGTACAAGGACAAGGTCGTCGGCCAGCTCACCAAGGGCCTGACCGGCATGGCCAAGCAGCGCAAGGTGCGCGTGGTCGAGGGCGTCGGCAAGTTCGTGTCGCCCAACGAAGTGGAAGTCGACGGCAAGGACGGCAAGAAGCTCGTCCGCTTCGAGCAATGCATCATCGCCGCCGGTTCGCAGGCGGTGAAGCTGCCGGGCTTCCCCTGGGACGACAAGCGCGTCATGGATTCCACCGATGCGCTCGACCTCGTCGATGTTCCGAAGAAGCTGCTCGTCGTCGGCGGCGGCATCATCGGCCTGGAAATGGCGACGGTGTACCGCGCGCTCGGCAGCGAGGTCACCGTGGTTGAATTCATGGACCAGCTGATGCCGGGCGCCGACCTCGACCTGGTCAAGCCGCTCGCCGATCGCCTGAAGAAGCAGGGCGTCGCGGTGCACCTGCGCACCAAGGCCAATGGCACCGAGGCGCAGAATAACG
Source organism: Lysobacter sp. P5_B9 (assembly GCF_054049835.1). Classification (NCBI taxonomy): domain Bacteria; kingdom Pseudomonadati; phylum Pseudomonadota; class Gammaproteobacteria; order Lysobacterales; family Lysobacteraceae; genus Lysobacter; species Lysobacter sp. P5_B9. The sequence continues at coordinate 201,931 of NZ_JBFULP010000003.1, forward strand.
GCCTCAAGGTCTCGTTCGAGAATGCCGAGGCCGGCAAGCCCGCGGCGATCGATGCACAGGTGTTCGACCGCGTGCTCGTCGCTGTCGGCCGCGCGCCCAACGGCGGCAAGATCGACGCCGGCAAGGCGGGGGTGAACGTCACCGAGCGGGGCTTCATTCCGGTCGATCGGCAGATGCGCACCAACGTGCCGCATATCTTCGCCATCGGTGACCTGGTCGGCAATCCGATGCTCGCGCACAAGGCCACGCACGAAGGCAAGCTCGCGGCCGAAGTTGCTGCGGGCGAGAAGAAGGAATGGGTGGCGCGTGCGATCCCGTCGGTCGCCTACACCGATCCGGAGATCGCCTGGGTTGGCGTCACCGAGACCGAAGCGAAGGCGAAGGGGTTGAAGGTCGGGATCGGCAAGTTTCCGTGGGCCGCGTCGGGTCGCGCGATCGGCATCGGCCGCACCGAAGGCTTCACCAAGCTGGTCTTCGACGAGGACACGCATCGCATCATCGGCGGCGGCATCGTCGGCGTGCATGCCGGTGACCTGATCAGCGAGATCGGTCTCGCCATCGAGATGGGCTGCGAGGTCCACGACATCGGCCACACCATCCACCCGCATCCGACCCTGAGCGAATCGGTGGGCATGGCGGCCGAGGTCTACGACGGCACCATCACCGACCTCTACATCCCGAAGAAGAAGTAATCCCGCGGCAGAAAAGGCGAAGCCCCGGCCTCGGAACCAGGGCTTCGCAGGCCTGCCTGTGTCGACGAGGAAGGGGCGGGCCTGTTGGGTCCGACCCGGGGTTCCGGCAAAGGTTCCATGAACGGGCCGCCCTCGTTTCCCCCCATTTCGGGCCGGCGGGTAGCAGGGGCAGCCCCCCGACGTGGCCGCGGGAAACCGGCCTTTCGCGGTTGCCGCGGAAAAGTTCCCTGCTATACTTTTGCGGCTTCGCAGGGCGGTTTTCTGCCCACTTCGTCCACCTTCCCGAGCCATCGCGTGTCGAATTCAGTCGCCGCAGGACGGCGGCTGGCACAGCGCGCGATAGCCTGGCAGGCCGTCGCCACCGTGCTGGTGGCGCTGGCCTTCCTCGCCAAGGGACTGCCCTGGTCGCTGGCCGCACTGGTCGGTGGCGGTGCGGTCACCTTGGCCGCCTGGGTCGCCGCGATGGTGGCGCTGGGTGGTGGGGTCAGCCCCGCGGGGACCGCATTTGCGCGGTTGCTGGTGGGGATGGCGCTGAAGTGGTTGCTGGTGCTGGTCACGGTAGTGGTCGCATTGGCAGTGTTCCGCCTTCCCGGTGTTCCCCTGTTGGCTGGCGTCATTGCAGCCACGCTGGCCTTGGTCCTGGCCAATTCGATCAGACGATAGGTGTCGTTTCGTGAGTGAATCTAGCAGTGCGGGCGGCTTGACCGAATACATCCAGCACCACCTGACCCACAATTCGGGTCTGGCGCTGGGTGGCCAGTTCAATTTCGACTCCTGGGCCGTCGCCCTGACGCTCGGCCTGCTGTTCGTGCTGTGGTTCGGCCTCGCCGCGCGCAAGGCCACGCCAGGCGTGCCGAGCAAGGGCCAGGCGTTCGTCGAGCTGATCGTCGAGTTCGTCGACGGCCAGGTCCGCGACACTTTCCACGGCGACCGCCGCTCGGTCACGCCGCTGGCGCTGACCATCTTCATGTGGGTCGTGTTCATGAACACCATGGACCTGCTCCCGCTCGATCTTCCCGGTACGCTGATCAAGCTCGTTGGCGGCGAAGAAGCCGCCCACCACACCTTCTTCCGCTCGGTGCCGACCGCCGACCTCAACACCACGCTCGGCCTGTCGGTCTCGGTCTTCTTCATCCTGATCGGCCATGCCTGGTCGGCCAAGGGCGGCATGGGCTTCGGCAAGGAGCTGCTCACCGCGCCGTTCCACGCGCATGGTTTCGGCGCGATCCTGCTGGCCCCGGTCAACCTGGTGATGAACGTCATCGAGTGGCTGGTGAAGCCGATTTCGCTGGCCATGCGACTGTTCGGCAACATGTACGGCGGCGAGCTCGTCTTCATGCTCATCGCCGGCCTGATGACCAGCTGGGTGACCTTCCTGCCGGGTGTGCTCGCCAATACGGCGTGGGGCATCTTCCACATCCTGATCATCCTGCTGCAGGCCTTCATCTTCATGATCCTCACCGTCGTCTACATCGCCGGTGCGCGTGAGAGCCATTGACAGGCAACCGCATTAACCCAGTTTTTTCCTTCCACCGCTTCACCCCTTAGACAATCGCTGGAGAACCACCATGGAATTCATCGCTCACGTGCAGGGCCTGACCGCCGTCGCCATCGGCATCATCATCGGCCTCGGCGCCCTCGGCGCGTGCCTCGGCATCGCCATCATGGGTTCGAAGTTCCTCGAATCCGCTGCGCGCCAGCCGGAGCTGATCCCGGTGCTGCAGGGCCGCATGTTCCTGCTGGCCGGCCTGATCGACGCGGCGTTCATCATCGGCCTGGCCGTGGCGCTGTTCTTCGGCATCGCCAACCCGCTCCTGAGCGCGGTGAAGTAAGGCTGATTCCAGCCAGCTGTTCCCGCCACGCCTTCGGGCGTGGTCTTGAAGGCCGGTGCGGCATGTGTCGCACCGGCATGAAGAAATCCGTCGAGGACGCGTCGTGAATATCAACATGACTTTCTTCGGTCAGATGCTTTCCTTCGTGCTCCTTGTATGGTTCACGATGAAGTTCATCTGGCCGCCGCTGAACGCGGCGCTCGAAGAACGCCAAAAGAAAATCGCCGAAGGCCTGGCTGCCGCTGACAACAGCCAGCGCGCATTGGCGCAGGCGCAGGAAACCGCCGAAGGCGAACTGCGCACGGCCCGTGCCAAGGCCAACGAGATCATCGAGCAGGCCCACCAGCGCGCCAACCAGATCATCGACCAGGCCAAGAACGACGCCATCGCCGAAGCCAGCCGCCAGAAGGCCGTGGCCGAAGCCGAGATCGTCGCCGCGGCCAATCGCGCCAAGGAAGACCTGCGCAAGCAGGTGTCGAACCTGGCCGTGACCGGTGCCGAGAAGCTGCTGCGCCGCGAGATCGACGCCAACGCCCACAAGGCGCTGCTCGACGAACTCGCCGCCGAGATCTGAGACCGATGAGCCAGGCCCTCACCCTCGCACGTCCCTACGCCCGCGCCGCGTTCGCGCTGGCGCGCGACACCGGTGCCTACGCACCGTGGTCGAACGCGCTGGCGTTTGCCGCGCGCGTCGCCGCCGACCCGCAGGTCGCAGGCCTGCTCGGCAGCCCGAAGCTGACCAACGCCGACGCCGTCTCGCTGCTCGCGATCGACGGTGCCAGCGATGCGATGCGCAGCTTCCTCGACCTGCTGGCCGTCAACCGCCGCCTCGCGCTGCTGCCGGAAATCGCCGGCCTGTTCGAGGAACTGCGTGCCGAAGCGGAACGCGTGGTCAAGGCGCGCATCACCTCGGCCACCGCGATGGGTGACGGCGAGCTCGAAGGCATCAAGGCCGCGCTGAAGAAGCGTCTCGGCCGCGACGTCGAGATCGAGACCGCGGTCGACGCCTCGCTGATCGGCGGCGCCGTGATCGACGCCGGCGACGTGGTGATCGATGGCTCGCTCAAGGGCAAGCTCGGTCGCCTGCAGTCCGCGCTTACGAACTAAATATTTTCTTTTTGCATATGTCGGCGGCAACGCCGGCTCAAGGGAACCACCCATGGCTACCACGCAGCTCAACCCGTCCGAAATCAGCGAACTGATCAAGACCCGCATCGAGAAGGTCAAGCTGGCCGCCGAAGCGCGCAACGAAGGCACCGTCACCTCGGTGTCCGACGGCATCGTGCGCATCCACGGCCTCGCCGACGTGATGCAGGGCGAAATGATCGAGCTGCCCAACGCCACCTACGCGCTCGCACTGAACCTGGAACGCGACTCGGTCGGCGCCGTGGTCCTGGGCGACTACGAGCACCTGCGCGAGGGCGACACCGCCAAGACCACCGGCCGCATCCTCGAAGTGCCGATCGGCCCGGAACTGCTCGGCCGCGTCGTCAACGCACTCGGCGAAGCGATCGACGGCAAGGGCCCGATCGAAGCCAAGCTCTCGGCCCCGGTCGAGACCATTGCCCCGGGCGTGATCTGGCGCAAGTCGGTCGACCAGCCGGTGCAGACCGGCTACAAGTCGGTCGACGCGATGATCCCGATCGGCCGTGGCCAGCGCGAGCTGATCATCGGCGACCGCCAGACCGGCAAGACCGCCATGGCGATCGACGCGATCATCAACCAGAAGCACTCCGGCATTAAGTGCATATACGTCGCGATCGGCCAGAAGAACTCGACCATCGCCAACATCGTGCGCAAGCTCGAAGAGCACGGCGCGATGGCCTACACGACCGTCGTCGCCGCCTCGGCGTCGGAATCGGCCGCGATGCAGTACGTCTCCCCCTACGCGGGCTGCACCATGGGCGAGTACTTCCGCGACCGTGGCGAAGACGCGCTGATCATCTACGACGACCTGTCCAAGCAGGCCGTGGCCTACCGCCAGATCTCGCTGCTGCTGCGCCGCCCGCCGGGCCGCGAAGCGTATCCCGGCGACGTGTTCTACCTGCACAGCCGCCTGCTCGAGCGCGCCGCGCGCGTCTCCGAGGAGTACGTGGAGAAGTTCACCAACGGCGCGGTGAAGGGCAAGACCGGTTCGCTGACCGCACTGCCGATCATCGAGACCCAGGCCGGTGACGTCTCGGCGTTCGTGCCGACCAACGTGATCTCGATCACCGACGGCCAGATCTTCCTGGAAACCGACCTGTTCAACGCCGGCATCCGCCCGGCCGTGAACGCCGGTATCTCGGTGTCGCGCGTCGGTGGCGCCGCCCAGACCAAGATCATCAAGAAGCTGTCGGGCGGCATCCGCATCGCGCTGGCCCAGTACCGTGAGCTCGCCGCGTTCGCGCAGTTCGCCTCGGACCTCGACGAAGCCACCCGCAAGCAGCTCGAGCGCGGCCAGCGCGTCACCGAACTGATGAAGCAGAAGCAGTACGCGCCGATGTCGATCGCCGACCAGGCGCTGTCGATCTACGCCGTCGACAAGGGCTACATGGACGACATCCAGGTCGCCAAGCTCGGTGCGTTCGAATCCGCGCTGCACGCGCACTTCGCCAACACCCAGGGCGCGCTGATGAACACCATCGCCAGCACCGGCAACTGGAACGACGACATCGAAGGCACTTTCAAGAAGGGCATCGAAGAGTTCAAGGCCACGGGCACCTGGTAATTCGCAGGGTGGGCCCTGGCCCACCTTCGCGATGAAGCGATATCGAAACGGCGGGCAATGAGCCCGCCCTACCGAGAAGAAAGATGGCAAGCGGACGCGAAATCAAAACCAAGATCAAGAGCGTGCAGAACACCCGCAAGGTGACGCGCGCGCTCGAAATGGTCTCGGCCTCCAAGATCCGCAAGGCGCAGGATCGGATGAAGGCGTCGCGCCCCTACGCGCGCGCGATGAAGCAGGTGATCGGACACCTGGCCCAGGCCAACACCGATTACCGCCATCCGTACCTGATCGAGCGCAAGGACACCAAGCGCGTCGGCTACCTGATCGTGTCGTCCGACCGTGGCCAGGCCGGCGGCCTCAACAACAACCTGTTCCGCAAGCTGCTCGGCGAGATCCGCAAGTGGCAGGAGCAGGGCGTCGAAGTCGATGTCGTCACCGTCGGCGTGAAGGCCTCGGTGTTCTTCCGCCGGGTCAAGGTCAACATGCTCGCCTCGGTCACCAACCTGGGCGACACGCCGCACCTGGAACAGCTGGTGGGCGTGATCAAGGCCATGACCGACGCGTACGGCGAAGGCACGGTCGACAAGGTCTTCCTGGCCTACAACGACTTCGTCAACACGATGGTCCAGCGCGCGACGTTCGACCAGCTGCTGCCGGTGCCGCCGGCGGAGACGCAGGTCGCGCACCACGACTGGGACTACATCTACGAGCCGAACGAGAAGACCGTGCTCGACCACGTGCTGACGCGCTACATCGAGTCGGTCGTATACCAGGCGGTGTTGGAAAACGTCGCCTCCGAGCATGCCGCGCGCATGGTCGCGATGAAGTCGGCGTCGGACAACGCCACCAAGCTGATCGGCACGCTGCAACTGGTCTACAACAAGGCCCGCCAGGCGGCGATCACCCAGGAAATCTCCGAAATCGTCGGCGGCGCGGCCGCGGTCTGATCGTTCCGGTCAAATCCAGCACGCGTCACCACACCAAGTAATCAAGAGTTATCAAGAGGCTATGGCAATGAACCAGGGCAAGATCGTTCAGATCATCGGCGCAGTCGTCGACGTCGAGTTCCCGCGCGAGAGCGTGCCGAAGGTGTACGACGCACTGAAGGTGCAGGGCACCGACATCACGCTGGAAGTGCAGCAGCAGCTCGGCGACGGCGTCGTGCGCACGATCGCCCTCGGTTCGACCGCCGGCCTCAAGCGCAACCTCGTCACCGAGAATACCGGCAAGGCGATCTCGGTGCCGGTCGGCGCCGGCACGCTCGGCCGCATCATGGACGTGCTCGGCAACCCGATCGACGAAGCCGGTCCGGTCGTGCATTCGGACGCGTGGGAAATCCACCGCGCCGCGCCGTCGTACGAAGACCAGTCCTCGACCAACGAGCTGCTGGAAACCGGCATCAAGGTCATCGACCTGATGTGCCCGTTCGCCAAGGGCGGCAAGGTCGGCCTGTTCGGCGGCGCCGGCGTGGGCAAGACCGTCAACATGATGGAACTGATCAACAACATCGCCAAGGCGCACGCGGGCCTGTCCGTGTTCGCCGGCGTGGGCGAGCGTACCCGCGAGGGCAACGACTTCTACCACGAGATGAAGGACTCCAACGTCCTCGACAAGGTGGCGATGGTGTACGGCCAGATGAACGAGCCGCCGGGCAACCGCCTGCGCGTCGCGCTGACCGGCCTGACCATGGCCGAGTACTTCCGCGACGAGAAGGACGCCTCGGGCAAGGGCAAGGACGTACTGCTGTTCATCGACAACATCTACCGCTACACCCTGGCCGGTACCGAAGTGTCGGCGCTGCTCGGCCGCATGCCGTCGGCCGTGGGTTACCAGCCGACGCTGGCCGAGGAAATGGGCGTCCTGCAGGAGCGCATCACCTCGACCAAGACTGGTTCGATCACCTCGATCCAGGCCGTGTACGTGCCCGCGGACGACCTGACCGACCCGTCGCCGGCGACCACCTTCGCCCACCTCGACGCCACCGTCGTGCTGTCGCGCCAGATCGCCTCGCTGGGTATCTACCCGGCCATCGACCCGCTCGACTCCACCTCGCGCCAGCTCGACCCGAACGTGATCGGCAACGAGCACTACGACACCGCGCGCCGCGTGCAGTCGACGCTGCAGAAGTACAAGGAACTCAAGGACATCATCGCGATCCTGGGCATGGACGAACTGTCGGAAGAGGACAAGCAGACCGTGTCGCGCGCGCGCAAGGTCGAGCGCTTCTGCTCGCAGCCGTTCCACGTCGCCGAAGTGTTCACCGGCTCGCCGGGCAAGTACGTGTCGCTGAAGGACACCGTGCGCGGCTTCAAGGGCATCGTCGATGGCGAATACGACCACCTGCCGGAGCAGGCGTTCTACATGGTCGGTTCGATCGAAGAAGCGGTCGAGAAGGCCAAGAAGATCGCGGCGTAAGCGCGATGGCGTAGGGCGGGTCCCGACCCGCCTTGCGAGTGGCAGCAATACCGATTGAAGAGCGGCGGGTTCAAATCCGCCCTACGAAAGAGAGACACATGACCACCTTCCGTTGCGACATCGTCAGCGCCGAAGACGAAATCTTCCACGGCGAAGCCGAACTCCTGGTCGCCACCGGCGAAATGGGCGAGCTGGGCATCGCGCCGCGCCACGCGCCGCTGATCACCCGCCTGAAGCCGGGCAAGGTCATCGTGACCCTGCCGGGTGGCGAACAGCTGGACTTCGCGGTATCGGGCGGCATCCTCGAGGTGCAGCCGCAGGTCGTGACCGTGCTGGCCGACACCGCGATCCGCGCGCAGGACATCGACGAAGCCTCGGTCCGCAAGGCCAAGGAAGAAGCCGAGCGCGTGCTGGCACGCAAGGATCCGAAGATGAGCGCGCAGGAAGCCGAAGCCCAGCTCGCCATGAGCCTGGCACAGCTGCAGGCGCTGGAGCGCCTGCGCAAGAGCATGAAGCACTGAGCGAGCGCTGCATCAGTAAAGCTGCATGAGTAAAAAACGCCGGCGATTGCCGGCGTTTTTGTTTCAGGTCGGCCGTGGCGGGTGCGGACCGTGGCGGAGAAGGTTCGGTATCAGCGCCGATATACCCAATGGCGCGACACGCTGAAGCTGATCGCGGCCAGCACCAGTTCGACCGCCGGCTTCGCCACCCACGCCCAGCCAAGGCCAGCGGCGTTCTCCACGGCACCCACGGCCAGCGTGCTCAGGGTCGTCGTCATCAGCCACAGCAGCACGAAGCGCTGCAGCTRGCGCCGGCCCAGGGCGCTGGATTCGCCGGCAAAGGTGATGCGGCCGTTGAGCCAGAACCCGAGCATGGCGCCACTCACGCGCCCGGCGATATTCGCGAGCTCCACCGACAGCCCGAAATGGCTGAGGGTCACCATCACGCCCCAGTCCACCACGTACTGCAGCAGCCCGATCGCAATGTAGTGACTGCCCTGGCGCAACAGGCTCATCGCGCCGCCTCCGTCGCCGGTACGTGCCACCACTCGACATCGCCTTCGACCTGCCGGCGCGTGGCGTGCAGGCGGTCGAGCGCCGCGCGCTGGGCGGTCGTCGTCTTCGCGGGTCGCAGCAACACGTCGGTGATGCCGGCGCGATGCAGCACGTCCACCCAGGCGCTGCCGTCGGCCTGCGCCTCCGCGGACTGCGCGGCACGCTGCAGGCTGCGGTCGTAGTACGAAATACTGCGCCCGCGCACGCCCAGTTCCGCGACATAGGGACGCTCCGCGTCCAGGGCCAGGACGTTGCCATGATCGGTGCCGCGAATAGCGGCGATCAGGTTGCGTTCCGGCACGCGGGCGCGGAACGCGGGCTCGTCGCGCCCGGCTTCCACGATCGACATCTTCACCTGCCCCACGCGCAGCAGCCAGAAACCATTGGCCTGGAATGCCAGGTTGAGCACGCACACGCCCGCGAGCAGCCACGCGGCGCGGCGTGGATCGATCCGGAACGCCGTTACCGACAGCAACGGCAGCAGCAGCACCGTTGCGGGGAAGGTGTAGCGCAGGTATTGCATCGGGACAAGCGGCGCCACGATGAGGGCCGTCGTCGCGAGCGCCATCGCCGCGGTGCGGCGATGCAGGAACGCCAGTACCCAGGCGCCGGCGAGGGCGACGAACACGAAGCCGCCGCCACCGGCGAACCCCTCGAGGTAGCGATCGGTGTGGAAGGTCAGGTTCCATGGCAGCGCGACGTCGAAGCCGGCATGCCAGCGCGCATCGTCGAAGTTGACCGGATCGAAGTAGGGCGACCGGAACCACGCGTTGAACAAGGGCAGGAACGGGTTGCGCGCGATTCCGGCCGCATAGGCGTAGCTGGAGCCGCCGATCGCCAGCACGATGGCGCACGCGCCTGCCAGCGTGAGCGGCGCAGGCACGCGGCGATGCCGCCACAGCGCCCACGGCAACAGCAACACCGCGAATACCGCCGACGACAGTTTCAACGCCAGAAGTCCGCCGACGAGTACCGCGCCGATGCGCACTCGTGGCGTGCGCGGCGCGGGTTCCAGGATCAGTACCACCAGCCACGCCAACAACGCGGCCGTCGGTGTCTCGCTCTGCATGCTGCCGGCAAGCCCGGCCGTCAGCGGAAGGCTGCCATACAGGGCGACGGCGAACCACGCAGTGCGCGCGGTGCCTCCCAATAGTGAAGCGATGCGCCACACCGCGGTCGCGGCCAGCACGAGCCATAGCGCGTTCATGCTGCCGCGCGCCTCAGCGCCAGCGATGAGCTGCGGCACGGCCTGCAGGACGTCACCCGCCCAGGGCGCCAAGGCCCAGATGTGCAGCGCGGGGTCGAGCGGATAGTGGTGCTGTGCCAGTAATTGCCACGGCAGGCGCAGGTGATAGACGACATCGTCCGCCTGCATGGTCGGGATCCAGCAGCCGGTGCTGGCGAGCCCGAGGACGAGCACGGCGAAGGCGGCCGCACGCGGCGCCGCGTCGAGGGCGGCGTGCCATTGGGTCGCCATCGCACGCCACGAAGCCGCCAGCGCGCGCCATTGCCAGGCTGCCAGGCCGAGGCAGAGTCCGGCGTAGGCGGCGCCGTAGTGCACCGGAAAGGGCAGCAGCCAGCCCAGCGCACCGGCCAGGAGGATGAAGCCGCAGGCGACGCGCAGCGTGGGCGGTGCTTCCCGCTGCAGCAGGCCGCCCAGGGCCAGTGCTCCTGATGCGAACAGCATCGTCGCCAGCGCCGGGACGACGCCGGCGTAGAAGACCACCGCCAGCAGCCATGCCAGGGCGAGCCCGCTCGCCAGTCGCCAGCCCAGCACGCGACGCAGCACGCCAGCGGCGGCGAGGGCCAGCAGTGACAGCACGATCAGTCCGGCGAAGCGTCCGCCGTGCCATTGCGCGCCCAAGTGATCGACGACCAGTCCCACGAGGCAGAGCGGCGCGCCGATCCACAGCAATGCGCGCGCCCATGATGCGGAGCCCGGCTCCTCGATGGCTTGTTCAGGGGCGGGAACGGGCGCGGCACTAATCATCGCCGCATGCTATCAGTGCGTCCTAAAATGCAGCCATTCCATCAGCACGGACTTCCCATGTCGGCACCTCTGCACGTCATCATCCTCGCGGCCGGCGAGGGCAAGCGCATGAAGTCGAGCCTGCCCAAGGTGCTGCAGAAGATCGCGGGCCGGCCGATGCTTGCGCATGTGATCGACAGCGCGCGTGCGCTGAACCCGGCGGGCATCCATGTCGTGTATGGCCACCGCGGTGAAGCGGTGCTGGCCGCATTCACCGGCCAGGACGACCTGACGTGGGCCGAGCAGGAGCAGCAGCTGGGCACCGGCCATGCCGTGCAGCAGGCGATGCCCAATGTGCCGCAGGACGCGCGCGTGCTGGTGTTGTACGGCGACGTGCCCCTGATCACGTCGGAGACGCTGCAGCGGCTGATGTCCGCGCCCGGCCGGATCGCCGTGCTCGTTGCCGACCTCGCCGACCCCACCGGTTACGGCCGGGTGTTGCGCGACCCTGAAGGCCGCGTCGGCCGCATCGTCGAGCACAAGGATGCCGACGAGGACCAGCGCGGGATCAAGACCGTCAACACCGGGATCATCATTGCCGACGGTGAGCCGCTGCGCCGCTGGCTCGAACACCTGCGCAACGACAACGCGCAGGGCGAGTACTACCTCACCGACGTGTTCGCATCCGCCTCGACCGAGTTCGATGCCGCCGAAATGGTGCACGTCGCCGATCCGATCGAAACCGAGGGCGCCAACGACCCCTGGCAGCTGGCGCAGCTCGAGCGCGCCTTCCAGAAGCGCGCCGCGCGGGCGCTGTGCCTGCAGGGCGCGCGCGTGGCGGATCCGGCGCGCATCGACATCCGCGGCACCGTGACGGTGGGCATGGACGTCGAGATCGATGCCGATGTCGTTTTCGAAGGCGAAGTGAAGCTCGCCGACGGCGTGCGCATCGGCCCGTTCTGCCGGCTCAAGGACGTCACCCTTGGTCCCGGCACGGAGGTGCGCGCGCATTGCGACCTCGACGGCGTCGTCGTCGAAGGCGCGGCGCTGGTCGGTCCGTTCGCACGCCTGCGCCCGGGCACCGTGCTGGCCGACGGCGTGCACATCGGCAACTTCGTCGAAACCAAGAACGCGCGGCTGGGCGTGTCGAGCAAGGCCAACCACCTGGCCTATCTCGGCGATGCCGTGGTCGGCAGTGGCGTCAACATCGGCGCCGGCACCATCACCTGCAACTACGACGGCGTGAACAAGTCGACGACCACCATCGAGGACGGCGCCTTCATCGGCTCGAACTCGTCGCTGGTGGCGCCGGTCACGATCGGACGCAACGCCACGGTCGGCGCGGGTTCGGTGATCACCAAGGACGCGCCCGCCGACAAGCTGAGCGTCGCGCGCGGCAAGCAGGTGTCGGTCGAAGGCTGGCAGCGGCCGGTGAAGCCGCCGAAGTAACCGCGACCCGCGTCAGGCCGGCAGCACCAGCGATACGCACAGCCCGCCGCCGTCGCGGTTGAGCAGGGCGATGCGACCACCGTGGGCTTCGGCGATCTCGCGCGCCAGCGCCAGCCCGAGCCCGGTGCCATGGCGCTTGGTCGAATAGAACGGCAGCAGCGCATTCGCCAGCACCGCTTCGTTCATGCCGCTGCCACGATCGAGCACATCGACGCGCCAGTATTCGGGCAGGCGGCGCAGCGACAACGCCACGTCCCCGGCTTTCGACCCGGATTCGTGCGCGTTCTTGAGCAGGTTGATCAGCGCCTGCTCCAGCTGCGCGACGTCGATGCGGGCGATGGCATCCGGTGATTCCGGGCCGTCGTAGGTGAACTCCACCTGCGAGCGCAGCTGTGCGACGAAGCGTGGCCACGGGATCGATTCCAGTCGCGGCGACGGCAGCTTGGCGAAGCGGGCGTAGTCGCGGATGAAGCCTTCCAGATGGCGCGCGCGGTCCTCGATCGTCGCCAGCGCGGTAGGCAGGCGCTCGAGCTGGCCGCGGCGCAGCAGTTCCGCGCCCGAATGCGCGAGCGACGCGATCGGTGCCAGCGAGTTGTTCAACTCGTGGCTGATCACGCGGATCACCTTCTTCCAGGTCTGCACTTCCTGCCGGCGCAGCTCGGCGGTGAGCAGGCGCAGCAGCACCAGTTCGTGGCGGCGGCCGTTGAGGCGGAAGTGGCGGCGGGCGAGGTGGTAGATGTCCTCGTTGTCGGCGTCACCGACGGTGAACATGCCGTCGCCGCCGCGTTCGAAGGCTTCGCGCAGCGCCTCGGGTGCGTGTTCGAGCAACGCGTCGAAGGTCAGGCCTTCCAGGCGCTTGCCTTCGCCGAGCAGCTTGCGTGCAGCGATGTTGCCCAGGACGATGTGGCGCGACGGATCCACCAGCAGCATCGCCACCGGCGTGTTCTGCACCATGGTGTCGAGCAGCAGCTCGCGCTGCACCAGCGCCTGGCGCTGTTCGCGCAACGCGTCGCCCAGCTCGTTGTGGCTGGCGACCAGCGCGCCCAGGTCACCACCGCCGTGCCAGGACAGGCCGAAGGCGAAGTCGCCGTCGCGGTAGCTCGCCACGGTGCCGGAGAGCGCGCGGAACAGCGAGTTCATCGGCGCGAAGGCGCGGCGCACGTGATAGACGAGCAACGGCAGCAGCACCACGGTGACGATCCCGCCCGCCAGCCATGGATTGCGCAGCCAGCGCGACAGCAGCAGGGTGAGTGCCACCGCGGCAATCATGTAGGCCAGCGCGAGCGCGGCGAATTGCAGGCTCAATGGCAGCCGCTGGCGCAGGCTACGCATGCGTGGCTCCCGCCGCCGCACGGCGGCCTGCGGACTGCGGGTGCGCGCGGTTGGTCATGGGCGGTCGATGCCGAGGCGCTCGAGGCGCCGGTACAGGGCCTGTCGCGACAGGCCCAAGTCGCTCGCCGCCTGCGCAACCACGCCGCCGGCACGCGCCAGCGCGGCTTCGATGCTGGCGCGATCGGGTTCATCGCCGCCATTGCCTGCGGCGAGCGCACGCGTGGTGGCCGCGGGCAGGCCCAGGTCGGCGACGCCGATCTTCTCGCCGCGCGCGAGCAGCGATGCGCGCTGGATGGTGTTGCGAAGCTCGCGCACGTTGCCGGGCCACGCGTGCGCGAGCAGGGCGTGCTCGGCGTCGCCGTCGAGCTGTTTGCCGGGCGGCAGGAAATGGCGCGCCAGCGGAAGGATGTCGTCGCTGCGCTGCGCCAGGGGCGGCAGGCGCACTTCGATCGCATTGAGACGGTAGTACAGGTCCTCGCGGAAATGCCCCGCCGCGATCAGCGCGGACAGGTCCGCGTTGGTCGCGCTGATCACGCGTACCTTCACCGTGCGCTCGCGGTTGCCGCCGAGGCGCTCGAAGCGGCCGGTCTCGAGCACGCGCAGCAGTTTGACCTGCCCGGCGAGCGGCAGGGTGCCGATTTCGTCGAGGAACAGGGTGCCGCCATCGGCGGCCTCGAACTTGCCTTCGCGCGCGCGGTTGGCGCCGGTGTATGCACCGGCCTCGGCGCCGAACAGTTCCGCTTCGATCAGTTCGCCCGGCAAGGCGCCGCAGTTGAGCGCGACGAAGGGGCCGCTCTTCACCGCCGAATTCGCATGGATGATTTCCGCGTACTTCTCCTTGCCGGCGCCGTTCGGCCCGGTGATCAGCACCGGCAAATCCGAACGCGCCACCTGGCAGGCCAGCGCCAACGCCGCTTCGCTCGCGGGGTCCGCGTAGACGAGTCCGCGCAGGTCGAACTCGCGCGCCAGCGCATCGCGACGGCGCCGCTCGCCGCTGCGGTGGCGAGCGAGTTCCTGCCGTGCCTGCGACAGTTCGAGCAGGTTGTTCACCGTGGCCAGCAGCTTGCGGTCGTCCCAGGGCTTGGCCAGGTAATCGGCGGCACCGGCCTTGACCAGGTCCACCGCGGATTCCAGGTGGGTCCACGCGGTGAGCAGGATCACGGGCAGGTCCGGATGCGCCGCACGGATCTTCGCGAACAACTCGACCCCTTCCTCGCCCGACGTCGTGTCGGCATGGAAGTTCATGTCCTGCACCACCAGGTCGATGGGCTCGCGCGCAAGCAGCGCGAGCCCGTCTTCCTGCGTTGTCACCGCACGCGTGTCGATGTCGTGCAGCGAGAACAGGGTTTCCAGGGCCGTGGCTACGGAGGGATTGTCGTCAATGACAAGGACGGTAGGCATCGGCACAGGTTACCTGTTCGACAGCACGCTGTTCGACTACACGCTGCGCGTGGCCACCGCGGGCGGCACGGCGGCGGCGCGCCGCGCCGGGCCCAGCACCGACAGCTGGCCCAACGCCCACAGCACCAGCGCTCCGACCGGCAGGTACAGCGCCGGCAGTCGCGGGAGTTCGTACGAGCTCATCAGCAACTGGTTGATGCCGTAGGCGCCGATCATGCCGATGACGATGCCGAGGGTGGCGAGCAGGAAGTTCTCGGTCTGGAAGTAGCGCAGCACCTGGCCACGGGTAGCACCCAGCGCGCGGCGCACGCCGATCTGCTTGGTGCGCTGCTGCACCCAGAAGCTGGCGAGGCCGACGATCCCCAGCGCGGTCACCACCAGCAGCGCGATGCAGACCGCGATCAGCAACCACACCATCGACTGGTCCTGCTGGAAGAACTCGGTGCGGATCTGCTCCTGCGTCTTGTGGTCGAGGATGATGCGGTTGGGGCTGTTTTTCTCCAGCACCTTCACCGCGTCCTTGAGCACGCGCTCGCGCTCGCCGGGCTGGTTCGTGCGCAGCACGTAATAGCCACCGACGTTGTACGGCATGCGCGCGGGCAGCAGCACGGTGTAGTCCGGCACCATCTCCTTGGGGCCGAAGTATGGGCGCACCAGCGTCTCGAACACGCCGACCACCGTGAGCGGCTTGTTGTCGCCGAAGTAGAACACCTGCCCGACCGGGTTCTTGCCCGGATACAGCTTGTCGGCCACGGCCTTGGTGATTATCACGGCGCCGGGCATGGCCTCGCTGAAGTCCTTGTCCGGGTCGTAATCGACGTATTCGTCGGGGTTGAAGTTGCGGCCGGCGATGAGCTTGGCGCCGAGTGCCTTGCCGAGCTCGCCGCTGTCGAAGTAGGTCGTCGCGTTGATCGTGGATTCGGTCTGCTCCGGGGTCAGGGTGATGCCGCTGTTCCACGACGAGTTGCCGAACGGCACCTCGTTGGTGGACGCGGCCGCGGTGACGCCGGGAATCGCGCGCATCGCGGCCAGGTCCTCGCGGGTGAGTGCCGCGGCGTTCTGGTCGGTGCCGATGCCGGTCAGGTTGATCACCACCGCTTCCTGTTCGGCCACGCCACTGGGCATGTCGATGCGGTTGATGCGCTCCCGGATCAGGAACACGGCGTTGCAGATGATCGCGCAGCTCAGCGCGATCTCGAGGACGATCAGTGCGGCGGCCGTCTTGTGCCGGCGCAATGTCGAAAGAATGGGACGAAGTTCCATGGCGTGCCTCAGTCAGTCCGGGTCATTGGGTCTTGAGCTGGATGGCGGGCGTGACCTGGCACGCGCGCCATGCAGGCAAGGCGCCGGCGAACAGGCTGGCCACGATCGCGAGCGCGAACGTCGTCAGCAGCATCGCCGGGTCGAGGTGGGCGAGCGCGGCATGCTCGACCGGTTGCTGGCGCACGGCCCACAGGCCCAGCACTGCGAGGCCGAGGCCCAGCACGCCGCCGACCAGGCCGACGGACACCGCTTCGATCAGGCACTGCGCGAAGATCGCAGCACGCGAGGCACCCAGGGCGCGGCGCACGCCGATCTCGGACGAGCGACGCATGAACTTCGCCAGCAGCAGGCCGACGGTGTTGACCAGGCACACCAGCAGGAAGCCGAACGCGAGCCACATCTGCAGGTTGACGTCGTCCGGCACCACCTTCTCGTGGCGGAGGAAGCCCATGAGGTCGCGCAGCTGCACGTTGTTGGGTCGCTGGAAACGGCCGGCGGCACGCTGCTGGTCGGAGTAGTTCTCGAGGAAGGCCCGGTAGTCCTTCGCCTTCTGTGGCGAATCCAGCTGCACCCAGAACTGCACCCACACGCAGGGCGCGCCGACATCGGTCGAGCTCACGCCCTTGGCGCGATTGTCGTAGCAGTTCATGTTGCCGCTGCGGCCGAGATCGAGGTCGCGCGAGGTCGTGAACGGCAGGAACACCTGCTCGGCCTCGCCATAGCCATGGCGGCTGGTGTTGAGGTCGTAGAACTTCGGCACCGGACGCCACTTGGCGAGCACGCCGACCACGCGGAAGTCGGTGCCGTCCAGGCGCAGGGTCTTGCCGACGCTGTTACCGCCGCCGAACACCTTTTCGTTGAGCGACCTGGAGATCACCACGTCGCGCGCGTGCGCCTCGTCCGCGGCGGCGTCCCAGCCGCTGCCGTACTGGAACGGCACGTCGAACATCGGGAAGAAGTCGGCGCTGGTGTAACGCGAGTCCGCGGCGAACGGCAGCAGGCCGGCGCGCTGCGGCTGCACCGCGACGCCACCACCGGTCATCAGCGCCTGGCGGTCGGCGCGCCTGGCCTTGAGCAGGGCCTCCGCATCCAGGCGCGTGAGCTGGCCCGGCGGATCGCCGCCCGGTCGGTATTCCTCGCGCGTCTGGGGGTCGATCTGCGGGTAGTACAGATTCTGGCTCTTGCCCGGCAGCGGATCGCCTGAAAGCACGTGGTAGACGGTGAGCGTGGTCATCGCCGCACCGATGCCGAGCGCGATCGCCAGCACCATGAGCGCGGTGAGCACTTTGTTGCGCCGGAAGCTGCGCAGGGCGAGGTTGAAGTAGTAGCCAACATTGGTTGCCATGTTCGCGGCCTCAGTTGGATTCGATGGAGGCAGCCAGGTCGCGCGCTCGCATCAGGCTGGACTCGACCGAGATGTCGGTCGCCATGCCGTCGACGATATGCACGTTGCGCTGCGCGCGGGCGGCCAGTTCCGGGTCATGGGTCACCATGACGATGGTGGTGCCCGCGGCGTTGATCTCCTCCAGCAGCTCCATCACGCCGCGTGCCATCTGCGAGTCGAGGTTGCCGGTGGGTTCGTCGGCGAGCAGCAGGCGCGGCGTGCCGGCCAGTGCGCGTGCAATCGCGGCGCGCTGCTGCTGTCCGCCGGACAGTTCGGCGGGGTAGTGCTTCATGCGCGAAGCCAGGCCGACCTGCGCCAGCGCCTGCTCGATGCGCTGCTTGCGCTCGGCGGCATTGAAGCCGCGATAGCGCAGCGGCACGTCGACGTTGTCGAACAGGTTGAGGTCGGGGATCAGGTTGAAGCTCTGGAAGATGAAGCCGATCTTGTGGTTGCGCAGCTTCGAGCGCGCGTCGTCGGACAGGCCGCGCACGTCCTGGCCGTCGAGCGTGTAGGTGCCGCCGGTGAATTCCTCGAGCAGGCCGGCGATGTTGAGGAAGGTCGTCTTGCCGGAACCGGACGGGCCGGTGACGGCGACGAACTCGCCATCGCGCACATGCAGGTCGAGCGACCGCAGGGCGTGGGTTTCGACGAGCTCGGTGCGATAGACCTTGGTGACGGCTTGCATGTGCAGCATGGCGGGATTCCCTTTGGTTATTTGATCGGGTTACAGAGTGCGTTCAACGCACGCGGAAGTCGGGGAGTTCGTTGCTGCCCGCGTAGCCGCGGCGCCAGCCGCGCGGGGCGGCGACAACGAAGGGGTTGTTGGCCGCGACGGGCGCGACGCTGAATTCGATGAGGCCCAGGGCGATCCGGTCGGACAGGCGCAGCGGCACGGCATCGGCCAGGTCCAGCGCGGACCAGTTCTGCGGGAACGAATGACGGGGATAGGCAGAGTCGGTACTCATGATCATTCTCCAGTGATGCGGACACGTTCGGTTTCGCCGAAGCCGTCGGCGCCGGATACCACGATGCGGTCCCCTTCCTTCGCGCCGCCAAGGATCTCGACGGCACTCAGGCTGCTGGCGCCGGTGTGGAGCGGGCGCTTCACCGCGCTGCTGCCGTCCATCACGTAGGCGCTGTTGCCGCCACCCTGTTCGAGGAAGGGGCCGCGTTCGACCATCAGCACGTTGCGGCGCGTGTCGAGCAGGATGCGCACGCTCATGCGCTGGTTCTGGCGCAGGCCCGGCGGCTGCTGGCTCTTGAAGCGGAGGCGGCCGGTGACTTCGCCGTTCACCACTTCCGGCGACACCGCGGAGATTTCCGCCGGGAGCGTGCCGGTGGGACCGGTGACTTGCGCGGGCATGCCGATGGCGAGGTCGCGGGCGAAGCTCTCGGGCACCTTGATCTCGACCTCGAACACGCCCAGGTCGACCACGCTCAAGAGCGGCGCGTTGATCGCGACGTTCTGGCGCTGCGCCACCATCACCTGGCCGACCTGGCCGGCGAAGGGCGCGCGCAGCGTGAGCGCGTCGACCTGGCGCTGCAGTTCGGTCACGACCGCGCGCTGGCGATCGGCGAGCAGACGCTTGTTGCGCATGTCGAGGCCGGCGCCCTGGCCGAGCAGGCCATAGTCGTTGCGGGCGCTGGCGAGACCGAGGTCGGCCTTTTTCAGCGTGTCCTGCGAGCGCGCCACGTCGATCTGCGCGACCGCGCCGCCTTCGAAGGCGCGCTGGTTGCGCTCGAGGTCGCGCTGCGCGGCCTGGCGGTCGATCTGCGCCTGGTCGAGCAGCTTGCGTGCGTTCGAACGCGTGATCTGCGCATCGAGCACGGCGCGGCTGGCCTCGGCTTCGAGGCCGGCGAGGGTGGCCTGTTCCTGGGCGAGCTTGCTGCGCAGCTCGGGGCTGTCGATTTCGGCCAGCGCCTGCTCCGGCGCCACCTTGTCGCCCGCCACGACCTTGAGCGTGACCGTGCCGCCGGCGATGGCGTACAGGGTCGGGCTGTTGGCTGCGATCACGCGGCCCTCGGCGGAGATGTCGCGGACCAGGTCGCCGCGGGTGACGGCGGCGATGCGCAGGCGCGAGGCGTCGAAGGAATGCGCCCCGGCGGTCCAGCCCGACAGCAGCCAGCCAACCACGACCACCAGGCCGGCCACGCCCGCGCCCGCATACAGCCACTGGCGGCGGCGCAGCGACAGCGTCCTTGCGGAAGCGGCGGAATCGCCGTGGAGGGGCCGGTCCTGGCCGGAGGTGTCGCGGATGCTCATGGGAGGGTTCTGGGAAATGAGGGCACTACCCCTATTAAGCAGAACGCGTGCCAACCGTAAGTATCTGATTTAAAAGACTGTCCGCCCCGATCCGGGTGTCCGTCCGGACAGCGGCGTGTCCGCGCGGACACGCCGCCGCGGCGCCGGTTCGAAGCCATGCGCGCGAGGTCTGTGTGTGAAATCCACGCGCGGCGGCCTCACGCGCTTTCGCTAAACTGCGGGTCATTCAACGCGAGACTCCCCTCCATGTGCGGAATTGTTGGTGCGATCGCCGATCGCGATGTGGTTCCCGTCCTGATCGAAGGCCTCAAGCGCCTCGAATACCGCGGCTACGACTCGGCCGGCATCGCAGTGGTCACGGACCCCGGCGGTGGCAGCGAGGTGCGCCGGGTCCGTCGTACCGGCCGCGTGGCCGAAATGGAATCCGCCGCGCAGGCCGAGGATTTCAGCGCCCATCTGGGCATCGGCCATACCCGCTGGGCCACCCACGGCGGCGTCACCGAGGCCAATGCGCACCCGCACATCAGCCACGGCGTGGCCCTGGTGCACAACGGCATCATCGAGAACCACGAGGAGCAGCGCGAACGCCTGCGCCTGTTGGGCTACGTCTTCGAATCGCAGACCGATACCGAAGTCATCGCCCATCTCATCCACCATCACCTCAAGAGCGGCCTCGACCTGCTGGGCGCGCTGCAGCATGCGGTGCGCGAACTGCATGGCGCCTACGCGCTGGCGGTGGTGAGCCGCAAGGAGCCGGGCCGCCTGGTTGCCGCGCGCATGGGCTGCCCGCTGCTGGTGGGACTGGGTGAAGGCGAGAACTTCGTCGCCAGCGACGTGTCCGCCATCATCCAGGCCACGCGCCGGGTGATCTTTCTCGAGGAAGGCGATACCGCGGCGATCACGCGCGAGACGGTCCGCGTGTTCGACGCGGAGGGCGTGGCCATCGACCGCGACGTGCACGTCTCCGACGTGTCGCTGGCCTCGCTGGAACTCGGCCCCTACCGCCACTTCATGCAGAAGGAAATCCACGAGCAGCCGCGCGCCATCGCCGACACCATCGAGGCGGTGATGGACAACGGCGGCTTCTCGGCCGAACTGTTCGGCGACAACGCGCAATCCGTGCTCGCCGACATCGAAGGCGTGCAGATCCTCGCCTGCGGGACCAGCTACTACGCCGGCCTGACCGCCCGCTACTGGATCGAGGCCATCACCGGCCTGCCGTGCGCGGTCGACATCGCCAGCGAGTACCGCTATCGCCGCGTCGTCGCCAATCCGAAGCAGCTGGTGGTCACCATCTCGCAGTCGGGCGAAACGCTCGACACGATGGAGGCGCTCAAGTACGCCAAGTCGCTCGGCCACGACCGGACGCTGTCGATCTGCAACGTGCCCGAGAGCGCGATCCCGCGCGCCAGCCGGCTCGTGTACTACACCCGCGCCGGTGCCGAGATCGGCGTGGCTTCGACCAAGGCCTTCACCACCCAGCTGGTCGCACTGTTCACGCTGACCTGCACCATCGCCAAGCTGCGCGGCATGCTCGATGCAGCGCAGGAAGCCGACCATCTCGACTCCCTGCGCCAGCTTCCGGGCAGCGTGCAGCATGCGCTCAACCTCGAACCGCAGATCACGGGCTGGTCGGACCGCTTCGCGCCCAAGCAGCACGCGCTGTTCCTCGGTCGCGGCATGCACTACCCGATCGCGCTGGAAGGCGCGTTGAAGCTCAAGGAGATCTCCTACATCCATGCCGAGGCCTATCCGGCCGGCGAGCTCAAGCACGGCCCGCTCGCGCTGGTCGACAGCGAGATGCCGGTGGTAGTGATCGCGCCGAACGACGCCCTGCTGGAAAAGGTGAAGTCCAACATCCAGGAAGTGCGCGCGCGCGGCGGCGAGATGTTCGTGTTCACCGACGCCGACAGCCAGTTCGGCGAATCCGAAGGCGTGCACGTGATCCGCACGCCGCGCCATGTCGGCGTGCTCTCACCGATCGTGCACGCGATCCCGGTACAGCTGCTGGCCTACCACGCCGCGCTCGCTCGCGGCACCGACGTCGACAAGCCGCGCAACCTGGCGAAATCGGTAACCGTGGAGTGAGAAAGAAAAAGCCCGGAAATTCCGGGCTTTTTCTTGCATCCGGGTTTGCGCATCAGTCGCCTGGACTGTCGCCGAGCCGGCGATAGAAGCGCACGATGAGCTCCTCGATGCCGAGCATCGCCACGACGACGACGATGATCGCGATGAGGCCATGGAACGGGCCGCCGAAACTCACCTCGTCCCCGAAGGCCATGTCGAGTGCCTCGAGGATCACGAACTTGGAACCGAAGATCACCAGCCACGCGCAGAAGAAGCGCATGAACCGCGCCCACTTGCCCTTGCGCGCATTGAAGTAGGCGGCCACCCGATGCTCGACGGCGATCGTCGCCCGCAGCAGGATCTGCAGCAGGATCGCGGCGAGCAGCGAGATCATGAATGACTCGATCGTGACCCAGTCCCAGTACTCCTCGAACAGATTGAGGATGACGAGGTCGACGAGCACCGCGGTGAAGTACCGCATGAACAGCCGTTGCCGGTTGGAATAGGCCTGCGTCGCAACCGGCTCGTCCTGCACGTCAGTTGGGGCTAGGTCCATGGGGTTCTCCTCGAGGGTGGCTCGAGAGTGGGCTGGGGTGCTGGCAACTTTCGACCTGGCCCGGAGCGGGCCTAGCCAAGGAGCACGGTAGTGCCCGGGTCAGCCGGTTCCAATTGGCCGTTGGGCCCATCGGGCCTCCAGCAAGCTGCTGTTCGCCCGGCTGCCGGGGGGCGCAGGCGCAGCGGGGCGAGCGGGGCATTGCCGTGCGACCGATTCTGCAGGGACGTTACGCCAGCCTGCCGGCGTCCTGGTGCGGCTCAGTCTTCGCTGCCTGCCGCACTGTGGTCATAGGACGAGTCACCCGCGGCGGCATCGCCAGCCAAATCAAGGTCGTGGTCGTCCGTGCCCATGGCCTCGTCGGGACCACGCGAGCTCATGGTCGTGGTTACCGGCCCGGCGGCGGGGCGGTTGCGTGGCGGCGGCAGCAGCGCGGTGGCGGCATCGGCGGCGAGGATGAGTTGCTGGCGCCGCTCCTCGGGCACTTCCTGCCAGTGGCAGTCGAGCAGGGCGCCTTCGATCGCGTAAAGCAGGTTGAGACCCGGTTTGAAGCCGGCGCGCTTGACGCGCATGAAGGCTTCGACCGTGCCCACGGCCGTGAGGTCTTCGAGCGAGCGCAGGCCGACCTGGCGCAGCCAGGCGGCACTCTTGGGTCCGATGTTGCGCATCTTCACTGCGGTCATGCGAGCGACTCCACTAAGGCCTGCGCGATGGCTTCAAGGCCGAGCTGGTCGTCGGCGTCGAAGCGGTCGGGTTCCGGGCTGTCCAGATCGAATACGCCCACCAGCTCATTGCCATGCAGCAACGGCACCACGACTTCCGAACGCGACGCGGCATCGCAGGCGATATGGCCGGGGAAGGCATGCACGTCGGCTACGCGCTGCGTCTGCCGCGTGGTCGCGGCCGCGCCGCACACACCCTTGTCGAGCGGGATGCGGATGCAGGCCGGCAGGCCCTGGAACGGGCCGACCACCAGTTCCTTGCCGTCAAAGAAGTAGAAGCCGACCCAGTTCAGCGCCGGCAGCGCGTTATAAACGAGTGCCGAGACGTTGGCGGCGTTGGCGACGCGGTCGCGCTCGCCATGCATCAACCCGCGCGCCTGCTCCAGCAGCTGCGCGTACTGCTGCTGCTTGCTGCCGGCGAGCTGGGTGGCGGTGAAGGTCATGGCCGCAGTGTAACAGTGGCCCGCAGTCGAGTGCCCCGGCGGTATCAATGACGCCGCGCCGGCGGCTGATAACGGCAAAACCGTGCTTCATGCGCTGCCGCAGACTCGCAACAGGACAGCGCCTCACGCTTCGCCTGTCCCTGCACTAGGATGCCGGCCATGACCCCGTATTCCTGCTACGTCACCGGCACCGATACCGGCATCGGCAAGTCGATTGCCAGCGCAGCGCTGCTGCATGCGCTGCGTGCGCGTGGCCAGCGCGCCGTGGGCATGAAGCCAGTGGCGAGCGGCTGCGAAGACACGGGCGAGGGCTGGCGCAACGAGGATGCCCTCGCGTTGCAGCAGGCCAGCGATCCGGTCCCGGCCTACGCCGACGTGAACCCCTATGCGCTGCCACAGCCGCTGGCGCCGGAGCTGGCGGCGGCCGAGGCCGGCGTGACGATCGAGCTGGCCACGATTGTTGCCGCGCACGCGCGGCTCGCGGCGCAGGCGGATGCGGTGGTGGTCGAAGGCGTGGGCGGCTGGGCCGCGCCGCTCACGGCAACGATCGACCAGGTCGAGGTGGTGCGTGCCCTGCAGCTGCCCGTGGTGATGGTCGTCGGCCTGCGCCTGGGCTGCATCAGCCACGCACGGCTGACGGCGCGCGCGATCGCGGCGGATGGCGCGAAGCTCGTCGGCTGGATCGCCAACGGCATCGATCCGGGGATGGCGCGCGCCGATGACAACTTCGTCATCCTGCAGCGCGTGCTGCCGGTGGCTTGCTGGGGGCGGCTGCCGCATGCGCCCGCGCCGGATGCGCGGGCGATGTCGCGCTACCTGACCCTGCCGCGCTGACGCAGGCTCGCGCAGAGCACGTTGGCGCAGGGCAGGCTCGCGCAGGGCAGGCTCGCGCAGAAGCAGAAACGGGCGCATCGCTGCGCCCGTTCTGGTGGTCAGGTCTCGCCTCAGCCGGCGTCGGGTGTCGGCGGCAATGACGGTTCCGTACCCGTACCCGCTTCCGCCTGCCTTGCGCGGCGCGCGCTGTGGTCCTGGGCCAGGTACAGGTAGAACGCCGGCAGCACGAACAGGGTGAACATCGTGCCGATCAGCATGCCCGCCGCGATCACCAGGCCCATCGAGAAGCGCGCGGCGGCGCCTGCGCCGCTGGCGATCAGGAGCGGCATCATCGCGAAGACCAGGGCCGCGGTGGTCATCAGCACCGGGCGCAGGCGGATGCCGGCGGCCTTCTCGATGGCGTCGCGCTTGCTCAGGCCCTGTTCGACCTGCAGCTTGTTGGCGAACTCCACGATCAGGATGCCGTGCTTGGAGATCACGCCGACCAGTGTCACCAGCCCGACCTGGGTGTAGATGTTGATGCTCATGCCGGGGAAGCCCGCCATCCCCATGGCGCCGAGGATGCCGTTGAGGATCGCCAGTATGTTGAGCACCAGCAGCGCGCCGCAGATCGCCATTGGCACGGTCAGCAACATGATGATCGCGTCGCGGAAGCTCTCGAACTGCGCCGACAGCACCAGGAAGATCACGATGATCGCCAGGGCCAGCGTCAGCAGCATCGCCTGCCCCTCCTGCTTGAACTGGCGCGACTCGCCGGCGTAGTCGACGCTGTAGCCCTGTGGCAGCACCTGCTTCGCCGCGTTCTCCAGGATCGACAATGCCTCACCCTTGCTCACGCCCGGGCGTGGCGCGAACGTGATGGCCACCGCGTTGAGCTGCTGGAAGCGCTTGAGCTGTTCGGGTTGCGCCGATTCCTTCAACGTGACGAGCGTCGACAGCGGGATCAGGTCGCCGTCCTTGGTGCGGGTGTAGTAGTTGTTGAGGTCGGTGGCGTTGAGGCGGTCGCTGCGCTGTACTTGCGGGATCACGCGGTAGGAGCGGTTCTGCAGCGAGAAGCGGTTGGAATAGCCGCCCGACAGCATCGCCGCCATGTCCGCCGACAGCGTGCGCATGTCGATGCCCAGCAACGCCGCCTTGTCGCGGTCGATCTGAACCTCCACGCGCGGCTTGTCGATCTTCAGGTCTTTGTCGAGGAAGATGAAGCGCTTGCTTTCGCGCGCCTTCGTCAGCACCGCGTCGGCCAGTTCCTGCAACTGCGTGAGCGAACCGGTACCGCCGATGACGAATTCGCCGCCGCCACCGCCGCCACCGGCGCTGGGCAGCGCGGGCGGCACCTGTGCGAACACGTTGAGGCCGGTGATCTTCGACAGCTCCGGCTGGATCGTCTGGTCCAGCACCTGCTGCGTGGAGCGGTTGCGCTCGCCCCACGGCTTCAGCACGAAGCCGGCGATGGCGGTGTTGGTACCGGCGCCACCATTGATGAGGAAGAAGTTCTCGTTCTCCGGCGTGTTCTTGCCGATCTTGGTGAGCTCGGCGCTGTAACGCTCCACGTAGTCGAGCGTGGACGCCGGGTCGGCCGACGAGTACGAGAAGATGAAGCCCTGGTCTTCCGCCGGTGCCGGTTCCTGCGGCGAGCCCCGGTACAGGAAGACGCAGGAGATGAAGACGAGCACGCCGAAGACCGCGATGACCGCCTTCGTGGAGAGCGCGCTGTGCAGGCGGTGCTCGTAGCTGCCGCGCAGCTTCTCGAACTGGTTGTCGAGCCACATCTCCAGCTTGCCCTTGCCGGTGCCATGCTCGTGTGCCTTGAGGATCTTTGCGCACATCATCGGCGTCAGGGTCAGCGCGATCACGCCCGACAGCAGCACCGCGCCGGCCAGGGTGAAGGCGAACTCGGTGAACAGCACGCCGGTCAGGCCGCCCTGGAAGCCGATCGGGATGTACACCGCGACGAGCGTGGTGGTCATCGCCACTACCGGCCATGCCAGTTCGCGCGCGCCGCGTATCGCCGCATCGAAGGGTTTCATGCCTTCCTCGATGTGCCGGTGCACGTTCTCCAGCACGATGATCGCGTCATCGACCACGATGCCAATCGCGAGCACCATCGCCAGCAGGGTCAGCAGGTTGATGGTGAAGCCCATCAGCAACATCAGGAACAACGAGCCGATCAGCGACAGCGGCACGGTCACCGCGGGGATCAACACGCTGCGGAAGCTGCCCAGGAACAGGTAGATCACCACGATCACGATCAGCACCGCCTCGACGATGGTGTGGATCACCTCGTTGATGGCGTCGTCGATGTACTTCGTGCTGTCGTAGGGGACGCTGGCGCTCAGGCCCTCAGGCAGCTGCGGTTTGATGTCCCGGTCGAGGGTCTCGCGCACCTGCTTGATCACGTCGAGCGAGTTGGCGTCGGGCGCGACGAAGATGCCCATGAACGTCGCCGAGCGGCCGTTCATCGACACCGACGAGCCGTAGCTTTCCGAACCCAGTACCACGTCGGCGACGTCGCCCAGGCGCACGATCGCGCCGTCCTGCGAGCGGATCACCAACTGCTTGAACTCCTCGGGCGTGCGCAGGTCGGTGCGTGCGGTGAGGTCGATGGAGACCATCTGGCCCTTGGTCTGGCCCAGTGCGGACAGCACATTGTTGGACTGCAGGGCGTTGAAGACGTCGCTCGCGGTGACCTTGAGCGCGGTCATGCGGTCCGGCTTCATCCATACGCGCATGGCGAAGGTGCCGCTGCCGATGACCTCGGCACGCTGAACGCCGGGGATGGTCGCGAGCTTGGGTTCGACCGCGCGCGCCAGGTAGTCGGTGATCTGGTTGTTGTCGAGCAGGGTGCTGTCGAACGACAGGTACATCGCCGCGATCTGTTCGCCCTGCTGCAGTTCGATCACCGGGTCTTCCGACTCCGGCGGCAGTTGTCCGCGCAGCTTGTTGACCTTAGCGGCGATCTCGGTGAGGGCCTCGTTCGCGTTGCGGTCCAGGCGGATGTAGGCCTGGATGGAGGACGAGCCGGCGGTGCTGTTGGACACCAGGTAGTCGATGCCTTCGGCGCTGGCGATTTCGCGCTCGAGCGGCGTGGTGATGAAGCCCTGGATCAGGTCGGCGTCGGCACCGAAGTACGTGGTGCTGACGTTGATGACGGCATTCTGCAGCTCGGGGTACTGGCGCACGTTCAGTGACGTGCTCGCCCGCAGTCCCAGCAGCAGGATGAACAGGCTGACGACGAGCGCCAGCACGGGTTTCTTGATGAAGATGTCGGTGAATTTCATCGTGCGGCCTTGGTGGGGTGGCGCTACGTGTTGCCGTCACTCCGCGCACTGCGCGGCGCGACGGCGATAAGGGTGCTCAGCGGTTGACCGGCGTCGGCGCCTTTTCCGACGTGGGCAGCACGGAGTTGTTGATGATCACCGTGGCGTCGTTGCGCAGCTTGAGCAGGCCGCTGGTGGCGACGCGTTCGCCGGGCTTGAGGCCTTCCGTGATGGCAATGAGGTCGCCGTGCGTGGCCCCCGTCTTCACGAAGCGCTGCTTGACCATCAGCGTCGGTCCCGGCGGCTTGCCCTCGGGTTTGGCTTGCGCGGGATCGGCCTTGGCCGGCGCCGGTGCCTGCGTGATCACGTACACCGAATTGCCGTAGGGATTGAAGCTGATCGCGGTCTGCGGGATCACCACCACGCGCTGTTCGCTGCCCTGGTCGAAGGTGACGCGGGCGAACGTACCGGGGCGCAGCGAGTTGTCCTGATTGCGCAGCGTCGCCTGCACCTGGAAGTTGCGCGTCTGCGGATCGACCTGCGGCTCGACCGAGGTGATCGTGCCTTCGAAATTCCGCCCCGGCATGGCGTCGACCTGCACGCTCACCACCGAACCCTGCCGGATGGCCGGCAGGCGTTGTTCGGGCAGGGTGAAGTTGAGGTAGATCGGATCCAGCTGCTGCAGGCTGACCAGTTCGGCGCCCGGTTCCACGTACTGGCCGAGATTGACCTTGCGGATGCCGAGCACGCCCGAGAAGGGCGCGCGGATGGTCTTGCGCGCGACCAGCGCGCGCTGCGCGTCGACCTGCGCCCGCGCAGTGGCGGCGTCCGCGGCGCGCTTGTCGGCTTCATCGCGCGAGACCAGCTTGGTCTGGGCGAGCTCGTAGTAGCGGTCGCTCTGGGTCGCGGTCAGGTGTGCGGTGGCCTCCAGCGACTTCAGTGTCGCCACTTCGGTCGAGGCATTGAGTTGCAGCAGCACCGCGCCGGCCTTGACCTGGTCGCCGGGGTTGAAATGGATCTCGCTGATCACGCCGGGCGATTCGGTGGTCACCTGGGTACCGTTGACCGCGACCATGGTGCCGACGCCCTGCACCGTGTCGTGCCAGACCTGCTGCTGCGCGATGCCCGCGCTGATCGTCGCCGGCGGTTGCGGCATGTTGTCGAAGTACTTGTTGGTCTGCGCGGCGAAAAAAGCCTTGACGCCGAACACCAGGCCGAACACCAGCCCGGTGATCAGCAGCATCCAGAACATGCGCTTCTTGCTCGAGGGTTCGCGCGTTGCAGACGTGCGCGGAGAGTCGTGCCTGGCCATTACGTTGCTTCCTTGTAGGAGTGCGTTGCGCCGCCGAGTGGCGGAGAAGGTGAATCGAAGACCTCGCGGCTGATGCGCGCCAGTTGCGCGTCGATCGCCGCTTCGTCCGACACGTCGAACAGCGGCCGCCAGCCGTAGCCATTGAGCAGGTGCTGCAGGTGTTTGATCAGCAGGCGGTAGGGCTCGCCAGCATCGTGGCGCTCGAGCACGCCTTCGGCATGGACCAAAGTATGCATGCCCATGCACAGGGTCCATGGGCCGATGGTCAGGGTCTCCGGGGTGAGGCCGGTATTCGCGGGCAGGTCGCCCAGGCGAACGGCGTCGGTGGCGATGCCTTCGATCAACACCCCGATCGGCGCACTGGTTTCGAGCGAACGCTGCCGTGTCTTCGCCGATGCGGCATGCCAGATCACGTCAGTGAAGACGTATTGCGCGAGACGGAAGAATTCCGGTTGCGCGCGGATCATCATCAGGTCGGCGATGGCGATGGCGAGCATGCGTTCGCGGGTGGGGCCGGTCCACCTCGCCGCGCGTTCGAACAACTCCACGCGGCTCATGCAGTCACGCGTGGCCAGCGTGACCAGCAGGTCCTCCTTGCTGGCGAAGTGCTGGTACAGAGTGCCTACCGCGTAGTCGCACTCCTCGGCGATCCGCGACATCTGCAGGCTCAGCAGCCCGTCGCGCTGGATCAGGCCCTGCGCGCAGTCGAGGAAGCGTTGTTCGCGCGCGGAGAGTTCGCGCTGGCGGCGTTCCTTGGTGCCCATGGGCGGGGGAGGGATGGGGGCAGGCGGGGTTAGTGATTTTGAACGCGATTCAAATTTTGAGCAAATGGCTAATTTTGGCGACAGGCAACAAAAAACCCGGTAGCGGGGGCCACCGGGTTCGTTGTTCCACTGGGGGAGTGGAGAGAGAGACGGTTGCGGCTTACTTGGCCTTGGCGGCCTTGGCGACCTTGTCGGCGGCTTCTTCGACCGTGGCCTGGGTCTTGGCGACGACGGTTTCCAGCTGCGACTTGGTGATCTGGCCGATGGCCTCGTTGGCCTTCAGGGTGCGGCCGTAGACTTCCTGGCCGACGGCGACAGTGCGCTCGACGTTCTCGCGGGCGATCTGCACGCCCTTCGGCAGCAGGGTCTTGAGGGCGTCGAAATCGCGGGCCTGGGAGGCTTCACCGAAGAAGGCGAAGGTGGCGTTGGCGCGCTCTTCAATCGCGCTGACCTGCAGGCCGAACAGGGCCTGGGCATTCTCGAGGGCGATGCGGTTGATCTGGGCGGCCGTGTCCGCGAACTGGCGCGAGGCGGCGGCAAACTGTTCGTTGAACTGGTACATGGCGGCTCCTGTGGGGACTGCGGATCCAGCGGATGCCGGATTGGTGCGGTGCAGCATACCGGGGCAATTGTTGCAATGCAACAACAAGCGTATGACAGCGGGCCCGGATTCAGGATCCTTTTAGGAAACAAGGGGTTGTGCGGCCATGACGGCCGCGGCGCGCTGGCTTACGGCCCGCGGTAGCGGCAGCCGGACGTGCAGGTCTCGTGCACCACCACTTCGTCCAGGAGGGGCAGCGTGGGCTTCAGGCGCTCCCAGATCCAGACCGCCAGGCGCTCGCTGGTCGGGTTGTCCAGGCCGGGGATGTCGTTGAGGTAGTGGTGGTCCAGCTGGTCGTACAGCGGCTGGAAGGCCGTTTTCACGTCGGCGAAGTCCATCACCCAGCCGGTCTCCGCGCCGATCTCGCCGCGCAGGCGGATCTCCACCCGGAACGAATGCCCGTGCAGGCGCGCGCACTTGTGGCCTTCGGGCACGTTGGGCAGCCGGTGCGCGGCTTCGAGCGTGAAGACCTTGAAGATATCCATGCCGCCATTCTACTGGCCCGCGAATGACTCGAGCCAACGACACCATCGGCGCCGCGCCCGCGGCCGGCGATGGCGAACCACGGGCTGTTCATCTAGCGATGACGCCAAAGCCATCCGCGTCACGCTCCGCACGAGCGCGCTTTGTCAATGCTTACGCCGCAGCGTATGCGTTGCCACAATCGGCCCTGCATTCCCGCAGCAACGATGCCGAACAACGCATGCCCGAGATTTCCCCGCAGCTCGCCCGCCAGATCGCTTCCACCATCGCCGCCGAGATCGGCGCGCAGTCCGCCCAGGCCCAGGCCGCCATCGCCCTGCTGGATGAAGGCGCCACGGTTCCCTTCATCGCGCGTTACCGCAAGGAAGTCACCGGCGGCCTCGACGACACCCAGCTGCGCAACCTCGAGACGCGCCTGACCTATCTGCGCGAGCTGGAAGACCGCCGCGCCGCGGTGCTGGCGAGCATCGACGAGCAGGGCAAGCTCAGCGACGAACTGCGCGCGGAGATCCTGGGTGCCGACAGCAAGTCGCGCCTGGAAGACCTGTACCTGCCATACAAGCCCAAGCGCCGCACCAAGGCACAGATCGCGCGCGAAGCCGGCCTCGAGCCGCTGGCGGACGGACTGCTCGGCGATCCGACGCGCATGCCGGAGGAATTCGCGGCGACGTTCATCGATGCCGACAAGGGCGTGGCCGACACCAAGGCCGCGCTCGACGGTGCCCGCGCGATCCTGATGGAGCGCTGGGGCGAGGACGCCGCGCTCGTGGGCGAGTTGCGCAACTGGCTGCACGAAGTCGGCGTGATCCGTGCGCGCGTCGCCGAAGGCAAGGAGAACGAAGGCGCCAAGTACCGCGACTACTTCGACCACAGCGAATCGCTGGCGAAGATTCCCTCGCACCGCCTGCTTGCGCTGTTCCGCGCGCGCCGCGAGGAAATCCTCTTCCTCGACCTGGATCCCGGCGCCGATGCCGACGCCGGTCACGTGCTCGCCGAAGGCCGCGTCGCCCACCACGCCGGCGTGAAGGCGCAGGGCCGTCCCGCCGACAAGTGGCTGCAGGACAGCTGCCGCCTCACCTGGAAGGCGAAGCTGCACCTGCACCTGCTGCTCGACCTGTTCGGACAGGCGCGCGAGAAGGCCGAAGCCGAAGCCATCGATGTGTTCGGCAACAACCTCAAGGACCTGCTGCTCGCCGCGCCTGCCGGTCGCAAGGCCGTGCTCGGCCTCGATCCCGGCCTGCGCACGGGCGTGAAAGTCGCCGTGGTCGACAACACCGGCAAGCTCGTGGCCACCGACACCATCTACCCGCACGAACCGCGCCGGCAGTGGGACCAGTCGTTGCACACCCTGCGCGCGCTGTGCACGAAGCACGGTGTCGAACTGATCTCGATCGGCAACGGCACCGCCTCGCGCGAGACCGACAAGCTTGCCGGCGATCTGATCAAGCTCGCGCCGGAGCTGAAGATGCAGAAGATTGTCGTCAGCGAGGCCGGCGCGTCGGTGTATTCGGCGTCCGAATTCGCCGCCAGGGAATTCCCGAACCTCGACGTGTCGATCCGCGGCGCGGTGTCGATCGCACGCCGCTTGCAGGATCCGCTCGCCGAACTGGTGAAGATCGAGCCCAAGGCCATTGGCGTGGGCCAGTACCAGCACGACGTCGACCAGTTCCGCCTGGCGCGCGCGCTCGACGCCAGGGTCGAGGACTGCGTGAACGCCGTCGGTGTCGACGTGAACACCGCATCGGCCGCCCTGCTCACGCGTGTGTCGGGCCTGTCGTCGACGGTGGCGGAGAACATCGTCGTCTACCGCGACCAGAACGGCGCCTTCAAAAGCCGCAAGGAGTTGTTGAAAGTGCCGCGCCTGGGCGACAAGACCTTCGAGCAGTGCGCCGGCTTCCTGCGCATCGCCGGTGGCGAGCAGCCGCTCGACAGCTCCTCCGTGCACCCCGAGGCGTACCCCGTCGTCGAACGCATCCTCAAGCAGTGCGGTCGTGAAGTGAAGCAACTGATCGGCGATGCCGCGCTGCTGCGCGGCCTCAAGGCCGAGCAGTTCACCGACGACAAGTTCGGCGTGCCGACAGTGCGCGACATCCTCAAGGAACTGGAGAAGCCGGGCCGCGATCCGCGCCCCGAGTTCAAGGCCGCGCGCTTCGCCGACGGCGTCGAGGAGATCAGGGACCTCAAGGTCGGCATGATCCTGGAAGGCGTGATCAGCAACGTCGCCGCGTTCGGCGCCTTCGTCGACATCGGCGTGCACCAGGACGGACTGATCCACATCTCCGCGCTGTCCGACACCTACGTGAAGGATCCGCGCGACGTGGTGAAGGCGGGCGACATCGTCAAGGTGCGCGTGCTCGAAGTCGACATCGCGCGCAAGCGCATCGCGTTGACGCGCAGGCTCGACGATGCGGCGCCGGCGCCGCGCGAACCGCGCGGCAACGACCGCGATGCACGCGGCAATGCCGCGCGTGGCGGCGGACGGGATGGCAACCGCGGTCCAGCGCCGCGCCCGCAGGCGTCGGCACCGGCACCGGCCAACAACGCGCTGGCGGCGGCATTCGCGCGCGCCAAGAACGGCAGCTGAGCAACAAGAGACGCCCGCCGGCGGAACCGGCGGGCGCTGTCCCCATGATCGGGGTGGCGCTTGTCCGCATCGATCGTCGTGGGCGTCGCGCGCTGCGCAACCTCGAACGCTTCCTCCAGTCGCGCTCCCGCCAATTCCGTTTGCGGGCTCAGCCGCGCTGCCGGAAGGCCTTGCGCCATTCGCGTGGCGCCGTGCCGAATTCGGCGCTGAACCAGCGCGTGAAAGAACTGGGCGCGGAAAAGCCCAGCAACCGGCCGACCACCTGCAGCGAGTAGCGCCGGTTTTCCATGTAGCGCAGCGCCAGTTCGGTGCGCACCGAATTCAAGGTGTTGGAGAAGGTTTCGTTGGCTTCCTCGAGCCGACGCTGCAGCGTGCGCACATTCATGCCGCGGCCGCGCGCCACCTGCTCGATGGTCGCCTGTCCCATCGGCATCAGGATGTAGAGATCCTTGCGCACATCGGTGGCGATGGAGTTCCGGTCGGGTGCCGGCAGTGATTCCACCAGGCGTTTGACGTAGACGGCCATGGCGGGATCGGCCGACGGGTTGGGGAAATTGAGGTCGGTGGCATCGCAGACGATGCCATTGAACTCGCGGTCGAATTCCAGGGCGCAGCGGAACACGCGGCGGTGGACCAGCAGGTTCTCGGGCGCGCCATGGGTGAAGTTCACGCTGTGCGGTTTCCAGTGCGGACCCAGCAGGGCGCCGCACAGGCGGTACAGGGCGCCGAGCGCGAGTTCCGTGGCCTGGCGCGAGGACGTGCCCGCGTCGGGCACGAATTCCTCGCGGATCACCACGGTGCGGCCGCTTTCCTCGACGTGGATCGCCAGCAACTCGTTGAGCAGATGGCGGTACTGCATGGTCGCGAGCAGGGCGTCGCGCAGGGTCGGCTGGTGGATCAGCAGCAGGCTGACCACGCCGAAGTCCGACAACTGCCGCGACTCGGCCATGCGCAGGCCGAAGGTGTCGCAATCGCCCAGGCGCGCGGAGTCTTCCAGCAGCCTGACGGCGGCGGCGGCCGGAATGCGCCGGTCGGGGTCGGCCAGCATGGTCCGGCTCAGGCCGGCCGCGTGCAGCAGCGGCTGGGGATTGAGGCCGAGCTCCTGTGCCACCTCGAAATAGTTCTTCAACGTGGCCGCGCGAATGAGGCTGCTCATGAACGGGTCCGGCGTCGGGGGGGTGTCATGAAATGAAAAGTCATTGTCGCCGTTTGGCAAGAATTGCGCACCCCTCCTGCCTACAGTCGAAGCCGTTCGCCTCCCTGCGGAGGCCACGACTCCGGTTCCGTTTGAGAGGTTTCAAAGACTGCCATGGCCCACGCTGTTCGATTCCATGAGGCCGGTGGCCCCGAGGTCCTGCGCTACGAACCCGTCGAGGTCGGTCAGCCGGGGCCGGGCCAGGTGCGGTTGCGGCATGTCGCGGTCGGCCTGAACTACGCCGACACCTATTTCCGCAACGGCACCTATCCGATCCCGCTGCCCGCGGGCATCGGAGTCGAGGCGGCCGGCGTGGTGCAGGCGGTGGGGCCGGGCGTCGACCAGGTCGTGGTCGGCGACCGCGTGACCTACACCGGTTTCGTCAACACGTTGGGCGCGTACAGCACCGAGCGCCTGGTGCCGGCCGCGCCGCTGATCCGGTTGCCCGAGGCCATCGCCTGCGAGACCGCCGCCGCCATGACCATGCGTGGCCTGACCGCGGCCTACCTGCTGCGCCGCATCTATCCGTTCCGCCCCGGCGACTCGATCCTGCTGCACGCCGCCGCCGGCGGCGTCGGCCTGATCGTCGCGCAATGGGCAAGGCTGCTGGGCCTGACCGTGATCGGCACGGTCTCGACCGAGGCCAAGGCGGAAATCGCCCGCGCCCACGGCTGCGACCACGTCATCAACTACAGCCACGAGGATGTCGCCGCGCGCGTGCGCGAACTGACTGGTGGCGTGGGCGTGTCGGTGGTGTTCGACAGCGTCGGCAAGACCACGTTCGAGGCCTCGCTCGACTCGCTGAAGCGGCGTGGCCTGATGGTCTGCGTCGGCACCGCCTCGGGACCGATCCCGCCGTTCAACCCGCAGCTCCTGGCGATGAAGGGCTCGCTCTACCTGACCCGCCCGGCGCTGGCCGATTACATCGCCGACCCGCTCGACAAGGCCGAGCTGGCCGCCGAGCTGTTCGACCACGTAGCCGCCGGCCGCCTGCGCATCGAGATCAACCAGCGCTACGCGCTGGAGGACGCGGTGCAGGCGCATCGCGACCTGGAATCGCGCAAGACCACCGGCTCGTCGATCTTCGTCATCTGAGGCAGACCGGCATGCGCGTTGAATCATTGACCTGCGCCATCGGCGCCGAACTGTCCGGCGTCGACCTGGCCGATGCGATCCACGACGACGGCCTGTTCCAGGCGCTGCGCGCGTTGCTGGTCCGGCACAAGGTGTTGTTCCTGCGTGGCCAGGACATCACCCGCGCCCAGCACGTTGCCTTCGCGCGTCGCTTCGGTGCGCTCGAGGATCACCCGGTGGCCGGCAGCGATCCGGATCATCCGGGGCTGGTGCGTATCTACAAGTCACCGGAGCAGCCCAACGATCGTTACGAGAACGCCTGGCACACCGATGCCACCTGGCGCGTGGCGCCGCCGTTCGGCTGCGTGCTGCGCTGCGTGGAATGCCCGCCGACGGGCGGCGACACGATGTGGGCGAACATGGTGCTCGCCTACGAGAAGCTGCCGGAGCACATCAAGCAGCAGATCGCCGGCCTGCGGGCGCGCCACAGCATCGAGGCCAGCTTCGGCGCCGCCATGCCGATCGAGAAGCGCCTCGCGCTGAAGGCGCAGTTTCCCGATGCCGAACACCCGGTGGTGCGCACGCATCCGGATACCGGCGAGAAGATCTTGTTCGTCAATGCGTTCACCACGCACCTCAGCAATTTCCACACGCCCGACAACGTGCGTTATGGCCAGGACTACGCCCCGGGTGCGCAGCACCTGCTGCAGTACCTGATCAGCCAGGCCCATGTCCCCGAGTACCAGGTGCGCTGGCGGTGGACGCCGGGCAGCGTCGCCATCTGGGACAACCGCAGCACCCAGCACTACGCGGTGATGGATTACCCGCCTTGCCATCGAAAGATGGAACGGGCCGGAATCATCGGCGACGTTCCCTACTGACCACCTGACCGCCGAGCCGATATCGCCTCGTCCGCACCACGGAGAAAACCATGAATTTCCTCGACGGATCGTTGTTCCCCGAGAACCAGCAGAAACTCGTGATCACCGCCGCGCCCTACGGCCCGGAGTGGATGCCGTCCGACTTTCCGGAAGATCTTCCGGTCACGATGGAGGAACACATCCAGAAAGCGGTCGACTGCTACAACGCCGGCGCCACCGTGTTGCACACGCACGTGCGCGAACTCGACGGCAAGGGATCCAAGCGCCTGTCGATGTTCAACGAGCTTATCGCCGGCATTCGCGCCCGCGTGCCCGAGCTGATCATCCAGATCGGCGGCTCGATCTCGTTCGCGCCGGAAGGCGAAGGCAACGTGGCCAAGTGGCTGTCCGACGACACCCGGCACATGCTGGCGGAACTGACGCCGAAGCCGGACCAGGTAACCCTGGCAATCAACACCAACCAGATGAACGTGGTCGAGCAGATGTGCGAGGCCGACCTCGCCGGCACCAGCCTGGGCACGCCGGAGGGTTATCGCGCCTACCGCGAGATGACGATTCCCGCCGGTCCGGAATGGGTCGAGGAGCACATCCGCCGCCTGTCAGCGAACGGCATCCAGACCCACTTCCAGCTGGCCAACATCACCCAGCTCGAGACGGTCGAGCGCATGATGCGCCGTGGCACCTGCAACGTGCCGCTGATCCTGACCTGGGTGGCCATCGGCGGCGGCTTCGATGCGCCCAACATCTACAACCTCGCCAACTTCGTGCGCGGTTGCCCGGATGGTTCGGTGCTGACGCTGGAGTCGTCCATGCTCAACGTGCTGCCGGTGAACATGATGGCGATCGCGATGGGCCTGCATGTGCGTTGCGGCAACGAGGACAACATCTGGACCCAGCGCCGCGACCGCAAGATGGGCAGCATCGAGCAGATCGAGCAGCTGGTGCGGATCTCGCGCGAATTCGGCCGCGACATCGCCACCGCCGACGAAGCGCGCGCGATCTACAAAATCGGCACGTTCTACAAGGATGCCGACGAGACGCTGGCGGCGAACGGCTTCGCGCCGAATCGCAAGCCGTTCTGGAAGGGCGTGCCGCTGCCTGCATCGCAGTCCGAGCCGCAGCCGGCCTGAGCCCCGAATACGACGTCGATACCATGGCCTTCCATTCCCTTCCCGACACCGGCACCGATGACCCGGGCGCGCTCATCCCGCGCCGGTATGCCTGGGTCGTGTTCGCGCTGAGCTTCGGCCTGCTGCTGTCGGACTACATGTCGCGGCAGGTGCTCAACGCGGTGTTCCCCCTGCTCAAGACCGAGTGGGCGTTGACCGATGCCCGGCTCGGTTTGCTGAGCGGCATTGTGGCGCTGATGGTGGGAGTGTTGACCTTCCCGTTGTCGCTGCTGGCCGACCGGTTCGGACGGGTCAGGAGCCTGGCCCTGATGGCGACGGTCTGGAGCCTGGCGACGCTGGGCTGCGGCCTGGCGCAGCAGTACCCGCAGATGCTGGCCGCGCGCTTCCTGGTCGGCGTCGGCGAGGCGGCTTACGGCAGCGTCGGCATCGCCGTGGTGCTGTCGGTATTCCCCAAGCACATGCGGGCAACGCTGACCGGCGCGTTCATGGCCGGCGGCATGTTCGGTTCGGTGCTGGGCATGGCGTTGGGCGGAGCCGTGGCCGCGCACATGGGCTGGCGCTGGGCGTTCGCTGCGATGGCATCGTTCGGCCTGGTGCTGGCGCTGCTGTATCCGCTCATCGTCAGGGAAAAACGCATCGCGCCGCCGCGTTCGGGTGAGCCGAATTCCGGTGAGCCGCGCGCGTCCGCGCCGGCCGTGCGGGTGCCCCTGCGCAGCCTGGTCAACAGCCGCTCGGTGATCGGCGCCTATGTTGGCAGCGGCTTGCAGCTGTTCGTCGGCGGCACCGTCATCGTCTGGTTGCCGAGTTATCTCAATCGTTACTACGCGATGGCGACCGACGCCGCCGGCGTCGTGTCCGCGATGATCGTGCTGGTCAGCGGCATGGGCATGATCGCCTGCGGCATGCTCAGCGATCGCCTGTGCCGGAATGCACCGACGCGCAAGTTCAGCCTGGCCATCGCCTACAGCGTGGGCAGTTGTGTGCTGTTGTCGTTGGCGTTCGCGCTGCCGCATGGAACGCCGCAGCTGCTGGTGATCGGGCTGGGCATGTTCCTGGCCGCCGGCACCAGCGGTCCGGCCGGGGCCATGGTCGCCAATCTCACGCCGCTGCCGATCCACGGCACCGCGTTCGCAACCCTGACGCTGGCCAACAACCTGCTCGGGCTCGCTGCCGGCCCGCTGCTCACCGGCGTGCTCGCCGACGCACTGGGCCTGGCGCGGGCATTCCAGCTCGTACCCCTGGTCGGTTTGGCCGCAGCCGCGGTGTTCTACTTCGCCAAGCGCCACTACCTGGACGACATCCAGCAGGTGGGACGGCACGTGCGCACCTGCGACGTCGGCATGGAGGTGCCGACGTGAGTGGCGGGGACACACGCGCCAACTCGCTCACGAATTCGCTCACGAACTCGCTCGTAATTGGCATCCACTTCGACCTGATCTGCCCCTGGTGTTTCATCGGCAAGCGCCACTTCGCGCTCGCGCGGCAGCGGTTCGCGCAGAAGTTCCCGGACATCGCCGTGGAGACGGTGTGGCATCCGGTGCAGCTGTTGCCCGATGTGCCGGAACAGGGACTGCCGTTCGCCGAGTTCTATGAGCGGCGCCTGGGCTCGGCCGAAGCGGTGCGGCAGCGACGCCAGCAGATCACGCTGGCCGCCCGCAGCGCGGGCCTCGAGCTGGATCTGGCCGGAATCGAGCGCATGCCCAACACCTCCCGTGCGCATGAGCTGTTGCGTCGGGTCGCGGCGCTGGGCGCGCCGGCGTTGTACGAGGCGCTGCTCGAGCGGTTGTTTGCCGCGTACTTCCAGCGCGGCGAAGACATCGGCGATGCCGCGACGCTGCGCGCGTTGGCGGAAGAGGTCGGCGTGTCGCCGGATCGGCTCGCCGCTGCGACCCAAGCCGACGCCGGGCTGGCGCCGGCCGCGCCGGCGGACACTTCGGCACTCGCTGGAGTGCCGCACTTCGTGTTCAACGGGCGTCGGTCCCTGGCGGGCGCGCAGGATGCCACGCTCCTGCTCGTGGCCATGAGCCAGGCCGTGCAGGCATCGGCCGCGGCCTGAGCAGCATGAACCTTGATCGGTTCCGGACGCTCGCCGGGCGTTATCTGCCCGGCCTGCTGGCCAGCGTTGTCGTCGCCATCGCGGCCCGGTCACTGGCGAGCCAGTACCAGGCGCCGGTGATGCTGTTCGCGCTCCTGCTCGGCATGGCGATGAACTTCCTGTCGGCGGAGGGCGCCTGCAAGCCGGGTATCGACCTCGCCGCGCGCGGCGTGCTGCGGCTGGGCGTCGCGCTGCTCGGCACGCGCATCACCCTGGAACAGATCGCCGCGCTGGGCTGGCATCCGGTGCTGCTGGTGGTCATCTCGGTCGTCGTCACGATCGTGCTGTCGATGCTGGTGGCGCGGGCCATGGGCTTCAACATGCTGTTCGGCCTGCTCTCCGGCGGTGCGACCGCCATCTGCGGCGCCTCCGCGGCACTGGCGCTGGCGGCGGCGTTACCGGCGCATCCCGGCAAGGAACGCGCGACCCTGTTCACCGTCATCGGCGTGTCGGCGTTGTCGACCGTGGCGATGATCGTCTACCCGATGATCGTGCGCGCCGTCGGGCTGGACCCGATCCAGGCAGGCGTGTTCCTCGGCGGCACGATCCACGACGTCGCCCAGGTCGTCGGTGCGGGCTACAGCCTGTCGCACGAAATCGGCGACACCGCCACGGTGGTGAAGCTGATCCGCATCGCGATGCTGCTGCCGGTCATCGTCTGCGCGGTCATGATCACCCGCGCCCAGGGCGGGCACGAGAGCGGCCAGCGTCCGCCACTGCTGCCCTGGTTCGCGGTGGCGTTCCTCGGCCTTGCGGTGCTGGGCAGCCTGGGCGGGATCACGCCGGCACTGCAGAAGTTCGGCAGCGGCCTGTCGACCTGGTGCCTGATCACGGCGATCGGCGCACTGGGCATGAAGATCCAGCTGAAGGAACTGACCACGGTCGGCATCAAACCGGTGGTGCTGATGCTCGGCCAGACCGTGTTCCTCGCGGTCCTGGTGCTCGGGCTGTTGTGGCTGTGACACCCGCCGAGCGTCGAACCTTCCAAGGAGAATTGATGACCACCCACGCGACCGTCCTCATCGTCCCCGGCCTGCGCGAGCACGTGCCGGAACACTGGCAGACCCTGTTGGCAGCCCGGCTGCCCAGAGTGCACACCGTGCCGCCGCTGGAAGAGGACAAGCTCAGTTGCGCCGCGCGTGTCCAGGCGCTCGACCGGGCGCTGCGTGCCATCGATGGGCCGATCGTCCTGGTCGCCCACAGCGCGGGCGTGCTGATGGTGGCGCACTGGGCGCAGACGCTGGAGTCGGACCCACATCATCGGATGTCGCGTCCCCCCATCGTGGGCGCATTGCTGGCCACGCCGGCGGACGTGGAGAACCCGTTTCCGGAGGGCTATCCGACGACGGACACACTGGCCCGGCACGGTTGGCTGCCGATTCCGCGCAGCCCGCTGCCGTTTCCGAGCCTGGTCGCGGCCAGTCGCAATGATCCGCTGTGCGCCTACGCACGTGCGCAGGCGCTGGCACAGGACTGGGGCAGCAGGCTGGAAGACCTCGGCGACGTGGGCCACCTCAATCCGGCGGCGGGCTTTGGCGAGTGGCCGCAGGCGCTGGAGCTGATCGCCAGCCTCGATCGCTGAGCGGTTGCACGCAGCGTGGGCAATTCAATTGCCGCCTATCGAATGCCTCGGTCCTCCTTGTTCGCTTTTACGCCACATGGCGTTCGCGCCACTGGCGTAGACGAAACGCATCCGCTCTGGAAAGTTTGGATCGCAGCAATAACGCTGCACGTGAGCTGGACACGGCCTTGCATGCGCTATCAGGACGATTCAGTACACCCAGAGGGAGGGAGCGATATGAAGTCGTCAGGGCCATTCTGTTGGACCTGGTTGCCGCTGGGTATCGTGGCGGCGATCTATCTGGCGTCTGGGGTGAGCACCGGATATGTATCCCTCGCCGGTGCTGTCGCGGCGGGCGCTGTGTGTGCCTTCATCCGATTTTGGAAGAGGTAGGCGCGTAGCCCTGCTACGCGAGTTGTCTTCTGGCGCGGCTGCATGCGCCAGTGACAGGGGGGAATGGCCGCTCTAGAGCGGCCATTCTTTTTGGTGTTGGAGCGCTTTTGGTGTTGGAGCGGGTCAGAGTAAGGCGGTGTTCGACCACCCACGCCTGATGGACTTCAGGCGTCCGCGAAGCGGTAGTCGCGGAACTGTTCGCGCAGGACGGCCTTGTGCAGCTTGCCGGTCGCGGTGTGCGGCAGGCTCGCAACGAACAGCACGTCGTCGGGCAGCCACCATTTGGCGACGCGACCTGCGAGGTAGTGCAGCACGGCCTCGCGTTCCAGTGCCTGGCCCGGCTTGACCACGACCAGCAGCAGCGGCCGCTCCTGCCACTTCGGGTGTGCGATGCCGATGACGGCGGCTTCGGCGATCAGCAGGTGGCCCATGGCCGCGTTCTCGAGGGCGATGGACGAGATCCATTCGCCGCCGGACTTGATCACGTCCTTGGCACGATCGGTGATCTGCATGTAGCCGTCCGCATCGATCGTGGCGATGTCGCCGGTGTCGAAATAGCCCTCGTGGTCGAGGATCGGACCATCGTCATCGCCGTAATAAGCTTTCGCGATCCACGGACCGCGCACCTTCAGGTGGCCCGCGGCCTCGCCGTCATGCGGCAGGCGCCGGCCCTCGTCGTCGGTCAGCTTGAGGCTGACGCCGAATACGGCGCGCCCCTGCTTCACGTGCACGTCCAGGCGCTGGTCCAACGGCAACGACCGGTGCTTGGCCAGCAGGTTGCAGACCGTGCCCAGCGGTGACATCTCGGTCATGCCCCAGCCTTGCACCACGAGGGCGCCGAAATCGCGCTCGAACGCCTCGGCCATCGCGCGTGGCGCCGCGGCGCCGCCGATCACGACGCGACGCAGCGCCAGTTCGCTGGCCGGCTTCAGTTCCATCGCCGCGACGTGCTGCAACAGCAGCATCCAGACCGTGGGCACGCCCAGGGCGAGCGTGACCTGCTCGCCGCGCAGCAACTGGTACACGCTCGCACCGTCCAGCGCCGGGCCGGGCAGGACCAGCTTGGCGCCGCTCATCGCGCCGGCGTAGGGCATGCTCCAGGCATTGACGTGGAACATCGGTACGACCAGTAGCGCGGTTTCGTTCCTCGACACCGCGAGGCTGTCCACCGTGCAGGCGCCGAACGCGTGCAGCACCGTCGAACGATGCGAATACAGCACGCCCTTGGGCATGCCGGTGGTCCCCGAGGTGTAGCACAGCGAGGCGGCGCTGTTTTCGTCCAGGTCGGGCCACGGATAGTCGTCGGATTGGGCCGCGAGCAGGTCCTCGTAGCACAGCAGTCCGGGAATCGAAGACTCCGGCATGTGCGCGCGATCGGTCATCAGCACGAAGGCGCGCACGCCCTGCAACTGCGGTGCCATCTTCTCAACCAGCGCGAC
Organism: Lysobacter sp. P5_B9; assembly: GCF_054049835.1. Taxonomy (NCBI): domain Bacteria; kingdom Pseudomonadati; phylum Pseudomonadota; class Gammaproteobacteria; order Lysobacterales; family Lysobacteraceae; genus Lysobacter; species Lysobacter sp. P5_B9. The sequence continues at coordinate 245,084 of NZ_JBFULP010000003.1, forward strand.
GAAGCTCAGGTCGAAGAACAGCACCGCATCTTCGGCGTGGTTGATGATGTATTCGAGCTGCTCGGGGAACAGGCGCGGATTGACCGTGTGCAGCACGGCGCCCATGCCCGACACGCCGAAGTACAGCTCCATGTGCCGGTAACCGTTCCATGCCAGCGTCGCGACGCGGTCGCCACGCTGTACGCCCAGCGCGGACAGGGCGTTGGCGGCCTGTTTCGCGCGCCGGTGGATGTCGCGATAGGTGCAGCGATGGAGCGGCCCCTCGACCGTGCGCGAGACGATCTCGGCATTGGGATGGGAGGCCACCGCATGCTCGATCAGGGACGGGATCAGCAGCTTTTGTTCCTGCATCAGGCCGAGCATGTCATGCCTCCACTTTGCGCAGCAGGAAGTGCGACAGCGCGGGAATGAGCACCAGCGCACCGATCATGTTCCACACGAACATGAAGGTGAGCAGGATGCCCATGTCGGCCTGGAACTTGATGGGCGAGAACGCCCAGGTGATCACGCCCGCGGCCAGGGTGATGCCCACCAGGCCCACGACCTTGCCGGTGAACATCACCGCGCGCCGATAGGCAGCGGCGAGCGGCACGCCGGCGCGCTGCTGGCTCAGCTGCACGCTGAGCAGGTACAGCGCGTAGTCGACGCCGATGCCGGCGCCGAGCGCGATGACCGGCAGGGTCGCAACCTTGACGCCGATGCCGAGCATCACCATCAGCGCCTCGCACAGGATCGAGGTCAGGATCAACGGCAGCACCGCCACGATCACCGCGCGCCAGCTGCGGAAGGCGACGAAGCACAGCAGCATCACCGCGCCGTAGACATACAGCAGCATCGTGCGGCTGGCGCGGCTGACCACCTCGTTGGTGGCGGCCTCGATGCCGGCGGAGCCGGCGGCCAGCTTGAACGTCACGTCCTTGTCGTTGTGCCGTGCGGCGAAGTCCTCGGCGATGGCGGCAACACGCTTGAGCGAGCCGGCCTTGTGGTCGGAAAGGAAGGCGATCACCGGCAGCACCGAGCACTCGGTGTTGAACAGGTCCGGATTGAGCACCGTGGCCTGCTGGCCCGAGTAATTGATGACGTCCTGGTTGCGGTTGATCGTCAGCCACTTCGGGTTGCCTTCGAAGGAGCCGGCGGTGATGTTGCGCACGGCATCGGCGAGCGAAACGGTGGTCTGCACCGACGGATCCTGCTGCAGCGCCCAGCCCAAGCGGTCGACCTGCACCAGCGTCTTGTAGTTGAGGCAGGCGTCTTTCGCCGTGTGCACGATCACGGCGAACAGGTCGCTGGACAGCGCGTAGTTCGCGGTGATGTAGGCGTTGTCCTGGTTGTAGCGCGAATCCTTGCGCAGTTCGGGCGCGCCCGGATCGAGGTCTCCGGTCTGCAGGCCGCGGCTGATCCACAGGCCGCCCGCCGCGAGCACCACCGCGCACGCGATCGCGCCGATTGCCCAGCGCCGCTCGGTGAAACGATCGAGGATGTTCCAGAACGCGCCGAAGCCACGACCGGATGCTTCCTTGTCTTCCTCGCGCAGGCTGCGCTGCGCCGCGGCCGGGCTGACGCCGACGTAGGACAGCAGCACCGGCAGCAGGATGAGGTTGGTGAACACCAGCACGCCGACGCCGATGCTGGCGGTCAGCGCCAGTTCCTTGATCACCGGAATGTCGATCAGCATGAGCACGGCGAAACCGACCACGTCGGCCAGCAGCGCGGTCAGGCCGGCGAGGAACAGGCGGCGGAAGGTGTAGCGCGCGGCGACCAGGCGATGGGTCCCGCGGCCCACGTCCTGCATGATGCCGTTCATCTTCTGCGCGCCGTGGCTGACGCCGATGGCGAAGATCAGGAAGGGCACCAGCACGGAGAAGGGGTCCAGCTCGAAGCCGAACAGGCGCACCAGGCCCAGCTGCCAGACCACGGCGATGACGGAGCACGCCACCACCAGCACCGTGCTGCGCAGGCAGCGGGTGTACAGGAAGATGATCAGTGCGGCGATCGCCGCGGCTGCGAGGAAGAAGCTGGCGACCTTGACCAGGCCGGCGATCAGGTCACCGGCCAGCTTGGCGAAGCCGATCACGCGGATCTTGATCTTGCCGTGCCCTGCGCCTTCGTACTTGGCGCGGACGCGCTGCTCCAGCATCTGCGAGAACGCGTGGTAGTCCAGGCGCTTGCCGGTTTCCGCATTGCGCTCTAGCAGCGGCACGAACACCATGCTCGAACGGAAATTGTTGGACACCAGGTTGCCGACGATGTTGGCGCGGCGGATGTTGAGCTTGAGCGCGTCCACCGAGGCGGGCGTGCCGTCGTAGTTGTCGGGCATCACCGGCCCGCCGACGAAGCCTTCCTCGTTGACCTCGCTCCAGCGTACGGCCGGCGTCCAGATCGATTTCATCCAGGCGCGGTCGACGTCCGGCATCAGGAACAGTTCGTCGTTGACCTGCTTGAGGACTTCCAGGTAAGCCGGATCGAAGATGTCACCGTCGGTGTTCTCGACGACGACGCGCACGGAATTGCCCAGGCCACGCAGGCTGCCGCGGCTTTCCAGGTAGTTCCTGATGTAGGCGTGACGGTGCGGAATCATCTTCTCGAAACCGGCATTTATCGCCAGTTTCGTGGCCTGGAAGCCGAGCAGCAGCGTCAGCATCGCGCAGGCGACGACGATCCAGAACCGGTTGTTGAAGATGGCGCGCTCGAAGACATGGCCCGAGCGTTGGTTGAAATCCTCGATCGACCGGACGACCGGCATCTCGTCGAGCGGGGCGGGTGACGTGTTCAATTGCTAATCCTCAAAAACGGGCCGACGTGCGCGGCAAAACACCAGCCTCGAAGCTTTCGACCCGCACGCCGCGCAGCCCACTCAGGAGCAGGGCATGGCCGGACACGGCGACACCGGTGTACGACATCGGCGTCTTCATCGTGAGACGGCGGAAGTGCGCGCCGTCGTCATCGCTCACCAGCACGTCGCCGGCCTGGGAGCACAGGAGCACGCGCCCGTCGGGCAGCACCTGGCCGGCGGTGATCGAAGCGGTGACGCCGGTATCGGCCTGTTCCCAGTGCTGGCCGCCATCGAGCGAGCGGTAGGCCGTGCCACGCAGGCCGTAGGCGAGCACGAGGCCGGGCTTTGTGAGTACGCCGAAGTAGCTGCCTTCGTAAGGGGTGTGCAACGCGGCGAACTGGCCGGTGGCCGGATCCAGGCGCAGTGCCAGTCCCAGTTCGCCGACGATGTACACGCCGTCGCTGCTGCCGCGGATGCCGTACAGGTGGTAGAAGCGCTCGTTCTGCGTGTGTTCGACCCAGGGTTCCCAGGTCTTGCCGCCGTCACTGGTGTGGAAGATCAGGTTGTAGGCGCCGACGACGAAGCCTTCGCGCTCATTGGCGAACCAGACGTCGAGGAACGGACGAGCCGGTCCTTCCCCGGCGGCACGCTCGGCCTCGGTGCGCAGGGACTCGAGCACGGCCGGATCGGTGGTCGCAGGCAACTGCCGCACGTGCGCGAGCACGAGGGCGTTGGCGCGGCGGCCGTCCAGTTGCACCTCCCAGGAGGCGCCGCCATCGCGCGTATGCAGCACCACGCCTTCGTGGCCCACGGCCCAGCCTTCGTGCGCGTTGGCGAAATGCAGCGCGGTCAGGTCGGCACTGACGGGCACCTTCGCCTGTTTCCAGGAAACGCCACGATCATCGGAGTAGACGATGTGGCCGCGCGCACCGGCGGCCACCAGGCGCTGGCCGGCGACGGCGCTGGCCTGCAGCAATCGCTGCGAGACCAGTGCGCTGGTGGCGGACGGTTGATTGAGGACGTCGATGAAGCTCGGAGCGTGAGCCATCGGTGCGGCGAGCAGCGTCGCCAGTCCGAACGCGGCGGCCAATCCGGATGCGGCGGCCAGGCGGCGGGCAGAAGGTGTTTTCATGAATTGATTTCGTTCTACGACAGGTCAACCCGGACAGCGGACCTCCGGCGGCGGGCACGCCGCTGCCGGAGGCCGAGTCCGTCAGGTCTTGTCAGCGGATGCCGGCACCGGCAAGCGCGTCGGGCGACCACTCGTTGGCCGGAAGCGGATTGATGTAACGCACGCCTTCATACGGGCCCATCAGGAAGCTGATGTTGTAGACGCCCGAGGTCAGGTCGTAGAACACCTGCGTTTCCGCGTTGGGGGTCTTGGCGTCGTAGCTCGGCGACATGTGCGCGAAGGATGCGCGGTACAGCTTGCCCTTGGCATCGAACTGGTCTGCGGCCAGGGCGGTCCAGCTGTCCTCGTCGAGGTAGAAGGTGCGCTTGGCGTAGATGTGGCGCTTGCCTGGCTTGAGCGTCGCTTCCACGACCCACACGCGGTGCAGTTCCCAACGCACCAGGTCCGGATTGATGAATTGCGGCGTGGTCACGTCGGCAGCCTTGTTGTGATAGGTCAGCCGGTAGGTGTTGTACGGGACCAGCATTTCCTTCTTGCCGACGAGCTTGAAGTCGTAGCGGTCCATGGCGCCGTTGAAGATCCACGAGTCGTCATAGGTCGCGGAACCGGCCGTGCCCGGGTTCGGCGTGTCGTAGGAGATGTCGGGTGCGAGCTTCACGCGGCGCTGTCCCGGCAGGTACAGCCAGGCGCGGCGCGGCCGCTTGAGCGGATTGACCACGTCCACTGCCATCAGCGCTTCGCCCGCGCGGCGTGCCGGCGCGTTGTAGAAGATCTTGGTGCGGAAGTAGACGTCGGTTTCCTGCGCCGGCTTGGTGTTCTTCGCGTCGTAGTACGGATATTCGACGAAGAGCTTGCCGCTGGTGGCCAGCGCCGGCGTGCCGGAGGAGTCCACGTTCCAGTTGTCGTACTTGAAGGTGCTCGCCACGCCGACGTAGCGCAGCAGGTGGTTCCACATCGCCTCGTAGCCGCTCTTGGGGATCGGGAACGGATAACCGCCGATGGCGCCGGAGATGCCCAGGCCACCATCGCTGGTGTTGGCGCGGGTCGCGTTCGCGAGCGTGTTGTCCAGCACGCGATCAGGCAGGGCCACGGTGCGGTGGGTCGGATACACGTCGATGCGGAACTTCGGGTACTTCTTCAGCAGCGCGCGCGTGCCCACCGTCAGCTCGCCCTCGTACTGCGCCATGTTGGCCGCGGTGATCGTCAGGCGCGGCTTTTCCTTGGCGAAGGGGTCGGGACGGATCGAGCTGCCGGCCTTGAAGCCAGCCGGAGGCGTGGTCAGGCCGCCGGTGTAGGCCGGGATGGTGCCATCGGCGTTGCCGGCCATTTCGGCGCCGACGCGGGTCAGCTTGGTGCCGAGCTGCTTGGCATCCTCCGCGCTGACGGCCGCGTGGGCGGCGTTGCCGAGGACGGCCAGCAGCGCGCCGGCCAGGATGGTGTGAGCGAATTTCATGGTGTGTTCCTTTGCGTATGTCGACCGGGCGTCACAGCGTGGTCTTGAAGGTGAAGACCACGAAGCCGCGGTCCTTGAGCAGCGCGTTGGCGCCGCCGTTGGAGGTGATCACTTCGAGCGCGTTGGTGGTGGTCGGGCCGAAGAAGTCCACGTACTTCAGGTCGAAGCGGTACTTCGAGTGGAGGTCGACGGCCACGCCGGCGGAATAGCTGCCGGCATCCTCGTTGCCGCCCAGCAGCACGGCGGAGTTGCCGCTCAGGCCGCGCGAATAGCTGATCGGCACGGACAGGTCGGCGCCCGGGAAGAGCTGGTACTTGGTCGGGGTGAAGTTGATCGCCAGGCCGTAGAAGTCCTTGGTCACCTTGTCGGCCGGGGTGATCAGCGCGCCGGTGGGGCCGACGACCCTGTAGTTGTCACGACCCTTGAAGACCGCGGCACCTTCGCTGACGTCGTTCCAGCGGTTCCAGGTGAGCTCCACGATCAGGTTGGCCGCATCCCACACCGGGGTGTCGGCGAAGGTCGCGAAGCCGTTGAGCACGCCGTGCCAGGTCGAGCCGCGCGCGCCACCGGTTTCGCCGGTCTTGGGCGGTGCGAACAGGCTGCCCGCCGGCAGCGACGCCGCCAACGGTGCCAGCGACGCCGGCAACACGCTCACCGTGTCGCTGAGCAGCGGCATGTTCTCGCGGTAGTTGAGGTCGGCGCCGACGCTCACGCCCCACAGGTTCTTGGACAGGCTCAGGCCGTAGATCTTGATGTCGTCGGCGTAGGCGGCGGCGTAGCGACCGATGGTGCCGCCGAGCACTTCCGGCACGGTCGCCGCGGACGGGTTGATGTAGCAGGTGGTCGCGTTGAGCGGGATCAGGCCCAGCGCGCGGCACAGGGCCGCCGGCGTGCCCGGGCGTACCGCCGGGGTGGCGTTGCCCTGCGGCAGCACGTCGGCGGTGATGCGGTAGTAGGCGCCCAGCGTGCCGTCGAGCCACTGCGGGCTCCAGCGCGCGGACACGCCCCAGTCGCCGCTTTCCTGGGGATCGCTGTCCTTGCCGCGTACCAGGCGATTGACGCCCAGCGGATTGGCCGCCGTGACCGGCGCGGCGCTGAAGATGAAGGATTCGCCGCCGCGCAGCAGGTGGTCGTTGAAGCCGAGGAAGGAGCCGGATTCGGGGATGCGCGCCTGTTCCCAGTCGAAGAAATACTGGCCGGCGAAGGACAGCTCCGGCGTGGCCTGGATCTGTGCCGAGATGGCCTCGCGCGGCAGGAACAGTTCCTTGGCCTCAGTGCCGGGGACGGAGAACAGCTTGCCCAGGTCCAGCGCCGACTGGCCGTAGCTCAGGCTGTGCACCGGGCTGAGCATGGCCTCGCCCCAGAACACGGTGTGGCGGCCCAGCTTCACGTTGACCGGCACCGAGCCGACGTCGAACTTGGCGAACACGAAGGCGTCCAGCAGCTCGCCCGACGGGCCATGGAAATAACGGTCGGTCTCGTCGCTGAGTCCCAGCGCCGCCTTTCCGTCCTTCATGTGGTTGGACGAGACCAGATGGTCGTTGTCCGAATCTTCGTAGGCCAGGTCGTACCAGCCGGCGCCGCTGACGCGGAAGCCCAGGCGGTCCTTGTAGACGAAGTCGAACTCGCTCAGCAGGTCGAGCCGTTCGGACACCATGCCGCGATCGAAATTGCGGTCGCCGTCGTCGTAGTTCGGGCTTTTCAGGATCGCCTCGCGCTGCTCATCGACGCGATTGGCCAGATTGATGCGGATCGTGTTGTCCCAGCGCAGGACGACGTCCGGGTTCCCCGTATTGATCTCGACGGCCGCGGCGCTGCCGGTGGCCGCCAGCGATGCCACGATCATGGCGCTGAGCAACCGCTTCCGCGTCTTCGGCGACGCCTTGTTTACTTGCGATGACTTCACTTAACCCACCCCCCCGTGTGTTGATCAGGCCCTTCCGGAACGGCCGTTCTTTTGCGGCCGGATCCAGAAGGGGACGGTGGAGTTGATGCGGATTTTCTGGCCGCCGCCCCCCCTGTGTCGGGGGGGGTGAGCAGGCGATCGCGTGATGTGCGGAGGACTGCGCGGAAATGCCTGATGGCCTCCCCGATTCAGGTGCCGCGGCAGCGCCGCGGGCCGGGCATCGCCGGCGACCTGACTAGCCGCCGTCGTCGAGCAGGCCGATCAGGCGCGCCTGGTGCACGGCATTCCGGCGTGAGCCGACACCGAGCTTGCCGAACAGGTTCTTGAGGTGCCACTTGATGGTTTCGTCGCGCACGTCCAGGGTCAGGCCGATCTGCTTGTTGGACATGTTGTTGGCCAGCAGGCGCAGGATCTCGCTCTCCTTGGCCGTCAGCAGGGCGCTGGTCGTGACCCGTGCCGGCGTCGGGGCTGGGCGGGGCGAAGGAGGGCGTGGCGTGGCGACGGCAGGGCGGGGCGCCAGGTCAGTCAGTTCTGGGTGGGTGTCGACCACGATCCGGGTCAGTCCGTAAGCCTCCGCCAGGCTGTTGGCCTCCTTGAACAGGGGGCGTCCGTCTTCGCCCGCGCGCCGGAGGGCCAGCGCGCGCAGCAGCTTGATCCGGATGCTGTCCTGGTTGCGGCGCAACCGGTCGGCGATCGGGGCGATCCGGTTCAACCCGGCGAGCATGGCGTCCGGATCGCGCCGGGCGAGGGCGTGATAGGCCTGGGCGATGCCATGCACGATGGTCAGTTGTGTGCCCAGCAAACCCTGGCCGGCCTTGATCTCGTCCGGAACCACGGCTTCCAGGCGCCGGTACAGCGTGGCGCAGGTCTCGCCGTGCTGGCGCAGGGCATGCATCCGGATCTGTTCGGCAAGGCTCACGAGGCACAGCCGGGGCATGTGCCGGCGCTCGCCCAGCGCATGCAGGCTCTCCAGCAGGTCGTAGGCGCGGTGTTCCTGGCCGTGCAGTGCCAGCCAGCGCGCGCGCAGGACATAGGCACTGGCCACCGTCTCCGGCGCCGCCAGCCGTTCGATCACGTCGAGGCGGTTCGCCAGCAGGCTGACCACCGCCTCCGGCTCGTCGCGTTCCCACAACGCAGACGCCAGCGCCGTGGCCAGCATCCCCGCCACCTGGCTGCGCCGGCCCACGACGCTCTCGGCCTGGGTCAGGGCGGTGCGCAGCACCCCTTCGGCGAGCCGGACCTGGCCCTCGGCCAGGTAGCTCATCCCGACGAGCCAGTCGCCAAAGCTGCGGCTGGATTCCATGCCCGGGATGCCGTTGTCGTGCGGGGCACTCAGGAAGAGATAGCGCGTCTGTTCCGGCTCACCCCGGTACAGGCAGATCTGCGCCTGCTGGTTGGCCAGGAAGCATTGCAGCTTGGTCGAGGACGGCGGTGTACGTACCGACCAGTCCCCGAGCAGGGCCGCCGCTTCGTCGACCCGATCGGAGAAAAACGCGGCGGCGGTGCACACCGCCGCACTTTCGCCGCGGTCTTCCGGGGCCGCGTCCGGATCGGCGTAGATGTGCGCCACCAAGCCCCGGGCCGCATCGTGATGCCCGCCCAGTGCCAGCGCCCAGGCCGCTGCCAGGCGCAGGCGCGGGCGCCGCGTCACCTCGGTCTCGGGCAGGCGGTCGAGCCACTCCAGGACGCGTCCCATCTGCCCGCGCAGGATGAGTTCGTACATGCAGCGCTCGGCCAGGTCGTAGGCCAACGCCGCCTGGCCGGCGCTGAGTGCGAGCTGCGCGGCCTCCTCGTACATGTGGTGGTCGGCGAGCCAGCGGCTGGCGCGTTCGGACAGGTCCTGGCGCTCGGACGCGGGCAGCCGCTCGAAGCGGCGCAGGAGGAACTCGCGCGCCAGCGGATGGATGCGGATCCATTCGCTGTCGGTGGCCTCGACGAAGATCGGGGTCGTCTCGCACAGGTGCAGCAGCAGCGTGCGTGCCTCGTCGTTGCCGGTCAGCGCCGTGCACAACGCGGGCGTGACCGCCTGGACCAGGGCAATGCGGATCAGGAAATCGGCCTGTTCCGGGGTGAGGCGCGCAAACAGCGATTCGACGAAGTAGCTCTGCAGGTCGCCGCGGCCAGACGAGATCGCCCGGATCGCCTCGTCCAGGTCCTGGCTCTTCTCGATCGAGGAAATCGCCAGCTGCAAGCCCAGGGGCCAGCCCTCGGTACGCTCCTGCAGCAGGGCGCAGGCGTCGGCATCGATGCGTTCGCCGAAGCGGGCCCGGAGCAGCGCCATGGTGTCTTCGAGCCGGAAATGCAGCGTGGGTGCCGTGACCGTGGCGTATTCGCCACGCGCCAGCATGTCCGCCACCGGCAGGGCGACGCGGCTGCGTGAGGCGAGCACGACCTTGAGGTTCGGTGGCGCATTCAACAGCAGATAGGCGAGCGGCGTCCGCACCGTTGCGTCCGGCAACGCGTGCACGTCGTCCAGGAACAGCATGACTTCGTGCGCGAGATCCGCCACGGCCGCCAGCCATGCGGTCAATGCATCCAGCGCGTCGCCCTCGTCGAGCAGGGCGCCCGCCAGCCCGGCGCCGAATGCGCCGCGGTCGCTTCCCAGGCGCGAGGCCGCGATCAACCCCTTGACGAAGCGTATCGGCTCGTCGCGTTCGTCGAGCGTCAGCCAGGCCACGACGGCGGCGCGCGCCAGCGATTCGCGCCGCCATTGGCCCAGCAGCGAGGTCTTGCCGAAACCGGCCGGCGCCTGCACCGCGATCACCGCTTTGTGCTCGTAGCCAGGGGCGTCCAGGCGCAGGTTCTGGCGCAGCAGCAGGCCTTTGCCCAGGCGCGGCGGCGTGGCCTTCAACACGAGTTCGGGAGGTACGTTGTCCGGTCGCATGGGTCCGATGGTTGGACGTTCCGGGTCCGCTGCGCCGACAGGCGATAAGCGGCCAAGGGTAGCGAGTCGTCCGGGGCTTGGCGAACCGGTGCGTGCGTTCGGCTCGTTTGTTGGCCGCGTGCCCGAGGTCGAAGCGCGTGTGTTCGCGTCGCCTGACACCACGTGTCGATGCGTGGCGCGGCCTTTCCCTGTCGCGGAGTTTTCTCTGTCGCGGCGCGGGCGTCGCGTCTTTCTTCGCTGCTGATGATCAGCGCGGCCACGCATGTTGTTGCCAGTGTCCGCCCTGGTAGCAAATCCCGGAAAGCAAAAAGCCCCGCATGGGCGGGGCTTCTTCTTTCTCGACGCGGTGGTGGCTATGGGTGGACTCGAACCACCGACCCCAGCATTATGAGTGCTGTGCTCTAACCGGCTGAGCTACATAGCCGCGCGAAGAACCGCAAATTATTCCGGCTTGGGCACCCCCCGTCAATCCTCCGGCGCTTTGCTTGTCCGCCGACAGAGGCCGTGGCAGAGTCGGACGCAGTGCATTCTGGAGTCCGCATCGTGATCGATCCGGACGGTTACCGACCCAACGTCGGCATTGTGTTGATGCATCCGGATGGCCGGGTGTTCTGGGCCCGCCGCGTGCATCGCGACGGCTGGCAGTTCCCGCAGGGCGGGATGAACAGCGACGAGACGCCGCTGGAGGCCATGTATCGCGAGTTACGCGAAGAAACCGGCCTGTTGCCCGAACATGTCGAAGTCCTCGGCGCCACCCCGGGCTGGCTTCGCTACCGCCTGCCGCCGCGCGCCGTGCGCCGCCACGACCGCCTTGTCTGCATCGGCCAGAAGCAGGTCTGGTTCCTGCTGCGCCTGACTGGGCAGGAGAGCGATTTGCGCCTGGACCTGACCGACAAACCTGAATTCGACCATTGGCGCTGGGTCGACTTCTGGTACCCGGTCGAACACGTGGTGACCTTCAAACGCGGCGTCTATAACAGCGCCCTGCGCCACCTGGCGCCGGTCGCCCGCGTGGTGGCGGGACTGCAGGCGGTCCCGGTGCCGGGGCCCGACCCTCGCGACCTGCGCCGCAATGCCAGCCGCAATCGCCAGCGGCCCCGGGCACGCCCCGATTCGCAGGCGCGGGGCGGAAGCGGCTCCGATCCTGCCTCTAATTGACAATCATTCTCATTCATGGCGGAATAGTCCCGCAGCCGAACCGGCTGCTTTTTCCGATCACGCCGCCCCATGTACGTCTGCATCTGCAACGGAGTCACCGATCACGACATCAGCCAGGCCGTTGAGGCCGGGTGTCGCAGCGTGGCCGAGCTGACCATGCGGACGGGCGCCGGCGCCAGCTGCGGCAGCTGCCTCGACCTGGCCGCGGAGTTGATGGACAAAGCGCGTGCCGTGCGCGACCTGCCACTGCCGGTCCTGTCGCAAGCAGCCTGATCCCGCCGGTCCCTGAAGGGGCCACGGCGTTTCCCGATACAACTTGTTCGCGGATGCAGTCGATTCGCGTTTCGGCATCGCCCGCGTGCGCGGACTAGAGTCCGCGCATCGACAGCGCACGGAGCAGGGCCATGAAGGGCGACGCCAAGGTCATCGAATACCTCAACAAGGCGCTCTACAACGAGCTCATCGCCATCAATCAGTACTTCCTGCACGCCAAGATGCTGAAGAACTGGGGCCTGAAGGAACTCGCCGAACACGAGTACCACGAGTCCATCGATGAAATGAAGCACGCAGACAAGCTGTCGGAGCGCATCCTCTTCCTCGAAGGCCTGCCGAACTTCCAGGCACTGGGCAAACTGCGCATCGGCGAAACGCCGCGCGAAGTACTCACCTGCGACCTCGCGCTGGAACTGGAAGCCCTGCCGATGCTGCGCGAAGGCATCATCTACTGCGAAAGCATCAAGGACATCGTCAGCCGCCAGCTGCTGGCCGACATCCTCGAGTCGGAAGAGGAACACATCGACTGGATCGAAACGCAGCTGTCGCTGATCGATCGCATCGGCGAACAGAACTACCTGGCGATGAAGATCGAAAGCTGAGCGTCACCGTCCGCCGTGCTGGATAACGAAAACGCCACCGCAAGGTGGCGTTTTCTTTGCCGGCCGCATCGCTGCGCAGGGCCGGATCGCACCGCCGCGTTACACAGTGCCCAGCCCCGACTGGCCATCGTCGCTGCGGCGGCGCCGGAACAGTTTGCGCCACAACCACCACAGCGCCAGCGCAATGGTCACCGTGATGAGCACCACGATCGACAGCGCCAGCCATGGATGCGCGAATACCAGCGCCAGTCCGCCCACCGTCGCGACGTCCTCGGCCACCGATGCGGTCCAGTTGGTCACCGGTTCGGGCGAGGTGTTGAGCAGGGCGCGCGAGCCCGCCTTCAATGCGTGGCTGGTCAGTGCCACGCCCGCGCCCGCGGCGAGCGCGCCCGCGCCCAGGTGTCCGTCGGGCGACAGCGTCGCCGCCGCCAGGAACGCCCCGGCTGGCACCCGAAGCAGCGTATGCAACAGGTCCCAGCCCGAATCCACGCCCGGGATCTTGTCGGCGAAGAACTCGACGGCCGCCAAGGCGCCAGAAACGCCGATCACCCACGGCGACTGGGTCACTTCCAGGGCCGGGGGCAGGTCCAGCCAGCCGAGCGCCCCGGCCAGGCCCACACCGAACACGGTGAGGTAGACGCGAATACCGGCCAGCCAGGCCAGCACTACGCCAATTGCGAACAAGTGCGCATCCGACATGGCGTGTCTCCCGCTAGACTCCGCGCCGAGTATAGGGGAAGGGGAATACCGCCCAGTCCGGCCCAATGGCCCGGTCGGCGCGGGTTCACGCGGCGCCACGCCGGTCGTTCGACTGCCCGGACGGCCTGGCCTTGCTCCATCAGCACCTGGGGAAAAACCATGTTCAAGAAAGACAAGAAGTCGACCATTGCGCCTGGCCAGGTCGACACCCTGATCGGCCCGCAGGTCGTCATCCGGGGCGACTTCCATTTCGCCGGCGGCCTCTACATCGAAGGCCGCGTCATCGGCAAAGTCATCGCCAGCAATGGCGAAGCCGCCCAGGTCACCATCGCCGAAACCGGCGTGGTCGAAGGCGAAGTCCGCGCGCCCAACGTCGTCATCAATGGCCAGCTGGTCGGCGATGCCTACGGCGAGCTGGTCGAGATGCACCCGCTGGCGCGCGTCAACGGCAACGTGCACTACAAGGTGATCGAGATGATCGCCGGCTCCACGCTGACCGGCCGCCTGATCCATGCCGAAACCGTGATCGTGGCGGATGCGACCAACGTCACGCCGATCACGCCGGACGTGACCATCGCCTGAGCGAGCGTGGCGTTGTCGTAACCGCCGGCACATACTGCCGGCGGTCAATGCCGTTACCCTCGCCGCATGTACCAACGTCAGAAAACTTCCTGGCTCGGCGAACACTGGCACGTGCTGCTCGGCGCGGTCATTTTCCTTCTGGCGATCGGATTCGGTGGCTGGGGTGCGTGGCGCGTGTTCGCACCGGTCTCGGGCGATCCGCGCGCAGAGATCGGCAGCCTCAAGCGTGAGCAGGCGCGGCTGCGCGACGACACCGAGCAGCTGCGCCAGCGTGTCGCCACGCTCAGCCGCTCCGACCAGATCAGTCGCGATGCCAACCGCGACCTGCAGGGCGCGATCGCGGACCGCGACGAGGAGATCGCTGGCCTGCGCGCCGACGTTGCCTTCTACGAGCGCCTCGTGGGCGCTACCGCCACGCGCCACGGCCTGACCGTGCATGCGTTGAAGGTGCAGCAGCAGAACGGCCCCGCCTGGCACTTCATCGGCACGCTCACCCAGAACCTCAACCGCGGCGCGATCAGCGACGGCACGCTGACCCTCACGCTCGAGGGGACGCGCGAGGGCAAGCTGCAGAAGCTGGCCTGGAACGACCTGCGCCAGCAGGCCACCGCGCCGGGCATCGTGTATTCGTTCAAGTACTTCCAGCAGGTCGAAGGTGACATCTTCCTGCCCGCGGGGGTGACCCCGGTCAAGGTCACCGTGCGCCTGCAGCCGCGTTCGGGCGCCGCGATCGAGCAGTCCTTCACCTGGGCCGAGGCCCAGCGCGGACAGACCGTTGCCGAATGATGGGTTGAATGCCCCGCCCTGGCGCCCCATCCTGAGTCCATGAACAGCTCCAGCATCCCCACCGCCGCACCGGCCACACCCGATTACCAGTCGCTCGACCGCCCGCTGCAGTTCACGTCTGCCGCAGCGGCCAAGGTGCGCGAACTCATCGCCGAAGAGGGCAATGCCGAGCTCAAGCTGCGCGTCTACATCCAGGGCGGCGGCTGTTCCGGCTTCCAGTACGGTTTCGAGTTCGACGAACAGCAGGGCGAGGATGACCTCGCCGTGCAGACCGACGGCGTCACCTTGCTGGTCGATCCGCTCAGCCTGCAGTACCTGATGGGTGCCGAAGTCGACTACACCGAAAGCCTGCACGGCGCGCAGTTCGTGATCCGCAACCCGAACGCCAAGACCACCTGTGGCTGCGGTTCTTCGTTTTCCGCGTAGCCCGTGAATCTCCCTCCCCCGCATAGCCGGGGAGGGCTGGGGTGGGGGAACGAGCGCCGCAGGCGCGAGCTGAGGGCCGGGGTGGGGGCACGAGCGATAATCCCCGCATCTCCGCGCCATGGATTGCCCGATGCCCGCATCCCCGTTCGCCTTTGTCGAAGCCGATGCCTGTCGGGCCGCGCTCGATCGCGCCGACCACCTGCGCCACGACAACGACGCGCTCGCCAATCTGTGGCCCGACGCGCGCGTGGTGCTGCTCGACGACAGCGGTCTCGCCTTCGCGGATGAACAACGCCGCCTGCTGGCGCCCACCGGCGCGCAACTGAGCGCCGGTCCCGGCGGCCCGGGTGCCGCCGTGTTCCTCGGCGTCGACGACAACGGCACCGGCTGGTTCGCGCTCGATGCTGCCCTCACCGCGTTCGCTGCCCCGGAACGCTGCGACCTGCGCACTGCCGCCACGCACTGGCCGCACTTCGACGCCTCCGTGTTCGCGCAGGCGCGCGCCGTGCAGCATTGGCGCCAGCGCCATCGCCACTGCGGTGTCTGCGGCGGCACGCTCGCGTACTCGCGCGGCGGCTGGCTCGGCACCTGCACGCAATGCCACGCCGAGCATTACCCGCGCACGGATCCCGCCGTGATCGTCGCCGTCAGCGACGGCGAACGCCTCCTGCTCGGCCGCCAGAACGGCTGGCCCGCGCGCCGCTACTCCACCATCGCCGGCTTCGTCGAACCCGGCGAATCGCTCGAACACACCGTTGCCCGCGAGGTGCTGGAGGAAACCGGCGTGCGGGTGAAGTCGTGCCGCTACCAGGCCTCGCAACCGTGGCCGTTCCCGAGCTCGCTGATGCTGGGCTTCGTCGCTGACGCCCATCCGGACACGCCCAGCACCGGCGACGAACTCGAGGACGCGCGCTGGTTCACCCGCGAGGAAGTGCGCGAGGCGCAGGCGCGCGAAGCCGACCCGACGCGCGACGACGGCACCGGCCTGCTGGTCTCGCCGCGCCTGTCCATCGCGCGCTGGCTGATCGACCGCTGGGCAGAGGGCTAGAATCCAGCCGTCCCCCCGAAAGGACCCGTCATGGCCGTCACCCTGCTTGCCGTCGTCGCCGCGCTGGTCATCGGGCACGTCGCGCAGTCGTTGGCCGCGGCGATGCGCCACTACGACTGGTACGGACACTGGCTGGGCTGGCTCGACGCACAGTTCCCCGAAGGCAGCTTCTGGCACGGCCGCTGGGGCGTAGCCCTGGCCCTGCTGCCGCCGGTGCTCGCGGTGAGCCTGTTCCAGGTCGCGCTGCACCAACCGCTGTACGGCCTGGTCGGCCTGCTGTTCGCGATCGCCGTGCTGTTCTACACCTGGGGTCCTCGCGACCTCGACCTCGACATCGACGCCATCGCCAACGCAACCGATCCCGCCTCGCGCCGCGAAGCGCTGCTGCGGCTCTGGCCCGATGGTGCGCCCTCCATCCTCGACGGTGGCGCGATCGTTTCCGCCGTGTTCCAGAACGCGTTGCGGCGCTGGTTCGGCGTGCTGTTCTGGTTCCTGGTGTTCGGTCCGTGGGGCGCGATGCTGTACCGCCTGACCGTGCTCGCCTGCGAAGGCAGCTTCGCGCGCAAGCTGCCGCACGAGACCGCGATCGGCGCGCGCACCCTGCTGAAACTGCTCGACTGGCCGGTCGCACAATTGCTCACCCTCTCGCTCGCGCTGGTCGGCAACTTCGACACCGTGCTCGGCGCCTGGCGCGAGAACGGCGGCGCGTCGTTCACGATCGACCACCACTTCCTCGACGCCGCGGGTCGCGCCAGCGTGCGTAGCGAACTGGCCGAGGAAGCCGCCGACTACGGCGACGGCGTGGACGCCGCCACTACCGGCGCGGCACCCGTCGCCACGATTGCCACCGCTGCCGAACTGCCGGAACTGCGCGACGCCATGAGCCTGGTCTGGCGCAGCCTGCTGGTATGGCTGGCCGTGCTCGCGCTGTTCGTGATCGCCGGCTACGTGGCGTAACACTCGGCCTCGCCAATCAACGTTTCGACGAGTAGCCCGGGTAAGGCGGAAGGCCGCACCCGGGGCGGGTGGCAACCTGCGTCTTGATCCCGGGTGCGCTGCGCTTACCCGGGCTACGCCGCTCTAGGTCTACGCCGTTGAATCCGCGCGTCGGCTTTCCCCGCGCGCTGCGGCGCGCTGAACATAACCGCACGTTGACCAGGTCGCGGCGCTACAGCAGCCCGCCCGGCGCCAGCCACGCGAACCCCGGCAGGTTGCGCACCACGCCGAACACCAGCAACACCACGATCCAGGCGCGGCCGTCGAACGCTACGCGCGCCAGCACCCGCGGCAGCAACGCGCGCTGCGTCAGCCCCTGCACTGCCATCACCGCGAGCAGCGGCAGGCCCAGTACCACCAGCGCATTCATCGCCAGCGCGCGCGCCACATCGAAATGCACCAGCGCATGCAGCGCGCGGGTGATGCCGCAGCCGGGGCAGTACCACCCGGTCAGTGCGTGGAACGGACACGACGGGAACAGGCTTCCCGTCGCGTTCGGATCAAAGGTGCGCAGCAACCAGATCCCCGCGACCGCAGCACCCAGCGCGACGGCCGCGATCGCGGCCATCGCGGGGTGGGACAATCCGGATCGTTGCGGCACGGTGCGCATGCGCCAGGATCAGTGACGCTGCTCCATCTGCTCGATGTAGTTCTGCCAGTACTGGTTGTTGTAGCCAGCCATTTGCAGACCGACATTCATGAGCAGGCCGAAGATGACCAGTCCGGTCGTGATCCAGCACCACAGCTTGGCCTTCTTCGATGCGTCCTCGGCACCCGCGCGGTCACCGGCGCCGAGCTTGCTGTTGACCTGCGAGGCGAACACGATCGCGACCACGCCCGGAATCGCGCCGACGACACAACAGACGCAGAAGGCGACGATGGTGATCAGGATCGCCCAGACCAGGTAGTTGGGAATTGGCCCGTACTGCTGCGGCTGTTCCGGCGGAAATGACGGCGGTGCGCTCATTACTCTTCCCCTAAGTGATGAAGGATGGATCCCCGGCAGGCCGATGGCCCTGGCGGCATCCTAGCAGCGGCTCTTTGCCAGCGTCATCGTGGAAATAGTGACAGCCCATGCCGCTGCGCGGAGAGTGCAACTCTTCTCCCCGCACCGCGGGGAGAAGATGCCCGAAGGGCAGACGCCCCGAAGGAAGCACCCTTGGGGTGTGAGGGGCGCTTCTTGCCGTTGCGAAAACCGCCACTACCCGTCCACACCCCTCACGCCGCATCCCCGCGCAACTCCCGCACCGTCGCCTGCAGCGATTCGGCGGTGGTCAGGAACGGATCGATCGCCGCATCCGCCGCCACCTCCACGTGCGCACGAAAGCGCCGCGGCACGCGCATCCGCCCCAGGCGATTGTCGCGATGGCTCCACATGCTCGACCACATCCCGCGCAATGCCATCGGGATCACCGGCACCGGCCGCCGCTCGAGGATCTTCTCCACGCCCGACTTGAACTTCGCGATCTCGCCATCCCGGGTCAACGAGCCCTCGGGAAAGATCCCCACCAGCTCCCCATTCCTCAGCGCCGCATCGATCTCGTCGAACGCGCGCTGCATCACCTCGGGGTTCTCGCGCGCACCGGCGATCGGGATCGCCCTGGCGGTGCGGAAGATCCAGCTCATCACCGGAATGTTGAAGATCTTGTAATACATGACGAAGCGCACCGGCCGCGGAATGCTCGCCGCGAGGATCAGCGCGTCCATGTAGCTGACGTGGTTGCACACGATCAGCCCCGCGCCCTCGTCCGGCACGTGCTTCTCGATGCCGTGCAGCCTCAGCCGGTACAGCGTGCGCACCAGCAACCAGCTGACGAAGCGCATCGCGAACTCGGGCACGATCGTGAAGATCCAGATCGCCACCAGCGCATTGGTGATCGCCAGCGCCAGGAACAGCTGCGGAATCGACCAGTGCAACAGCCGCTGCGCCGCGATGCCCACGCCCGCCGCCAGCACGATGAAGAACGCGTTCTGGATGTTCACGCCCGCGATCACGCGCGACAGCTCGCCCTTGGGCGTGCGGCTCTGGATCAGCGCGAACAGCGGCACCAGGAAGAAGCCGGCGAACAGGCCGATGCCGACCAGGTCCATCACGATCCGCCACGCCCCCGGCTGGCGCAGGAAACCGCCCGCATCCAGCCCGGTCACCGGCGCCAGGCCGCTGCGCGCGAAGTACAGGTCGAGCAGGAAGCCGGTCATGCCGATCGCGCCCATCGGCACCAGGCCGATCTCGACCGTGCGCGCCGACAGCTTCTCGCACAGCAGCGAGCCCACGCCGGTGCCGATCGAGAACAACGCCAGCGCCAGGATGTAGATCGTCGCATCATCGCGCGGCGCACCGAGGTTGATCTCGGCGTAAGTCGGCAGGTTGGACGTGACCACCGTGCCGAAGAACCAGAACCACGACACCCCCAGCACCGAATTGCGCACGCCTTCCTGCTTGCGCGTCAGGCGCATGATCTGCAGCGACTCTTGCCACGGATTCCAGTCGATCTTGAGGTCCGGTGCCCCGGCTTCCGCGCGCGGGATGAAGCGGCTGACCACGTTGCCGGTGATCGCCAGCAGCACAATGGCTACCGCCGCCACCGCCGGCCCGTGCGCGCCGGACACCTGGAAGATCAGTCCGCCGAACAGCATCCCCGCCAGGATCGAGATGGACGTGCCCATCTCCACCAGGCCGTTGCCGCCGGTGAGTTCCTCCGGCCTGAGCACCGACGGCAGGATCGAATACTTCACCGGCCCGAACAGCGTCGACTGCAGGCCGGTCGCGAACAGCGCCACCAGCAGCACGACCATGTTCTGGGTGATGAAGCCGATCGCCGCGAACGACATGATCACGATTTCCATCGTGGTCGTGATGCGGATCAGCTTCGACTTCTCCAGCTTCTCCGCGATCTGCCCCGCCGTGGCCGAGAACAGGAAGTAGGGCAGGATGAAGATCGCCGGCGCCAGGTTGGTGTAGAGCGTCTTGTCCTCGGGGCTGACGGCGAGGTAGCCGAGCAGGCCGATGATCGCCAGCCGGTAGACGTTGTCGTTGAACGCACCCAGCGACTGGGTCAGGAAGAACGGCAGGAAACGTCGCTGCCGCAGCAAGTCGAACTGCGAATGATGGTTGGCCGCCATGCGTCCCCCGGGGTTTGGCGGGAGCCTAGCAAAACGGATGCGGTTCCCGAGCGGGTGCCGCTGGGCATTTCCTTCTCCCGCTTGCGGGAGAAGGTGCCCGAAGGGCGGATGAGGGCCGGGCGGATGAGGGACTCTCTCGCACGAACCTCAGACAACCCCGCACTCCTTCTCCCCGCGTCGCGGGGAGAAGGTCGAAATGGCGGGGCCGTTGAGGGAAGGGCGGATGAGTGCCACCCCTACCACCACCGCCGCCACCGCCCTGCCACCAGCGCGGTGATCACCAGCGCCACCATCAGCGCGATCGTGATCAGGAATCCGCGCTCCCCGCTGCGAAAAATCGGGGCATCGAAATTCATCCCCAGCACACCCGCCAGCACCGCCAGCGTCCCCAGCAGCACGGTGACGAAGGTCAGCACCCGCATCGTCTCGTTGGTGCGCTGCGCCGTACGCGTGGCGAACAGTTCGAAGCTGCCGATCACCAGCTCGCGCGCCGCCTCCACCGCCTCCATCACGCGCTCGAAGCGCTCGTTCAAGCCGCGCAGCAACGCCTCGACGTCCTCGCCCGCATCCGGGCGGAAGTCCGGACGCGCCATCGCGCTGTAGACGATGCGATGCGGCGCCAGCAGCTGCCGCAGGCGCGAGGCGGCGCGGCGCAACACCGCTAGTTCGGGTACGTGCTCACGGTGGATGGGGCGCGTCAGCAGCTCGACTTCGAGGTGGTCCACCTCGCTCTCCAGTGCCGCGACGGCATCGAAGTACGTCGTCATCTGCCAGTCCAGCACCGACGCCGTGAAACTCTCCGCACTGAGCACGCCCAGCCGGGTGTCGGCGCGCTCGCGATCGAGCAACTGCTCCAGGTAGGCGAGCGGCTCGCGGTGCACCGTCACCACGAAGTTGCGGCCCACGATCAGCGTGATGGCCTGGCCAGGAAACTCCATCCGCGTCGCGTCCGCTACCGCCACCACCTGGACAACGAACCACTCGCCGAAGTTCTGCAGGCGCGGTTTGCCATTGCCTTCCTCGAGGCAGCGCACCGCCGCCGCCAGGCCCAGCTTCTCCAGGCAGGCCGCGGCCTGCTCGCCGCGCACGTCGATCCATAGCAGCTGTCGTTCCGCTAGGGCCTCCAGGTCGATCCGCTCGACGGCCACTTCGCGATCAGTGCCGTCGGCATCGAACAGCACCGCATGCACGGCGCCGCCGTCGTCCGGCGTACGGCCCGCATCTGCCATGGCCGGGTTGGCGACCACCCCGGCCATGGACTCCAGCGCCGGCGGAAGCGTCGACGGGTTCAAGGCCGTCTCCGTCGCAATGGCCGGACGCACCCACAACGATGACCGCCGGGGCGAAGCTGTGGACACGATGACGCCATGAACGGAACCTCCCGAAAGAGGCATCCACTTTCGATAGCGCGCGGTGAAGGCAGGGCGAACCAGCGTGCGGAACTTCCTGACCGGTTTACAACGGCACGGCCGTTTCGGCCGGAATAGGATTCCGCCCGCGTCACGCGGGCGTACCATCAAGTTCTCGCCCGCCGGAGCACCGCCATGAACCGCATGCTCGTCGCGATCGCCGCCGCCATGGCCCTCGGCCTGGCCGCGTGCGCGACCACACCCGTGGTCTACACCGATTTCGATCCGTCCGCGCAGTTCGGCCAGTACCGCACCTACAGCTGGCAGGAAGAAAAGGCCGAGCGCGCCGCGCCGCTGATGCAGCAGCGCATCATCAACGCCATCGACGCACAGCTCAGCGCCAAGGGCTGGAGCCGCGCACCCAGCGGCAGCAGCGACGTCGTCGTCGCCGCCAGCGTCGACAGTCGCCAGGAATACGACATCGACACCTACTACGACCCGTTCTGGGGCTGGGGTGGCTGGGGCTGGGGTGGCTGTTGCTGGGGCCACGGCGGCTACTGGGGTGCCGGTTACGGCTGGAACAACTCCACCGTGCGCGCCTACACCGTCGGCACCCTGAACGTCGACATGTTCGACGCGCGCACCAAGCGCGCGATCTGGCGCGGCAGCGCCGAAAGCACCGTGCACCGCGATCCCGCCCGCCAGACCGCCGACATCTACACCGCCGTGCAGCAGATGTTCGCCACCTTCCCACCGGGCAGCGTGCCGACGCCGGCGCCGACGAAGCAGTAACAGCTCTCCTTCTCCCGCTTGGTCTCTCCTTCTCCCGCTTGCGGGAGAAGGTCGAAACGGCGATCAGCCGTTGAGGGAAGGGCGGATGAGGGGCGCTCCGCGGCAATAGTCGTTGAGCGCAGGGCGGCAGAGGGGACGCATTTGCTCCCCACACCAAAACAAAAAAGCCCCGCCAGTGCGGGGCCTTTTTTGTTCGGTAAAGCCCCTCAGCTATCCCACACCAGTGGCCCAATCCGATCGCGCACGACCATCTCCCATTCGCGCTTGCGGGTCACCATCTCCTTGAGGGAATAGCCGGTCGGCCCGTCGAACGTGGTCAGGCACCGCCATGTCAGGGCACCGGGGTCGCCCAGCCAATCGGGTTCGCGTTCCTCGCAGAAGATGCCGATGGCGTCCATCGCCGGGGCGTCGGCTACCTTGGGCCTGAGGCGTACGTTGTAGCGGACCGTGCAATGCGGCATGACGGCAGCTCCTGCTGACGGGGCGCATTCAGTAAGCCATGACGCACGTGAAGACCGGGATTACCCGCATGGGTGGGGGCGTGGGAACCTTCTCGGGACCGCCCTCCACGCCTTCTCCCCCGCAAGCCACGATTCCTTCTCCCGCCCTGCATTCCTTCTCCCCGCCGCGCGGGGAGAAGGTGGCGCGCAGCGCCGGATGAGGGGCAGCTCTTGCCCTCGCAACGTCGCAAAAAAGAAAAGGCCCCAACGGGGCCTTTTCTCCATCAACTAGCCGTCAAGCCACAACCGGCGCCGGCGAATCCACCTTCCGCCCATTGCCATCAAAGCGCTTGCCCAACAGCTTCTTCAACGCATCCACACCCTCATGCTTGCCCACGGCCTTGAGCACCGCATACCCCTCCAGCGCCGCCACCATCGCATCGCTGCCCAGCGCCATGTCGGTGTGGTGCGCCTTCTCCAGCAACCGCGTCAACCGCACCACGCGCGCACTGAGCGCATCGTGCGAGGCCAGATCGCGCCGCATCTCATCGATATCGAAATTGCGCGGCATCAGCCCCGCGTTCTGCGCGATCACGTCCAGCGCCGTGCGGCAGAACGCCTCCGAGCCGTCGCCCATCTTCACCACCCGCTGCCGCTGGTCCAGCGACAGCGCGACCAGGGCCGGTTCCAGCGCCGCCGTCAGCTGGTCGATCGCCGCATCCACCGCGGCCCACTGCTCGTTGCTCAGATGCGTAGCTGCAAAGTTCTGTGTCATTCCTTGCTCCTTCCTTGTAATGCGTGATGGAACTCCGTTGCAGGGCCACCATGGCCCTGCCGGGCGAGCTTAACCGAGCGCACCCCGGGGGCTTCAAGCGCGCAGGGTTGCGTGTGTACGAATCCAGGCCCCGTCGCCTGCGCACGCACCCCGGCCGCTCCGCGGCCGGACCTCGCGCGGGCTCGCGTGCAACCGGACACCTGCGTGCGTGCGCCCGGACGCCTCCGTCAACGCATACCGACACCTACGCCGGCGCAGCCTGCGTGCACGACCACGCAGGTCCACCGGTGCGCGTCCGCATCATTTCCCCTCCGCTCGTAGGCCCGCGAGCCTCGCAGTCGGGCCGGATGGGCTGCGTCCGCGCAGTTCACCCCCTTCGCGCGCACCCACTTGAACGTGGACTCACGGAGCCCAACACCTGCGCCCGCACCCTAGGAGATCAGCGATCCCCGCAATTAGGCGGCGCTTTGCGCTAGATACTCTTTAGCGACCGTCCACAACGGTTTGCCGTCAGATCGAACCCAATGCCAAGTCCCATTGATGCCGCCGGGGTTTCGGTTATCCGGGTGCATGTCCTTGAATATCTTCCAGGCCAATGCGGATACCGCATATTCCTGACCATCCTTGGCCCACACTACCGCGTCGCTTTGCCCCTGCTTCCCGGTGATCGTCGCTCTAAACGTGGCGTCAGTGCTGTCGAATTTGACCCACGACGGCAATGCGTTCTTCAGCAAGACTTCGTCGCCCGCGGCCACCAGGCCGTTCTCGAGAAGGATCTTCATCGTCTTGGGCCGAGCCTTGCGGCCAGAGGACTCGCGCACCTCTTCCTTGTTCTTGATGTCGATCAGGTACTGCCGTGCTTCGGGCAGCGGAATGATGACGCGGGGAACGATCACGACCTTGTCGTCGACCTTGTAAGGCGTGATCGAGACGCAACTGATGTCGATATTCGAGTCGCGCAGCCAGAGCACCGTTGCGGTGATCTCCTGCGAGAAGCCCTCGGAACACAGGATGATGCGCGGCTTAGTCGACAGTTCGGAGAACGAGTCGGACTCCACGAACTCGATGATCTGTTCCTTCGCGGCGAGGTCGGAGATCGATTCGTTCTCGTACTTGCGCTTGTACGCGACGTAATGCGGGACCAGCTTGTCCAGCGTCATCGACGACACCATCGCGGCGTAGCGGATCGCCTGCAGATCGGCGTAGCCGGCCGCGGAATCCCGCTTGAGCTCCACCACCACCAGGTTGCCCTGGCGATCGACGGCCAGGAGATCGAGCCGATCCGAGCTGGCGCTGAACCGGTCGAACTCGATACTCACGACCAATAGATCTTCCCCAAGGATCTCGGGGTTGGACCGTACCCACTCCTCGATGTGGGTGCGTTCCCAAATGCTCAGGCCGACGAAGCTGTTGGCGCTGACCTTGGTGGCCTTATCCAGGGCCGGAGAGATAGAGAAGATCACGGAATTCCCCTAAACGATTCAGTTGCCAGCCCGTCGCGGCCGCGAAAGGGCGATGCGCCAATGGTAGGGCCCCAACCGGGCACGGCGGCCATTTGGCCGCACCTGAGGATTGCCCGATACTCCCCGGTAGCCCGCCTCAGACGGGCAGTCATTCAGGGGCACCATGGCAGCAGACCTCGTAGCAGTAGAAAACCGCCTGTGGGCGGCCGCCGATCAGCTTTGGGCCAACACCGGCCTGAAACCCTCGGAGTTCTCCACCCCGGTCCTCGGCCTGATCTTCCTGCGCTTCGCTGACAAGCGTTTCACCGAGGCCGAAGCCCAGCTCACCGCCAAGGGCCTGGCGGCCGACGAGCTGGAGCCGATGGACTACCAGGCCGAGGGCGTGCTGTACCTGCCCGCGGAAGCCCGCTTCTCGTACCTGCTCAGACTGACCGAGGGCGACAACCTCGGCCGCGTCATCAACAACGCCATGGCGCTGGTCGAGGCCCACAACGAAGAACTCAAGGGCGTGCTGCCGCGCGCCTACAACAAACTGCCCACCGCCACCCTGGTCGAACTGCTGCGCCTGCTAGCGCCGCTGGACCTGGAAGGCGACGCCTTCGGCAAGGTCTACGAATACTTCCTCGGCAACTTCGCCATGAAGGAGGGGCAGAAGGGCGGCGTGTTCTACACCCCGACCAGCATCGTCCGCCTAATCGTTGAAATCCTGCAGCCCTTCCACGGCCGCATCTTCGATCCCGCCTGCGGCTCAGGCGGCATGTTCGTGCAGTCGGCGGCGTTCGTGCAGCGCCACCACAAGTCGGCCACGCGCGAGCTGACCGTGTTCGGCACCGAGAAGGCCGGCGACACCGTCAAACTCGGCAAGATGAACCTCGCCGTGCACGGCCTGTCCGGCGACATTCGCGAGTCCAACACCTACTACGAAGATCCACATGCGGCGCTCGGCCGCTTCGACTTCGTCATGGCCAATCCTCCGTTCAACGTGAGCGGCGTGGACAAGGACCGGCTCAAGGACGACCAGCGCTTCCCACTGGGTCTGCCCAGCACCGACAACGCCAACTACCTGTGGATCCAGCTGTTCCATAGCGCGCTCAACGCCAACGGTCGCGCCGGGTTCGTAATGGCCAACTCCGCCGGCGACGCGCGCGGCAGCGAGTTGGAAATCCGCAAGAAGCTGATCCAATCCGGCGCCGTGGACGTGATCGTCAGCGTCGGCTCCAACTTCTTCTACACGGTCACCCTACCGTGCACGCTGTGGTTCTTCGACAAGGGCAAGCCGAAGGCGCGCAGAGACCAGGTCTTGTTTCTCGATGCGCGACCGCTTTTCAAACAGGTCACGCGTGCAGTGCGCGAGTTCACCCCAGAGCAACTGGAGTTCCTGGCCAACGTGGTGCGGCTGTACCGAGGCGAGGCTCCGGAGTTCGAGAGTGACAGTCGTGCGCTGCTGGCCGAGCGGTTTTCCGAAGGTACGTATCGAGACGTGGCCGGGCTATGCAAGGCAGCGGCCCTGGCCGAGATTGAGGCGCAGGGCTGGAGCTTGAATCCTGGGCGCTATGTGGGCGTCGGCGACCGCGCGGCGGATGAGTTTGATTTCGCGGAGCGGCTGGAAGAGTTGAACGAAGAATTGGAGGGGCTCAACTCCGAAGCGCTCGATCTGCAACAGCGAATCGCTATTGGCGTCGCAAGCATTTTGGAGCGCCCTTGATGCGGAGCTTATGGCAGGAAGGCACGCTTGACGACATTTGCTTGCGAATCACTGATGGGGCACATGCGAGTCCTAAGTCAGTAGACGACGGACTGCCCATGGCATCAGTTAAGGACATGACTCCATTTGGGTTGAACCTTAAGACTGCGAGGCGAATTTCTGCAGAAGACTTTGGCCGATTGGTTCGACAAGGGTGCAAGCCAGAGGTGGGTGACGTGCTCGTGGCGAAAGACGGCGCAACCGCGCTCGACTCCGTATGCGTTATTCGGGAGCCCATAGAAGCTGTGCTGCTGTCCTCTGTGGCGATACTGCGTGCAAACAGCGACAAGGTTCTTCCACGGTATCTTCGGTACTACTTGGATGCCGAGCCAACGCGGCAGTACATGAAAGCTGCATTCACAACGGGCGCCGCGATTCCGAGGGTGGTGCTAAGAGATTTCAAGCGGGCACGAATTCGTTATCCAAATGTTGATGTGCAGCGCCGCATCGTCTTCGTCCTCTCTGCCTATGACGACCTGATCGAGAACAACACGCGGCGCGTCGCGGTCCTGGAGGAGATGGCCCGTCGCATCTACGAGGAGTGGTTTGTCCGCTTTCGCTTTCCCGCCAAAGATGAATTGCGGATAGTCGAAACAGAGCTGGGAGCCATACCTGATGGTTGGTCGATTCAGCCGCTGTCCACCATGTGTGACGTAACGGATTATGTGGCTAATGGTAGCTTCGCATCCCTTAAGCAGAACGTTATCTATCGGAGTGAGGTGGACTACGCAGTTCTTGTTAGGGGAACTGATTTCAACTCCGGATGGAAAGGCGGCTACGTCTATGTGCCAGAACATAGCTATCGTTTTCTGAGAAAGAGTGCTCTCCAGCCCGGTGACATTGTTGTAACTAATGTTGGAACCGTTGGGACAACATTTATGGTTCCGGATCTCGGTCGCCCTATGACTCTTGGGCCGAACAGTGTTCTCGCAAAGCCGTTAAAGGGGCGGAGCTTCCTCTTTCACTTTCTCCGTAGCGACGAGGGGCAGCATCGGATCCGTGGAATCACTTCTGGATCGGCTCAGTCGAAGTTCAATAAGACGGAGTTTCGTGCACTGCGAATCGTTGTTCCAGCTGACGCTGTTCTAGACGAATTTGATCGAGTTGTTTCGCCGATTCACACGCTTGCAGAGAAGCTGCGAGCGGCAAACACAAGTCTCCGGAGCGCCCGCGATCTAATTCTTCCCAGGCTGATCTCCGGTGAGTTGGACGTATCCGAACTTCCCGAGCCAGAGGCTGCCGCTGCATGACCCCGCGCAACGGCATCGGCGACATCGCCGCCGGCTACGGTGAGCTTCGGCTGGTCGAGCAACCCGCTATCGAATTGCTGGCCGAGCTGGGGTGGGAGCATCGCAATTTGTTCGCCGAGACCTTCGGCGAGCACGGCACCGAGGGACGCGAGAGTGAACACCAGGTCATCCTCACGCGCCGCCTCCGGGCGGCGTTGTTGCGTCTGAATCCCGGTCTGCCCGAGGACGCCTACGCGCAGGCCATCGACCAGCTCACTCAGGACCGCAGCAAGCAGTTGCCAGTCAACGCCAACCGCGAGGTCTACCGGCTGCTCAAGGATGGGGTGAAGGTGACCGTCCCCGACGAGCACGGCGGCCACGTCACCGAAACGCTGCGGGTGATCGACTGGACGCTGCCGGCCAACAACGACTTCCTGCTGACCTCGCAGATGTGGGTGGCCGGCGACATGTACCGCCGCCGCTGCGACCTGTTGGCCTTCGTCAACGGCCTGCCGCTGGTGTTCATCGAGCTCAAGAAGCCGTCGGTGCCGCTGCGCAGTGCCTTCGACGACAACCTGCGCGACTACCGCGGCCAGTCGGTGCCGCAGCTGTTCCACCCCAATGCCTTCATCTTGCTGTCCAACGGCTCGGACACCCGCGTCGGCACCCTGACCAGCGCATGGGAGCACTTCTTCGACTGGAAGCGCGTGCTCAGCGAGGACGAGGTCGTGGACGCCGCCGACAAGGTCTCGCTGCCGCGCGCACTACGTGGCTTGCTGGAGCCGGCGCGCCTGCTCGACTACATCGAGAATTTCACGGTGTTCGAGGAGGGCAAGGGCGGGCTGATCAAGAAGACCGCGAAGAATCACCAGTTCCTCGGCGTCAACAAGGCCATCGACCGGCTGGTGGAGCTGCGCCAGGCCAACGCCCAGGAACGCAAGCGGCTGGGCGTGTTCTGGCACACGCAAGGCTCGGGCAAGTCGCTGTCGATGGTGTTCTTCACCCAGAAGATCCTGCGCAAACTGCCCGGCAACTGGAGCTTCGTGGTCGTGACCGACCGTGAGGAGCTGGACGACCAGATCAGCAAGACCTTCAAGGCGACGGGGGCCACCACCCGCGAGGATGTGCGTGCCACCAGCGGCGAACACCTGAAGGCCCTGCTGCGCGGCAACGAGCGTTACATCTTCACGCTGATCCAGAAGTTCCGGACTCAGCCCGGCCAGCCGTACCCGGAGCTGTCCGACCGCTCGGATGTCATCGTCATCACCGACGAGGCGCACCGCAGCCAGTACGACATCTTTGCGCTCAACATGCGCAACGCGCTGCCGCACGCCGGCTTCATCGGCTTCACCGGCACGCCGCTGATCGCCGGCGAGGAGGAGCGCACTCGCGAGGTGTTCGGCGATTACGTCAGCGTGTACGACTTCGCCCGCTCCATCGAGGACGGGGCGACGGTGCCGCTGTATTACGAGAACCGTATCCCCGAGGTACAGCTCACCAACCAGGACCTCAACCAGGACCTGGAGCGCCTGCTGGAGGACGCCGAGCTGGACGAGGCGCAGGAAAAGAAGCTGGAGCGCGAGTTCGCCCGCGAGTACCACATCATCACCCGCGAGGATCGGCTCGACGCCATCGCCAAAGATGTGGTCGCGCACTTCACCGGCCGCGGTTATCGCGGCAAGGCGATGATGATCTGCATAGACAAGGCCACGGCCGTACGCATGTACGACAAGGTGCAGGCGCATTGGCAGGCCGAGATCGCGCAACTCAAAGTGCAACTGGGCAAGGCCGGTAGCGACGACCGCGAGCGCCTGATCGCCCGCATCCGGCTGATGGAAACCACCGACATGGCGGTGGTGGTGTCGCAGGGCCAGAACGAGGTCGAAGACCTAAGGGCCAAGGGACTGGAGATCACGCCGCACCGCCAGCGGATGCTAAGGGAAGATCTGGACGAGCAATTCAAGAACCCCGACGGCCCGTTGCGCCTGGTGTTCGTCTGCGCGATGTGGATCACCGGCTTCGACGTGCCGACTTGCTCGACGATCTACCTCGACAAGCCGATGCGTGCGCATACCTTGATGCAGACCATCGCCCGCGCCAACCGCGTGGCGCCGGGCAAGGAGTCCGGCCTGATCGTCGATTACGTCGGTATCTTCCGCTCGCTGCAGAAGGCGCTGGCGATCTACGCCAAGCCGACGACCGGCCAATCGGGTGAGCGTAGCGACCCGATCGAGACCAAGAAGCTGCTGGTCGCCGCGCTGGCTGAGGCGCTGGAGGAGGCGCAACGGTTCTGCGCCGCGCGCGGTGTCGAGCTTGCGGCCATTGCCAAGGCGCAGGGCTTCGAGCGGATCGGCCGGATCGATGACGCCATCGAGGCCATCCTAGGCAGCGACGAAGACAAGAAGCGCTTCATCCAGCTGGCGGGGCGAGTGGCGCGGCTGTTCAAGGCGATCCTGCCGGACCCGATGGCCAACGAACTGGCGCCGATGGCGATCCTGGTCACCTACCTCGCCGCCAAGATCCGCGCCGAGACCGAGCAGCCAGACATCTCGGGCGTGATGGGTGACATCGAGTCGCTGTTGAACGACTCCATCGCCACCGAGGGTTATCACATCGCCCCGCCTAGCCGGCCGGAGTCTTTGATCAATCTGTCGGAGATTGACTTCGAGGCGCTGCAGCAGAAATTTGCCAGCAGCCGCAAGCACACCGAAGCAGAGAAACTGCGACGCCTGATCGAGGGCAAGCTCGCCGAGATGCTCCGATTGAACCCGTCCCGGGTGGACTTTGCCGACAAGTTCCAGAAGCTGATCGACGAGTACAACTCCGGCAGCAAGAACGTCGAGGAGATGTTCGCCGAGTTGGTGAAGATCGCCCGAGAGCTCACGCAGGAGGAGAGACGGGCTGTATCGGAAGGGCTGAGCGAGGAGGAGTTGGCGCTCTTCGACATCCTCACGAAGCCGGAGCCCGCGCTATCAAACAAGGAAGTAAATGAGGTTAAGCGGGTCTGCCGAGATCTGTTGGAGTCGTTGAAACGCGAGAAGCTAGTGCTCGACTGGCGGGAGAAGCAGCAGGCCCGCGCGGCGGTCATGCAAGCCATCAAGCTCAACCTCCGCAGGTTGCCATCGGCCTATGTAAGCGACATTCGAACTGAAAAGCTCGCGCGCGCCTATGCGCACGTGTACGACCACTACTTTGGCGCGGGCGCGAGCGCTTATGGGCAATGACTTGGCGGCATACGTGGTGCCGAAATGAAGGTCCCACGACTCACGAACCCGCACCCCGTAAACACACCGGCGTGGATGGATTTTCGCATCTGGGATGCAGGAGTATTTCACTTCAACAGCGTTCCGCATATCAAGCGCGGAGCGCCGCCTCCTCATGAGCTCGACTATCTCCACGGTTTCCATAATGTCCAAACCCTTACGGAGATCCAGCAGTTCATCACTGCCCAGCTGCATGCAGACATACGTATAACTTCGGTTTGGCTGGACAAGGCGCAATATGTGGCGCCAGTCGATATGTCTTCAAGCAGCAGATCAGGCGCACTGCTCGAGCAGCGGGAGCTGTGTGATCTTGCGGTAATCGTTCGCCGAAGTGTGGGAGATAAGCACGAAAGAAGCATGTGGTTACTGCAGGTCAAGAAGCTCTCGTCGCCGATAGCAAGTCTTCCAACAGATCACTCGACAAAGAAAGAGGTCGAACTGCTTGAGGCGTGCCCGCCCTTTGAGTTTCTAGCGCAGCCTCCAAGTCCAATTTTTGACTTGAGTTCGGATTTTGGTCGGATCCCAGGAAACTACCGACACTGGAGCTTTCTGGCCGCTTACGACTACGGCTACTGCCCGCCTTACGTGGGTGCTCTGCCGCTAAGATGCCCGCATCCGTGGCAATGGAGGTGGATGGGCCGTGGAACGCCATGGCATAGCGGGTCCTTTTCTGAGCAGTTGTTGGGCATGTGTGCAGGTGTGCCGGGTGCGTTCGGTGTACGAATCGACGAGCCCGCGAACTACCCGGAATGGCATCGTTTAGCCGTGCAAATGCTTCGGTTTGGAAGGACGCGCCGTCACTCCAAAGCCGCCAGAGGGCGTCACGTCTTGAACCTTTCGGCGTACCTGCCTTCGGTAGGTGTGGGGCATGGGCCTTCATCCTTACTGAACGGGCCGGTTGGGATCGAGTTCTCGGGGCACGCACCAAGGTTTGGAGCATCGCTGAAAGGATGCCCAATCAAGACAACTGGGTTTCAGTTCCTAGATGCAACCGCGGCCGCCCTCGCTCAAGCAAAGTGCGAGGAGTTCGTTACGGCCGAACACGCGGCTGAAATGCACTATGGATTCAATGAGACTGGGGAAGAGCAGGGCCCGCCGAACGAACCTCCCCAGTCGACGGGAGAAGGGGACGGTGAAGGGGGCGGTGGGGCTAAATGCACTCTCATACTTGATGTTGTAAAGGACGCCGGTTAGCTGAAGTGGCTGCTTAGTCACGTCGCGCATTGCAGAATTGAGCTTGGGGGTGTTGAGAATGAGTGGCTATCTGAGACGCCCAGAGCGTCTAGCCGATTTGATCGCAGCCATCCAGGTGATGGGGACCTATCGGTTCGCGGTTCGACGGCTGGACCGCTGGGAGAAGCGGTTGGGGCGGATTCCCTTGAGCGCCGTGTCATGGTGCGAAGTGTTTGCGCAGCATCCGGAGTTCTTCACTGTCATCCGTGAGAGGGCCCCGCACCAATCGAACAATCCTAATGTGTCCTTGGTCTGGCGAAGGAGCAAGGAGCGCAACTTCGATACCCACGAGCACGCCACGGTGCCGCGTGAGGCAGCCGTCGCCATTGCCCAACGGGATCCCGAGGACGACGCCCAGCAGCTGAGTCGAGCGCCGCTCGATTCAAGCGAGATATCGATGCTCGTGAACCTCGCTGTCGATCTGCATGAGCGTGAGCTCAAACACAAGCAGGAGCGTCGCTGGTGGTTTGCGGCGCTGGTTGCCATAGCTGGAGTGCTAGTGAGCCTGGTTACTGCTTTTAGCGCAGTGATCAGCTAACCAACTAGTAAGCGGAAGGCAATGATGTTGGGCGATATTGTGGAGGACTAATGGACGCAAGTGACGTCATTGCGGGAATTTCATTGCTGTTTTCGGTGGTTCTTGGGGCCGTCTATCTACGGGACAGAGCCCACGCAAAGTTCTCCATCGCCAGCAGCTATACGACCGAGCTGTTGGATTGGCATAACCGTGTGATAGATCTGCTGATGCGCTTTAAGCACATCAGTCGTGAAGCTTCCGATGATGGCTATCGTGCGGATGTTTCCGCGCTCTCTTCGCTAATCGAGCAGGGCAGGTTCTTCTTCCCAAACATTCTTAAGGGAGACGCGTTCGGCGACGAAAAGCCGGCCGCCTATCGGGGCTATAGGAATCTCGCTCTTGAGTTCCTGGTCTCGTCATATAACTTGTTGCACGAGCCGCAAACTGAATTCAATAGGCGTGAACTCGACCTACTTCAAAAGCACTTCACATCCATTGTCTTCGAGATTGTTCGCCCAAAAGATCGGCTGGAGACGATCAAGAATCTGACCGATAGGTATTTCGTAAAGGATTATTCGGTCGAGGACTTCGTATCCCGCTCTGACCTACCACCATAGAGGGTTTACGTGGAGCAGTTTCCCCATAGGGCCGAGCCAACCCAGCCGTAGCGCGACTCTTCAAACGACAAATCAGGCAAGTGCATGCGAGTTCACGGCAACCTGTCCAAGTGGAATGACGATCGCGGCTTTGGATTCATCACCCCCACCCAAGGGAGCGACGACATCTTGTCCACATCTCCGCCTTCCCACGCGATGGCGGCCGCCCCCGCATCGGCGAACTCGTGTCGTTTGAGATCGAAGCCGGTAACGATGGCAAGCAACGCGCCGTCTGCGTCCAACGACCGGGGCGCCGTGCGGCTGCGAATAGGGCACGTAGCAGGGACTCGACTACGGCCACGCCTGGCCCGGTTGCCGCAATGCTCGCCCTGCTGATCGTCGGAGCGATTGGTGCGTTTGGGTACAGCACGTTCACCTCGAACCAGGCCGCCGCGCCGGCGCAGCTCTCCGCTTCCGCCGCGCCCTCCGCAGTCGATCGGTCTCGCTGCGACGGCCGCACCCGCTGCCCGCAAATGACCTCGTGCGCCGAGGCCAAGTACTTCATCCAACATTGTCCGGCCACCGAGATGGATGGGGACCATGATGGCGTGCCGTGCGAAGACCAGTGGTGCGGTGTGGAGTCCGGGTTCTAGCGGCCTAGCTTTGCGCCCATCGCCCAGCACTCTGTTCGATTCGGCGCAGTGGTGCTAACCGGAGTCACGCCTCTTGGAAACCAACCGCCCGCTGAGTCGTAAGGAGCGCCCCATGCGTCCGCGGCTGCATGCGCTGGCCCTGTTGGCCGTCTTGCTGGTGTTTGCAGTTTCGTTCGTACTGCTGAGCCGGGTAATCGGCATCACTTCGCCCTGGCTGGTGCTGTTGCTAATGTTCTACTTTCTCGGCCTCGCCAAGGTGGCCGAGCCGTTGTTCGTGCTGAGGATGCCGGCTACGCTGCGCCCGGTTCGCCACTGGGAACGAGATGGCCATGTGTACCGTCGGCTCGGCGTTGTCGGCTTTGGACGATTGCTTCGCCGGACCCCGCTTCGCTATCTGAATTCCGCCGTGTACCTCGATCGGCAGCGCAGGCATCCACTCCAGGTTCGCCATCTAGCCGAGTCGGCGGAAGCCAGTCACTTCTGGGCGGCGGTACTGTTCATGCCATATGTCGTGTTCGCCGCGCTGAGCGGCATGTGGGGCGTCGCAGCCTGGTTCCTGCTGGCGCAGGTGCTCGTCAATGTCTACCCGATCCTGCACTTGCGCCATGTCCGCGGGCGCCTGGATCGGATCATCCGCAGGGATCACGGCACAGATCGGCGCCATCTCGCCGGCTGAGGCGCGCACGCCGTGGAGCCCGGGCCCGCGACGACCGCACGCGGACATTCGCGCGCCATTTCAACCTGGCGATCCGCAACTCCCGCACGATCCCTGTTGCTGGATCGGTGGGCACGGCACGCTGCCGAATGAGCAGAACACGCAGCAGTCGCCCGCTTTCGGGCTGAGGGTTTCGCCACATCCAGCGCAGGTGTGGAAGAAGCGGCACGCCTCGGTCGGCATGGTCTCCAGGCTCTGGTGCCCGCAATGGGGGCAGGTCAGGAGGCTTTGCAATTGCACGGCGGTCATTCGGATCTCCGGTGGATGGAAGGAGGGCGGCGTGGCCGCCCTCCCTAAGTCATTGCAACGCGGGCAGTACAAACGCAAATGCAGCGCCCAGCGTGGTGCACAACGTGGCAACGGTCCACAGCACCAGGCTGGCGCGCCGCAACCGCATGCACGCCAAGGCCAACGCGGGATCGGCCGGGCACGGCAAGGTGCGTGCCCGCCATACCATCGCCCCCGACAGCACCAGCAGGGCGAAGGCCAGTCCGAACACGGCGGCCTTGTGCTCCGACAACCACACCAGTTGCGGTACCGCGGTCACCAGGCCCGCGAGGGCCGCGCCTGCGCCCAGCGCCACCATCACCGCGGGCAGCACGCAGCACACCAGCGTGCCACCGCTGGCGAGCAGGGTCAGCAGGGCCACGCCCAGGTTGCGGCGCAGCGGCGCCTGCGCATCGATCGCGTCAGTCACCGCGCTTCACCTGCTGGCGGATTTCGTCGAGCGAGTGCTCGGTGCGATGGATCGCGACCACGGTGTAGCCGGAATCCTTGAGTGCCTTGCGCAGGGCGGCATCGTCGATGTCGGCACCGTCCTTCAGTTTCACCGCGACGAGGTGGTGTTCGAGGTTGACGAAAACGCCTTCGGTGGCGGGAAGGCCCTTCAGCGTTTTCTCGATGCCCTGGGCGCAGAACCCGCAGACCAGGCCGTTGACGTCCATCTCGATGGTTTTCGCCATCGCAAATGGCGAAGCGCCGAGCAGCCATGCGGCCAGAAGAAACTTGAATCGGTTCATGGGAATAGTCCTGTCAGAAATTGAACATGGCCATGGCCTGGAGCTTGCCGTCGGTGGTGGCGCCAACCTCGACCCAGGCGCCGCGCTTGAAGAAGCGGACGAGGAGCGCGGTTTCGGTGCCATCGAACAGGTCGCCGGTGTAGCGACGGCCCTGCACGACCAACCAGGTGGCCAGCGTGTCGTATTCGTGCTTGTACGGCGCCCAGCCCAGTTGCAGGGTGTCGATGCGATGCGAGTAGTGATCGCTTTCCTGCAGGTCGGAGCGGAACGCGCCGTACACGCGACGGGTTTCGTAATCGGCCTGGACACCGGCATTGCGCGCCAGCGTGCTGCCGCCGAAATCATTGCCGGTGGCACGCCCGAGGCCGCCCCAGCCGAAGACATTGGCTTGCGCGCCGGGCAGGTTCCAGCGCTTGACCAGCAGATTGCCGCGCAGGTAGGTGACGTGGCGCTGCTTGCTGCCGTCTTCGCTGCTGAGCTCGAGCCAGCCGCCGCCCGCCGAGTACCAATAGCGCGGTGCGTAGAAAAGCTGCACCTCGTTCATGGTGCCGGCGCCGTATTCGGCCATGACCGTCGTGCCTTTCGCGAAAGCGATCGGCTTCGCCATGCCCAGCATGGGCAACAGGCTGAGCAGCGCCATCGCTGCCCAGCGTGAAAGGGATTGCATGGATGTTCTCCGTGATCGCCGCGCACGGCGGCGTGCGGACGCGAGGCGTCCGTATCGTCGTTACGGAGAGGTCACGCGATCGGAGGTCGGAGCGGTGTATCGATCAGTCGTGAAGGCGGCGCCGGCGCATCCCACGGCACCTGGACCGTCGCTGCGGGAATGCCCATGACCAGGCGCGGCAATTCGGGCAGGCAAGCCGTGCCCATGCACGCAGACAGGTCGCAGGATGCCGGCGTGCAGCAGTCGCAGGGCATCTTGTGCGCGGTTTTTGTCGCGTCCATGTCGTCGCAGGGCATGTCCGCCATGGCCGCGGCCATCCGCGCGGCCGCGGCGCTTTGCAGCGTGTCGGTCGCGGCCTGTGCGGGCACCACCAGTGTCGTCGTGATCATGGAAATGACCAGGAGCCAGTGCAGGGCCAGACGGGCAAGGTGACGCATCGACATGGGCGGATTGTAGCGCTACCCGACACCGGGGCGCGCACCTGCCATCGGCTTCTGGATCCGTTCAAGGGGTTGCGCGAACGGCCGTCTCTGGCCGGAAGCGGACATGGCCAGGAAGTCCGTTGCGGTGAATTGGCGAGGCCGCTGACGACACTTGGCGGAATTTCCGCGCTACTTGCCAAGCCCGATTTGCTTCATGAACTCGCCGTTATCCCAGAACAAAAACTCCTCGAACATGATGCCCTCCTTGTTCCAGTGGCCGATGGTTGCCATCGGAATCCGGTAGGCCTTGCCGGTGGGCTGGATGGTCGTTCCGTCCGGAAGAACCATCGGTTTGGTGAAGGTGCCCTCAAGCCAACCCGTTACCGCGGTCCATTCGGCATCCTGGGTTCCGAATCTGACCGGATGCTCCTGGATCCGGTTGTCGGGCGCGAACGTCCACATGTACTTGAGGTCCTCGATGTGCTTTTCGATGCCCTTCGTCGTGTGTCCGTCCGGCCAATGGACGATCACGTCCTTGGTGTGCGACTTGTGCAAATCCTGCCATTGCTGATTGGTGTACACACGGAAGTCGAGGTCGTCGAAATTCGCCAGATTCCTCGCCAGCTCGGCAGGGACTCCACTGACCGTCGGAGTAGGCTGGCCAGCCTTCGTGCTGGGCCACTTGTTGGAAGCAGGCTCTGACGCCTGCGCACCGGCAGCGATCATCGCGATGCTAATCGCCAGCAAAGTCAACGCATACGCGTGCTTCATCTCGTTCTCCTGTGGCGTGGGGCCATAGGGTCGGCACGAAACTGTTATCGCCACGTGAGTCGTCGCTATTGGTCGGTTGGACCACGTGCCACCGGCGCAGGAGTGATCGCTGCTGCCGGAAGCGGTCCATGGGTCAGCGCATCGGCGCTGCGCGCGGCCGCCGCCATCACCGCTTCGCGTAGGCATGGACACCGTCGCTGCGATCCGACCGCCCATGACCGAGCCGCCCTCCGCCGATCGCCGACGCCGCGAGGCCAAGAGTCAGCTCGACGCCACCGTCGTCGGCATCGAGCTCACGCTCATCAGCATCATCCAGGGCCTGGCGCTGGGGGTGCTCGTCGCCAGCGCCGTGCAACCGCTGGTGCGGATGCAGTGGCAGGTATGGCCGTATCTGCTGACCGGACTGCTGGTGATCCTGATCTTCTGGTCGCGCTCGCTGATCCACACGCTCTCGTTCATCGGTTGGCCGCTGGAATTCGGCCATACCTTCCTCTACTTCGGCGCGACGCTGATCGAGGCGGCTGCGCTGAGCCAGGTCGACAATCCGGAACACTGGTTCGCACTCAACGCGCTCTACGCCGCCGCGGTCTGGGGCCTGTATGCGTGGGACCTGCGCCTGGTGCGGCGCCATGCCCCGGATTTCGGCACCGCGGAGGAACGCGCACTGCTCGACGACATCATCCGCGACCAGCGCCTCAACATCGCGGTCATGATGCCGCTGGCGGTGGCGTTCCAGGGCCTGGCCTGGTGGCTGGTGCATGCCTATCCGCGCACGCTGCTGCACGATCGCTGGCACCTGCTGCTGATCGGCCTGACGCTGTTGTTCAGCGTCAACTACCTCCTTGGCGGGGTGCGCCTGCTACGGCGCCGGCAAGGCTGGATTCTCGCGCGCGCCGCGCAGGAGCGCGCCGAGTCGTAACCCGGACCGTTGGTCTTTCAAGCAATCACAGTCGGTGCATCGACAACAACTACGGCAACGTGGCGAGCCGGGCCCCACCGCGCCGACTGCGAAAAGAAGCGTGCCCCGCGCGGAGACGAATCCGACCAAGGAAGGAGTTCAACCTTGATACCGCCGACCGATTAAAGAAGCGGACAATGCGAATTGGTGGCGCTCAGTCGCGTATTCCCTGAGGCAGGGCCAGGCCAGATGCGCCCGCGACCACCTTGCGGATACTCAGGATCGCCGCCGATGAAAGCGAACGTTGTGCCCAAAAAGCCGGTACGTTGCCGCCGATATCTGTCAGCGATACATAGATCAATCGTGTCCCGGCGTGCGTCGGAGTCATGATCCATTCGCCGCGCGAGCGTAGCGCGATGCAGTCTGGCGTCGGTTTCCTTCCGACATAGGCAAGGGACGCGAACTTCACCCGTATCTCGCCATTGGCGAAGCTTTGCCGCTCGAAGCGCATGGAGTAACAGCGATCGCTGATCACCGACGTGCGGAGGACGTCCGACCAGATGGTCAGTTCTCGACCTCGTTGGATGAAGGTGCGACTGACGTTCTTGTTTTTGTCATCTAGAAATTTTCCGAACAGGTAGTCCGCGATCGCTTCCGGCGTCACTTTTAGTGACGTGCTGATGCGGAGCTCGTCGTAACGCTCGCCGGGAATGCGTCGGCTCTCCACCCGGATGCCATTTTTGTCGCGGTCGGTATGCCACTGCTGGGCGTGTGCGATACCTGGCATCGCCAATACCGCCGACAGGAAGAGGCAAGCCAGATGCCTTCCTATCCCGCGTGGAATGATGGGGGACCGGTATGCGACCCGACTACGGAGCGAATCCATTGCTCGTCTCCTCGCGCTGAGCATTTCGAGGATACGATGCCAACGTCGTGACAAGGTCAAGACATGCATCCTCCTTGGAAGGGCGGCAGCCTGGGTACCGTCAAAGTGGCGAACGATGTCTGGCCGAAAGCAGCCATTCGCGCGAAGGGCGTAGGCACGGCTCAATGTCCGCTTCCGACCCCGGGCGGTCACTCAGCAGCGAGTCGCTGGCGAGAGCCGTGATCTAGTCCGGAAGCCGCGACCTGTATAGCCGGAGAGCATTGCCCACCACCGACACCGAACTCAGGCTCATCGCCAGGGCGGCGAGCATCGGCGACAGGAGCACGCCGAAGGTTGGGTACAGGACTCCGGCGGCGACCGGCACGCCGAGGGCGTTGTAAACCAATGCGAAGCCGAGGTTCTGGCGCATGTTGGCCACCGTCGCCTCCGACAGCGCTCGCGCCCGCGCGATACCGCGTAGGTCGCCCTTGACCAAGGTGAGCTGCGCGCTGGACATCGCCACGTCGGTGCCCGTGCCCATGGCGATGCCGACGTCGGCTGCCGCCAGCGCGGGGGCGTCGTTGATGCCGTCGCCAGCCATCGCTACGCGGCGTCCCTCGGACTTCAGCCGGTTCATGAGGTCAAGCTTGTCCTGTGGGCGCACCTCGCCGTACACCTCGTCAATGCCGAGTACGGCGGCGACGGCTTGCGCGGTCGCCGTGCCGTCACCTGTGGCCATGATCACGCGCACGCCAGCTGCGCGGAGTTCGTGCACCGCGCGCGCGCTCGTGTCCTTGATCGGGTCGGCCACGCTGAGCAGCCCCGCGAGCCGGCCATCTACCGCTAGGTACATCACGCTCGCGCCCGCCTCGCGGCGGTCGGCGACGGTCGCCT
This sequence comes from Lysobacter sp. P5_B9, assembly GCF_054049835.1. Classification (NCBI taxonomy): domain Bacteria; kingdom Pseudomonadati; phylum Pseudomonadota; class Gammaproteobacteria; order Lysobacterales; family Lysobacteraceae; genus Lysobacter; species Lysobacter sp. P5_B9. The sequence continues at coordinate 285,230 of NZ_JBFULP010000003.1, forward strand.
GCAGTTGTGCCACGTCCGCGCCGGCCGCTTGCAGCAGCGACGCGCTGCCCAGTGCGAGCTCGTGGCCCTCGACGCGACCGTGTACGCCAGTGCCGGTGTCGGAGGCGAAGCCTTCCGCCGCGGAGAGCGGCAGGTTGCGCGCGGTGGCCTCGGCGACGATCGCGGTCGCCAGCGGGTGCTCGCTGCCGCGGTCGAGGCTGGCGGCTAAACGGAGCACTTCGTCTTCAGAGAATCCCGGCACGGCGACGACGCGGTCGAAGGCCGGCCGGCCCAGAGTCAGCGTGCCTGTCTTGTCGACGATGAGCGTATCGATGCGGCGCAACGTCTCGATTGCCTCTGCATCTCGGAACAGGATGCCCGCACTCGCGGCGCGTCCGGTGGCCACCATGATCGACATCGGCGTCGCCAGCCCGAGCGCGCAAGGGCAGGCGATGATCAGCACGGCGACGGCATTGAGCACGCCGTGGACCCAGGAAGGCTCGGGGCCGAACAGCCCCCATGCAAGCAACGTCACTACCGCAATCGCCAGGACCGCCGAAACGAACCAGAACGCCACCTGGTCGGCCATGCGCTGCATCGGCGCGCGCGAGCGCTGCGCCTGCGCCACCATCTGCACGATCTGGGCGAGCATGCTTTCGGCGCCGACGCGCGTCGCCCGGATCACCAGCGCGCCGCTCGCATTCATAGTCGCGCCGATGACCTTGTCGCCTGCGCGCTTGCTGACCGGCATCGACTCGCCGGTGAGCATCGACTCGTCCACGCTCGACTGGCCCTCGAGCACCTCGCCGTCCACGGGGACCTTCTCGCCTGGCCGCACACGCAGGCGGTCGCCGACGTGGATGTGGGTCAGAGGCACGTCGGTCTCGCTGCCGTCATCTTGCAAGCGTCGCGCGGTCTTCGGCGACAGGCGCAGCAACGACTTGATCGCCGCGGATGTGCGCGAGCGAGCCTTCAGTTCGAGCAGTTGTCCGAGCAAGGTGAGCGAGACGATCACCGCCGCCGCCTCGAAGTACACGCCGACGCGGCCGTGTTCGCGGAACGACGGGGGGAAAAGGTCCGGCGCGACCGCCGCGGCGGTGCTGTAGGCGTACGCCGCGGCGACGCCGATGCCGATCAGCGTCCACATGTTGAGCTGCCCCGTACGCAGCGAGCGCACGCAACGCACAAGGAACGGCCAGCCGGCCCAGAGCACCACCGGCGTGCTCAGCACCCCTTCGATCCAGGTGCGCGTCGCCGCATCGGGCCACGCGAGTCGGTGGCCTGCCATCGCCAGCGCAAGCACGGCCAGCGACAATGGCAGCGTCCACCAGAAGCGCCGGCGGAAATCGTCCAGTTCGGGATTGCCTTCGTCCTCCGTCGGCAGCACCGGTTCCAGCGCCATCCCGCAAATCGGGCAGGCGCCCGGTGCGTCGCGGATGATTTCGGGATGCATCGGGCAGGTGTATTGCGTGCCGGCGACCGCCATAGGCGTCGATGGCGAGGAAGGAGCAGTGGGTACAGCCTTCGCCATGTACGCGTCCGGGTCGGCGACGAACTTCTGCAGGCAGCGCCCGGAGCAGAAGTGCAAGGTTTGCCCGGCGTGCTCCGTGTGAAATCGCGAGGTCACGAGGTCTACGCGCATGCCGCAGACCGGATCGACGGCAGTGGTTTCCCCGGAGGGATGTGGGTGGTCGCCATGAATCGCCATACGGTACGTTCCTAGCGCGGTGCCGTTGACGATACCCTTAGTGGCATGGCCACGCGTCCGCCTCTGGCCTTTAGCGGACGCTTGCCGCCTATGCGCAGCGGCCTTGAACAGCCCGAGACTCCAATCGGCTCAGTTGCCAGCACGTCGATCACTTCACCGTTTGCCACGGCCAGCCGCACTTGGCTGACACGAATGATGATTGCAGCTGCGCGAGCGACATTTCCGTCAGCCGTGTCTGCGCCGAGTTCTCGTCATCTCCAGGTGTGAGCAGGGGCTGGCAAACCAGCCGCGCCTGTGGCGGGCGTAGGCCGGAGAGTGTTGCCCGCCCCTTCATGGGCGCGCCAGCAGCATCATCCAGCGTGATTTTTCGTCGGCACTTTCGGCTTGCCAGATCACCCGGAAGCCGGCCTTGGCTATCAAGGCCGGATATGCGTGGCTGTAGCTCAGTTCTCTGCCGTGGGGCCGGGACGTCGAATCCGTCTCGAAGTCATGGTCGAAGCTGACCGGCTCGACCAGCGCGATGCAGGTTGGCGTGTGCATGGCCAGCGTCAGCAGAAGACCTTCGAGTTGACTCTGGGTGAAATACTCGAAGACGCCACCGTAGGTGTAGAAGGCCATATTTGGCCCCGCATGGTGCGTGATCCAGTCGATGGCGTCGCAGGCTGAAAATTCGAGCCGGGTATCCGCGGCATGTTGCACTTGGTTTCGTGCGATTTGCGCAGCATTGAGGTCCAGGCCGATGAATCGGTCTACAGCGGGCAATCGACCAGCAAGGTAAGCGAGGACGGCGCCGTTCCCCCAGCCGATCTCGCAGACGGTATGAAAAGTGCCCTGCTTAAGTTTTGCTTCCAGGCGGTCCAGCGCGATCCGATGCGGGCCGTGGAACAGCTGCTTTTCCAGACGAGGAGCAGTGGCGTCGTAGACGAAATCACAAGGACCGCGCACCCAGAACTCATGATGCTGCCGGGCCAGTCGATTGAAGCAGCCCGCTTCGCGATAGCGGATGGCAAGCACCGCGAGCGCCAACTGTTCAAGTCGGTTACGCGGAGGCAGGCCGGACTCGAATCTTGTTACGAGATCCGGATGAAGGCGCAGCATGATGGCGCCAAGTGAGAACTTCACCCATCGTCGCCAGCCGCTTTGCGGGAGCGCGAGCGGAAAGCCCTTTACTTGTTCCCCCTGCGCTGCCTGCGCGTGGGGCAGGTCGTCCTGTGACAATTTCATTCGCACGCCCTCCCGCCAATCCCGGTGGCTGGGATTGGCGAATATGTAGTGGTCAAAACGCAGTGCGGTTTCGCAGCTGGCGTCAGGCGATTGGGGGCCGGAGGGGCGGACCGAAGTGTCGTCGGATGGGGGGCAAGGCCGCAGCGGTCGGCAATGCCATGCTCGGGTCGAGCATGGAAGTCAGGGAGATTTCGCTTGCAATTCCGTCAAGCGCGCCGTCAAAACCGGCCTGATGCAGGAGTCCGTGGGTGCCATCGGTATGCTTAGTGCCGGACTGGTCGTCGTGGCGATGGCTGCCAACGTGGCTGCGGCCGCTGCCATCTGCATGGTCGGCAACGTGGTCGTGGCCGCTATGGCCGTGAAGCTTGCCCGCTGACAGCGTGTGCTGCTCCCTGTGAAGCTCGTTCAACTGCGTCATTGACGGCTTGATGATCAGACCCAGCGCCAATAGCGCCAACCCTATGGCGCGAAGGTGCGACAGCCTGGAGGTGGACCCGGTCACGCCCGGCACATTACGTCAAGGCCGCTGGGGGGGGCAACGGAGGCGAAGCCCCGGCCGTTAGCTCGTAGCGACCGCGGACTTTCATCGTTAGAATCGTCCGGCGGCGCACTCGGCGGAGAGCAGGTTGGGGCAAAACCTCGGCTGCTGTAGATGACTGCTTCTGACCGTTAGCGGACGCTGCATTCGACCGACCGCGCAGTGACCGCTATCGACCCAAAGCGGTCGTTCCCGAATCTGTGGACGGCAACGCTGCTGAGCACCGATGCGCACGACGGATAACGCCGGATCACGAAGTGGCCGAGCACCGCGTACTCGCTCAAAGCTGTGGCCGCAATGGCCGATGCCAGCAAGCCGTAGGAAGCCCATCTTCCTCCCGCTATGGCAACGCCGTATCCAGCAATACGGCGTGTTTAGATCACTACTTGGAGCGGCAGATGTCAGTTCAGGGCATCGTCCTTGTAATACTTCGTGCCCTTGATGCCCAGTTCGGCTGCCAGTCCCTTTTCGGTGTTCTGATAAACCCAAACGCCCGGCGCCACTGCAACAGCGCCCTCAATGGTCTTGCCGTGGGCGTCGCTCTTGGCGGCCATCGTCGCATCGCCGCCGGCTTCCCAACCTTTGGTGAAGTCGGCCATCGTTTTTTCGTTCTGGAAGACGAAGATCAGGTCGAACTTCTTGAGGCCAAACCCGAAACCTGCCGATCCTTCGACGAAGCGCATGAAGGTTTCATGGCCGGATGGCTTGGCGACCAACAGGCCCTTGCCAAGGCCGCCGCCGATGATGCCCAACTTCAGACCCCAGCGACTGAAGGTCGCATATCCCCGCGAAGAGGCGATCACCTGGCGCGCGCCCGGTTGGGCGGCGTAGAGGCGAGCCAGAACCTGCTCTGACTGTGTGCGCACCTTGGCACGGGTCTCATCATTCTTGTCGGCCGCCATGGCTAGGCCCGCCATGGCCAGCAGTGAACAAAGCAGGAAAGGCTTGATGGTTTGGGCAATGTTGCGGGAAGCATTCATGTCGATTCCTCTGCGGTAGAAATGCGTTTACGCCCCCAATTCATTGCGATGGCTGTCGTCGCCAGAATCGACGGAAAGCCGCCCATAGGTGCTGTACCACCGCCACGAACACCACGCTGCTTCCCTGCAACGCCGCGGCGTAGTACGTCGAACCGCACCGTTGGTAATCGACGCCATTGAGCTTTGTAGGCGTGCAATGATCACACCACGGCCCATGTACTTGGCGAACCCTCTCACTCCACGCTTGCAAACGTTATGCGCCAGTGAACGTGGTCCAGCACTCAGGCGAGTTGTCATAGCCATCCGGACACACATTTCGCCCTTGCGTCCGCGAACGCCGCTGGTGCACAGCGGACTGGTCCGCCGATTACCGATGCTTCTGGCAGGAAGGGGTCCGGACCTAGGCAATCAAGCGTAGCCGGGCAAGCCAAGCGCACTCGGGGCCTTCGAGACGTAACGTTGCAACCCGGGTGTCCCTCCGGCCTTACCGGCGATGCGAGCCAAGAACCGGGCGGCGCGTAGGTGGTGCGAGCGGCCGCCGCGCACGTCGCGCAGGAACGCGCCGAGTCGTAACCCGGACCGCCCGGGTCGAGCGCGCGGTCCTCGGTGACCGCGACCGGCCGTACTACGAGCATCGGTTGGCGGCGTAGCGGCGCGGCTGCGGCTCCGGGCCCTGGCGCGCATCGGCAGCCCTTTTTCGCGTGGTCTTTCCGTCGGTGATGGCACGCTCCCCGACGATGCCTCTGCGCAATCCGCGCAGCGCCGCACCCGGAACAGGAGCTGGCATGAACAGCGTAGTCAGGCTGGCCGTGGCCTTCGCGGCCGGTGCCGCCGTGATGTACTACCTCGATCCCGAGGCCGGCCGCCTTCGCCGTGCCCGTGTGCGCGGGGGTGGCGGCGACCTGCGACACAAGCTAGAAGAGGCCGCGCAAGCCGGCGCGCGGCGCAGGGCGGAGCGCACGCACGGCACGGTGATGCCCGAACGCACGCGGGTGCGAACGGAGCCCGTCGACGACGCGCTGCTGCGTGACCGCATCCGCTCCCGACTGGGCCATGTGGTCGCGCATTCCTCGACGCTGCTGGTGGATGTGGAGGCGGGCCACGTCGTGCTCGGCGGCGCCGTGGCCGCCAGCGAAATCGAACCCGTGGTGCATGCCGTGGCGGAGATGCCGGGCGTGCGTAGCGTGGACAACCAGCTCTCGGTGCAGGCGCCGGAAAGGGCAGCAAGCAGGCACTGACCGGCCCCGGCGCTGCGTCCGCGCGAGTCGGGCGCAGAATTTACATGAACCGCTGCACCGACATTGCGCCGGGGCGCCGCGTTGTCGCTATGCGCGGGCTTGGGGCCAGTAACGCTCCGGCTCCAGGCCGTGCTTATGGATCAGGCAGTGGATCGCTCTACAGATGAAGCGCTCTTCTGGGACATCCGCCTCGTCGAGTATGTCGGCGCATACCGATAAGGCGTGCTTCTTGGCGGCGGGAGATATCGCGCTTTGAGCTTGCGACAACTGCTCATCAAGCTCCGCGATCTGTTGCATCAGACGAAACTTGGTTTCCATGGCGGCAGGAGGCGGTTGCGTTGCGGGTAATCCTTGGGTACGAACTCCGGTATGCGGAATTTTCTACGGGCCATGTGAGCGCGGCGTCATGCGGTTGTGGGGATTTCGCATCTGCCGGGAGCGCGCCAGGTACTGCCGCCCCCCGCCCTCATCCGCCCTTCCGGGCACCTTCTCCCCGGTCGCGGGGAGAAGGAGAGAGAACGCGAGGCTCGGGCCCGTCAGATCACATCCCACGCATAGCCGCCCCGCGCCAGCACGTCGGCCGCGAGCCGCTCGGTCTGCGCATCCTCGTTGCGCTCCAGGCCACGCCGGTTACGCGCCATGCGACGCCGCGCTGCGCGGGTGAACAGTTCAGCGATCTCCTGCGCTTGCGCCGCGGCGGGATGCTGCTGCTTGAGCAGGCTGTCGGCGCGCGAGAGCACGCACAGGCCGACGAACAGGTCGATGGCGATGTCGGCGATGCGCTTCTGTGCGTGCTGCTGGTCGGCGATGGCCTTGCCGTGCTGGCGCAGCAGCGCGTCGGACGACTTCGACAGTTCCACCGCGTACTTCTCGTACACCGCGGCCAGCTTGCGCAGCGGCTCGGCCAGCGGATGCACGATGCGGTCGGTGCCGACGCCGGTGGCCTCGCGCACGCGCCGGCTCGTGTAGTCGCCGAGCACGCCGAAACCCTTGATCGGGTCGTTGAAGATGTCGCCCACCGCGGCCTTGAGCTCGCCCAGGCCGGCGCCAACGCCCTTGAGCCCGGACAGGGCGATGTACAGGCGCAGGATCTCGTTGGTGCCTTCGAAGATCGACAGGATGCGGGTGTCGCGGGTGATCTGCTCGTAGGGGTATTCGCGCATGAATCCGTTGCCGGCTGCGATCTGCAGCGCCTCGTACGACGCGCGCTGCACCGCTTCGCTGGCGAACACCTTGCTGATCGCCGCTTCCACCGAGTAGTCGCTGCAGCCACTGTCGATCAGGTGCGCGACCATCCACACCGTGCTCTCGGCGGCGAAGCAGTCCACCGCCATGCGCGCGATCTTCTCGCGCACCAGGCCGAACTCGGCGATCGGCTTGCCGAACTGCTGGCGGTCCTTCGCCTGCGCGGTCGCAAGCCGCAGCAGCGTGCGCATGCCGCCGACCGCGCCGCCGCCCAGCCCGGTGCGGCCGCTGTTGAGGATGCTCATCGCCACCTTGAAGCCCTTGCCGACCGGGCCCAGCACGTTTTCCGCCGGCACGCGCACATCGACGAAGGCGACGGTGGTGGTGGACGAGGCGCGGATGCCCATCTTGTCCTCGTGCGGGCCGTGGCTGACGCCCGGCCAGCCGGCCTCGACCAGGAACGCGGTGATCTTGCCCTCGGGCGTGTCGGTGCGCGCGAACACGGTGTAGAAGCCGGCGATGCCGCCGTTGGTGATCCAGATCTTCTCGCCGCTGAGCGTCCAGCTGCCGTCGTCGTTGCGCGTCGCCCTGGTGCGAATCGACGCGGCGTCGGAACCGGCGCCGGATTCGGTGAGGCAGAACGCGGCGATCAGCTCGCCACTGGCGAGGCGCGGCAGGTAGCGCTGCTTCTGCTCGTCGCTGCCGAACAGCAGCAGGCCCTTCATGCCGATCGAGCTGTGCGCGCCGATGGTCAGCGATACCGAACTGTCGTGGCTGCTGGTCTGGCCGAGCACGCGCGCGTAGGCGCCGTTGGAGAGTTCCAGCCCGCCGTAGGCCTCGGGAATGATCAGGCCGAACAGTCCCATGTCGCGCAGGGCCTGGAGGAAGTCGGCGGGTTGTTCGGCGTCGCGGTCGTAGTGCTTGAGGTCGGTGGCCTTGTCGGCGAGGAACTGGTCGATGGCGTCGGTCATCGCGCCGAGCATCTCGCGGTCGCGCGGGCGGATCTGCGGATACGGGAACAGCTGCTCGTCGAGGATGTTGCCGAAGAACAGCTGCTTGGCGGCGCTTTCGTCGCGGAGCGTGGCGGGACCGCCGGCGGCGGTTGCGGCGGGGGCGGTCGACATGGCGGTGCTCCGCGGGACGGTGCAGGGATTGTCCTCCCGGGGGTGGGGCGGGGCCAGCGTGCGGGCGGGTTGCTGCGTTGCGGAGCGTGCTGTCGGCGCTAGTGCCCCTGCGCAATCTGTCCGCCAAGCGCAGCCACGTAACCGGGGAAGTCGGACACATTGTTGTGGTCCGCGCCGACGATCCTGATCAGTTTGGCGACGCCAGGCGGGAACGCCCTGGCGAGCTTCTCCGAGCTTCGATTCGGGATGACCTGGTCCTGGGTGGCAACGATGAGCGTTGTTGGAACTGTCATGCGGCTGGCATAACGCCACGATTCATACCTGTCGCGCAGCATCAGCCTGACCGGGAACAGATTGAAGCGATCGGCGGCAAGCCCGGCGATGCTGTCGTATGGCGTGACGAGGACCAGCCGATCCGTTGGTCTCGATGCTGCGATTTGAATCGCCACTCCGCTCCCCAGGCTGCGCCCGATGATGGAAATGCGCGGATGCGTCCTGGCTACCAGGTCGTGCAGTGCGATTCCATCGGCAACCAGCGCGCGCTCCGACGGCGTTCCACTGCTGCCGCCATAGCCGCGGTAGTGCATCGCATAGATCGCCGTGCCCGGGAAGGCCTGGCTCAAGGGCGCGATGGCCCTCGAAACGTCTTCGGCATTCCCGCCGAAGTAGAGGATGGCGCGATGGCCGTGGATGCCGTTGGAGGAGACTACGATCCGCGCGTCCTCGCGATGCAGGATGAATGCGGGAACGTCGGGATTCCGCCCGGTCGGGTAATAGATATAGGAGCGTTGGGAGAAGTAGAGCAGTCCGCAAATGGATAGATACATCAGTCCAACAAGCAGGATGCCGATGGTCAGCAGCTTTAGACCTGGGCTCATGAGGACTCAGCGCAGCCGGGATATGCGCAGCATCTTTAGGGGCGCTTCGGCCATCGGTCAAGCGCGCCTGCACCAAAGGAAACGGGCCGCATCAAGCGGCCCGTTTCTTTGGCACACCACGCTACGTGGGTGTGTCGCTACGTTGGACGTATCAGTGGCGACGTATCAGTGACGATCGCTGCCACTCCGGTCACGATCGCTGGGGGTGCCCATGGGGGGCTTGCGATCCTGCGACTGGTCCTGTGAACCCAGCTTCTTGTTCTGGTCGTCGCTGCGACCCATTTGCTTGCTGGACTGGTCGTCGCGGCGGGTGTTCTGCGAATCCGACTTGCCTTTCTGCGGGGTGGTGGGCATTCGTGATCTCCGTTGGAAGGAGGTCCTTGCTGGACCGCGACCTACCTTACGGATCGCGCGTTAGCTGATTGCTCGATTTGCGTTAGCACTGGATAACGTGATTCACGTTTTCGAATGATAAGGCGAGGGGATAATCGCGGCGCCACTGCGACGCTGCTTCCGATTCATGCAGCTGACTGGTCGCCCGCGCGTGCGATCACGCCGCATCGCCTGCTCCGGGCGCGCCGCACAAAAATTCTGACATTCATGGCGACGCGGCCACGGCAGCCTGGAAACGCCACGGCGACTACCCGGTCGCCAGCTCAAACCGGAATACCGCGCCGCGATCGTCATCGACCAACTCGATGGCCGTGCCGTGCAGTTGCAGGATCTGGCGCACGATCATCAGGCCGAGGCCGCCGCTGTCGCGATTGCCTGACACCAGCACCGACGGCGTGTCGAACAATTTGGCTCGCAGCGCCGGCGGGATGCCCGGGCCGTTGTCGGCGATCGTCACGATCACGCTACGCGGTGCAGTGCGCAACGCCAGTTCGATGCGGCCGCCTTCGGGCGTGTGCCGTACGGCGTTGTCCAGCAGATTGGTCAGGACGCGTTCGATCAGTCCCAAGTCGCCGACAACGGCGGGAACATCGGCGGGAATATCGGCCACCAGCGATTGCCGCCTGGACTGGGCCGCCAACTCGAATTTCTGGAAGACGTCCTGGACCAGATCGGGCAACGAGAACGCCTGCAGGTCCAGCTGCACGGAACCGTATTCCAGGCGCGCCAGTTCGAACAGCTCCTGCACCAGGCGGCCGACCTTGCGGCTCTGCGCCAATGCGATGTCCAGGTAGCGGCGACGCTCGGATTCGTCCAGCGTCGCGTCCTTGAGTGCCAGCGTTTCGAGATAGCCGTGCAGGGAGGACAGCGGCGTGCGCAGGTCGTGCGAGATGTTGGCCACCAACTCGCGGCGCTGCTGGTCCTGCCGGGTCAGTTCCTGCCACTGCTCGCCGATGCGCTGCGACATGTGGGTGAAGGCGTGATCGAGGATGGCGATCTCGTCCTTCTCGTCCGCAGGCAGCGGAGCCGGTGCGACGGACGGCGACTGCGGCGCGTGGCCCTCCACGTCGAAGGCCTGGATGCGCTCGGTCAGCTGGCGCAATGGGCGTGTGACCCAGCGGAAAGCGGCGATGCCCGCCAGCAGTCCCAGCACCGCCACCAGCGACACCGACCACAGCGTCGTGCGCAGCGTCGTGCTGGCCGCGACATCCGCGACCAGGGCATCGCGTTGCTCGCCCAGCAGCACCACGTAGATGTAGCCGACGTCGCGTCCCTGCACGCGCAGTGGCGCGGCATTGAATACTTTGCGGCCGCGCGCGCTGCGCGGGTCGTCGCCCAGGATCGGCAAGCGGTCGCCGCGCAGCAGTCGCTGGATCGGTGCGACATCCACCTGCTTGCGCCTGAGGTGGCCTTCGGGCGCGTCGTGGCCAAGGATGCGGCCCTGGTCGTCGAGCAGGTAGACCTCGACGCTGGGATTGACGGCCATGAGCTTGCCGAACAGGTCGCGCACATTCGCCGGCCGCAGGCCACGCTGGTCCATCAGTTCGCCGTTGTGGGCGATGTGCTCGGCCAGCCCGCGCGAGAGGCGTTGCACCACTTCCTGTTCGTGCATCGCGCTGGTGCGCACCTGCATCATCGCCAACGCGGCGACGCACACCAGCAGCAGGCCGCAGAACACGGCGGACAGGCGCTGCGACAGGCTCAGGCGGATCATGCTCCGGTGCCCGCAGTGGAAGGCGCATCGGCGAACTTGTAGCCACGCCCCCACATGGTGAGGATCCGCCGGGGATGGGCCGGATCGGCTTCGATCTTGGCGCGCAGGCGGTTGATGTGGGTGTTGACCGTGTGTTCGTAACCGTCGTGCTGGTAGCCCCAGACCTGGTTGAGCAGGTCCATGCGCGAGAACACCTGGTCCGGGTGGCGGGCGAAGAAGTGCAGCAGGTCGAATTCGCGCGGCGTCAGTTCGAGCGCCTGGCCCTCGATGCTGGCCACGCGCGCGACGGGATCGATGCGCAGGCCGTGCAGCTCGAGGACGCCGGAGTCGATGCGCGCGTTGTGCGCCATCGCCTCCACGCGCCGCAGCAGGGCCTTCACTCGTGCCACCAGTTCCAACATGGAGAAAGGCTTGGCGAGGTAGTCGTCCGCGCCCAGTTCCAGGCCCAGGATGCGGTGCACTTCGCTGGAGCGTGCGCTGGTGATGATGATCGGGGTATAGCGGGCCATGGCGCGGGCGCGCTTGCAGATCTCCAGCCCGTCGACGCCGGGGAGCATCAGGTCGAGCACGAGCGCATCCCAGCCGCCTTCCTCGAGCAGGCGCAGGCCTTCGTTGCCGTCGGCAGCATGCACCACCTCAAAGCCTTCATCGCGCAGGTGCAGGCGCAGCAGCTCGGCGATGTGCGCGTCGTCTTCGACTATCAGTACGCGTTTGACCGGGCGCATTCGGGGGGCATCCAGGGAAATCGGGCAAGCCGTCGTGGGGTCAGGCGGGATTGTGGTCAATCGCGGCGCTGAAGGTGTCACGCAAAATTTAACTTTACGTGAGGACTCGGTGACACGGCCGGGCGGACCATGCGCCCATGCAATCGCAACCGGGAGCCCACGATGTCCCTGACCCGCAGAGAAGCGTTACGCGCTGGCGGCCTTGCCATGGCCGGCGGCCTGCTGGGCCTGGGCGCCTGCAGCCGCGCGCCGGCGGCGACCGCCATGGCCCGGCGTTTTGAAGTGATGCACAGCGACGCCGAATGGCGGCAACGCCTGACGCCGGCGCAGTACGCGGTATTGCGCGGGCACGCCACCGAGCGTCCCTACAGCAGCCCGCTCAACGATGAGCACCGCCACGGGACCTTCGCGTGCGCGGGTTGTGGCTTGCCCTTGTATTCCTCGGCCACCAAGTTCGACAGCGGCACCGGTTGGCCCAGTTTCTGGGCGCCGCTGCACGACGCGGTCGGGGAGGACACCGACTCGACCTTCGGCATGGCACGCACCGAAGTGCATTGCCGTCGTTGCGGCGGGCACCTGGGCCACGTCTTCGATGACGGCCCGGCCCCCACCGGTCTGCGCTACTGCATGAACGGCGTGGCGATGCTGTTCGCCCCCGGCTGAGCCGCAGTCCGATAACCGCACTCCGATAACCAGTCTGCCTCTTCCTTCCAGCCTAAAGCCCAGGGAATTCCGATGCTGCTACTCATCCTCGCCTATCTGGGCGGCGCCCTGACCATCCTCAGTCCGTGCATCCTGCCCGTGTTGCCGTTCGTGTTTGCACGTTCGGACAAACCCTTCGCGCGCGCCGGTTTGCCCATGCTCGTGGGCATGGCGGTGACCTTCGCCGCCGTGGCGACGCTCGCGGCCGTGGGCAGCCAATGGGTGGCGCAAGCCAACCAGGTGGGACGCTGGATCGCCCTGGTGCTGATGGCCGCGTTCGCGCTGGCGCTGTTGTGGCCCGCGCTGGCGAACCGGGTGGGTGCGCCGTTCCAGGCGCTGGGCAGCCGCCTCAGCCGCTCCTCCGATATTGCCGACGAACAGGGCCACGGCGGTGTCGGTGCGTCGCTGCTGCTTGGCGTGGCCACCGGCCTGCTGTGGGCGCCGTGCGCCGGCCCGATCCTCGGCCTGGTGCTGACGGGCGCCGCCCTGCAGGGGACCAGCGTGGGGACAACCGCATTGCTGCTGGCCTACGCGCTGGGTGCCGCAAGCTCGCTCGCCATCGCGCTGTTGATCGGCGGCCGCGTCTTCGCCGCGTTGAAGCGTTCGCTCGGCCTGGGCGAATGGGTGCGACGCGGACTCGGGGTGGCGGTGCTCGCCGCCGTGGCGGCGATCGCGCTGGGACTGGATACCGGCCTGCTCACGCGCCTGTCCACGGTCAGCACCGCGCGCGTGGAGCAATCGTTGCTGGATCGCTTCCATCCCAACGCGACGTCCGCAGCCAACACGATGATGAAGGACGCGCCGGATGCCCCCGCGATGATGATGACTGCCAATGCCGGTCCCGTTGATGCGTCCGTCCACAGCGAAGGCATGCTGCCGTCGCTGGCGGGCGCCAATGCGTGGTTGAACAGCGCGCCGCTCGACGCCGCTTCCCTGCGCGGCAAGGTGGTGCTGGTCGACTTCTGGACCTACTCCTGCATCAACTGCCTGCGTTCGCTGCCCTATGTGCGCGAGTGGGCGCACAAGTACCAGGACCAGGGCCTGGTGGTGATCGGCGTGCATGCGCCGGAGTTCGCCTTCGAACGCGACCTGGGCAATGTCCGCCGCGCCGTGGCCGACCTGGGCGTGACCTATCCGGTGGCGATCGACAACGACTACGCGATCTGGCGCGCCTTCAACAACCAGTATTGGCCCGCCCACTATTTCATCGATGCGCAAGGCCGCATCCGCGCCCACCACTTCGGCGAGGGCGACTACGCAGGGTCCGAACGGATCATCCGCCAGTTGCTGGAGGAGGCGGGACGCTCGCAGTTGCCGACCCTGGCGGACAGCGCCGGCAAAGCGCAGGGAGTGGAACAGCAGGCCGACACGGACAACCTGCAATCGCCGGAGACCTACGTCGGCTACGCGCGCGCCGAACACTTCGCCTCGGCGGGCGGCCTGGTGCACGATCGCGGCCACGAGTACGCGAATACGACGCCGCTGGCGTTGAACCAATGGGCCCTGTCCGGCACGTGGACCGTCGGCCCCGAGGATGCGCGCGTGGACCAGGCCGGTGGCCGCGTCGCCTTCCGCTTCCATGCCCGTGACCTGCATCTGGTGCTGTCACCGGATGCCGATGCCAGGCCCGTGCGCTTCCGCGTGCGCGTCGACGGCCGCGCGCCCGGCGATGCGCACGGCGAGGACACGGATGCTTCGGGCATGGGCGTGATCGGCGGGCACCGCCTGTACCAGCTCGTGCGCCAGCGCGGCGATGTTGGCGAACACACCTTCGAGATCGAGTTCCTGGATCCGGGCGCGCGCGCCTACGCCTTCACCTTTGGCTGATATCCCCGGCTTATATCCCTTGGAGCACCCGTCATGAAACTTCCGATGGAAAAACTGCTTGCCGGTGTCATCGCCGTCGGCGTCGCCGGATTGATGATGGCGACCGTGTTCGCGCTGCAGGTCCCGTTCGGCAGCGCCAATGCGCAGGCCATGGCGATTCCGCCGCCGGCCCCCGAGGCGGGCATGCAGGCACGCGCGGGCATGCCCGCGCACAGCGAAACCGTCGTGTTCGCAGGCGGCTGCTTCTGGGGCGTGCAGGGTGTGTTCGAGCACGTCAATGGCGTGCAACGGGCCGTGTCCGGTTACATCGGCGGGAGTGCGGCCACCGCTCGTTACTACGTCGTCGCTACGGGTGCGACTGGTCACGCCGAAGCCGTGCAGGTGACCTACGACCCCGCGCAGGTCAGTTACGCCACCTTGATGCAGGTGTTCTTCTCGGTCGTCCACGACCCCACCCAGCTCAATCGCCAGGGACCGGACCACGGCACGCAATACCGTTCGGCGATATTCACCACCACGCCGGAGCAGGCACAGGCGACTCGGGCCTACATCGTCCAGCTGGGCCGGGCCGGCGTGTTCCATGCACCCATCGTTACGCAGGTTGAAAGCGGCAAGCGGTTCTACCCAGCCGAGGCTTACCACCAGGACTACCTGACGCTGCATCCGGACGAGGCCTACATCCGGTTCAACGATCTGCCGAAGATTGGCGAACTCAAGCGCCTCTATCCCACGCTGTACCGGCCGCGGGCGGTACTGGTCGAGGCGCACTGACTCGCGCATGCAACAAGGCAGCCGCGTAAGGCAAGCGCGTCTGCTTCCCCCCGGGCGAGCGCGCGTGCAGTTGGGATTGCTTCGATATCGAGCGACGGGCCGCTGAAGCGGCCCGTTCTCTTCCCTGCGTTCGCGGCATCAGTGCTTGAGCATCTGCTCGCGTGCCTGTTCCGCGCGCGACGCGCCGATGGCGGTCTCGACCTGTTTGACCTCTTCCGGTGGCGGCAATACGGCGGGCATGCCGAGCGATTGCAGCCACAGTTCGCGACACCAGCCGCGCGTGTGGTAGAGGTGGTGGTCTTCGTCCTGTTCCACCGCGTCATGCGCGGCCCGCAGCATGCGGGTGTCGCCGGAACCGTGTTCGGCGAGTTGGCCGATCAGTTCCCAGTTGCTGTGGTCCTTGGTTTCCGCCAGCACCACGCATTCGCAGGCGACCAGTTCGGCGGCGGTACGGTCGCCGACCTTGAGCGCCATCTCCATCGCGGCTACGAGCGCTCCTCCGATGTGGGCGACGATCCTGCGCCCCGGCGTGGGCGCGGCGGGGTCGAGGCCGAGCTCGGTCAGCAGGCGTGTCGCCACGTCGACGTGGGTACGAGTCTGCGCCAGGTACTCGTGCCATTCCTTGCGCAGGTCGTCGTTGACGGCGCAGCGCAGCGCGGTCTCGTACACCTTGACGCCACCGAGTTCGGTTTCCAGGACCTGGTAGAGCAGTTCCTGCAGCTGGTCCTGGTTGATGGCCGACTTCTTCATGTCGGGGTTCCTTGCGTTGTGGGGAGTGCCACTACGTTGAGTGTTTTGCATCGAAGGAATGGTGAAAGCGACAGGCGTGCACGCGTTCATCGCGTCGCCGTGTCGGGCGCAACGCCCCAGCGCTGTTCATCGGTGTGGATGCTGCGTGCATCACGCGACGCGTGCGCAGCGCCGGGCATGTCGGGCGTCGCAGCATGCCCGGGTTGCGGCGCGCATTGACGCGCGTTGCATACTGACGCGGTCCGTTCAGCAGGCCGTCCTTTCAGCAGAGTGTCCCGACGGCCTGTCCGATCCCGCTGCCATGGAGGAAGCCATGCATTACTCACGACTGTGCGCCCTGCTGATCGATTGCAACACCGCCGATGTCGACCAGGCCGCGAGCTTCTGGGCCGGGGCATTGGGCCGTGCGATCGACCCCGGTCACCCGGGCACGCGCGGCAACTACCGCATGCTGGAAACGCCACCCGACGAGCCGATCGTGCAGATACAACGCGTCGAGCATGAGAGCCGCGTGCACATCGACATCGAAACCGATGACATTCCCGCCGAGGTGTCCCGGCTCGAAGGCCTGGGGGCCAGCGTGGTGAGTCGCCTGGAACGGTGGGTGGTGATGCAGGCGCCGACGGGGCAGCGATTCTGTGTGGTGCGCGTACAGCGCCCCGGGTTTCCGAAGAACGCAAACCGCTGGGCGTGAGACCCGTTCTCCGCGGCAGGGTATCTTGTCGATGGCGGACCCGGCGTTCGCCTGCTGCCACCGTCCGCCCGCGCCCACAAGGAATATTTGATGAAACCCCGCTCCTCCCTCACCTCCGACGACCAGCGCCGCATGGCCGTGCTCATCGATGCCGACAACGCGCAGCCGGCGGTGATCGAAGGACTTCTTGCGGAAGTGGCGAAGTACGGCGTGGCGAGCGTGAAGCGCATCTACGGCGACTTCACCTCCAACCAGCAGTCACAGTGGAAGAAGGCGCTGCTCAAGCATTCGATCAATCCGGTGCAGCAGTTCGCCTACACCAGCGGCAAGAACGCCACCGACAGCTCGTTGATCATCGACGCGATGGACCTGATGTACACGCGTCGCTTCGACGGCTTCTGCCTGGTGTCGAGCGACAGCGACTTCACCCGCCTGGCGCAGCGCCTGCGCGAGGAGGGGCTGACGGTGTATGGCTTCGGCGAACGCAAGACGCCCGATGCCTTCGTGCAGGCGTGCGACAAGTTCATCTACACCGAAGTGCTGCGCGCCGAAGGGCCGGCACCGGTCGTGGCGCCGGCGAAGGGTGCCAAGCCCGTGGCCAAGAAGGCCGCGAAGCAGGCCAAGCCGCCCGTGGCGCCAGCACCCGCTGCTCCTGTCACGGCCGCACCGGCGGCGGACAAACCTGCCGGGCCCTTGCCGCTGCCGCTGGAGTTGATCCGGCAGGCGATCGAGGAAGCCTCGGACGAGGAGGGCTGGGCGCACCTTGGCAGCGTCGGCAACTACCTCACCAAGATCCGTCCGGACTTCGATCCACGCCTGTACGGACAGAAGAAGCTGAGCGATTTGCTGCGCCAGCATCCGCGCCACTTCACCGTGGAGGAGCGCACCACGCCGGGCAGCACCGGCAAGACCCTGTTCGTGCGCGCGGTGGAGTGAGCCCGGGCGAGAAGTGTTCGGCGCATCGATCGGCGACTACCCGGACTGGGTCGCAGCCTTCGGCGCGTCGCCTTCCAGCGCGTTCCGCACACCCGATCCGGCGCGTCCGCTGCACCTGCGCTATCGCCGCCACTACATCGGCGTGCCGCTGCCCGAGCGCGACGCGTACTACATGCAGGTCAACTACGTGCTCGATCACGAGGACGAGGCGTTCAACGCCTTCTTCCACCGCGCCATGGCCGAAGTCGACAAGCAGAAGCCGCGCCGCCTGATCGTCGACTGGCGTTACAACTCCGGGGGACACGCCGCCGTGGCGGGAGCTGTACGTGCTCACCGGACGCAAGACCTTCAGCGCCGCGGTGGGCGCGGTCGAAGAGTTCCTCGCCCGCACGCCGGCCACCTTCGTCGGCGAGCCGGCGGGCGCGGGGCTCAATTCCTTCGGCGATGCGGGCACGTTCAAATTCGAACGCGCGCAGCTGTCGTTGAGCTGCTCGAGGCGCCGCCACTGGGGCCGTTCTGACAGCCATGATCCGTACACGCCGGTGGACGTGCCGGCGGTGTTTTCCTTCGCCGACTACATCGCCGGTCGCGATCCGGCGGTGGATCCGATCCTCGCCGGCGATGAGATGCGAGCGCTGCACCTGATCGCCGCCAGCGACGGCGGTGCGGCGGTGCGCCGCGTGTACGCGCAGCGCCAGGCGCGCTTCCATGGCGTGCCGTGGTGGACCGCGGCACGCGATGACCCGATGACCTCCGCCGGCTATGCGCTGGTCGACCAGGGCAAGCTGGCCGATGCGCTCGAAGTCCTGAGCGTCGATGCCGAAGCCAATCCCGGCCTGTGGCGCGCCTGGAACAATGTCGGCGACCTGGAACTGAAGAACGGGCATCGCGAGAAGGGACTGGCGGCGTACCGCCGCTCGCAGCAGCTCAATCCCGGCAACGCGGAAGCGCAGCAGGTCCTGGCGGAGCCGGCGAAGACCCCGTGATCCGACGGGCGGGCGCGCCATCACTTGGCCTTGGCATGAGCGTCCGTACCGTCGTTTCATCTGGTTCGAACAACGACGGACGTGGACGACCCCGCTGTTTCCCGCGATGCGAAGCTGCGCCTGCGCTGGGCCAAGGCGACGGCGGCTCTGCGCGCATCCCAGGCGCGACTGGCCAGGGTGAAGGCGGCGCTGCACGCGCTGCCGGACGGAGTCGTGGTCCTCGACCCCGAGGGCCGCATCACCGACATCAACCTGTGCGCGTTGCACCTGACGGGCTGGCCGCAGGCGCAGGCGCTGGGGCGACCCGTGCAGGAAGTCGTCCAGTTGCGTGACTCGCAGGGGCTCGCCGTGGACCTGATGGCGGCGGGCCGTGGTAACGATGTGACCCTGCTGGTTCGCCAGGACGAACACGAGGTGCTGGTGCATGCCACCTGCACGCCCGTTCTCGACGAGCACCGCCGCAGCGTCGGTGCGGTCGTCACCTTCCGCAATGTCACCGCGGCCACGCGCCTGAACGATGAGCTGCACTACCACGCCACCCACGACCCGCTGACCGGCGTGTCCAACCGGCGTGCCTTCGAGTCGCGCCTGGAGCGCGCGGTCACCAACGCGGGCCGCGACGGCACGGCGCATGCACTGCTCTACCTCGACATGGACCGCTTCAAGGCCGTCAACGATGCCTGYGGCCATTTCGCCGGCGACGAACTCCTGCGCGGATTCGCGGTGTTGCTGCAGCGCAGCCTGCGTGACATGGACACCGTGGCGCGGCTGGGTGGCGACGAGTTCGTGATGCTGCTGGAGCATTGCGATCCCGCCGAAGCTCGACTGCTGGCCGGGCGCGTGATGGAGGCGTTGGGCGAGTTCCGTTTTCGCTGGCAGGAGCACGAGTTCTCGGTCGGCGCCAGCATGGGCGTGGTCACCTTCCACGGCGACGCGCTGTCGCCGCACAGCCTGCTGCAGCGTGCGGACGAGCTGTGCTACCAGGCCAAGGCGCGTGGTGGCGGGCAATTCGAGGTCGAGGCCGCCATGCGCCCGCCCGGCGCGCCGGTGCGGACACCGCAAAAGCGGGAGCCGCTGTGGCCATGACAGCTGCCGCGGCCAGGCGTCGTTGCCGCGGAACGGGATGTCCTCAGCGCCGACGGGCTTAAGATCCGCGCCGGGATGCCTTGCGGAGCCAATGACGATGCGGGACGCGGAAGGCCTGGCTCCCAGCCGCCTGCAATTGCCCCCGGGCCCGTGGACCACGGTGCTTGACGGCTTGTGCCACCGCTTCCCGGCGATCGCGCGCGACGTCTGGATCGATCGCTTCGCCCGTGGGCTCGTGCAGGCGCCGAATGGCACGGCGTTGCCGCTCGACGCGCCGTACCGCGCCGGTGCGGAGATCCGCTACTTCCGCGAGGTCGTGGACGAGACGCCGATTCCTTTCGCGGAAACCGTCCTGCACGCCGATGCGCAGCTGGTGGTGGCAGACAAGCCGCACTTCCTGCCGGTGACGCCCGCCGGCGGCCACGTGCGCGAAACATTGCTGGCGCGGCTGGTGCGCAGGCTGGGCAATCCGGACCTGGTGCCGTTACACCGGATCGATCGCGATACCGCCGGGCTGGTGCTGTTCTCGGCGAACATCGCCACGCGCGACGCGTACCAGTCGCTGTTTCGCCAGCGCCGCATCCACAAGCGCTACGAGGCGATCGCGCCCGCCCTGCCGGCCCTGGCGTTTCCACTGGTCCATGCCTCGCGCCTGGAGGCGGGCGAGCCGTTCTTCCGCATGCGCGAAGTCGACGGCGTGGCGAACAGCCAGACCCGCATAGATGTGCTCAGCCGCCATGGCGCGACGTGGACCTACGCGCTGGAGCCGGTCACCGGGCGCAAGCACCAGTTGCGCGTGCACATGGCAGCGCTGGGCGCACCGATCCGCAACGACCGCCTGTATCCGCAGCTCACGGCGGACGCCACCAATGACTTCGCGCGGCCGTTGCAGTTGCTGGCGCGTGAACTGCGGTTTGCCGATCCGCTCACGGGCGCCGAGCGTGTGTTCGTGAGTCGCCTGTCGCTGCAAGGGAGCGGCGACGCGTAATGCGCGGCGTGAATGGGCGGATTTGAGGGCGGCGTCACCAAGGTGAACCGCGGCCGAGCCGTGAGTGTGGTCTTCACGTCGTCCGGCCGCGGGAGGCGCCTAACCTGTGGCTGATACCTGCAAGAGGAGGTCGCCATGTCCGCGGAAACCAAGACACCGCTCGACCATGTCAACGCCACCGTGGTGCAGCTCAAGGAGATGCGCCACTACTGCAAGAACAACGTGGAGCTGCTGACGACGCAATGGCTGCTGTTCGATGGTGAGCTGTCCAAGCTGAAACAGGCGGCGCGGATCGAGGAACTGATGACGCGCCAGGGCGAGTTGTACGACGCGCTCGAAGCCGAGATCACCGAGCTCGAGGCGCTGGCGGTAACGTTGCAGCCGGCGCCGGAGGAAGAGGCCGGCACGCTGCACTGATGCTCGGATACGTTGCCTGATGAGGGGACGGTGGCCCTTGCCGGCCGCGATGCCGGCAAGGGCTTGCCACTCAGGCATCCACAAGCGGATCGCACAGGCCAGAGCGCGGACGCTGATCGCACTCTGATCGCACCATGCAGGGCATTACGCCGCTTCGAGCCGCCCCAGGATTTCGGCCGGATCCACCGGCTTGACCAGGTGGCCATCGAAGCCATGTTTGGCCGTGCGCAGATGATCGTCCTGCTGGCCCCAGCCGGTGACGGCGATGACGACGATGTCGCGGCCGCTCGGCAGCGCGCGGATACGGTCGCACACCTCAAAGCCATCCATGTCCGGCATGCCCAGGTCCAGCAGCACGACGTCCGGTGCCACAGATTCGATCACCGAGAGCGCGTCGAAGCCGTCGTACACGGCGTGGACCTCGTGGTGGGCGAGGGCGAGCAGACGGGCGAGGGAATCGGCGTGTTCGCTGTTGTCGTCGATGATGAGGATGCGTTTCGGTCGGGTGCTGGGGGCGATGGCGGTTTCGATCGTGTGGTCGAGGGCGGCGTTCGCGTCCAGCAGCGGCAGTTCGACGGTGAATTCGCTGCCCTTGCCGATGCCCTCGCTGTGCACGGCCACCGTTCCGCCGTGGAGCATCACCAGGTTGCGCACCAGGGTGAGGCCGATGCCCAGACCGCCCTGCGTCTGCTGCCGCGTGTGTTCGCTCTGGATGAACAGCTCGAAGATATGCGAGTGCAGCTGGGGGTCGACGCCGGCGCCGTTGTCGACGACGCTGATGCGCACCCTGGCACCGTGGACGCGCGCCCTGAGCGCGATCTCGCCACGAATGGGCGTGTACTTGGCGGCATTGTTGAGCAGGTTCGACAGCACCTGCGCGATCCGTATCGGATCGACGTCGAGTGCGACGGGTTGCTCAGGCAGCTCGACGCTGAAGTGGTGGCCATAGGCATCCAGCAACGGCTGGCTGGTCTCCACCGCGGTGGTGACGATGTCACTGAGGGCGACGTGGCGGCGCCGCAGCTCGATGCGGCCGCGGGTAATGCGCGATACCTCCAGCAGGTCGTCCACCAGGTGCACCAGTTGGTTGACCTGGCGGTCCATCACGTCGAACAGCGCACGCGAATCGGCGCTGGCCGTTCCCTCCATGCGCAGGATGTGCAGGCAGTTGCGCAGTGGCGCCAGCGGATTGCGCAGTTCGTGGCCGAGCATGGCGAGGAACTCGTCCTTGCGGCGATCGCTTTCGCGCAGTTCCATGTCGGTATGCCGGCGTTCGAGCAGGTCGGCGGCGAGGCGGGCGAGGATGTCGAGCTGGCGCAGCTCGTGCTCGGAGGGCTGGTGCGCCTCGCCCCAGTGCGTGGACATCATGCCGACGATGCGGCCGTTGCGTGACTTCAGCGGCGTGGTCTGCATCGCCACGATGCCGGTTTCGCGATACGTCTCCACCAGTGCTTCGCCGATCTCGGCGGCCATGCCGCGCACGTCGCCGTAGATGACGCGCTGGCCGGTGGCGAGCGCGACGCCGCAGGACGTGCCGCAATGGTCGTCCAGCCATTCCCACGCCGCCGCCGCGCTGGGCGTGAAGCCGCGATAGGCGAGCAGCTGCAGCCGCGACGCGCCGTGCAGCATCTGCAGGCTGGCGAAGGGCGAATGCATGATCGTGCAGGCCGCGTCGATGATCGTCTCGTGGATGATCGCGACGTCGTCCTCGCCGAGGAGTTCGCGGCTGACCTCGTGCAGGGTATGGGCATCGGCGAGTTCGCCGGCGAGTTGCGCCTCGCGCTCGCGCAGCGTGCCGTCCAGCCGGTCGCGTTCGACCAGCATGCCCGCCATCTGCGCGCCAAACACAGCGAGCTGCGTTTCCCATTCATACGGCGCGCGCGGATCCTCCAGGCACAGGCAGAACGAGCCGACCGCCAGTCCGTCGTCGGGGCGCAGTACCGGCACCGAATACGTCGCGCGGATGCCGTGCGCCAGGCACACTTGGCGCCACCGCGCATCCCAGGACGTGTCATCGGCCGTGTCGGCGCAGGAGAACGGACTGTTGTGGTGGATCGCCGCGCTGCAGGTGCCGTGGTGTCCCGGGCTGATGGGCATCTGGACGAGGTAGGCCAATGCGCTCTCCGCGAAGGGAGCGACGGCCTCGACGACCTTCGTGCGTTGCGGATCGGTCAATACGAAACAGCCGTGGATGCGCGGGTTGAGGCCATGCACCGCCTGGTTGACCGCTTCCAGGCATTCCGCGCGTGGCCGCCCCAGCGCGACCATTTCCAGCAGGGCGTTCTGCGCCATGGCGAGGGCTTCGGCGCGCCGCGGGCGGGTGATGTCGACGGTGACGCCGGACAGGCTGTGGGGCTGGCCGTGGGCCGCGCCGCTGCCGCCCCGCGCGTTGATCCAGTGGATCGAACCGTCCGGCCAGACCACGCGGTGCTCGATGTCGTAGTCGCAGTGGCCCGCCGCGGCATCGTCCAGTGCGCGCTGCACGCGCGTACGGTCGGGCTCCGGAATCGCGGCCAGGCCACGCTCCAGTGTCAGGTCCGCATCGGCCGGCAAGCCGAAGTTGGCCTTGCACAAGGCCGAGACAGTGAGTTCGTGGGTGACCAGGTCGAGATGCCAGGTCCCGATCCGGCCGGCCTGCAGGGCATGCTCGAACTGCGCCGGCGCGCTGTCCGCAGCGGTGGCTACCGGCGGTACGTCCGCGGGCCGTGATGTGCCGGCCGATTCGGCGGACGACAACGGCAGGCCGGCAGCGTGGCCTTCACCCGCGGCGCTTGAAGCCATGGCGTTTCCCGAGGAGACAGACGGACGGGAAATCTTGCGTTAGCGATGTGAAGGGCGGCTTCACACCGCGAATCTGCGGCGGGCTTCCGGTGCGGTGCTGCCGCGATCGCCTGGCGGCGCTGGCCGCGTTCGCGCGGGGGAACGCTGGGCGATGGCCTCAGGCGGCCTTGCGCTCGCGGGCGATCGCGCGCCAGCCGATGTCGTGACGATGGAACTCGCCATGCCAGGAGATGCCGGCGACCGCCTCATAGGCGAGGCGCTGCGCATCGGCCACGCTGTCGCCCAGCGCGCACACGCACAGCACCCGGCCACCGGACGTGGCGACGTGTTCGCCCTCGATCCTGGTGCCGGCATGGAAGACCTTGGTGTCGTCGATCTCGGGGGCGTCGATGGTGTTGATGACGTCGCCGGTGCGCGGCGTGCCCGGATAGTTCTCCGCGGCCATCACCACGCCGAGGCTCGGACGCGGATCCCAATGTGCCTGTACGCCGTGCAGGCGGGCGTCTATCGCGGCTTCCACCAGGTCGAGCAGGTCGCTCTGCAGGCGCAGCATCACCGGCTGGGTTTCCGGATCGCCGAAGCGCACGTTGAATTCGATCACCTTGGGTGCGCCCGACTTGTCGATCATCAGGCCGGCGTAGAGGAAGCCGGTGAACGGCACGCCGTCCTTGATCATGCCCTGGACGGTGGGACCCACGATTTCGCGCATCACGCGCGCGTGCACTTCGGGCGTGACCACTGGCGCGGGTGAGTACGCACCCATGCCACCGGTATTGGGGCCGGTGTCGCCATCGCCGACGCGCTTGTGGTCCTGCGAGGTGGCCATGGGCAATGCGGTCTTGCCGTCGACCATCGAGATGAAGCTGGCTTCCTCGCCGTCGAGGTATTCCTCGATCACCACGCGCGCGCCGGCGGCGCCGAAGGCGTACTCGCCGAGCATGTCGGTGATCGCGGCTTCGGCTTCGGCCAGGTTCATCGCCACGATCACGCCCTTGCCCGCGGCGAGGCCGTCGGCCTTGATCACGATCGGCGCGCCTTTCTGGCGCACGTATTCGAGCGCTTCGTCGACGTGCGTGTGCACGGCGTAATGCGCGGTCGGAATGTTGTGGCGGGCGAGGAAATCCTTGGCGAAGGCCTTGCTGCCTTCCAGTTGCGCGGCCTGGGCGGTGGGGCCGAAGACGCGCAGGCCCTCCGCACGGAAGCGGTCGACGACACCGGCGACCAGCGGGCCTTCGGGACCGACGACGGTCACCGCGATGTTCTCGTTCCTTGCCAGTGCCAGCAGGCCGTCGATGTCAGTGGCATTGACGGCGACGTTGCGGCACTTGGTTTCCGTCGCGGTGCCGGCGTTGCCGGGGGCCACGACCACTTCGGTCACCCGCGCGGACTGCGCGAGCTTCCAGGCGAGGGCGTGTTCGCGACCGCCGGAACCGATGACGAGAACTTTCATGCGTGCCTGCTCCTTATGTTCTCTCACTCCCTCCCCCGCTGGCGGGGGAGGGTTGGGGTGGCACCTTCCCCCGTGTGCGGGGGAAGGAACACAGCTCTAACTTTCATCTCAACGGGGAAGGCGTAACGCGACGGCCTTTCCCGGCGAGGAATTGAAACAGCGACGCCTCGGAAACTACAGCTTTTGCAGGAACCTCAACGACGAAAATGGCGGACGCCGGTCCTACGATTTCTTGCTGAACTGCCTGATACCGGCCCCTGAGTCAGGGGGCGATTCGCGCCGCAGGCGCGAATGGGTGGCAGCGCGGGCGGATTGATGCCGGCGCAGACGGCATCAATGCCGGAAATGGCGGACGCCGGTGAACACCATCGCGATGCCGTGTTCATCGGCCGCCGCGATGACCTCGTTGTCGCGCATGGAGCCGCCCGGCTGGATCACCGCCTTGATGCCCGCGGCCGCGGCGGCGTCGATGCCGTCGCGGAATGGGAAGAAGGCATCGGACGCCATCACCGAGCCCGGGACTTCCAGGCCGGCTTCCTCGGCCTTGAGCGCGGCGATCTTCGCCGACACCACGCGGCTCATCTGGCCGGCGCCGACGCCGACGGTGCGCTGGTCCCTGACGTAGACGATGGCGTTGGATTTCACGAACTTGGCGACGCGCCAGGCGAACAGCAGGTCCGCCATCTGCGCCTCGGTCGGCGCGAGCCTGGTGACCACCTTGAGTTCGTCGCGGCCGACTTCGCGGATGTCGGCGGTCTGCATCAGCAGGCCCGAACCGACGCGCTTCACGTCCATGTTGTTGCGGCCGTCGCCGTGCGGGATGCGCAGGACGCGGACGTTGGCCTTCTTCTTCGCGTAGTCGAGTGCGCCCGGCTCGTAATCCGGCGCGATCAGCACCTCGACGAACTGGCGGTCGAGGATGGTCTTCGCGGTCGCCGCATCGAGCGGCTTGTTGAAGGCGATGATGCCGCCGAAGGCCGAGGTCGGATCGGTGGCGTAGGCGGCTTCGTAGGTATCGAGGCAGCCATTGCCTTCGGCCACGCCGCAGGGATTGGCGTGCTTGACGATCACGCAGGCGGGCTTGTCGAACTGGCGCACGCATTCCCACGCGGCGTCGGCGTCGGCGAGGTTGTTGTACGACAGTTCCTTGCCCTGCAGCTGGGTGAACGTCGCCAGCGTGCCCGGCACCGGCCACAGGTCGCGGTAGAACGCGCCGTGCTGGTGCGGATTCTCGCCGTAGCGCAGGTCCATCACCTTGACGAAGTTGCTGTTCTGCTGCGCCGGGAACAAGGCGCGCGAGCCGTCATCATTGATCGCGGAAAGGTAGTCGCTGATGCAGGCGTCGTACTGGGCGACGCGGTTGAAGGCGGCGACCGACAACGCGAAGCGCGTCTTCGCCGACAGCGTGCCGTCGTTGGCGTCCAATTCGCCGACGAGGCCGGCGTACTGCGCCGGATCGGTGGCGACGGCGACGCGGGCGAAGTTCTTCGCCGCCGAACGCAGCATTGCCGGCCCGCCGATGTCGATGTTCTCGACGATGTCGTCCATCGAGCTTTCCGGATTGGCCGATACCTTCTCGAACGGATACAGGTTGAGCACCAGCAGGTCGATCCTGCCGATGCCGTGCCGGGCCATGACTTCGTCATCCAGTCCCGCGCGGCCAAGCAGGCCACCGTGCACGAGCGGGTGCAGGGTCTTGACCCGGCCGTCCATCATTTCCGGGAACCCGGTGACGTCGCTGACGTCTTTCACGGCCAGGCCGGCCTCGCGGATCGCCTTGGCGGTGCCGCCGGTCGAGAGCAGTTCGACATTGCGTGCGGCCAGGGCCTTGGCGAGGTCGATCAGGCCGGTCTTGTCGGAAACGGACAGCAATGCCCGGCGCACGGGCAGACGATCGGTGGTCATGGGAGTGAGGCGGGGGGAAAGACCCGGAATTATACCGGCGGCCGCAGGATGGGCCGGGGGGCCAGTGTTTCCAGATGGTGCGGGCCAGATGGTGCGGCCCGGAGCCGCACCTGCGCTGCCGCTTACTGCTCGAGCCCGTATTCGCGCAGCTTCTTGCGCAGCGTCGCGCGATGGATGCCCAGCATCGAGGCGGCGCGGCTCTGGTTGCCTTCGCAGTGCGCGAGCACTTCGACGAACAACGGAATCTCGAGTTCGCGCAGGGCGATCTCGTACAGATTCTCGGTGCCACTGCCGTTGAGATCGCCGAGGTAACGGCGGATCGAGGTGGCGACGTGGTCGCGCAGGGGGGGGCGCGGTTTGGTGCGATTGTGATCGTTACGATCGGCAGCGGCGTTCAAGCAGTTCCCCCCGGAATACTCCGCCGCACGTGTGCCCACACGGTGCCGACGGGACCGGGAGTCTAGCGCGGGGTTGTCGCAGGCAACAACAAGAAATGCGGGGGGGTCCGCAATTCGTGTTTTTGACCCTACATGAAGTCGAAAGTGAACGCCACGACCTGCCGGGGCGGCTCGATGACGTCGAGCTGGATGGTCGCGCTCTGGCCGGGCGCAATGTGACCCTGGTCACGCTTGCCCAGGTATTCGGCGGGGGTGAAAGCGCGCAGGCCGACCTGGCGGCCGTCCATGTCGGACAGCGTCAGCAGTACCGTCGGCCACGGCTGTTCCCAGCGGGCGTCGTTGCGGAAGCTGGCGCTGACGTGCAGCACCCCGCGTGCGCCTGGCTTGGGCTGCACGCTGCGCTGGAGCATGGTGAATGCCGCCGGTTCGCGCCATGCCGGCACCTGGCAACGCAGTGCACCGCAAACGCCGCTGATGAGCGGTCGCCAACGTGCGTTGGCGGCCAGTTCCTCGCGTTGTGCGAGCAGGATCTGCGCGAACAGCACGACGGCCAGTGCAATCACCGCCAGCCAGCTGCGCCAGTGCGTCGTGCGTACCGGGGCCGGTGCGTGGCGACGCGCGAAGCTGGGCGCGTGGGAGCTGCGCTTGCGGCGCAGTGGTGCGACTTCCGGGGGCGGTGCGGGCGCGGCGCTGTTGTCTTCGTCGGCCGTTGCCACCGGTGCGACGGCGGTGTCGGCCGGTGGCACCGTTGCGCTGACCTGGGCTTCAGGCTTCGCCAGCGGCTTGGCCGCCTTCGGATCGATCGCGCTGCCGCAGCGCGGACAGCGCAGGCTG
The DNA here is from genome assembly GCF_054049835.1 of Lysobacter sp. P5_B9. Lineage (NCBI taxonomy): Bacteria > Pseudomonadati > Pseudomonadota > Gammaproteobacteria > Lysobacterales > Lysobacteraceae > Lysobacter > Lysobacter sp. P5_B9. The sequence goes on from NZ_JBFULP010000003.1 coordinate 313,441, forward strand.
GCGCCCTTGGGCGCGGCGACGAGGAAACTGCAATTCGGGCAGGCGACGAACATGGCCCTATTCAAGCACGCCGACGCGCGCGCGGTCAGCCGCGTCGACGCGTGCCGGTGACGCGCATCCAGTCTTCGAGCCGTTCGGCGCGCAGGTCCTCGAAGTCGGCGGCATAGCGCGCGATCACTTCGTCTTCCTGGCCGGCGAGGATGCCGGACATGGCGAGGCGGCCACCGGGGGCGACGCGTGCGGTGAGCGTGTCGGCCAACGCGACCAGCGCGGAAGCGAGGATGTTGGCCACCACTATCGGATAGGTGGCGGCGGGTTCGTCGGCGGGCAGATGCACGCTGAGGCGATCGCCGACCTCGTTGCGCTCCGCATTGTCATGGGTGGCGATCAGTGCCTGCGGGTCGTTGTCGACCCCGACCGCGTGCGCGGCGCCCAGCTTCAGCGCGGCGAGCGCGAGGATGCCGCTGCCGCAGCCGAAATCGAGCACGCGCCGGTCCTGCAGTGCGTTGTCGCTGGCGAGTTGATCCAGCCACTGCAGGCACAGCGCGGTGGTGGGATGCGTGCCGGAACCGAAAGCGAGGCCGGGATCGAGGCGCACGATCGCGGCATCGGCTGCCTGCGCGTCCGCGGGCAGCTCGCTGTTCCACGGCACGATCCAGGTGCGCGCGCCGAAACGCAGCGGCACGTACTGGTCCATCCATGCGCGCTCCCAGTCCTGGTCCTCGACCTTGCGGAAGCGCGCCTGGGTCCAGTCGAGTTCGCTGTCGAAGGCCTCCAGCGCCGCCAGCAGGATCAGGGCGTCGGTGTCGTCGGAAAACAGCGCGGTGAGCACCAGTTCGCCCCACAAGGGCTGCTCGCCGACGCCGGGCTCGAAGATCGCCTGCTCGTCGGGCGCATCGGCGTGCGCGTCGGCGAGCGTGACGGCGAGCGCGCCGACGTCTTCCAGCGCGCGTTCAAAGCGCGGTTGCTGGGCTTCGGTGCAGGGAAGGCTGAGTTCGAGGAAGGGCATGGACGTGCGCCGCGTAAACCGGTGCGCATTATCCCTCAGGGGGGCAGGCGCGATCTTTTAGACAGCACCCCTCATCTGCCCTTCGGGCATCTTCTCCCCGCTGGTGCGGGGAGAAGGGAGATATCACTGGTCCCCACCCTCGAGCCAAGCACGCCGTTTGGCCAGCGCCGCATCGAGATCGAAATCGGGTCGAAACGCACGGCAGGCGTCGGCCAGCGTGCGCTGCTGTTTGTTCTCCAGTGCCGTGGCCATGGCCTCGCCAGCATGCTCGACGACGCAGCCGGCCTGCGCGAGCGCGGGACGCTCCAACCAGGGACGCCAGTCGACGGCGCACTCCACTTCCAACTGCTCGCCCTGACGACGGAACCGGGCGCGCGAGGCGCTGGTGTCGGTCGCATCGAACAGGCCGCAGGTCGCGTGGATCTGGCGCAGCGGCGATCTTTGCGCGGCGACGGTGGCGGCCAGATGCGCGGCGAATTGTTCGGAGGCCTGCTCCAGCAGCGCCTCCAACTCCTCGGAAGCGGGATCCCGGCCGCCGAACAACTTCTTGTCGACGCTCAATCCGATGAAGACTTGCAGCTCCATGCGTGATCGCCTCCGTCTTGCGGGGGACTCACGTCCCCTCACCCTGCGTCGCAGGCGACGCGGTCCCTCTCTCTGTTCCCGGCCCTCGCGCATAGCGCGAGGGCGTTCAGGCGTGCACGCGCCAGTGGCGCGTGAGCAGCACGCCTTCACCCCCGCATACGGGGAGAGGGAAAGATTCCTCGTCGCCTGTCAGTGCGTTCGTCACGCCATCGAGATCGACTTTTCCTTCTGTTCCTTCAGCCGCTTCTCGAGGTAGTGGATGTTCTGTCCGCCCTGCTGGAATCCGGCGTCGGAGAGGATGCGCTGCTGCAACGGGATATTCGTCTTGATGCCGTCGACGACCATCTCGCTCAGCGCCACGCGCATGCGCGCGATCGCGGTTTCGCGGTCAGGCCCGTGCACGATGAGCTTGCCGATCATCGAGTCGTAGTTCGGCGGCACGCGATAGCCCTCGTAGATGTGGCTGTCGACGCGCACGCCGGGACCGCCCGGTGCGTGGAAGTGCTGGATCAGGCCGGGGCAGGGCATGAAGGTCTCGGGGTCTTCCGCGTTGATGCGGCATTCGATCGCATGGCCTTCGAGCACGATGTCGCTCTGCTTGAGCGTGAGCTTGTTGCCCGCGGCGATGCTGAGCTGCTCGCGCACGAGGTCGATGCCGGTGACCATCTCGGTGACCGGATGCTCGACCTGGATGCGGGTGTTCATCTCGATGAAATAGAAGCGGCCGTTCTCGTAGAGGAACTCGAACGTACCGGCACCGCGGTAGCCGATGCGCTTGCACGCTTCGACGCAGACCTTGCCGATCTCCGCGCGCTGCTCCGGCGTGATGCCCGGCGCCGGTGCTTCCTCGACGACCTTCTGGTGGCGGCGTTGCATCGAGCAGTCGCGTTCACCCAGGTGGATGGCACCGCCCTGGCCGTCGGCGAGCACCTGGATCTCCACGTGGCGCGGGTTCTCCAGGAATTTCTCCATGTAGACCATGTCGTTGCCGAACGCGGCCTTGGCTTCGGTCTTGGTGGTCTGGATGGCGCTGTGCAGGTGCGCTTCGGTGTGGACCACGCGCATGCCGCGGCCACCGCCACCACCGGCCGCCTTCACGATCACCGGGTAGCCGATTTCGCGCGCGATCTTGACGTTGGTCGCGGCGTCGTCGCCGAGCGGGCCGCCACTGCCGGGCACGCAGGGCACGCCAGCGGATTTCATCGCGCGGATCGCTTCGACCTTGTCGCCCATCAGGCGGATGGTGTCGGCCTTGGGGCCGATGAAGATGAAGCCGGACTGCTCGACGCGTTCGGCGAAGTCGGCGTTCTCGCTGAGGAAGCCGTAACCCGGGTGGATCGCCTGCGCGTCGGTGACTTCGGCGGCAGCGATGATCTGCGCCATGTTGAGGTAGCTGTCGGTGGACGGCGCGGGGCCGATGCACACCGACTCGTCGGCCATGGCGACGTGCTTGAGGTTGCGGTCGACGGTGGAATGCACCGCGACCGTGCGGATGCCCAGCGCGTGGCACGCGCGCAGGATGCGCAGCGCGATCTCACCGCGGTTGGCGATTACGACTTTATCGAGCATGGGTGGTTCTCATAATTCTGGAGTTCGTTCCGGCCCGTCGGCCTTCAGGCCGACCGGCGTTCGCGGGCTCGCGGCTGGCGCCGCTCGAAACCCCGCTCACCCAATGACAAAGAGGGGCTGGTCGAATTCGATCGGCTGACCGCTCTCCACCAGGACCTTGACCACGGTGCCGGCGACGTCGGCTTCAATCGGGTTGAACATCTTCATCGCTTCAATGATGCCCAGCGTCTCGCCGGCCTTGACCGCCTGGCCGACGGTGACGAAGGCCGGCTTGTCCGGCGCGGGCGATGCATAGAAGGTGCCGACCATCGGCGCGCGCACGACATGCCCGGGCGGCAGGTCGGCAGCGAGCTTGGGCGTGCCGCCGCTGGCGGCATCGGTCGGACCCGCCATTGGCATCACCGGCGCGGGTGCGGGATGGGCCTGCATCATCGGCGCGGCCATCGTCATCGTGCCCCTGGGCGTGCGTGCCAGGCGGACGGACTCTTCGCCTTCCTTGATTTCGATTTCGGCGAGGTTCGACTCTTCCAGCAGGTCGATGAGCTTCTTGATCTTGCGCAGGTCCATGGTGGGCCTCTGTAACGATGATGAGTGGGAAATCGGAGCGACGCGCGCGTGCGGCGTCAGTGTTGGTCCAGCCGCGCCAGCGCGGCATCGAGCGCATAGCGGTAGCTGTCGGCGCCGAAGCCGGCGACGACGCCGACCGCGAGATCGCTGAAATAACTGGTGTGGCGGAACGGTTCGCGCGCGTGCGGGTTGGACAGGTGCACTTCGATGAACGGAACCGCCACCGCCGCCAGCGCGTCGCGGATCGCCACGCTGGTATGGGTGAAGGCGGCCGGATTGATCACGATGAAGCGGGTGCCGTCCGTGCGCGCGGCCTGGATTCGATCGACGAGCTCGTGCTCGGCGTTGCTCTGCAGGCTGTCGAAGTCGTAGCCGGCGGCGCGGGCACGGGACTCCAGGTCGCCGTCGATCTGGTCCAGCGTGGTGTGGCCATAAACCCCCGGCTCGCGAGTGCCGAGCAGGTTGAGGTTGGGGCCATGCAGGACCAACAGCTTTGCCATGGAGAGCGGGGGTCCGCGAACCGAAGGCCGGGAGTGTGGCCCAAGGCGGTTCGGCTGTCCAGACGTTCGCTACCGTATCGGCGAAGTTGTAGGGAGTTAAGCAGTTGTTGGAGCGGTCACTCTAGAACGGCGCTGCGGTAGGCCGAGGCTACCTGATTTTCTGCCGCGCCGCCGCGCGCCGGATCACAAGCCCGTGGGTTTCTTGCTTCAAAACACTGTTCGAATGCGGCGTTCACTGCGCCCACCTCTCGATTTCGCCTTCCCCGAAGGGGCCGATCTTCTGCTTCACGACCCGGCCCTGCGCGTCCAGCAACACAGAGTAGGGCAGGACGCCGCGGGGGTTGCCGAGGCGGACGCCGGCATCGCGCGGGCCGGGGGCATCGACCAGCAGCGGGTAACTCACCGGAATCCGCTGCAGGAAGGCCTTGACCGCGGCTGTGTCATCCAGGGCGATGCCGATCACTTGCGTGCCGTTTGTCGCCTGGGACCGGGCATAACGGTCCAGCTCGGGCATTTCCCGGACGCAGGGTCCGCACCAGCTGGCCCACACGTTTACCAGCAGCGGCCGGCCGGCGTAGGCCTGCGGCAGGGTGACCGCTGAACCGCCGAGAGTGGGGAGGGTGAAAGTTGGGACGATCGCCCCACGTTCGGCGATCTTCAGGTCGGCAGGCGGCTTGGGTGCCGACGCCGACAAGGCCCCTTGCAGCACCCGTTGGCCGAGTTCCGTATGCAGCAACGGGGCGGAGCCATGGCGCCACAGGCCGGCCGCGACCCCGAGGCCACCAGCGACCAGTGCGACCAGCAGCAGCTTCGCTGTCGACCCCAGCTTCATCGCGCGGCGTCGGTCAGTGCCGCGCGCACGCCGTCGCCGGTCAGCACCACCGGCAGCACCTGGCCTTCGCCGCCGTTGCGCGGAAACACCACGTACAGCGGCACGCCTACCGCCCGGTAGCGCTGCAGGAAGGCGGTCAGGGCGGGGTCGACATCGGTCCAGTCGCCGACCATGTAGACCGCGTTGGCCGCGGACATCGCGCTACGGAAGCCGTCGCTGCGGAACACCGCGCGTTCGTTGGCCTTGCAGGTGACGCACCAGTCGGCGGTCATGTTGACGAAGACGACGCGGCCCGCAGCGCGCAGGTCGGCGAGGCGCTGTTCGGAAAAGGGCACCGGGGTGATGCCTTCGCTGGGCGCGGCGAGGGTGGCGGTCGCGTCCGGACGCGGCATCGTATGGATCACCCGCAACGGCCAGGCCAGGGCGACCGCCGCCAGCACCGCTGCCACCATGGCCCAGCGGTGGCCGGTCGTGCGCGCGCGCGTCCACGCCCAGGCGGCGAAGGCCAGCAGCACTGCTGCGAACAGCCACCAGCCGATCGCGTCGGCGCCACGCTGGCGGGTCAGCACCCAGGCCAGCCACGCCGCGGTGAGGTAGAGCGGGAAGGCGAGCGCCTGCTTGAAGGTTTCCATCCAAGCGCCGGGGCGCGGCAACCGGTGTGCGAGCGCGGGCACGAAGCCGATCAACAGGAACGGCAGCGCCAGACCCAGGCCAAGCACCAGGAACACCAGCAACGCGATCAGCGGCGGCGCCGTGAAGGCCCAGGCCAGTGCGGCGCCCATGAACGGTGCTGTGCATGGCGTCGCCACGACCACCGCGAGCACGCCGGTGAAGAAGTCGCCAAGGGGCCCGGATTTGGTGGTCAATGCGTGGCCCGCGCCGGTCCAGCGTCCGCCAACGTGCCAGACGCCCGACATGCTCAGGCCGAGTCCGAACATCAGCAGCGCCAGCAGCGCCACCACCAGCGGCTGTTGCAGCTGGAAACCCCAGCCCAGCGCCAGTCCCGCCTGGCGCAGCGCCAGTGCCAGGCCGCCGAGCAGGATGAAGCTGAGCACCACGCCGGCCGTGTACCAGAGCGCATGCCTGCGGGCGCGCGCCGGGTCCTCGCCGTTGCCGGCCAGTGACAGCGCCTTCAACGACAGCACCGGCAGGACACACGGCATCAGGTTGAGGATGAGTCCACCGAGCAGGGCGAGCGCGAGCGCGGAGAACAGATTGAGGTTGCCGCCGCGCGGGAGCACGCCGGGCACCGCGGCGGTGCTCGAAGCTGTGGGCGGGTGTGCGCCCGTCGCTGCGTCACCCGCCTGCGCGGTCGTTGCGGCCGACGCGGCGTTCGCAACAGCCCCTGTCGCGGCCGCCTCGGTCAGCGCGGCGTCGGCGGGATTGGCGACCGGCGTGATCGTGCCCGCTGGCACGTCGAGGGTCACCGATCGCGTCATGGGCGGATAGCAGATGCCGTCCGTCTGGCAGCCCTGGAAGGTGGTGGTCAGGGTCAGCTTCGCCGCATTGGTGCGCGTGCGCTGCAGCGGCAAGGGCACGTCGACCTGGTCGAAGAAAACGATCACGTCGCCGAAGTGTTCGTCGTGATGCGCGGTGCCCTGCGGCCACTTCGGTCGCCCGGCGGCGATGCCGGCCTTCGCGGCGGCGGCGTCGAACTTGAAGGTGGTCTTGTTGCGATAGAGGTAATAGCCACGCGCGGGAGTGAAGCGCAGCAGCAGCGCGTTGCCATCGCCGACGATGGCTTCAAAACGGAAGGCGTCTTCAGGAGGCAGTGGCGCCGCATCGACGGCGCCCGCGCCGGCGTTGCCCAGCAAACCACCGCTCAATGGCACGCCGGAACCGCGCGCCGCGTTGCTGCCGAACGCCACGACCGGTTCGTCGGCCGCGGCCGCGGCCGGCAGTGCCACGGTGAGGGTGCGCGTCTGCGGCGGATAGCAGATGCCCGCGTCGGCGCAGCCCTGGTAACGCACCTTCAGCGTGGTCGACGCACCGTGCGCTTCGCCCGGCAGGTTGACCGTGAGTGCATTGCGATAGGTTTCGACGCGGCCGAAGTATTCGTCCTGGTGCGGCTCGCCGGCCGGAATCTGCGGCGCCTGCGCAGTGAAGCCGGCATCGCTCTGCACCCGGATCTGGTGGCGGTAGAGGTAGCAGCCCGGGGCGATCTTCCAGCGCAGCGCGATGCGGTCGACAGAGGTCGCCTGGGCTTCGAGCACGAAGGCCTGCTCGACCGGCAGCAGGTTGTTCTGGTCGTTGCACGACGGCGCTGCCGCCAGGGCCGGCGCGGCGCCGGTCCACAGCAGGGCGGTACACACCACGAGCTGGCTGGCCAATGCGAGAAAGGCGCACGGCATGCGCGAGGTAGAGAGGCTCATTCGGGATCAGGCGCCCAGGGAGGGTGGCAAGGTGGTTTCCGCGCTCACCCAGTCGAGATAGGCGGGCAGGCCGGCGCACGCTTCGACCGCGATGAGTTCCGGCAGTTCGTATGGATGCAGGGTGCGCAGCCGGGCGGTCAGGGCGTCCAGACGATCGGCGGTGGTCTTGATGAGCAGCAGCACTTCGTCGGCCTGCTCGACCCGGCCCTGCCAACGGTAGGTCGAATGCACGCCGGGCAGGCGGTTCACGCACGCGGCCAGGCGTTCATCCACCAGGACACGCGCGATCGCGTCGGCGCTGGCCGCATCAGGGCAGGTGCTGTAGGCGAGCAGGACGGACATGGGCGCGATTGTAGCGGTGGGCGTCCGGCCAGCCTTTGCCGCAACTACGAAATAGCCCGGGTAGTGCCGGTTTTCTCCACGTCGCTAGTGGCGCCGCCTGGATCCCGCCCTAGCGCGCGCTGCCGATCTTGCGGCCGGTGCGCAGCGAGGCCAGTTGCTCGACCACTTCCACCAGGGGTGCGCGCGAACGGGTGGGGGCGTCGCGGAAGGCGAGGATCAGGCGCAGCTCGATCGGGTCCTCGATCAACAACGCATCGGCCGCGGCGACCGAATCCAGGGCGGTATCGCTGGACAGGCTCATCTTCCCGCGTCCGGTTGCGAGCCACTCGAACTGCACTCCGCACGCCAGGGCCACCTCGCGCATATGGGTGACCTTGGGGTGCTTGCTGTTGTTGGTTTCCCAATGGCTGACGGCGCTGCGCTGCACCCCGATCGCACTGGCGAGGGCGGCTTGGGACAGGCCGGCATGGCGCCGGGCCAATCGGATGCGCTGCTGGGGCGTCATTGCCTGCTCCGTTCCATGAACACGGGCCGATTGTTACCAAAAGTCACGTCGATATCAACAGACACCAGTCGGTGTTCACCATTGGTATCATGAATGAAAGCAAAATATTTATCTATCAATACTTTATGTGAGCTTTTGGAGTGAAACAGATACCAGTGTTCAACAAATGACTACGATTTCATACTGGACAAGGGGCAACCGCCGGCACAAATTGCACCGGTCCGGCACGGATGCCGGCTCGACAAGACGTCAGGTAAGGAGATGCGGCGCCGGGACTGCGCCAGGGCGAGGACAGCCATCTCCAAACCGGAAAGAGCGCGAACCCCTGTCCGCGCTCTTTCTTTTTGGCCCTCTCCCTTAGGTCCGAACCTCCCCCGTTCGGACTTTTTTCTTTTCCGGCGCTTGAAAGCCCGGCCCTGGGCCCCATCTGGTGGCAGTCCCGGCTCGCCGGGTCTTTCTACGCCGCGAATCTGGCAGTCGCCTGAAGTGACTGCTAAAACGCAGGCCATTTCCTTACCACTCAAGCATTTACGAGGGTTGCCATGAACATCAAGCCGCTGTTCGACCGCGTGGTCATCAAGCGCATGGAAGAAGAAAAGCTGTCCGCGGGCGGCATCGTGATCCCGGACTCCGCCACCGAGAAGCCGATCAAGGGCGAAGTCGTCGCCGTCGGCGACGGCAAGGTCTTCGACAACGGCAACGTCCGTGCCCCCAAGGTCAAGGTCGGCGACAAGGTCCTGTTCGGCAAGTACAGCGGCACCGAAGTGAAGCTCGACGGCACCGAATACCTGGTAGTGAAGGAAGACGACATCTTCGCGGTCATTGTCTGATCGCGCGTCGCTTCCAAATTTTCTTTTTTACTGAATTCTCTTTGAGGTAATCCGCAAATGGCTGCCAAGGAAATCCGTTTCGGCGAAGACGCCCGCGCAAAGATGCTGCGCGGCGTCAACGTGCTCGCCAATGCCGTCAAGGCAACGCTCGGCCCGAAGGGCCGCAATGTCGTGCTCGAGAAGAGCTACGGCGCCCCGACGATCACCAAGGACGGCGTGTCCGTCGCCAAGGAAATCGAACTGTCCGACAAGTTCGAGAACATGGGCGCGCAGATGGTCAAGGAAGTCGCTTCCAAGACCTCCGACAACGCCGGTGACGGCACCACCACCGCGACCGTGCTGGCGCAGGCGCTGATCCGCGAAGGCATGAAGGCGGTCGCCGCCGGCATGAACCCGATGGACCTCAAGCGCGGCATCGACAAGGCCGTGGTCGAAGCCGTGTCCGAACTGAAGAAGATCTCCAAGCCGTCTTCGACGAGCAAGGAAATCGCCCAGGTCGGCGCGATCTCGGCCAACTCCGACACCAACATCGGTGACCTCATCGCCCAGGCGATGGACAAGGTCGGCAAGGAAGGCGTGATCACCGTCGAAGATGGTTCGGGTCTGGAGAACGAGCTCGACGTCGTCGAGGGCATGCAGTTCGACCGCGGCTACCTGTCGCCGTACTTCATCAACAACCAGCAGTCGATGCAGGCCGAACTGGAAGATCCGTTCATCCTGCTGCACGACAAGAAGATCTCCAACGTGCGCGAGCTGCTGCCCGTGCTCGAAGGCGTCGCCAAGGCCGGCAAGCCGCTGCTGATCGTCGCCGAGGAAGTCGAAGGCGAAGCCCTCGCCACCCTCGTCGTCAACACCATCCGCGGCATCGTCAAGGTCTGCGCGGTGAAGGCTCCGGGCTTCGGCGACCGTCGCAAGGCGATGCTGGAAGACATGGCCGTCCTCACCGGCGGCACCGTGATCTCCGAGGAAGTCGGCCTGCAGCTCGAGAAGGCCACGATCAAGGACCTCGGCCGCGCGAAGAAGGTGCAGATCTCCAAGGAGAACACCACCATCATCGACGGCGCCGGCGAACACACCGCCATCGAAGCGCGCATCAAGCAGATCAAGGCGCAGATCGAAGAAACCTCTTCGGACTACGACCGCGAGAAGCTGCAGGAGCGCGTGGCCAAGCTGGCCGGCGGCGTCGCCGTCATCAAGGTCGGTGCGGCCACCGAAGTCGAGATGAAGGAAAAGAAGGCCCGCGTTGAAGACGCGCTGCACGCCACCCGTGCTGCCGTGGAAGAAGGCATCGTCCCGGGCGGCGGCGTCGCGCTGCTGCGCGCCAAGGCCGCGATCGCTGGCCTCAAGGGTGCCAACGAAGACCAGAGCCACGGCATCCAGATCGCCCTGCGCGCCATGGAAGCGCCGCTGCGCGAGATCGTGACCAACGCCGGTGACGAGCCGTCGGTCATCCTCAACAAGGTGATGGAAGGCAAGGGCGCCTACGGCTACAACGCCGCGACTGGCGAATACGTCGACATGATCGAAGCCGGCATCCTGGATCCGACCAAGGTCACCCGCACCGCGCTGCAGAACGCCGCGTCGATCGCCGGCCTGATGATCACGACCGAAGCGATGGTCGCCGAGCTGCCGAAGAAGGAAGAGCCGGCGATGCCGGGCGGCGGCGGCATGGGCGGCATGGGCGGCATGGATTTCTGATCGCGCCGCGATGAACCTTGCAACACGGAAAAGCCCCGCACCGATGCGGGGCTTTTCTTTTTCGTGTTGTCACTGGGTGATCAGATCAAGGCGCCCGTACAGCCCGTGTTCCTCGTCATCCGGGCCGGAGGAGAAGAACAGCGTGTTGACTGGCTGATGGAGCAGGCCGTTGCCGAAGGCGAGGGCCCACAGGCCATCGATCTCGATCGGCTTGAAGTTGCGGTCGCGCAGCGGGCCGATCGGGAAGCCGAACACCGGCTCGAAGGCATTGATGCGGCCATCGCCGAAGTTGCCGATCAGCAAGGCGTTGCTGAAGACCCCGAACTTCGCCGGTGCGAGTGCAACGCCCCACGGCGCATTGAGGACGCCACGGCTTGCGACGCGCCGGATCAGCGTGCCCTTGGGCGTGTACACGTCGACATAGCCCAGGCCCGGCCCTGTCTCGTCTTCGAGCATCGACGGGTCCTGCTTGGCGTAGGTGACATAGATGTCGCCGCCGATGGCATGGATCCCGAACGGCGCGAATCCTTTCGGGATGCCAGGATCAACGAACGCACCCGCCGGCAGCTGCAACTGCTGGAAGTTCTGGTCGAACACATCGACCTTCGCATGGAAGAAATCCGATGCGTACAGCAGCTGCATGTTGCCGTTGGCACTGAGCGCCAGGCCCCGATAGCTGGCGCCGCTGGCCGAGTTGTCCGCCTTGCGGATGGCGTGGGTCAGGTCGACCGCGGGCGCCCAGGCGGCGATGACGCCTTCTTCGGTGGCGAAGATGAAGCGGGCCGGCTGGTTGGGCGCGACCATGAAGTTGCCGGATCCGTTGAAGACGATGCCGGTCGGCGAGCCGCCGGTGGGATCGGTGGGAGTGGGAATCTGCACGACCAGGGCGTTGGCGTTGCCGTCGCCGTCATAGAGCGTGGACGTGTGGCCATCGGCATTCGCCACCCAGGCGAAGCCGAACGGGTTGAAGGCAACGCCCCAGGAATTCACCAGGTTCGGATCGGTGTGCTCGGCGGGGATGAATCCGTCGGACACCAGGTTGCGCTGTTCGAAGCGTAATCCGTGTGCCTGGACGCCCTGGAAAGCGGGGGCGGCCGCGAATGCGAACGCCAGGGCCAGGGTCGCGCAGGTGCGCGCGGTAAGCGACTTCATCTCGGTTCTCCTTGGGGTAGTGCAGTTGCAACTGCGAGTGCGCAGCGCTGCGTGCGGTGGGCGCTGCGGCCAAGGGTGTATGCCGGCCACGCCGACGAAGGTTCATCCTCACACCGCCTGAACATCGACGGCGACCGGGGCGCCGACAATTGAACCGGCGAGTCCGCTTCGGGCATTTACTGTGCAGCGAGGTTGAGAACAGATGGTGCGACGGCCGGGCACCGGCATCGATGCGCGCGACATGAAGGGTGCGGCGTCTGTGGACGAGGTCGCGCTGATGGAGAAGGTCGCGGCCGAAGATATGAAGGCGTTCGAATTGCTGTATGGCCTGTATCACCCGCGGCTGGCGCGATTCCTGTTGGGCATGACGCGGCGGCCGCCGCTAGTCGAGGAAATCCTCGACGACACCATGCTGGTGGTGTGGCGCAAGGCGCATGCCTACAACCCGGATGCCAGGGTGTCGACATGGATTTTCGGGATCGCCTATCGGCAGGCGCTCAAGGCCTTGCGGCAGGTCGACGATGCCGTCGAATCCGGCGCGGACTCGGCAGGAGCGATGCCCGCCGAGCAGGAGCCGGAAGGCGAGCTGGCGCGGCATGAATTGCGCGTGCGCCTGGATGCGGCCCTGCGAACCTTGTCGCCGGAACAACGTGCCGCGATCGAGCTGACGTACTACCTGGGCTACGCCTGCCGAGAAATCGCACAGATCATGGGTTGCCCGGTCGACACGGTGAAGACACGCATGTTCTACGCACGCCAGCGATTGAAAAACCTGTTGAGCGCGGACCGCGAGGAGGCCATGTGAGCGGCCGCGTGCTCCCGTTCGGCGGTTCGGCGCACCTCGAGGCGCAGCGCATGCTGCCCTGGTGGGTCAACGGCACGCTCGAGGGAGGCGAGTTCGAGCGCATGTCGGACCACCTCGCCGAGTGCGCACAGTGCCGGCGCGAAGTGGAGGAACTGCAGCAATTGCGCGCGACGTACGCGCAGGCCGCACCGGCGGTGCCGGCGCCCTCCTTTGCCAACCTGCGGCGTCGCCTGCAGGCGAGCGACAGGTCTTCGTCGCCTTCGCCGCTGCAGTGGCGGGACTGGCACCGTGCGTGGCCGCAGATGCCACTGTGGCTGCGCGGCCTGGTCGTCGCCCAGGGGCTGGGCATCCTCGTGTTGGGGGGCACGCTGCTGATGAGCATGGCCCCGGATCCCGGCCTGCAACGCGACGGGCCCGCGGTGTACCGCTCCCTTGGCGCGACGGATGCTCTACCGGTCGATGCGCAAAGCCGCCAGCTGGTCGTGGTGTTCGAACCGGCCATGAGCCAGGAGCGGATGCGCGCGCTGCTGCGCGCGAACCAGGCACGCATCATCGACGGGCCCAACGAGGCGGGGGCTTACGTGCTCGCCATCCCGGCCGCGCGCGTCGCAAGCGCGCGCGCCGCGCTGCGCGCCACCCCGGGCGTGGTGCTGGTCGAGCCGCTCGATGCCGCGGCTGAGCGCTGACATGCGCGCGCTTCTGCCCCTCTTGTTGATGGCGTGCCTGTCGATGGTGGGCAGCGCGATGGCACAGGCACAGCCGGATCCTGGGCGCGCGGCCATCGACACCGACGCCAAGAATGAAGCCGCCCTCGACCGGCAGCTGCTGGTGATGCTGCGCGCACCGCCGCCGCACTTCCGTCCCGACAACGCCTACGGCAATGGCTACCAGTCCGCGCCCGGACACGCGGCGCGCAAGCGCATCGTCACCACGCTCGCCCGCGAGCATGGCCTGCAGTTGTCGGACGAATGGCCGATGCCGGCGCTGGGGCTGGATTGCTTCGTGCTCGAAGCGCCCAACGCCGACGAACGCGCACGCGCCATCCCGAGTCTGGCCGCCGATCCTCGCGTGGAGTCGGTCGAGCCGATGCAGCGCTTCCGGATGCTGGGCGCCGGTGATCCCCTGGCAATGGCCCAGCCCGCGGTGGCGCGCTGGCACCTGGATGAACTGCATGCGCTGGCGACCGGCCACGGCATCACCATTGCGGCCGTCGACAGCGGGGTCGACACCGCGCACCCCGATCTGCGCGGACGGGTGGCGCTGGCGCGCAACTTCGTCGACGGCAGTGCGTATCGCGCCGAGAGCCATGGCACCGAGGTGGCGGGGATCATCGCGGCGCGCACCGATGACCGCATCGGGATCGAGGGCGTCGCGCCGGATGCGCGATTGCTGGCATTGCGGGCGTGCTGGCAACCGACGGCGGCCGACACCGCGCTATGCAGCACCTTCACCCTCGCCAAGGCACTGCAGTTCGCAGTGGATGCGAAGACGCAGGTGCTCAACCTCAGCCTGACCGGTCCATCGGATCGGCTGCTCGCGCGCTTGCTGGATGTCGCGCTCGCGCAGGGCGTGGTCATAGTCGGAGCCGTCGATGCAAAGGCCGTGGATGGTGGCTTCCCGGCCATCCACCCGGGTGTGCTCGCCATCGCCGCCATCAACGAGGGCGCGCGCGTGCCCGGGGTCCTCCTGGCACCCGGCCAGGGCATTCCTGCGCCGGTCCCCGGCGGCCACTGGCGCCTGGTGTCGGGGACTTCGTATGCGGCGGCGCAGGTCAGTGGCCTGGTGGCCCTGTTGCGCGAACTCTCGCCGGGACTCGCCCCCGCGCAGCTGCGCCGCGCATTGACCACCGATGCGGTAGGGTTGGCGCCGAGGCGGCCCCAGTCGATCGACGCGTGCGCCGCGGTCGCGCACGTCAGCCAGCGTTGCGTTTGCGACTGCGCCTCAGCGCAGACAGCGAGGTCGATGCCGCGCCGGTGAGAACATCCCGTGCGAGTCGTGGTTGCACTTGGCGCCCTGTTGGCTGCTGCCGGCGCCCATGCCCAGGTTTCGGGCACCGTCACCTTGACGTCGGACTACCGCTGGCGTGGCATTTCGCTGAGCGATGAAGCGCCGGCACTGCAACTGGGTCTCGCCTACGACACGGCGGGGGGCTGGTATGCAGGGGCCATGCTCTCGAGCGTGCGACGCCCGTTCGGTACCGAGGCGGATCTGCAGGCGATTGCGTACGCCGGCTATGCCCGGCGCATGCGCGGCAATCTCAGTTGGGACGCGGGCGCCGAGTACGCGGCGCTGGTGGGGGAGTCGGACTACAACTATCCGGAGTTCCATGTCGGCCTCGCCTCGCAGCGACTGGGTGCCCGGCTCTCGTACGCGCCGCGCTATCCCGACCGGGATGTCCCTGCGGTCTATTTCGAGCTCAACGGCAACCAGCCGATGGGCAGGCGCCTGCGGCTGCTGGGACACCTGGGATGGCAGCGCCGCGGCGAAGATGGAGCTGGCGACGACGGAGGAGACACGCGCGTCGACGCCCAGGTCGGGCTGGGCATCGCGTTCGAGCCGTTCGATCTGCGGATAGCCTGGAGCCAGGTCAGCGGCCGCGACGAACGCACGCGCCAGTACCCGATCTACGGCGGTGACGACAGCGGCTGGATCGTGACGCTGTCGCGCGCATGGTGACCTGACAACCGCGAAAAGCCATTCCCCCCAAGGCGTAGCCGGGCCCAAGACCCCGGAAAAGCGGCCTCGGCATGCGCCTTTCTGAACTCCCAAGTATTGTTTTGCACTGCAGCGTGCATTGGGAATAACGCTTCCTTCACGATCGGCTCGCATCCCGACGTGGGGGAGGGAGCAAGGCCCGCTACCGGTTCCGACCGATAGCGGGCTTTTTTATTTGGTGCTTCCTTGAGCGGAGCGATGCTGCAGCGCAGCGGGCGTCGGGCCGCACCGGCTGTCTAGACTGGCCAAAGCGTGATGGGCCTCACGCTTCCCCAGGGGCAATCAAGGATTCCTACTCATGAGACAGCTCTCTCGTGCCATTGGCTTGGCACTCGGCGGTGTGGTGTTTGCGTCGTCCGCGCACGCGGCGACTTACGTGGTCCAGGCAAAGAACCTCGCATTCGATGCGCAACTCGCGCGCAAGATCGAAGCCGCGGGCGGCACGATCACCGCGCGACTGCCGCAGATCGGCGTCGTCATCGTCGAATCGACGGACGGTGCCTTCAAGGCGCGCGCAGCGAAAGTGCAGGGTGTGCGTTCGGTGGCGCAGGACATCGTGCTGCAGTACGACGTTCCCGAGGCGACTTCGGTCGTCGAGGCGGACTTCGCCAATCCGCCGGCGTCGGGCGATAACGACACGCGATTCAACCTGGAGTGGGGCAGCGCGGCCGTCGACGTCGCAGGGGCCTGGAATGCCGGCTATCGCGGCGCCGGCGCGACGGTAGCCGTGCTCGATTCGGGCATCGCGTGCCTGCATCCGGATATCGCGGCCAACCTGCTGATGTCGGAATCGACCTCGTTCGTACCGGGGGAGGGCGTCTGCCTGACCCATGTCAACGCGTTCAACCATGGCTCGCACACCGCCGGCACCATCGCATCGCCGGACAATGGCATCGGCACGATCGGCGTCGCTCCGGAAGCCAAGATCCTGGCGGTCAAGGTGCTATCGGAAGTCACCGGCAGCGGCAGCTTCCAGGGCATCATCAACGGCATCGTCTATGCCGCCGACCACGGTGCCGATGTCATCAACATGAGCCTGGGCGTGCGCGGCGGACTCCAGGTCAATGGCCCGGGCGCCAACGACACGGCGGAACTGGTCAATGCCACCAAGCGCGCCGTGGCTTATGCGCGCTCGCAGAACGCGATCACGATTGTTTCTGCCGGCAACGACGGGCGCGATCTCGACCACGATTCGGGCGTGCAGATCTGCGATGGCGCCGACTGCTACCGCGCCAACCTGCGTGCGTTCCCGGCACAGCTGCCCAACGTGGTCAGCGTCGCGGCAACGTCGCCGATGGGCTGGGCGACCGCTGGCGGCAGCAATCTCGACCTTCCTGCCAGCTACACCAATTATGGGCAGTCGGGAATCTCGGTAGCCGCGCCAGGCGGTGACTTCGCCTATGCGGGCAACGAGAACTGCGTTGTCGCCGGCATCACCCGTCCGTGCTGGGTGTTCGACGGCGTGTTTGCGGTGGGTGGCTACGCTCAGAATCCGGGCGGTCCGTTGCTGGCGTCCTACAGCTGGTCGTCGGGTACCAGCATGGCGGCGCCGCACGTCTCGGGCGTTGCCGCGCTGATCATCGGCAAGCACGGTGGCGAGCTGGCTCCGTCGGAAGTCGAGCGCATCCTGCGCGCGTCGTCCGACGACCTGGGCAAGCCGGGTAACGACGACTTCTACGGGGCCGGACGCGTCAACGCTGCCAAGGCCGTGCAGTTCTGAGTTTCCGCTAACGCGTCAGACCATGCGGCCGCCTCAGGGCGGCCGCATTTTTTTGGCGCATGCCAGAATTGCGCGGATGAAGGACGCAACCCGTGATGCCATCGCCGAACGCGCACTGCAGCGCCTGCGCAACCTGCCCGGGTGCGCCGCGGCCCTGGCCGATCCGCAGGCCTGCGATCGCCTGCGCCGCGTCGCGCTGGCCAGCGACTTCGCGATCGAGGCGATGCTGCGCCAGCCCGAACTGCTGCCCCGGTTGCTGGCTGACACGCCGGCGCCGGCGCCGCCGGAGCTGACCGCGGAAAACCGGGCCGACTGGCCTGCCCTGCTGCGGCGTTATCGCGCGGCGGAATCGGCACGGCTGGTGTGGCGCGATGTCCTGGGCATGGACGCGGTGGGCGACACGCTCGCGGGTGCCACGGCCCTGGCGGAAACCTGCCTGCAACGCGCGCTGAGCGCGATCGAGCAGGAATTCGCCCAGCGTCATGGCGTGATCCGCGACCGCCAGGGCCAGCCGCAGCGGCTGGTGGTGTACGGGCTGGGCAAGCTCGGTGGTGGCGAACTGAACTTCAGCTCCGACATCGATCTCGTCTATGCCTACGAGTGCGACGGCGAGTCTGATGGCGCCCGCGCACTGGCGGCCGAAACCTATTACGCGCGCATCGGCCAGCAGCTGGCGAAGCTGCTCGATGAAGCCACCGCCGACGGCTTCAGTCACCGCGTCGACCTGCGCCTGCGCCCGTACGGCAACGTCGGTCGCGTCGCGTGGTCGTTCGCGGCGATGGAGCAGTACTTCCAGCACGAAGGTCGCGACTGGGAACGCTACGCATGGCAGAAGGCGCGGCCGGTCGCCGGCGACCTCGCGGCGGGCGAACGTTTCCTCGAAACCTTGCGGCCGTTCGTGTATCGGCGCTACCTCGACTACGGCGCGCTCGACGGACTGCGTTCGATGAAGGCGGCGATCAGCGCCGAAGTCGCCCGTCGCGAGCTGGCCGACGACATCAAGCGCGGCCCTGGCGGCATCCGCGAAATCGAATTCCTGGCGCAGGCGTTGCAGCTGATCCGTGGCGGGCGCGAGCCGCACCTGCGCGAGCGCCGCCTGCTGCCGGCGTTGCAGGCCCTGGTCGATGCCGGCCACGTCAGCGCGGACACCGGCCTCGCGCTGGCGGATGCCTATCGCTTCCTGCGGCGCATCGAGAACCGGCTGCAGATGCTTGCCGACGCGCAGACGCACGCGCTGCCGGAACGCGATGAGGATCGCCGGCGCATCGCCATCGCACTGGGCTACGACGGCTGGGACGCCTTGCGGGCCGAGCTCGATGCGCATCGCGCGCGCGTCACCGCCGAGTTCGACGCACTGCTCGCACCCCGGCACAAGGCGCTGACTCCTGGTGCGCTGGCGTCGTACTGGCATGCGCTGCCCGATGCAGGCGATGCCGACGAACTGCGCGCTGCCGGCTTCGCAGAAGCCGAGCAGGCCGACGGTCTACTGCGTGATCTCGCCCGCAGTCCGGGCGTGAAAGGGCTGTCGGATTCGGCGCGCGCGCGCCTCGATCGCGTGCTGCCGGCGTTGCTGCAGGGGGCGGCGGGTTCGCAGCACCCGATGCTGGCGCTGCGCCGGCTCCTGGCCCTGCTGCAGAACATCCTGCGCCGCAGTGCCTACCTGGCACTGCTCGATGAACAACCCGCGGCGCTGCAGCGGCTGGTCGACGTCGTGTCCCGCAGTGCGCTGTTGGCCGAACGCCTCGCAGCATATCCACTCCTGCTGGATGAACTGCTGGATGCCCGCGTGGGTGGCAGCCTGCCCGGTCGCGAGGCCCTGTTCGACGCGTGTGCCGCCGTCGCTGGCGACGACGATACCGAAGCGGTGTTGCAGGAGCTCAACGAGCTGCGGCAGGCGCTGAGTTTCCGCATCGCGATGGCCGTGCGCGATCACCGCCAGCCCGCTGCCGCGAGCGCGCAGCAGCTGGCCTGGCTCGCCGACGGCGTGGTCGCGCGTGTGCTGGCCCTGGCGTGGCAGGAAGTCGGCAGCGCGCACGGCGTCATCGCCGATGCGCGGTTCGTCGTGCTCGGCTACGGCAGCCTTGGCGGCGAGGAGCTCGGCTTCGGCTCCGATCTCGACCTGGTCTTCCTGTACGACGCGCCGCCCGACGCGCACTCGGATGGCGCGCGGCCCCTGGACGCGACGCGCTGGTTCGCACGGCTGGCGCAGAAGATCGTGGCGCTGCTGGGCGCGGTCACCGCCGCGGGACGCCTGTTCGAGGTCGACGTGCGCCTGCGTCCCGACGGTGCCAAGGGCCTGCTGGTGTCGTCGCTCGCCAGCTTCGGCGACTACCAGCGCGAGCGCGCGTGGACCTGGGAACACCAGGCGTTGGTGCGCGCGCGCTTCGTCGCCGGCGACCCGATCCTGCATGCCGACTTCGAGCGCGTGCGCGCGGAAACGCTGGCGCTTGCACGCGATCCCGCGCAGGTGCGCGAGGACGTGGTCGCGATGCGCCGGCGCATGCGCGCGGAGCTGGATCGCAGCGATGCGGCCGTGTTCGATCTCAAGCAGGGCGAGGGCGGGCTGGTCGACTTGGAGTTCGTGCTGCAGGCGCTGGTGCTGGTGCATGCGCAATCGCGGCGCGAGCTGCTCGCGCCACGCAACACCCCTGGACTGGTGGACGCGATGCACGCGGCCGGCTTGTTCGACGCCGCGACCACCGCCGCGCTGTTGGAGGCCCACGCTACCTTGTTGTCGCGCGGACTGGAGTGCACGCTGGATCGCCGTGCGCGGCGCCTGCCACTCGATGCCGGTCTCGAAGCCGCGCGCACGGCCGTGCGTACCGTCGCGCGGGCCAACGGCCTCGCTTTCGAATAGCGCCGAAGCCGCGCGCCTGCGGGGCTACAGTCCCAGGCGGGTGCGGACTTCCGCCGCGACGCGCGCGGTCTCGCGCAGCGGGGTCACCGCAAAGGGAACCAACGACTCGTCCAGGGCGCGGATGCGGCCGCGTGCGATCAGGCTGTCGACGAAGCGGCGTGGCCGCCCGCTGATCGCGTCGTGGCCGGACACGAACACCGGTGCATTGGTCGCGGCCGCTTCCGACAGCATGTTCACCGAGTCGGCGGTGCAGACGATGCGATCCGCCCAGCCCAGCAACCCCGCATACGGATTGGGGCCATCGCCCGCGTCGCACCACGTGACACCGGCGAGTGTCCCCAGCTTTTCCCGCAGCAGCGCCCGTGCCGGCGCGGGCGTGCGTCGCGACGCGGTCGCCAGCACGCTGCCGCCTTCGCGTGCAACGTGGGCCGCCAGTGCGTCGAGCCGATGCGCCAGCGCCTCGAGGTCGACGCTGCCATGCGCGCTCGTCCCGCCGAGCAGCACCGCCGTGCGCGGTTGCGGCAACTGGGCGAACGCGGCGAATTGCTGGCGCGATGCCGCCAGCCACAGGTCGTCGACCGGATGCAGGCTGCCGAGCAGGGTGATGACGTTGTCGCCGCCAAGGCCATCGTGTTCGGGGGCGATGACCACGTCCCAATGCCGCGGATCGATGCGCGGATCGAGGATCTGCACCGCGCGTGTGCCGCGTTCGCGCAGCAGCCGCGTCGCCAGGGCGGCCTGGCGTCCGCAGCCGATGGCGAGGTGTGGCGGCGCCGCCAGCGCGCGTGCGAAGGCAGCGCCGAAGGCGTTGCGCGCCGCCGGCAGCCGCCGCGGCGACAGCCAGCGCCAGGGTGCGCGCGCCTGCAGCGTCCACTCCTGCGGCGATACCGTGCCCAACGCCGCGACCAGGGCCTGCGCCTGCCGCACATTGCCGGCATGGCCATCGCTGAGCGTCCAGGCATCGGGGGGTTGTTGCATCGGGGAATAGGTCCGTTCCGGCGTCGCCGCCTGTGGTTTCACGCGCCAGACTCTACACTTCCCCGCCTTGGCCGCGACGGCACCGCGCCCATGCGCCCGCTGTACCTGTATTCCTGTGTTCTGGAGATCGATTGATGCATTCCGCCTTGCCGGCCGACGCGCTGGACCAGTTGTTCCGCACCGCCCGCACCCACAACGAGATCGGCGGTGAGGTCAGCGACGAGTTGCTGCACCAGCTTTACGAGCTGCTCAAGTGGGGGCCGACCACGGCCAATTCCTCCCCGGCGCGCTTTGTGTTCGTGAAGTCGGCGGAGGCCAAGGCCAAGCTTGGTCCGGCGCTGGACGAAGGCAATTACGCCAAGACCATGGCCGCGCCGGTGACGGTGATCGTCGCCTACGACACGACCTTCTTCGAGAAGATGCCGTACCTGTTCCCGCACACCGACGCCAGGAGCTGGTTCGACAGCAAGCCCGCAGCCGCGATCGAGACCATCTGCCTGCGCAACGGCAGCCTGCAGGGTGCCTACCTGCTCCTGGCCGCACGCGCGCTGGGCCTGGATTGCGGGCCGATGTCGGGCTTCGACAATGCCAAGGTCGACGCGGCGTTCTTTGCCGGCACGCCATGGAAATCGAACTTCCTCGTCAACCTCGGTCATGGCGATGCACAAAAGCTGTTCCCGCGTTCGCCCCGCCTCGCCTTCGACGAGGCCGCGCGCATCGTCTGATTCCGCGAATCTTTCCGGCGCGTCGCGCGCCTCCCTTCATCACCACGTTCCCTCGGAGTCCACCATGTTCAGACCCCTGACCCTCGCCGTCGCGCTGTTCCTGGCCGGTAATACCCTGGCCGGCAACGCCTTCGCTGCCCCGGTGTCGTACAAGATCGATCCCAACCACACCAACGTCATCGCGGGCTGGACCCACTTCGGCTTCTCGCACCCGACCGCGCGCTTCGGCGAGGTCGATGGCGTGATCGTCTACGACGCCGCCCATGTCGGCCAGTCGTCGGTCAAGGTCACCATCCCGCTGACCGGCCTCGACACCGGCGTGCCGGATCTGGACGAGCATCTGCGCAGCGGCGATTTCTTCGACGCCGCGACGTACCCGGTCATCACCTTCGCCAGCACCAAGACCGAACCCGCCGGCGACAACAAGCTGCGCGTGATCGGCGACCTCACCGTGCACGGCGTGACCAAGCCGGCGGTGCTCGAGGTGACCCTGAACAAGTCCGGCGAGCATCCGCTGGGCAAGCGTGCGGCCATCGGCTTCGACGCCAGCACCACGATCAAGCGCAGCGAATTCGGCATCGCCAAGTTCGTCCCCAACGTCAGTGACGACATCACCATCCGCATCACCACCGAAGCGATGGTGCCGAAGCCGGACGCGAGCAAGAAATAAGCCGCGATGATCATCGAGCGTCCCGCCGATGCGCGTGGCCGTGGGGGTGCCGACTGGCTTGCCAGCCGGCACACGTTCTCCTTCGCGAGCTACTACGACCCCGCGTGGATGGGTTTCGGTCCGCTGCGGGTGATCAACGACGATCGCGTCGCCGCCGGTGCGGGCTTCCCCCCGCATCGCCACGCCAACATGGAAATCCTCAGCTACGTGCTCGAGGGCGCGCTGGCGCATCGCGATGACAGCGGCGGTGGCGGCGTGATCCGCGCAGGCGAGTTGCAGTGGATGAGCGCCGGCCATGGCATCGAGCACAGCGAATACAACGCCAGCGATGCCGAGCCCGTGCACTTCCTGCAGATCTGGATCCAGCCCGACCGCCTAAACGCGCGGCCGGCCTATGGGCAACGGGTGGCGGCAGGCGACGAATCCCGCGGACGCTGGGCGTTGCTGGCCTCGCCCGACGGCGCCGGTGGCAGCCTCGCCATCCGCCAGGACGCGCGGCTGTACCTCACGCGGTTGGAAACAGGCGCCGGGATCGGTCAATCGTTGGATCCGCAGCGCCGTTACTGGCTGCAGGTCGTGCGCGGCGCCGTCGAAGCGGCGGGGAGAAAGCTCGCGGCCGGCGATGCCATCGGCCTGGCCGAGGAAAGCGGCACCCTGCAGCTAACGGCCATGGAGGCCAGCGAAGTGCTGCTGTTCGACCTGCCGTAGGCGGCTGCGCGTAGTTCTTACCACGCGCTGCGGCGCATCTGGCGGTGCCGCGGGTTGATTTCCCCGCGGCGCGGCGCGGCCTACAATGCGCCCCCACGCTTCACGAAGTCGCACGCCATGACTGCCGCCCCGATTCATCCGACCCAGGCCAATGCCGAGAAGCGCTACGTCGTCACCCGCGCCGACCTGCCGCTGAGCTGCCCGCTGCCGTCGATGGCGCTGTGGAACTCGCATCCGCGCGTGTACCTGCCGATCGAAGCCGAAGGCGAATGCCAGTGCCCGTACTGCGGCTCGCTCTTCGTGCTCGAAGACGGCCCGCGGTGAGAGAGAAGCGGCTGGCAGCGAGACAGCCCGCGATGATGCGTCCGTGGTCACGGCTCGTGGCTTGAGCGCGCCTCCTTGCGCCGCCTGACAGTTGTGCAGCTGCTGCCCGCGCTGGAATCCGGCGGGGTCGAACGTTCCACGCTCGAGATCGCCGAGGCCCTGGTGCGTGCCGGCCATCGCGCCATCGTCGTCTCCGCCGGCGGTCGGCTGGTGCCGGCATTGCAGGCCTTGGGCGCCGAACACATCATCCTGGACATCGGCCGCAAGTCGCTGCTGACCCTGCGCCATGTCCGCGCGCTGCGCGCCTTGTTCGCGCACGAACGCGTCGACCTTGTGCACGCGCGTTCGCGCCTGCCGGCATGGCTGGCGGTGTTCGCCTTGCGCGGCATGCGCAACCGGCCGCGCTTCGTCACCACCGTGCACGGACTCAATTCGCCCTCGCGCTACAGCGCGGTGATGACGCGCGGCGAGCGCGTGATCTGCGTGTCCGACACCGTGCGCGGATACGTGCTGCAGCATTACCCGACGACCGACGCGGCCAGGCTGCGCGTGATTCCCCGTGGCATCGACACGGCGATGTTCCCGCGCGCGCCGTATCCGGATGCCGCCGCGCGGGCGTGGGCGGCGACGCAGCATCCGGTCCTGGCGGCGGCGGGGGGGGCGTTGCTGCTGCTGCCCGGACGCGGCACACGCCTCAAGGGCCACGCCGATGCGCTCAGGCTGCTGGCGGGGCTGCGCGGTGCGGGCAGCGCGGCCACGCTGTGGCTGCCGGGCGCGCGCGAGGCCGGGCGCGAGGCCTACATCGCCGAGCTCGAACGCGAAGCCGCTGCGCTCGGCGTCGCCGAGGCGATCGCCTTCACGCCGCCCACCCACGAGATCGCGCGCGCGTACGCGGCCAGCGACCTGGTGCTGCAACTCTCGCGCAAACCCGAATCCTTCGGCCGCACCGTCGTCGAGGCGCTGTCCGTGGGGCGTCCCGTGCTCGGCTGGGCCCATGGCGGCGTGGGCGAACTGCTCGCACAGTTGCAACCACGCGGCGGGGTCGCACCTTTCGATGCCGACGCACTGTTGCAGGCCGCACGCGACCTGCTGGCGCAGCCGCCGTCGCCTCCGGCTACCATTCCGCACACGCTGCGCGCGATGCAGGAGTCCACGCTTGCCGTCTACACCGAACTCTGTGGCTGAAGCCGCTGCCGCCATCCATGGCGACCAGGAGGGTGGCTGGCGCTGGGCACCCGCCTGGATCCTCACCTATGTCGCCCTGTGGCCGGCGCCGGGCTATGCCGAAGCGGTGCTCGTGCTGGGCGCCCTGGCGGCGATCTTCAAGCTGGTGGTGTCGCGCTTCCGTGGCGGCGCGCAACTGCTGAGCAACCATGCCTGGGCGCTCACGAGCGTGCTGTTCTGCGCCTACTGGGTGCCGGAACTGGTGTCCGCCATCGACAGCATCGATCGAGCGCACTCGTTCGCGCAGACCGCCGAAGACCTGCGCTACCTGCCGTTCCTGTGGCTGGTCGCCTCCGCGGTGGCCGGTCCGCGCGGACGTCGCGTCACCTTCACCGGGCTGGCCGTCATCGTCGGCGTTTGGACGCTGGATGCGCTGGTGCAGGCGTTCACGGGTACCAGCCCGCTGTTCTTCGGCATCGACTCGATCAAGCAGGTCATCAGCCACCATCCGATGTGCACGAGCGCGGAAGTCGCCGCGGCCGACCGCCTCAGCGGCGTGCTGGGGCCGTGCAACCTGAAGCTCGGCCAGGTGCTGGCGAGCATGTCGCCGTTCGCGCTGTACGCCGCGGCTCGCCGCTTCCACGCGCCGGGCTGGCTGGTCGCCGCCGCCACGATCGGCCTGGTGCTGCTGCTGGCCGGTTCGCGCGCATCGTGGATCACCTTCGCCGTGGTGCTGCTGCTGTCGGGCTGGGGCCTGCTCGGATGGAAGCGACTGCTCGGCGTGTTCGCCTTCGGTGCGATCTCGATGGCGGTGATGACGGCGACCGTGCCGCAGGTACGCGAACGCATGCACCGCACCACGCATGCGTTGACCGCGGATGACACCGGTGTCGACAGCGCGCTGTCGGGCCGTGGTCGGATCTGGGGCGCGGCGCTGTGCATGGCGCGCGAACATCCGGTCAACGGCGTGGGCGCGCGCGGTTTTCGCGAAGCCTTCCCCGCCTGCGATCCCGATCCATCGCAGCCGCCGGCCTGGGGCAGCGGCCCCGCGCTGCACGCGCACCAGATCGTGCTCGAGATCCTCAGCGAGACCGGCGGCATCGGCCTGCTGCTGTGGCTGTCGGGCGTCGCCCTGGCGTGGCGGGCATGGCGCTTCGCCGACGAGGCCGCGCGCGAGGATGCCCGTCCGGCCATGCTCGCGCTGGCCGCGACGGTATTCCCGTTCAACACCCACCTGGCGTTCTACTCGACGTTCTGGGGCGGGCTGACGCTGCTGCTGGCGGCGTTGTACGCCGGCAGCCTGCTCTCGCGCGGCGTGCGCGGCGCGGCGATCGCTAGGTAGTCGCCCGCTGCGCCTTGTACGGCGACACCATGCCGGCCGGTCGCCGCTTGAAGCGGCGGTGGATCCACAGGTACTGGCTCGGCGCCTCGCGCACCATCGCTTCGATGCTGGCATTGACGCGGGCGCTGTCGGCGGTGGCGTCGCTGGAGGGAAAATCCGCCAGCGGTGCGCCCACGCGCAACACGTAATCCGCGCCTTCGCGGCGATGGAAGAACGGGATCACCGCACAACCGCTCAGGCGTGCGAACTGGTGCGTGGCGGTGATCGTCGCCGCCGGTACGCCGAAGAACGGCGCGAACACGGTGTCCTTGCCGCGCATGTCCTGGTCCGGCGCGTACCAGAGGAAGCCGCCCTGCTTGAGGTGGCGCATCGCCGGGCGGATCTCGTCGTTGCTGTACATCGCACAGGCATAGCGCAGCCGGCCGCGCTTGACCGCCCACTCCAGCACCGGGCTGCGCAGGCGGCGGTACATGCCGGCGAGCGGGATGTGGTCGCACATCAGGCGTCCGCACAGTTCCAGGGTCATGAAGTGGCCGGAGACGAACAGGACGCCGCGCTTTTGCGCCTGCAGCGTGCGCACGTGCTCCAGTCCTTCGATGGTGACGGTGCGGCGCATGGGTTCCGCCGAACCCCACCATGCCCGCGCGAATTCGAACAGGCCGATGCCAACGTCGCGGAAGTGCGCGCGCAGCAGGCGTTCGCGCGCGGCTTCGTCCAGTTCGGGAAAACACAGCGCGATGTTGATGCGCGCGGCACGGCGGCGCGTGGGGATCAGCATCCGCGCCAGCCATCCCGCCACGCGGCCCAGTGCGCGCTGCAGCGGCCACGGCAATCGCGCGGCGCTCCACATCGCGGCGTAGGCGAGCCACATCGGCCAGTGCCGCGGGCCGCGCGGGGGCGTGCCGGGATCGGTGGGGCTGGCGATGGGGGTGGGCGGATGCGCTTCGGACATGGGGCGATTCTAACGACGCCGTGGAAGCATCAGGCCAGCGAGGGTGGTGGCAACTTCGTTATCCTTCGCCGATGCCGCCAGTAACGAAGCCTGATCTCGTCGAGCGCCTCCTGCGCGTCCTGTATTCGGCGGCCCTGTACCTGATTGCTCCCGTCACCATCTATCACCTGATCTGGCGCGGCTTCCGCCAGCCTGCCTACCTGCAACGCTGGGCGGAGCGCTACGCGGTCTACAACCACGATCCGATGCATCCGCGCACGCTGTGGGTGCACGCGGTGTCGGTGGGCGAGGTGAATGCCGCGTTGCCGCTGGTGCAGGCGCTGCGTCGCACCTATCCCGACCTGCGCCTGCTGGTCACCACGATCACGCCGACCGGGTCCGAGCGCGTGCGCGCGCTGTGGAAGGGCGAGGTGGAGCATGTCTACCTGCCCTATGACCTGCCCGGTGCGGTCGGGCGCTTCCTCGGCCACTACCGTCCCATCGCGGCGCTGATCATGGAGACCGAGTTGTGGCCGAACCTGCTGTTCGGCTGCCGCGATCGCGGGATTCCCAGCTACATCCTCAATGCGCGCCTGTCGGCGCGTTCGCTGCATGGCTATCAAGTGCTGGCGCCACTGGTGGGACGCGCGTTGCGCACCGTGCATACGGTCGCGGCGCAATCGCATGCCGACGCGCTGCGTTTCGTGCGCCTGGGCGCGCGCGAGGAGCAGGCGCTGGAAGTGGGCAACCTCAAGTACGACGTCAACGTGCCCGACAGCGTCGCGCAGTTCGCCACGGAGTTCCGCGCGCACGTCCCGGGCCGGCCGGTATGGATCGCGGCGAGTACGCACGAGGACGAGGAGGCCGACGTCATCGCGATCCACCGCCGCCTGCGCGCGGCATTCCCCGACCTGCTGCTGTTGTGGGCGCCGCGGCATCCCGAACGCTTCCGCGCGGTGGCCGAACAGGCGCGCAGTGCGGGCTGGCGGGTTTCCACCCGGACGCGTGGCGGCTGGCCGCAACGCGATGACGCGGCGTTCGTGGTCGACACACTGGGCGAGCTGGTGAATTTCTACGCCTGCGCCGATGTCGCCTTCGTCGGCGGCAGCCTGCAGGCCATCGGCGGCCACAACCTGCTCGAGCCGGCGGCGACGGGGACCGCGATCGTGACCGGTCCGCACCTGCACAACTTCGCCGAGATCGCGCACCGACTCGAGCAGGCAGGCGCGCTGGAGATCGGCGCCGATGCGGAGGCCGTCGGTCGCGATGTCGCCGCCCTGCTCGGGGATCCGCAGGCGCGGGCGCGCATGGTCCAGGCCGGGCACACGCTGATCGAAACCGGACGCGGTGCGGTGGCGCGCACCCTGGCCCTGCTCGAGCCGGTACTGCGCCCGCGCGGTTGAGGCGACGGCCGGCGCCGCGGCCACCAGCAAAAAAAGAAGGCGGCCATCGGCCGCCTTCGTTGCATCGCTTCCGCCGCGCTTTACTGCAACGGCGTCTGCAGCTTGGCCTCGGTATCCGCCGTCAGCAATGCGTTGATCTCCTTCATGTCATCCACGTCCAGCGTGCCGGCGGCCTGCTCGAGCAGGAGGCGGGCCTGCAGGAAGTTGTAGCGGGTCTGCGCATAGGCCAGCTGGGCGCGGAACAGGTTCTGCTGGTTGGTCAACACGTCCAGCACCGTGCGGGTGCCGACTTCCAGGCCGACCTGCGAGGCGTCGTAGGCGGCACGGGCGGAAACCAGCGCCAGGCGGCGGGCTTCCACTTCGCTGATACCGGCGACCAGGGTCTGGTAGGCATTGCGGGTATTGCGGTCGAGCGCGCGCTTCTGCTGGGTCAGCTCGTCTTCGGTGACGTCGCGGCGCGCGAGCGCCTCGCGCACGGTGGACTGGGTGAAGCCGCCGGTGTAGATCGGCACCGACAGGGTCACGCCGATGAACGGACCATAGTTGTGGTTGTCGATGTCGGACGAGAACGGGCCGCCGGTGCTGCTGAAGGTGTTGTCGCCCCAGGTCTTGGTGTCGCCGTAGCCGCCGTTGAGGTACAGCGTCGGGTAGTGCCCCGCGCGTGCGGTGCCCACGTCGGCTTCGGCCGACTGCAATTGCAGTTCCTTGGCCTTCAGTGCCGGGTTGTTCGTGGCGGCGGAATCCACCCATTGGTCGATGCCGGTGGACTCCGGCAGGGTCGGCTT
The DNA here is from genome assembly GCF_054049835.1 of Lysobacter sp. P5_B9. Taxonomy (NCBI): domain Bacteria; kingdom Pseudomonadati; phylum Pseudomonadota; class Gammaproteobacteria; order Lysobacterales; family Lysobacteraceae; genus Lysobacter; species Lysobacter sp. P5_B9. Next base: position 342,529 of record NZ_JBFULP010000003.1, read on the forward strand.
GAAGTCTTCCGGCAGGCCCTTCAGGTTCGTCACCGGCTGGCCGGTGAGTTCGCGCAGCGCCTGGTAGGAATCCTCGACCGCGTTGCGGACCAGGATGGTGTTGGCGCGCGCGCTGTCGTACTGGGCGCGGGCTTCATGCACGTCGGTGATCGGCGCCAGGCCGACCTCGAGGCGCTTGGAGGCGAAATCGAACTGCTTCTTCAGCGCGGTTTCGGCGGCCTCGGCGGCAGCGAGTGATTCCAGCTGCACCAGGACCTGGAAATAGGCGTCCGAGGTGCGGGTGATCAGGGCGTCGGCGGCTGAGTCGAGCTGGTAATCGGCCGCTTCGGTCAGGGCGTTGGCGCTCTTGAGACGGGTGAAGTTGCTGTGGTCATAGACCATCTGGCGCAGGTTGACGCTCAGGTCCCGGGTCGTGGTTTCCGACTTGCTGCGGCTGATGAAGATGTCGTTCGGGGTGGTCGGATCGTTATCCGGATCGATCGTGCTTTCGCCGGGATTGGTGCTGCGATTCCGGTTCATGGTCGCATTCGCGCCGATCTGAGGCAGCAGCGCGGAGCGGGCCTGCACCGAACCTTCACGGATGGCGAGGCGGGTGGATTCGGCACCGGAGAACTGCGGATCGCCTGCGCGCGCCAGTTCATAGGTCTGCAACAGGTCTTCGGCGTGGGCTGCGGCGGGCAGCAGGGCCGAGGTGCTGATGACAGCAGCTAGTGCGAGAACAAGCGGATGACGGCTCATGCAGGGTCCTTAGTTTTATACGACTCGTTACAGCTCGAACGTGGGCGCCGGCGCAGCGCCGGCGAGGTAGGGGAGATCGGTCTCGAACAGGGATTCGATGCGCGGCGAGCCCGACTGGTTGCGCAGCAGGACTGCTTCCATCGCCGGCGACCGGCCGCGCACGATGAACATGCGGCCATCCGGTTGCAGCCATTCGATGAAGCGCGTCGGGATCGTGGCCACGGCGGCCGTCACGCAGATCGCGGCGAAACGGCGGCTGCTTTCCCACGAGAACGCATCGGCGGTGATCACGTTGACATTGCCGATGCCCCGTGCGGCCAGGTTGGCGCGCGCGGCGTCGGCGAGATCGGCGTGGCGTTCGAGGCTGACCACCTCGCGCGCCAACTGGCCCAGGCACGCGGCGAGGAAGCCGCTGCCGGTGCCGATTTCCAGGACATCGTCGCCCGGCGCGAGTGCCAGCGCCTGCAGGGCGCGGCCTTCGACCACCGGCTTCATCATCACTTCGCCGTGGCCCAAGGGCAGGGCGAGGTCGGTGTAGGCCAGGGTGCGGTGCGCGGCGGGCACGAAGCCTTCGCGCGGCAGCGTGGCGAGGACGTCGAGCACGCGCGGGTCGAGCACGTCCCAGGGGCGAACCTGCTGTTCGACCATCAGTTCACGGGCCTTGGCGAAATCGATCGTGCTCATCTCGGGGATTCTGTAGGGGACGGCGGGGTGCCAATTCTAACGACTGGCCTTGCCCATCGCCGCGGAAAGGATCGCTGCCGGGCCGATTTCCGCCTTAGTGCCAGAAGTAACCAAGACTGAAGTAACCAGAGCGGCTCAGCGCTTGCGTGCCGGCGTGGCCTGGTAGGCGCGCAGGAACATGTCGACGGTCGCCTGCACGTGCGCCTCCGCTTCGGCCGGGTCGACCTGCTCGATGCAGCCGCACAGCAGGAGCATGTGCATCTCGCCCTTGAGCATGCACAGGAATTGCGAGGCGGCGCGCTGCACGTCCGGGATATCCAGCGCACCCGCGGCGATCTCGTCCCGAAGGAAGGAGGCCAGGGCCTCCTGCACCAGGCGCGGCCCCGCGTCCCAGAACAGCTGGCCGAGCTTGGTCGGCGGCGGCTGCGTGGCCACGACGCGGAGGATGGCGAGCGATTCCTCGCTGTTGATCAGGGTGAGGAAGGCGCGGCCGATGCCCAGCAGTTGATCGCGCAGCGAGGAATCCGGGTCGACTGCGAACAGGCCATTGGCCAGTTGCTCCTCGCACTTGGCGGTGATGGCGGCGGAGAACAGCGTCTCCTTGTCGCCGAAGTGGCTGTAGACGGTGAGCTTGGAGACGCCGGCCTCGGCGGCGATCTGATCCATGCTCACGCGCTCGAAGCCGTGCCCCGTGAACATGCGTTTGGCCGCCTCGAGGATGGCGGCGCGCTTGCCCAGGTCCTTGGGCCGGCCGGGGCTGCTGGGTTTGGGGGGCGGGGGTTTCGAGGGCGCGGACTTCATGGGGTTAGATACTAGACTAACGGGTTTTATAAATATACAGTACCGGCTAGTTCACTAATTCTCCCGGATGAGGGCTGGCGCCATGAGTAGCAAATTCCCCCACGTTTTTGGCGGTCTTGCGGTCCTGGCCGCGGCGGTCGCCCTGGCGGGCTGCAACAGCGAGGCCGCCACGACCGAGGCGCCGCGGCCGGTGCTGGTAATGCATCCCGGTGGCGGCGCCGAAGCCGCGCTCACCGCCTATGCCGGCGAAATCCGGGCCCGCGAGGAGAGCCCGCTGTCCTTCCGCGTCTCCGGCAAGCTGGTGCGGCGCGATGTCGATGTCGGCGCGCACGTGCGCCAGGGCGACGTGCTCGCCGTGCTGGATGCCGGCGACCTCGCCGCGCAGGCGCGCGCCGCGCAGGCGCAGCTGACTGCCGCCGAGGCTGAACTCGCCCGTGCCCGTGCCGATCAGGCCCGCTACGCCAAGCTCGCCGGCCAGCAGCTGGTCAGTCGCTCGGCGCTGGACGCGCAGAACGCCGCCGCCACCGCGGCGCAGGGCCAGGCCAATGCCGCGCGCGCGAACCTCGATGTGGCCCGCAACCAGTCGGCCTATACGCAGCTGCGCGCACCGCATGACGGCATGATCGCCAGCCGTGCCGCCGAGGCCGGGCAGGTCGTCGGTGCCGGACAGACCGTTTTCACCATCGCCGCCGACGGCGGCCGCGAAGTCGCCATCGCCCTGCCGGAAAGCCGCATTCGCGAGTTCCGCGTCGGCCAGCCGGTAGCGGTCGAACTGTGGAGCGCGCCGGGCCAGCGCCTGCCGGGCACGATCCGCGAAATCGCCCCGGCCGCCGATCCGCAGGCGCGCACCTATGCCACGCGCGTCGAACTCACCGGCGAGGCGGCCAAGGCGGTCGACCTCGGCCAGAGCGCCCGCGTGTACGTGCAGGACGGCGGGACGCGAGCCGCGCTCACCGTGCCGCTGTCGGCGATCCAGCGCGGTACCGGCGACGCCACCGCGGTCTGGGTGGTCGATCCGGCCACCAGCAGGCTGCGTCTCGCGCCGGTGCAACTGGGTGCCTTCGGCGAAGCCACTGCACCCGTGCTGTCCGGCGTGAATCCCGGCGCCTGGATCGTCACCGCCGGTGGCCACTTGCTGCGCGAAGGCCAGGTGGTCGCGCCGGTGGATCGCGAGAACCGCCCCATCGCCATGGCCGCCACGAAGCCGGTAGCCCTGACGGCCCGTTGATCTACTCCTCCTTCTCCCCGCGTGCGGGGAGAAGGCCGGGATGAGGGGAGCGCCCAGGCGCAACAGGAAAAGCAGCCCCTCATCCGCCCGTTCCTCAGCGAGCTGTCGCTCGCTTCGACCTTCTCCCCGCCGCGCGGGGAGAAGGAACTTCCAAACAATGGAACGCTGACTATGCGTCGTTTCAACCTGTCCGAGTGGGCGCTCAACAACCGCACTCTCGTCGTCTACGCGATGTTGCTGCTGGCGCTGATCGGCGCCTGGTCGTACCGCCACCTGGGCCAGTCCGAGGATCCGCCTTTCACCTTCAAGGCGATGGTGGTGCGCACGCTGTGGCCGGGCGCGACCGCAGACGAGGTCTCGCGTGAAGTCACCGAGCGCATCGAGAAGCAGCTGATGCAGACCGGCAAGTACGAGTTCATCCGCTCGTACTCGCGCCCGGGCGAATCGCAGGTGATTTTCGTCGCGCGCGATTCGCTGCATTCGAAGGACATTCCGGATGTCTGGTACCAGGTGCGCAAGAAAGTCGGCGACATCCGCCCGACGCTGCCGGAAGGCACCGTCGGCCCGTTCTTCAACGACGAATTCGGCGACACCTTCGGCAACATCTACGCCTTGACCGGCAAGGGCTTCGACTACGCCGTGCTCAAGGACTACGCCGAGCGCGTGCAACTGGAACTGCAGCGCGTACCCGACGCGGGCAAGATCGAGCTGGTCGGGCTGCAGGACGAGAAGATCTGGATCGAGGTCAGCAACACCAAGCTGGCCACGCTGGGCATTCCGCTCGATGCCGTGAAAAGCGCACTGGAGCAGCAGAACGCGGTGGTGCCGGCGGGCTTCTTCGAGACGCCGACCGAGCGCGTGCAGCTGCGCATCACCGGTGCCTTCAAGTCGGTGGAGCAGATCCGCGACTTCCCGATCCGCACTGGCGGCCGCACGATCCGCCTCGCCGACGTGGCGACGGTGACGCGCGGCTTCAGTGACCCCGCCGCGCCGCGCATGCGTTTCATGGGCGAGGATGCCATCGGCATCGCCGTGGCGATGAAGGACGGCGGCGACATCCTCAAGCTCGGCAAGACCCTGGAAAGCGAGTTCAAGCGCCTGCAGCAGTCGCTGCCGGCCGGCATGGAGCTGCGCAAGGTCTCCGACCAGCCCGCGGCCGTGCACGAATCGGTCGGTGAGTTCGTGCGCGTGCTGGCCGAAGCCGTGGCGATCGTGTTGCTGGTGAGCTTCTTCTCGCTCGGCTTCCGCACCGGCATGGTGGTGGCGGTCAGCATTCCGCTGGTGCTGGCGATGACCTTCGCGGTGATGCACTACTTCGGCATCGGCCTGCACAAGATCTCGCTGGGTGCGCTGGTGCTGGCGCTGGGCCTGCTGGTCGACGACGCGATCATTGCCGTGGAGATGATGGCGATCAAGATGGAGCAGGGCTTCTCGCGCCTCAAGGCCGCGAGCTTCGCCTACGAGACCACCGCGTTCCCGATGCTCACCGGCACGCTGGTGACGGCGGCCGGCTTCCTGCCGATCGCGACGGCGGCATCGAGCACGGGCGAGTACACGCGCTCGCTGTTCCAGGTGGTGACGATCGCGCTGCTGGTGTCGTGGATCGCCGCGGTGCTGTTCATTCCGTATCTGGGCGACCGCATGCTGCCCGATCTCCACAACGCCCATGCCAAACCATCGTTCTGGCAGCGGCTGCGGGCTCTAAGCCCCTTCCCCCGCAAGCAGGCTGGGATGGGGGCTGCGGATGCCGGCTTACCCCCACCCCAACCCTCCCCCGCAAGCGGGGGAGGGAGTGAAACGCATGATCCGTACGCGTCGAAGTTCCATGTCGCCTTCCGCAACCTGCTCGACGCCTGCCTGCGCCGCCGCTGGCTGGTGATCGGCCTGACCGCGGGCGCGTTCGTGCTGTCGGTGGCGATGTTCCGTTTCGTGCCGCAGCAGTTCTTCCCCGATTCCACCCGCGTCGAACTGATGGTCGACATGGAACTGGCCGAAGGCGTCTCCCTGCGCTCGACCGAGACGCAGGCGAAGAAGCTGGAGGCGCTGCTGAAGAAGCGCGCAGGCATCGACAATTACGTGGCCTACGTCGGCACCGGTTCGCCGCGCTTCTACCTGCCGCTCGACCAGCAGCTGCCGCAGGCCAACTTCACCCAGTTCGTGGTGCGCGCCAAGGACACTCAGGCGCGCGAGGAACTGCGCCACTGGCTGATCAACGACGTCGCCCCGCAGTTCCCCGAACTGCAGCTGCGCGTGACACGCCTGGAGAACGGGCCGCCGGTGGGTTACCCGGTGCAGTTCCGCGTGTCCGGCGAACACATCGACCGGGTGCGCGCGCTGGCGAAGCAGGTCGAAGCGAAGGTGCGCGAGAACCCGAACGTCGCCAACGTCAACCTCGACTGGGACGAGCCCAGCAAGGTGGTGAAGCTGGTGATCGACCAGGACCGCGCGCGTGCGCTGGGCGTGAGCTCGGCGGAAGTGGCGCGCTTCCTGTCGGGTTCGCTGTCCGGCCTGCACGTCAGCACCTACCGCGAAGGCAACGAGCTGGTCGAGATGCTGATGCGCGGGCCCGCCGAGGAACGCGCGCGCCTGGACCTGCTCGGCAGCCTCGCCGTGCCGACCGCGAACGGGCCGGTGCCGCTGTCGCAGATCGCCAAGCTCGAATACGTATTCGAGGACGGCGTGATCTGGCACCGCGACCGCTTGCCGACGGTGACCGTGCGCGCCGACATCCGCAACACGCTGACCGCGCCGACCGTGGTCGCGCAGATCCTGCCGACGCTGGAAGGCATCCGCGGCCAGCTGCCAGAGGGGTACCTGCTGCAGACCGGCGGCGCGGTCGAGGATTCCGCGCGCGGACAGAACTCGATCAACGCCGGCATGCCGCTGTTCCTGCTGGTGGTGGTGACGCTCCTGATGCTGCAGCTGCGCAGCTTCGCGCGCACCGCGCTGGTGCTGCTGACCGCGCCGCTGGGGCTGATCGGCGTGACGTTGTTCCTGCTGGTGTTCCGCGTGCCGTTCGGCTTCGTCGCCATGCTCGGCACGATCGCGCTCGCCGGCATGATCATGCGCAACTCGCTGATCCTGGTCGACCAGATCGAGCACGACATCGCCGCCGGCAACGATCGCTGGAACTCGATCATCGAGGCGACCGTGCGCCGCTTCCGCCCGATCGTGCTGACCGCGCTCGCCGCGGTGCTGGCGATGATTCCGCTCACGCGCAGCGCCTTCTTCGGACCGATGGCGGTGGCGATCATGGGTGGCCTGATCGTGGCCACGGTGCTGACGCTGCTGTTCCTGCCCGCGCTGTACGCGGCGTGGTTCCGGGTGCGCCGCGATGAGACTCGAGCCGCGGGTCAGAACAACGCGCTGCAGCACGCCCCAGAAGCAGGCGGCGGCTGACGTCTTTTGCGGCGGGCCATCCGGAGGCTCTCTCCCCCTCCCAGACTTTCGGATGGCTCGCCGCACCTTCTTCGCTGCCGACAACGCAACGGCGCGTTCGTCTCAGCCCAGCAGCTCCGCGCGCAGCGCGTCGTAATCGGCTGCCAACGGACGCCCCTGCGCCGGCCGCGCCAGCCACGCCGCCAGCGCGGGTGGCAGTTCCACCGCATGCCCGACCAGCGGTTCGACGATGCTGTCGAACTTTGCCGGATGCGCGGTCGCGACCACGGCCCAGGGGCGCGTATCGGCGGCTTCGCGCAGGCGTTCAAGCACGCACAGGCCGACGGCGGTATGCGGGCACGGCACCACGCCGTGGCGTTGCGGCGCCTCATGGATGGTGTCGCGGATGGCGTCGTCGTCCACGCTGAAGGCACGCATGGCGCCGCGGAGTTTCGCATCGTCGCGATGCCAGGAGCGCAGGCGCTCGAAATTGCTCGGCGCGCCTACATCCATCGCATTCGCCAGCGTGGCAATGCTCGCGCGCGGGGCGTAGTCGCCTCCGGCGAAGTAGCGCGGTAGCGCGTCGTTGGCATTGCTCGCCAGCACGATGTCGCCGATCGGCAGGCCCATGCACCGCGCCAGCCAGCACGCCAGCGCGTTGCCGAGGTTGCCGGTGGGCACGATGAAATTCAGCGGCACGCCATGTCCGGCCCGGAATGCCAGCGCGGCATGCGCGTAGTAGGCCATCTGCGGCAGCAGGCGGCCGAGGCTGATGCTGTTGGCCGAGCTCAGCGGGAGGCGCGCGCGCAGCGACTCGTCGCTGAGCGCCTGCTTCGCCAAGCGCTGGCAGTCGTCGAAATTGCCGGCGACGCGGAAGGTGCGCACGTTGTCGCCGAAACATTCCAGGCCGTGTGCCTGGCGCGGCGCGACGCGGCCGTCGGGGTACAGGATCACCACGTTGAAACCGGGGCGGCGGTGGAATGCGGCGCCGACCGCGGCACCGGTATCGCCCGAGGTGGCGACGAGAATGGTCGTGGGCGGCGCGGTGGGATCGCGCAGGCGCGCCAGTGATTCGGCGAGGAAGCGCGCGGCGTAATCCTTGAACGCGGCGGTGGGGCCATGGAACAGCTCGAGGACGTGATCATCCGGAGACGACGCCAGTGCGTGCAGCGGCGCGGGCCAGGCGAAGGCGGCGTCGCACAGTGCCGGCAGCGCCTCGCGCAGGTCCGATTGCAGGAAGTACGGGGCGAGCACCGCGTGGGCCGTCTGCGCCAGGGTGGCGCCAGCGCGATCCAAGTCCGCATGCGGCACCGATTCGGGCACGTAGAGCCCGCCGTCGGGCGCCAGCCCCGCGGCCAGCGCGACATCCAGCGGCGTCGACTCGACGCCGCCGCGCGTGCTGACAAACCTCATGCGACAAGCTCGGCGCGCGGCCCGTTCACCGGCGAAACGTAGACATCGCTCTCCAGACCGGCGCCGGCGAAGGCGACCTGCATCGCATGCGCCGCCCATGAGGCCTCGTCCGCGCTGGCAAACCAGCCGAACACCGTGGGTCCCGCGCCGGAGATGCTTGCGCCGAGCGCACCGTGCGCCAGCGCCGCTGCCTTCACTTCCGCGAAGCCCGGAATCAATGCGGCGCGGCGTGGCTCGACCAGCACGTCGCGCAGGCCCTCGGCGATCAGCGACAGGTCGGCGCGCGCCAGGCCGGTGAGGAACAACGCCAGGTGCTCGCTCTGCCGTACGAAGTCGCCGATCGCATACGGCTCCACGAGCGCGGCGCGTGCATGTCGCGTTTCCAGCACGAAGTGCGGATGCACGGCGGCGCAGTACAACTCGGGTGCGGGCAGGCGGATCGCCCGTGTCGATGTCGCCAGCACGACACCTCCGAACAACATCGGCGCGACGTTGTCGCCGTGTGTGCTGCCGCTCGCGACGGCCTCGCCAGCCAGGGCGAGCGGGTAGAGGTCCTCGCGTTCCAGTGGCATGTCCAGCAGCGCATTCGCCGCCACCAGCGCCGCCACGCACGACGCGGCGGAGCCACCCAGGCCCGAGCCGAGCGGAATGCCCTTGTGCAGGCGCAGTTCGAAGCCGTGCGCGATGCCGTGGCGTTCGCGCAACTCGATCAGCGCGCGGCCCGCGGTGTTCAGCGGTGCATCGAGCGGCAGCCGCGCGACCCCGTCGACGTCGCCTTCGATCGCGCTGATGCGCACGACCGGTTCGGCGATGCGCGTGACCTGCGCGCGGTCGCCCGGCCCGGCGATGGAGTGGCCGAGCAGGTCGAAGCCGACGCCGATGTTGCCGACGCTGGCGGGGGCGAAGGCCGTGGCTTTGGTTGCGGTCATGGAGGGGGACAGAGGGCGGAAGGGGGATGCGGCGACGGGGACAACGCTCATGGCCGCGCCCCCAGCGCCTGCGCGATGGCGAGGATATCGCCGAACACGCCCGCCGCCGTCACGTCGGGGCCCGCGCCCGGTCCCTGCACCACCAGCGGATTGCAGGCGTAACGGCGGGTCCGGAACTGGACCAGGTTGTCGGTGAGCTGGCTGTGCAGGCTGGGGTGGTCCGGCTCGGGCGAGACCAGGCCGACGCGCGCACGGCCTTCGCTGTCCAGTCGTGCGAGATAGCAGAGCGCGCGGCCTTCGCGCCGCGCCGCTTCCAGCCGTGCCTGCAGCGGCGCATCGAGTTCCTGCAATCGCGACAGGAATTCCTCGCGGCCCACCTCGCGCAGCGCCGGTGGCACCAGGCTTTCGATCTCCACGTCTTCCAGCGACAGCTCGCGTCCGGCTTCGCGTGCCAGGATCACCAGCTTGCGCGCCACGTCGACTCCGCCGAGATCGTCGCGCGGATCGGGTTCGGTGTAACCCAGTTCGCGCGCCTCGGCGACCAGCCGCGAGAACGGCACGCTGCCGTCGAAACGATTGAACAGCCAGGCCAGCGTGCCGGAAAACACGCCTTCGACTTCGGTGAGTTCGTCGCCGGTGTCGAGCTGGTTGCGCAGGGTCTGGATCACCGGCAGGCCGGCGCCGACGGTGGCTTCGTAGCGGAAGTGGCCGCCGTGCCGGGTCGCGGCGCGGATCGCGCGATAGCGCTCCAGCGGGCCGGCGCCGGCATGCTTGTTGGGCGTCACCACGTGGATGCCGGCCGCGAGCCACTCGGCGTAATGCGCGGCGACCGCATCGCTGCCGCTGCAGTCGACGATCATGGCGTGCGGCAGGTGCTCGGCGCGTACGTGCGCGGCAAAACGGACGAAGTCGAGCGCTTCGCCTTCATCCAATGCCGTAACGGCCTCCGAAGGATCGAGTCTGCGTGGCGCCAGGTGCATGCGCCGGCTGTTGGCAATCGCGCGCAGGCGCAGGTCCAGGCCGCTCGCGCCTGCGTGCCTCGCTTCCGTCGGCCTCGCTTCCATCGGAATGGCACCGGCGCCGCTGTAGCGCGACGCGGCCTGCGCCAGCTGTGCCAGCAGGGCGCGGCCGACATTGCCCGGGCCGATCACGCCCACCGACAGCGTCTGCGGCGACAGCCAGAACGCGGCGTGCGCCGCGCGCAATCCGCGCGTGGCGTCCTCGGCGGATATCGCGACCGAGACGTTGCGTTCGCTCGCGCCCTGCGCGATCGCGCGGATGTTGACGCGCGCCTGGGCCAGGCCATTGAACAGGCGCGCGGACACGCCCGTCGTGCCGACCATGCCATCGCCCACGGCCGCAAGCACCGCGATGCCGGGTGTGACGCGCACGCCTTCGACCTGGCCATCGGCGATGGCATCGCGGAATGCCGCCTGCACGGCCATGCGGCCGCGCTCGGCCTGGTCGGCACGCAGCACGCAACAGATGGAATGTTCGGAGGAGCCCTGCGAGATCATCGTCACCGACACGCTGGCCGCATGCAGCGCGGCGAACATGCGCTCGGCCGTGCCAGGCACGCCAATCAGGCCCGCACCGGTGAGTTCGAGCAGCGCCATGTCGGAAACCAGGCTGAGTCCCTTCACTGGCGAGGCGGCGGGCGCCGAATCGGCGGTGATCAGCGTGCCGGGCGCCTGCGGGCGCAGCGTGTTGCGGATGCGGATCGGCAGGCCTGCCTGCATCGCCGGCGCCATGGTCTGCGGATGCAGCACCCTGGCGCCGAAGTAGGCCAGTTCGCAGGCCTCGGCGTACGACATCGACTCCAGGCACACCGCGTCCGGCACCAAGCGCGGATCGGCGCTGAGCACGCCATCGACGTCGGTCCAGATGGTCAGTTCGCTGGCATTGCACAGCACCGCGAAGATCGCCGCCGAGTAGTCGCTGCCGTTGCGGCCCAACGTCGTCACCGCGCCGTCGCTGCCGCGGGCGATGAAGCCGGTGACGATGACGTTCGCCTCCCGGTTCGCCGCACGCCATGTGGCCAGGCGGGCGCGACTGCGCGGCCAGTCGACGCCGACGCCGAGTTCGCCGGGATGGACCGCGAGCACCTCGCGCGCATCCAGCACTGCCCAGCCGGCGGCGGCGCCATCGAGCGTCGCCAGCAGCATGCGCGCAGACCAGACCTCGCCCGCGCCCTGGAGCGTCGCGAACCATTCCGGCCGGCGCGAGGGCGTGGCCAGAGAGGCCTGCAATGCGGCGAATTCCGTTTCGAACCATGCGACCAGTGCGTGCGCGCCCTCCGCGTCGAGTTCGCCTGCGACTGCGATGTGACGATCGCGCAACGCCCTGAAATCGTCATGCCAGCGCTGCCTGGCCAGTGCGGACTGTGCCAGCGTGGTCAGTGCATCGGTGACGCCCTGCATGGCCGAGACCACCACGATGCGCGGTGTACCCGTTCTGCGCAGCAGCGTTGCGACCTGCCGGAATCGTTCGGCGGTGGCGAGGCTGCTGCCACCGAATTTGTGCGCGTGGCACAACGCGGCGCCGGCCTGCGGGTGGGCGTCCGGCTTCGCCAGCGGCGAGGGAGGAGGATCGAAGGGCATGCGAGGGCTCCTGATAAGCCCCGCAGCCGCCGGACGGGTGCCCCCGCATCCGGTCCGGATGCGGGGCGGGGGTTGGAATCTCAGTCCACAATGCCCAGCCGCATCCACCATCGGGTCACGGTGATGGTAGTGCGGGCAGTGGCGGTCGCGCGCGCGTCGACCGCAGCGTGGCTGCGGATCGGGCGGAAGCGCGTGGAAAGACGATGCATGGGGCAGTGATAGCGGCTGGTGTCAGGGCGTGTCAAATAACCTTGCGTGCGGCAACCGGTTCTTTCGCGCGCGCAGTCGCCCCGCCCGGGCAAAACCTGTCGCGGCACTGCTGTCTGCTGGAACCCCTGGCCGAAACCGGGTCAGACCTTGCGGAAGTACCCGTTGGAGTATTCGTTCGCGTACAGGACCGAGACCCGCTCGGGCTTGTCGGCGAAGAACTCGTCGGTCGCCCGCTTCACGCCCGGCGAGGCGTAGGTGTCCTGGATTCCTTCGCACGGATACACGGCGGGGTCGTAGTACACGCCGAACATGGCAATCGCCCCCGGCGACATTCGCGAATAAACGTGCGGAAGCACGTGCGCGGTCGAGGTGTACAGGTCGCAATCGATCAGGGCAAAGCTGATCCGGTCGGGCAATTGCGCCGGAATGGTGTCGTCGAACCAGCCGCGGTGGATGACCGGCAGCGACGGCAGGCCGATGTGGCGGAAGCTCGCTTCGAACCGTTCGAGGGGCGCGGCCATGTCGCCCTTGCGGTAGACGCTGTCGGCGGCGTCGGTAGCGCTGGGCTCGGGCAGCCCTTCGAAGCTGTCGTAGACATGGAAGGACTTGCCGGTTTCCCCGCCGGCCGACAGTACCGACTGGATCACGACCGAGGAGCCGCCGAGCGCGCATCCGACCTCGACCAGATCGCCCGGGACGTCGTAGGCACAGGTCTGGCTGGCGAGATGGAACACATTCACGCGCGACTCGACATTGCCGTAGCCCCAACTGTACGGACGCGCCGCCACGCGCAATCCCGTGCCGAGGCGGGCCAGTACCTGGTTGGCGATGCGCTGGCGCCGTCCCGGTGGGCGGTTCAGGCGGGCGACAACGATGTCATCCATCGAAAACGAAAGCGGGGGATACGAGGGGCTGTTCATACCCGCAGGCTAGGGAAAATCGCGTGTGCTCTAATATCCCCCGAAGCGGGGGTACTGGCCGTGGCCGGTTGAGACACACCCTTCGAACCTGATGCGGATCGCACCGCCGTAGGGAGCTTCGCCGGATCCGTCACGATTCCGTCACGATCCGAGCGCCGCCGCTTCGTCCGCGCCGCGCCGCGAATGATCTTCCCTTGCCATGATGTCGAGCGCGCCGCAGCGCTGACGAAATCCGGCAATCAAGGTCGCTCTCTCGCGCCACCGCTCCCACGAACAATGGACGAAACAGATGAACGCGGTTCCCACTGAACTCCTCCAGCAGGCCGAGCAACTGTCGGCCGACGTCACCCGCCCGATTCCCGGCTCGCGCAAGATCCACGTCGAAGGCTCGCGCCCCGACATCCGCGTGCCGATGCGCGAGGTCGCGCTGACGAAGACGCCGACGATGTTCGGCGGCGAGGACAACGCGCCATTCTCGATTTACGACTGCTCCGGTCCGTATACGGACCCGCAGGCGAGCATCGACCTCGCCAGCGGCCTGGCGCCGCTGCGCGCGCAATGGATCGGCGAGCGTGGCGATACCGAGCTGCTCGATGGCCTCTCGTCCGAATTCGGCCGCGCGCGCGAGCACGACCCGAAGCTGGATGCGGTGCGCTTTGGCCAGCGCCCGCAGCCGCGCCGTGCCATCGCCGGTGCCAACGTCTCGCAGATGCACTACGCCAGGCGCGGCATCGTCACCCCGGAAATGGAATACATCGCCATCCGCGAGAATCAGCGCATCGAGTCGATCCGTGAGGCGCACCTGCTGCGCCAGCATCCGGGCGAAGCCTTCGGCGCCAACATCCAGAAACTGATCACGCCGGAGTTCGTGCGCGACGAAGTCGCGCGCGGCCGCGCCATCATCCCGAACAACATCAACCATCCCGAGAGCGAGCCGATGATCATCGGCCGCAACTTCCTGACCAAGGTCAACGCGAACATCGGCAACTCCGCAGTGTCGTCCGGCATCGCCGAGGAAGTGGAGAAGCTGGTGTGGGCGATCCGCTGGGGCGCCGACACGGTGATGGACCTGTCCACCGGCAAGCACATCCACGAAACCCGCGAATGGATCATCCGCAACTCGCCGGTGCCGATCGGCACGGTGYCGATCTACCAGGCGCTGGAGAAGGTCGATGGCCGCGCGGAAGAGCTGACGTGGGAAATCTTCCGTGACACCCTGATCGAACAGGCCGAGCAGGGCGTGGACTACTTCACCATCCACGCCGGCGTGTTGCTGCGTTACGTGCCGCTGACCGCCAAGCGCGTCACCGGCATTGTCTCGCGCGGCGGTTCGATCCTGGCGAAGTGGTGCCTGGCCCACCACAAGGAAAATTTCCTCTACACCCACTTCGAGGACATCTGCGACATCATGAAGGCCTACGACGTGGCCTTCTCGCTGGGTGATGGCCTGCGTCCTGGTTCGATCGCCGACGCCAACGACGCCGCGCAGTTCGGTGAACTCGAAACGCTGGGCGAACTCACCCGGGTCGCGTGGAAACACGACGTCCAGACCATGATCGAAGGCCCCGGCCACGTGCCGATGCAGCTGATCAAGGAGAACATGGACAAGCAGCTGCGCGAGTGCGGCGAGGCGCCGTTCTACACGCTCGGTCCGCTGACCACCGATATCGCACCGGGCTACGACCACATCACCTCGGCGATCGGCGCTGCGATGATCGGCTGGTTCGGCACGGCGATGCTCTGCTACGTGACGCCCAAGGAACACCTGGGCCTGCCCAACAAGCACGACGTGCGCGAAGGGCTGATGGCGTACAAGATCGCCGCGCATGCGGCCGACCTCGCCAAGGGCCACCCCGGTGCGCAGGCGCGTGACAACGCGCTGAGCAAGGCGCGCTTCGAGTTCCGCTGGGAAGACCAGTTCAACCTCGGCCTCGACCCGGAACGCGCCCGCGAATTCCACGACGAGACGCTGCCGAAGGATGCGCACAAGGTCGCGCATTTCTGCTCGATGTGCGGCCCGCACTTCTGCTCGATGAAGATCACCCAGGACGTGCGCGACTACGCCGCCGAACATGGCGTCGACGAAACCGCGGCGCTCGAGGAAGGCATGGCCGAGAAGTCGAAGGAATTCCTGGCGCAGGGCGCCGAGGTTTACCGCAAGGCCTGAGGAGTGTCGTGCTCCGCAGCCAAAAAAACGCCGGAGCGGGACCACTCCGGCGCAAAAAGACTGTGAGGGGAGAGTGACGCCGGACAACCGGCGTCAGGGGGTGCACCGGGACTCGCGGGGCTCTGCATTCAGCGCGGGCAACGGCCGGGTAACCCGCAGACTCTAGAATCTGTCCTGCCAACACGCATTTCCGTGGCTGGCAACCCCGTTTGCGGCATCTGTCGGTTCCATTGACCGCACTGGCGGCCACGCGCGCACCTCCGCATCATCTTCAGGATTCATGTCGATCTCTTCACTGCCCCCATCGCCGCTGCCGTCCGCACGCCTGCGCGTGGGCGACTGCACGGTCGACATGCCGTTGCGGGAAATCCATGCCCCCGGCGCGCGCCGGCCCCGGCGCGTGACCCCCAAGGCGATCGCCGTGCTGGCGGCGCTGATCGAGCAGGGTGGCCGCGTCGTCAGCCGCGATGCGCTGCTCGCGCAGGTGTGGGCCGGGACCATGCCGAGCGACGACGTGGTGACGCAGGCCATCACCCAGTTGCGCAAGGCGTTCGACGACGAGCGCGGCAATCCGCGCTACATCGAGACCATCGCGAAGTACGGATATCGCCTGCTGGCGCCGGTGGAATGGCTCGCCGCATCCGCGGCGCCCAGTGCCGAATCCGCCGCCGCGCCAGCGCCGGAGGCACCCAGGCAATGGCCGAACTACGCCGCGACGCCGACCGATATCCGCGGCGGATGGGGCGCGATCGCCATCGCGCTGGGTGCGGCCGCGCTGGTGTTCGTGCTGGTGCTGGCCTGGTCGCTGCGGCGCGAGGCGCCGCCGGGTGATGGGGGAGCGCCGCGGGCGCAGACCGGCGCGCGCGTTCCGGCGACCACCAGTTACCGGCTCATCACGTCGGTGCCGGGCATCGAGAGCAGCCCCGCGCTCTCGCCCGATGCCGCCCTTGTCGCGTACGTCGCGGTACCCGCCGGGCATCGCCGCACGGCGATCATGCTGCAGACCACCGACCCGAGTACGCCGCGGCAGCTGAGCCATCCCGAGGGAGATACCTCGGACCGCGCGCCGACCTGGTCGCCGAGCGGGCGCGAGATCGCGTTCCTGCGCGTGCGCGATGGTGATGGTGGCGATGGTGAGGACTGCCGGGTCATGGTGGTGCCGTCGAACGGCGGTGCCGAACGCAGCGTGGGCAGCTGCGATCCGCGCAACCCGCCGAGCTTCGACTGGACCTTCGACGGACGCGGCCTGGTATTCGGCAGTCGCGGCACCCCGACCGGCGGCGCCGGGCTGCGCCTGCTCGACCTCGCCAGCGGCGAGTGGCGCCTGCTGGATTACGGCGCCACCGCCCTCGACGTGGATTTCGCACCGCGCTATTCGCCCGATGGCCGCTGGATCGTCTTTGTCCGCAACTCGCCGGTGGGCGATCTCTACCGGATTCCAAGTACGGGCGGTCCACCCCGTCGCCTGACGCGCCTGCATGGCGATATCCGCGGATGGGACTGGATGCCCGACGGCCGCAGCATCGTCCTGGCGCGTTGGAGCGGCAGCGAAAGCCGGCTGATGGAACTCGACCTGCGCAGCGGACTGGTGCACGACATGGGCATCGCCGATGCGCTCGAGCCCACGGTCGCGGCACACGTGCCCTCGATGGCCTTCACCGAAGCGCGCAGTTACTTCGGCATCCACCGCATGGCCCTCGGCGGCCGCCGTCCCCCGGAGCGCCTGTTTCCATCCTCGGGCCGTGATCGCCTGCCGGTCATCGCGCCGGACGACCGCCAACTGGTATTCACCTCGGACCGCTCCGGCACGTTTGCCCTGTGGTGGGCCGACCTGGCCCGGCCGGAATCGCTGCGCCTGATCGAAGGATTGCGCCCGGAGTCCTGGCATCCGCCCGACTGGTCGCCCGACAGCCGGCGCCTGCTGGTGGTCGGCAGCGGCGACGCCGGGTTCGGGTTGTATGAGGTGGTGCCCGCCAGCGCGCAGGTCGTGCGCCTGCCCAATCCGGTCGCGGACGTGGTCCAGGCGCTGTATGTCCCCGGCGACGGCGATCGCCTGCTGGTAATCGCCGGTGGCGAGGAGGGGCGCCTGCGCCTGCAGTTGTACGACCGGCGGACGGCGCCCTGGCGCTCGCTGGCGTCGATCGAGGACATCGCCGTCGCCCGTGTCGACCCGGCGCACCAGCGGGTGCTGTTCACGCGACCCGGCCAGCCGGGCCTGTGGCAGGCCGACCTGGCGCTATCGGCGGCGAGCGTCCGCCAGATCGATGCTGCCGTACCGGAAGTCTCCAGCTACCGGCTGTGGTCCGTGTCCGGGCAGGGCGATGTCTATTACTTCGTGCGCACGTCCGATTGCGCGTCGGCCCTGCGCCGCCTGGGCGATGCCGCGCCGCCGTTGTGCGTGGACCGCAACCGCCGCAGCGGCCCGAGCGGCTTCAGTCTGTCGCCGCGCGGCGACGTGATCTACGTCACCCTTTCCCTGTGGGATGGTGGCGACATCGGTTTCATGCCGATGTCGATGCCGCCGGAGCCGATCGGTTCGCAGTGATCCAAGTGGCTGAGTTGCAAGGGAAAAGACGCATCGGAAGTCTTTCGGAACGGCTTTCGGCAGGATTTCGCACAACTCTCCGCCAATTTTCCTGAAGCCTGCGCCCGTGTCGGGCAAATCCACACACCTGTTCTTGCACAGAGTAGGTGGATAAGTGGAATCGACACAGTGGGCCGACCGCGGCCAGATCCTGCAACCTGACATGGCCGACGCCGGCCAGGCAGGCTGCATCGGCGTGACCCGCCTGGGCAGCGTCCAGCTTGAGAACGGTGGCTTCTCGGTCTGGGTCCAGATCCGGGGCAGCTCCTGGGTCGAGGCCCGGGAAGGCCGCTTCCAGCTGCAGCGCGGCGAGTGGATCGCGCTGGAAAAGGATTCGCGCCCGCTGGTCCAGAGTGACCGCCATGGGCTGTGCATCGGCCTGAGCCTGGGCTCCGACGTGCTGCGCGCCCTGGGCCGCCTCTCAGACGGCGCCCTCTACGCCGGCCGCGGCCGCCTCAGCACCCACGACGCCCGCATCGCCCTGCGCCTGTGGCGCGACACCGCCACCCGGGGCCCGATGGCCGACATCGCGCAGCTGCGCCCGTTGCTCCTGCACCTGGTCGGCGTGCAGCACGAGCTCGCCGAGCGGGTGCCGCGCTGCCCGGGCCGGTCGCGCAACCGCAAGCGCCAGGTCTTCGGTCGCCTGCAGCGCGCGCGCCTGTTCCTGGAAGGCAACAGCGACCGCATCGTCCGCATCAGCGAACTGGCCGAGCTCACCAGCTTCTCCAGCTGGTACTTCTCCAAGACCTTCCTCTCGCTCTACGACGAGAGCCCGCAGGCCGCCGCCGCGCGCCTGCGCGTCGAACGCGCGGCCGACCTGCTGCAGGGCACGTCGATGATGATCGGTGAGGTCGCCGCGGCGTGCGGCTTCGACAACTGCTGCAGCTTCGCGCGGGCGTTCCGCGCGCGTTTTGGCGTGTCCGCCTCGCGCTATCGCCAGGGCGTGCGCGCCGTCAGCGAAATGCCATCTCCGCCAAATGCGGCAAACACACCCATCGCGCATCGCAAAGCTTCTCTCCGCACAGGGACGTAAGTTGCCGGGGCGCTCTTAACGAGCCTGTAACGCACCAATAACGATAGCAACACACAACGATCATCCGGAGAGAGAACAGATGACCCATCGCCACATCGCGATGCAGCGCGGCCTTTTGCCCGTCAGCATCGCGCTTGCCCTGGCCCCGGCATTCGCCGGCGCGCAGGAAGCCCCCGCCGCCCCGGCCGAACAAGCCACGACCCTCGATCGCATCGAGGTGACCGGCTCGCGCATCCGCCAGTCCGACCTCGAAACCGCCCAGCCGGTCATCCAGATCACCCGCCAGCAGATCCAGCAGCAGGGTTTCACGTCGGTTGCCGACATCCTGCAGAACCTGACCTCGGCCGGCTCGCCGGCGATCTCGCGTGCGCAGGCCCTGGCCTCCGGTGAAGACGTCGGTGGTTACTACATCGACATCCGCAACCTCGGCGCCGAGCGCACCCTGGTCCTGGTCAACGGCCATCGCCTGGGCATCTCGACCAGCGGCCTGCAGGACCTCAGCCAGATCCCGGTTTCGGCGGTCGAGCGCATCGAAGTGCTGAAGGACGGCGGTTCGTCCCTGTACGGTTCGGACGCCATCGCCGGCGTGGTCAACGTGATCACCCGCAGCAACTTCGACGGCGTCGAAGCCAATGCCTACCTCGGCCAGTACAGCCAGGGCGATGGCGACAAGCAGTCCTACGACTTCACCATCGGCAACCAGGGCGAGCGCTCCAGCCTGACGGTCAGCTTCGAGTACACCAAGGAAGAGCCGGTCTTCGCCAAGGACCGTCCGTTCAGTTCGTACGGCAACGTCGGCGAAAACTACGCCGATGACTACCCGTTCTCGGGCTGGAGCCCGATCAGCCAGAACGGCTCGGCGCTGCTGCCGTGCGGCCCGGGTGGCGCGCGCGTCTTCTGCACCCTGACCCCGGGTACCGACCCGCGCAACATCGCCAACTACACCCCGATTGTCCCGTCGCAGTACGCGAACTCGAACGAAGAGATGTTCGTGCAGACTGGCATCGAGCGCCGCTCGATGTTCGTGAGCGGCTCGGTCGACATCACCGACAACATCCGCTTCAAGACCGACCTGCAGTACAACAAGCGCACCACCGACCAGCAGATCGCCGGTTACCCGTACCAGTCGGCTGCGTTCGGCACCCCGCTGTCGGCCAACAGCTACTTCAACCCGACCCCGGGCACGGCCCTGACCTTCCGCCGCCGCCTGTGGGAAGTGCCGCGCACCACGGAGAGCAACCTCGAGACGTTCCGCGTCGCGTCGGGCTTCGAAGGTACCTTCCAGGTCGGCGAGAAGTACTGGGACTGGGACGTCAGCGCCAACCTCAACCGCAACGACAACGTCAAGAGCGGCCACGGCGATGCCAGCCTCCTGGCCACCGCGAAGGCGCTGGGCCCGTCGTGGTTCAACCCGGCCACCGGTCGCGTCGAATGCGGCAGCGCCGCGGCTCCGATCCCCTATGGCACCAACGCCGCCAGCCAATGCGTGCCGTGGAACCCGATGGCGCCGTTCGGCGACACCCAGGCCGGCTCGCTCAGCGGCAACCCGGACCTGATCGCGTTCCTGTTCCCGCAGTACACCGACACCGGCCGCACCAACTCCAAGACCTACAGCGCCAACCTGTCGGGCTCGCCGTTCACGCTGCCGGCCGGTGACCTGGGCCTGGCCGTGGGTGTCGAGCACCGTTCCGAAGACGGCCGCTTCGTCCCCGACGCGTTCCGCCAGGCGGGTACGAGCACGGGCCTGCCGGCCACCACGACCTCGGGCGCCTACTCGCTGGACGAAATCTACGGCGAGCTGGAAATCCCGGTCCTGGCCGACATGCCGTTCGCGAAGGAACTGAGCTTCAACGTCGCGACGCGCTACTCGGACTACTCGAACTTCGGTGACACCCTCAACAGCAAGTTCTCGCTGCGCTGGCGTCCGATGGACGGCCTGCTGGTCCGCGGCACCTATGCCGAGGGTTTCCGCGCGCCGTCGATCAGCGACCTCTACGGCGGCCTGAATGGCAGCTTCGAGTCGTACACCGACCCGTGCGGCGTGCTGAAGGACCGCAATGGCAACGTGATCGACAACCAGTCCAACGGCAACGCGGCGTGTAACGCGGCCGGCGTGCCGCTGGGTTACGTGCAGCTCGGCCAGGGCCTGGTGCCCTGCACCGGCTATCCGTGCCAGACCCCGGACCAGTTCACCAGCGGTTCCAACCCGACCCTTACCCCGGAAACGGCCACCACCAAGACCGCCGGTATCGTGTGGAGCCCGAAGTGGGTCGAAGGCCTGGACATCGAGCTCGACTGGTACAACTACGAGCTCACCAACGCGATCATCCAGGACAGCCCGGACAGGATCCTGCGTGACTGCTACGTGCTGGGTAATGCCGAGCGCTGCAACGGCATCAACAACGTCACCCGCGCCGCCGACGGCCACATCACCGGCATGTTCTTCGGCCTGGCCAATCTCGGTGCGCTGGAAACGGAAGGCTGGGACCTGAACGTTTCCTACAAGCTGCCGGAAACCTCGTTCGGCAAGTTCGCGATCAACTGGGACAACTCGTACACCAGCAAGTACGACACCCTGACCCAGGATGAGGATGGCAACGACATCATGGTCGGCCAGGTCGGCACCGGCGGCGTGTTCCGCCTGCGTTCGAACTTCGGCGTGAACTGGACCAAGGGTATCTGGGGCGCCAACTGGACGGCGCGCTACTACTCCGGCCTCTATGAGAGCTGCGTGCCGAACCGTCCGTGCAACGATCCGGACCGCATCGCCAACGGCGTTGATGACGCGATCAATCGTCTGGGTTCCAACACCTTCCACGACGTGCAGGTCTACGCCAAGCTGCCGTGGGAAGCGACTGTCGCGGTGGGTGCCAATAACGTCGGCGACCACCTCGGCCCGACGATGTTCACCCAGCCGAGCAGCAACTTCCCGTACTACGGTGGCTTCGATATCGGCCGCACGATCTACGTGAAGTACCAGCAGCGCTTCTGATCCTTGCCGGATCGCTGAGTTGCACCGCTACGGCCCCGCAAGGGGCCGTAGTTTTTTGTGGATGCGGCGCGGCGGCGAGTGGGGCACACTCGCACGCCATGAACGATGTCCGTGACCACGAACCGGGTTGGCGCGTCCTCGTGCGCCGCCACCCGTCGGCCTTCCTGCTGGCCGCGCAGCTGCTGAGCCTGGTGATCTTTCCCCTGCTCGACGACAGCACCGGGGGGCGTGTCGTCTTTTCCGCCTTCGGCGCGATGGTGCTGCTGCTGGCGGTGTGGGTGGTCAACCGCACCCCGGCGGTCAACTGGATCGCGTGGCTGATCGCGATTCCCGCGTTCGTGCTGTCGATCCTGTCGGTGACGTCGGACAGCGTGAACCTGCTGCTGTGGTCATCGGCGCTGGAAGCGCTGCTGTACTTCTACGTGGCCGCGAGCCTCATCGCCTACATGCTCAGCGACCACCGCGTGACCACCGACGAATTGTTCGCCGCGGGTGCCACCTTCACCCTGCTGGCGTGGGGCTTCGCCTACCTCTACCTGATCTGCCAGGCGTGGTACCCGGGCAGCTTCACCGGAGCGGTGATGCCGGAGCGCCCGCGCACGTGGCTGGAGCTGCTGTTCTTCAGCTTCACCAACCTGTCCGCTACCGGCCTCGGCGACATCCTGCCGCTCGGTTCCGCCGTGCGCGTGCTGACGATGCTGGAGCAGCTCGCCGGCATCGGTTACATCGCGGTGGTCGTCTCGCGCCTGATCGGACTGTCGATCCTGCGTGCCGACTCGCGTTGAGGCGTTAGCATGGCGGCCGTTAGGATGGTGATCGTCCCCGTCGAGGTTCGTGCATGAAGTTGCCGCTTCCCTTCATCCAGTTGCCGCTCCTGTTCGATGCCGCGACGCTTGCAGCGGAGGTCAACGCCATCGAGGAATCGAGCTGGCGCCCGCACCCGCAGGGATTTCCCGGCAACTCGATGCTGCCGCTGGTCGCCATCGACGGCGATCCGGACAACGAGAGCTACGCCGGCACCATGCGCGCCACCGAGTACCTGCAGCGTTGTCCCTACCTGAGCCAGGTATTCGCGAGCATCGGCGCCACCGTGGGACGCAGCCGGCTGATGCGCCTGGCCGGACAGGCGGAAGTGAAGCGTCACGCCGACCAGGGCTATTACTGGGCCGAACGCGTGCGCGTACACGTACCCATCGTGACCCAGCCCACCGTGCGCTTCGAATGCGGTGGCGAGACCATCAACATGGCGCCCGGCGAGTGCTGGATCTTCGATACCTGGCGGCAGCACTGCGTGGTCAACGATGCCACCCAGTCGCGCGTGCACCTGGTGCTCGACACCGTGGGCGGCGCGGGCTTCTGGGACCTGGTCGACCAAGGCCGCCCGCATGATGGGCCGCGCGCGGGATGGACGCCGCGCCAGCTCGCGCCGGTGGCCGGACAGGTCGCCGGGTTCGCCTGCGAAACCGTGAACGTTCCGACGGTGATGAGTCCGTGGGAACTCAAGAGCCACTTCGCCCTGCTGTTCGCGGACGTGGAGCCGCACCCCAGCCTGCAGCGCCTGCGCGCGCTGACCCAGCGCTTCACCCGCGCGTGGCAGGGGCTGTGGTTCGAATACGGCGATGCGCCCGCCGGGCGCGACGAGTTCCGCCGCCTGCTGGCGAACTACATCGCCGAGGCGCGCCCGCTGGCCGAGCCGATCCGCCTGAAGAACGAACTCAATTGGTACGGCGCCATGCAGGTGATGATCGGCCGCTCAGCGGTGCAGGCCGGCACCAAGGACGCCATCCGCCAGCGCGACCCCGGCGACTACGCCTGAGGCCGGCAGCACCCTGGGGCCCGGCATGAAAAAGGCCGCCTATCGGCGGCCTTTTTCATAGGCGAACGGACACGGTCAGAAATTCGGCTTGTCCGCGCTGTCCTCGTAACGCTTGATGGCATCGAGTAGGATGGCCTTGGCTTCGACGGCGTCGCCGAAACCGTCCAGCTTCACCCACTTGCCCTTCTCCAGGTCCTTGTAGTGCTCGAAGAAGTGGCCGATGCGATCGAGCCAGTGCTGCGACACCTGGGCGATGTCGGTGATGTGGGCGTAGCCGCCGAAGATCTTCGGCACCGGCACTGCGATCAGCTTTTCGTCGCTGCCGGCCTCGTCGGTCATCTTCAGCACGCCCACCGGCACGCAGCGGATCACCGAACCGGGGACCAGCGGCAGCGGCAGGATCACCAGCACGTCGGCCGGGTCGCCATCGCCGCACAGCGTGTGCGGGACGTAGCCGTAGTTGCACGGGTAGCGCATCGGCGTGGACAGGATGCGATCGACGAAGATCGCGCCCGAAGCCTTGTCGACCTCGTACTTGACCGGCTCGGCGTCCTTGGGGATTTCGATGATGACGTTGATTTCGTCCGGCGGGTTCTTGCCGGTGGGGACGAGGTCCAGGCCCATTGCGATTGCTCCGACGTGCTGGGCCGCAGCCGGGAGGGCCGCGGTTGGGGGGAAGGGGAGGGCGCGCATTTTACCCGCTGCCGGAGTGGGGCGCAGGCACCCAATCGGCCTGATCGGCTGTGAACGTGCCGCCTGCTACGTTCGCAAACCCCGCCAATGGAGGATCTGCCATGGTCCGGTACGGTCTGCTCGCCCGGCTGGAAGCCAAGCCCGGCAAGGAAGCGGAACTCGAGGCGCTGTTGGCGGGGGCGCTGCCCTTGGCGCAGGCGGAACCGGCGACGCGTACCTGGTACGCGTTCCAGCTGGGACCTTCGACTTTCGGCATCTTCGATACCTTCGACGGCGAGGCCGGGCGCCAGGCCCATCTCGAGGGCGGGATCGCCAAGGCGCTCATGGCCAATGCCGATCGCCTGCTCGCGACCGCACCCCAGATCGACCGGATCGATGTGCTGGCGTCGAAGTAGGGGTGGGCAGGGGTCGCCCGGCACGTCGCTGCAAAAAAACGGCGGCCCGGAGGCCGCCGTTGAGTTTGTTCGGAAGGCCGCGATCTGGCCGTCCCTCACCCCTTGCCCTCTCCCGCGCGCGGGAGAGGGGGAGTGATCGTCGCGCTGCGCGCGACAGCGTTACTTAGAGAAGGGGCACCAGCAGCAGCGCCACGATATTGATGATCTTGATCAGTGGGTTCACCGCGGGGCCGGCCGTGTCCTTGTAGGGATCGCCGACGGTGTCGCCGGTCACCGCGGCCTTGTGCGCCTCGGAACCCTTGCCGCCGTGGTGGCCGTCCTCGATGTACTTCTTGGCGTTGTCCCATGCGCCACCACCGGTGGTCATCGAGATCGCCACGAACAGGCCGGTGACAATCGTGCCGATCAGCACGCCGCCGAGCGCCTGCGCACCCGCCTCAGCACCGCCAAGCCACTTGAACCCGAACACCACTACCACCGGGACCAGAACGGGTAGCAGCGAGGGCACGATCATTTCCTTGATCGCCGACTTGGTCAGCATGTCCACAGCGCGCGAGTAATCCGGCTTGCCGGTGCCCTGCATGATGCCGGGGATGTCGCGGAACTGGCGGCGAACTTCCTCCACCACCGCACCGGCTGCGCGACCCACCGCTTCCATCGCCATCGCGCCGAACAGGTACGGGATCAGGCCGCCGATGAGCAGGCCGATGATCACGTAGTGGTTGGACAGGTCGAAAGCAAGCGTTGCGCCGCCGAAATGCTGACCCAGGTTGTGGGTGTAATCGGCGAACAGCACCAGTGCCGCCAGTGCCGCCGAGCCGATCGCGTAACCCTTGGTCACCGCCTTGGTGGTGTTGCCGACGGCGTCGAGCGGGTCGGTGATGCTGCGCACTTCCGGCGGCAGTTCCGCCATCTCGGCGATGCCACCGGCGTTGTCGGTGATCGGACCGTAGGCGTCGAGCGCGACGATCATGCCCGCCATCGACAGCATCGAGGTCGCGGCGATCGCGATGCCGTACAGGCCACCGAGCGCATGCGCACCCCAGATCGCGGCGCAGATCACCACGACCGGCAGCGCCGTCGCCTTCATCGATACGCCCAGGCCGGCGATGATGTTGGTGCCATGGCCGGTGGTAGATGCCTGCGCGATGTGCTGCACCGGCTTGAACTGCGTGCCGGTGTAGTACTCGGTGATCCACACGATCGCGCCGGTCAGCACCAGCCCGATCAGCGCGCACCAGTACAGGTTCATCGCGCCGTAGCTCGAGTCCGCCATCAGCTGCTCGGTGATCGGGAAGAACGCGATCGCGGCCAGCACCGCCGACACGATGACGCCCTTGTACAGGGCGCCCATGATCGAGCCGCCGGGCTTCACCTTGACGAAGAAGGCGCCGATGATCGAAGCGATGATCGACACGCCGCCCAGCACCAGCGGATACATCACCGCATTGTGGCCGGCTTCGCTGACCATCAGCCCACCCAGCAGCATCGTCGCGATGATCGTGACCGCGTAGGTCTCGAACAGGTCGGCCGCCATGCCCGCGCAGTCGCCGACGTTATCACCGACGTTGTCGGCGATCACCGCGGGGTTGCGCGGGTCGTCCTCGGGAATGCCCGCTTCGACCTTGCCGACCAGGTCCGCGCCGACGTCCGCACCCTTGGTGAAGATGCCGCCGCCGAGGCGGGCGAAGATCGAGATCAGCGAGGCGCCGAAGGCGAGGCCGACCAGCGCGTGCAGCGCGGCCTCACCGGTCACGCCCATGTGATGGGTGAGCACGACGTAGTAGCCGGCGACCCCAAGCAGGCCAAGGCCGACGACGAGCATGCCGGTGATGGCGCCGCCGCGGAACGCGACGTCCATCGCCTTGCTGATGCCGCTGCGCGCGGCTTCGGCGGTGCGCACGTTGGCGCGTACCGACACGTTCATGCCGATGTAGCCGGCCGCGCCCGACAGCACAGCGCCGATCAGGAAACCGATCGCCGTCTGCCAGTTGAGAGCGAAACCGATCACCACGAACAGCACGACGCCGGCAATGGCGATCGTCGTGTACTGGCGATTGAGGTAGGCGCGCGCGCCTTCCTGGATCGCGCCGGCGATCTGTTGCATGCGTTCGTTGCCGGCGGGTTGTGCGCTGATCCAGCGCGCGGAAACGATCCCGTACAGGATCGCGATGACGGCGCAAACCAGCGCCAAGGCCAAACCGTACTGCTCCAGCATGAACCCTCCCCCGAGTGGACATAAAAGGAATTTCTGGGAAAACCACAGGTTGTTCGCGTGCGCTTGCGGGCGGCTGGAAAACACGCCGGACAAGGCAACGACCCGACTATGGCACATTTCCCCAAGCGGAACGGACGCGGGCCGTGACCGCGATCACGCGGGTACGCGGCCCCAGCCAGGGGTGGCGTCAAAACGCGTTCAGGCCGCGCATGCCAGCCTGCGGTTTCGTTGCCACGAAGGAGCCGCCGCATGCGCGTCCTGCCCCTCCTGCTGATCGCCTTCGCCTTTCCGGCGTCGGCCGCAGGCAAACCCGAAATCGCCCGCGCCACCGGCACGCCCCAGGCGGTCGGCGCGCTGCACACCGTCCGCTCCATCCCGGAGGCCTGCGCCCGGCTGGAAGGCATGTTCACCGGCGATGCCGCGCAGCCCTACCGCTTCGTACCGGTGAGGAGCTCGCCGACGTGCCAGCCGCGCGCGCGCTTTGTCGACTTCGCCAAGGCGAAGCCGTCGGAAGCCAGTGGCTGGAAATTCAACGACGAGATCCGCGTGCCCAATGCGGCGTGTCCGTCGCAACTGGCGGTCGTGCGCGTGTGGCGCAAGCCGGTCGAGGTCGCGCCACCCAAGCTCGATGCGCAGGGCCGCGCACGCATCTACCTGCAAGACGCGCAGCAGCAGGCGAAACAGAAGGGGATGCCGAACGTGCCGATGTATGCAGCGGAGATGAAGCTGGAAGGCAAGGCCTGCGGCGGCTGAGCAGGCTGGAAACAACAAGGGCCGCTGTGCGGCCCTTGTTGCTGGTTCAGGAACAACGAATCACTCGGCGAGCTTGAGCTTGTCGGCCATGCCGTCGAACGTTGCCTGGTCGGACGGCGACAGGTTCGGGCGGCCTGCCATGAAGCCCATCGTGATCGTGCCCTGCACGTAATAGGTTTCACCCGCTTCGACTTCCATCGTCAGCACATCCTTGGCTTCCGAGTGCACGGTGTACTGATGCGTGCCCGGCTCGACGTTGGCTACGAAATACTTTCCGCTGCGCAGCTTGCCCAGTTCGGTTTCGCCCTCGCGCACCTTGAAACCGATCGCTGCACCGGCGAGCTTGGACGGACGGAAGAACACGATCTTCGCCCTGTTCGCTTCCGGCGCTCCGACCTTGCTGTTGGTTGCGGCCGGAGCCGTGGTCGAGGCAACGGCGGGCGTGGCTGCTTCAGTCGCAGCGGGAGCGGCAGTGGCTTCGGCGGCTTGCTGTGCAAAAGCGGTGCCCGAAATGGCGAGCAGGACGCAGAACGCGGAACGATGCAGCTTGGAACGCATGGATTACTCCTGTTGGGTTGCAGTTGAGGCCGATGGATTGGATTGATCGGAGGCTGAGGCAGGCAGCGGGAAATCCTGGGCCAGCTTCGCAGTCACGATCGTTCCGCTGGGAATCTCGATTTCCTTGCCATGGATGAAATGTGCCAGGGGGCCCACGGCCATGGCCACGCCGAGGGCGACCTTGGACTTGTCCTGACCCTGGCCACCGAACTTGAGCGCGCGCAGTGGTAGCTGCACGCCATCGAGTTCGAGATAACGGGCCGCGAGCAGCAGTTCGCCGGGCTTGCCGCCGCCATGCGAACGGTCGGCATGGATGATTTCGCCCGTGCCCGCGGTGCCGGCCGGAATGACCACGATGCCCGCATGGACGAGCGGCGCATGCACCCTGATGGCGAACTTGTCGCCGCGCTGCAGCGTTGCAGAACTCAGGGCCTGCGCGATTTCCAGCTCGATTGCCGCACCGGCGGGAACGCGGCAGCACTCCACGGTCGCGGGTACGACGTCAGGTCTCGTGGCGGCAGTGACGGATCCGGGCACAAGCATGGGCGTTGCGGCACCACCTGCGGGCGATGCCTCAGGCGTCGATGTTTGCGCGCATGCCGGTCCGGCCGCAGCCAATGCGACCAGCAACCAGGAAAATGTCTTCATTCGGCTCCCCATGCCGGGCGTCGCGGACGGTAACCGAACAGCTACGTCGTTGCCAAGCGCGCGGGACGTGCGGGGAAACGAAGTCAGCCGTCGAACCCCAGAAGCCTCCGCTTCAGCAGCGTGTTTTTCATCGCAACATACTTCGGCAATCCATCGCGCCCATACGGCGGCGGCGCCTCGCCGCGAATCAGCGGTTCGAGATAACGTCGCGCGGCATCGGTGATGCCATAGCCATCCTTGCGGATGAAGTTCGCCGGCATCTTCTTCTCGTGGTTGGCGATCTTCGACAGCGGTGCCGCTTCGACCTTCCACCGGTACGGTGCATCGGACGTGCGCACGACCACCGGCATCACCGCGTTCATGCCCTTCAAGGCGAATTCCACGGCGGCCTTGCCCACGGCCTGCGCTTGGGCAAGGTCCGTCTTCGATGCAAGATGGCGCGCGGAACGCTGCAGGTAGTCGGGCAGCGTCCAGTGCACCTTGTAGCCCAGCGAGTCCTTCACGCGGCCGGCAAGGTACGAGGCGACGCCGCCGAGCTGGGTATGCCCGAACGAGTCCTTGCCCGCGCCGGCATCCGCTACGAAGCGGCCATCCGCGGTCTGGATGCCTTCGCTGGCGACCACGACGCAGTAGCCGACGCGCTCCACCGTCGCCTTCACCCGGGTGAAGAAGCTCGCCTCGTCGTAGGGACGCTCCGGAAACAGGATCAGGTGCGGTGCGTCGTCAGCCGTGGCGCCGGCCAATCCTGCCGCCGCGGCGAGCCAGCCGGCGTGGCGGCCCATGGCTTCGTAAACGAAGACCTTGGTCGAGGTGTCGGCCATGGCGGCGACGTCCAGCGCGCACTCGCGCACCGACACGGCGGTGTACTTGGCGGCGGAACCGAAGCCGGGGCAGCAGTCGGTGACGGCGAGGTCGTTGTCGACGGTCTTGGGCACGCCCACGCAGGTCAGCGGGTAGCCGAATTCGGCCGCCAGCTGCGACACCTTGAGGGCGGTGTCGGCCGAATCGTTGCCACCGTTGTAGAGAAACCAGCGCACGTCGTGCGCCTTGAGCACGGCCAGCAGGCGCTCGTAGCGCGCGCGGTCCTGTTCCAGCGACTTCAGCTTGACCCGGCAGGACCCGAAGGCACCCCCCGGGGTATGGGCGAGGGCGCGGATCGCGGCCGCGGATTCCCTGGAGGTATCGATCAGTTCCTCGCGCAGGGCGCCGAGGATGCCGTTGCGGGCCGCCAGGACCTTCACCTTGCGGGCACGGGCCGTCTGGATAACGGCAGAGGCGGTGGCGTTGATGACGGCGGTGACGCCGCCGGACTGCGCGTACAGCAGGGTTCCAGAGGCCATGGGAATCAATGCTCCAGGCAGGATGGGGTAAGCTGGCCGCCCGATTTGACCCGATTCGTGACCCTGTTTCGGCGTCCGCCCGACGGCCCGGCTGCTGCAGTGTAGCGCCGCCTCGTGAGCGACCCTCTCTCAAAGAATTCCCCCTTTGTTTCAGGAGTGATGTAGATGCGATTGGTATTGCTCGGTGCGCCCGGTTCCGGCAAGGGCACCCAGGCCGCAAGGCTCAAGGACCACCTGCAGGTGCCGCACATCTCCACCGGCGACCTGCTGCGCGCCGAGGTGGCCGCCGGCAGCAAGCTCGGCCTCGAGGCCAAGGAAGTCATGGCCCGTGGCGAACTGGTCAGCGATGCGATCCTGCTGGGCATGCTCGAGGACCGCTTCTCGCGTCCCGACACCCACGGCGGTTTCATCCTCGATGGTTACCCGCGCAACCTCGCCCAGGCCAATGCGATGGGCCAGCTGCTGGTCCGCATCGGCCAGCCGATGGACTACGCCGTGCAACTGGACGTGCCGACCGACCTGCTGGTCGAGCGCATCGCCGGCCGTGCCAAGGCCGAGGGTCGCGCCGACGACAGCCCGGAATCCGTGCGCACGCGCCTGCAGGTCTACAACGACCAGACCGCACCGGTGATCGATTACTACCGCCAGCAGGGCCAGCTGACCGTGGTCAACGGCGTGGGTTCGCTGGACGATGTGTTCGCCCGCATCATCGAGGCGATCGTGCCGGCGCACGAAATCGGATGATGTTTTAACTCCCTCTCCCGCTTGCGGCGCCCGAAGGGTGTCCAAGGGTGAGAGGGTTGGGGTGAGGGCAGGGCGGCTGGCTCGATGAGGAGCTGCGGGCACTCTCCCCCATCCCTTGCCTTCCCCCGCAGCGGGGGAAGGGGAGTTGGTGCCGTGCGGGAGTCGTGTTGTTCGATAATCCCGCGATCTTGCAGAGGTTACTGATCTTGAAACTCCATATTCTGGGCATCGCCGGTACCTTCATGGGCGGCGTTGCCGCCCTCGCGCGCGAACTCGGCCACGAGGTCGAAGGCAGCGACCAGAACATCTATCCGCCGATGTCCACGCAGCTGGAGGAGCTCGGCATCGCGCTGCGCCAGGGCTATGCACCGGAGAATATTTCCGGCAACTGCGACGAGATCGTGGTCGGCAACGCGCTCTCGCGCGGCAACGGCGCGGTGGAGCAGGTGCTCGACGACGGCCGCAAGTACAACTCGGGCGCGCAGTGGCTCGCCGAGAACGTGCTGCCGGGCCGCGACGCGCTGGCCGTGGCCGGCACGCACGGCAAGACCACCACCACCACGATCCTCACCTACCTGCTGGAAGCGGCGGGCCGTGCGCCGGGCTTCCTGATCGGTGGCGTCGCCGAGGATTTCGGCGTTTCCGCGCGCCGCGGTTCGGGCCGCGAGTTCGTGGTCGAAGCCGACGAGTACGACACCGCCTTCTTCGACAAGCGCAGCAAGTTCGTGCACTACCGGCCACTGGTCGCGATCCTCAACAACCTCGAGTACGACCACGCCGACATCTTCCCGGACGTGGCCGCGATCCAGCGCCAGTTCCACCACCTCGTGCGCACCGTGCCGCGTCGCGGCCGCCTGATCGTCAACGGCGAAGACAAGTACCTCGCCGAAGTGCTGGCGATGGGTTGCTGGACGCCGGTGGAGACCTTCGGCCTCGATGCCAGTCTGATTCCGCAGGCGTCGCGCTCCCTGTCGCATGGCGACCGCGCCGACGACGGCGCGACCGCGCGGGCTTCGTTCCACTGGACCGCGCGCATGCTCAATGAGGACGGCAGCGCATTCGCCGTCGTCCACAACGGCCACGAGATCGGCGAAGTGCGCTGGCCGTTGCTGGGCCGCCACAACGTCATGAACGCGCTGGCATCGCTCGCCGCCGCCAATGCCGTCGGCGTCGACGTGAAGACGGTGTTGTCCGCGTTGTCGGACTTCCGCAGCGTCAAGCGCCGCCTCGAAGTCATAGGCGAGGCGCAGGGCGTGACCATCTACGACGACTTCGCCCACCATCCCACCGCGATCGCGACCACGCTCGCGGGGCTGCGCGCGAAAGTCGGCGGTGCCCGAATAGTCGTGGCGATGGAGCCACGCAGCAACTCGATGCGCCTGGGTGCGCATGCCGAGGCGCTGGCACCGTCGCTCGACCTCGCCGATGCGGTGGTGTTCCTGCATCGCCCCGAACTCGCATGGGATGCGGGCAAGGTCGTGGCCGGCCTGCGCGGTGAGGGCGTCGCCGCGCCCGACGTCGACCGCCTGATCGCCGCATTGCGTGAGCGCGTGCGTGCGGGCGACCACGTCGTATTCATGTCCAACGGCGGCTTCGACGGCGCGCCGCGCCGCTTCCTCGCCGCATTACACGGCTGACGGCGCCATCGCCGCAGGTACACTGCGGCCGATGGCCAACGAAAGCCTCAGCCTGTTTCCCCTGCACACCGTGCTGCTGCCCGGCGCATCGCTGGGGCTGCGGGTGTTCGAAGCGCGCTACCTGGACCTGGTCCGCGATTGCGGCCGCAGCGGCCGTGGCTTCGGCGTCTGCATGATCATCAAGGGCGACGAGGTCGGCGCTCCGGCCACGGCGGCGGCGTTCGGCACCGAAGCGGTGATCGAGGATTTTGGCCAGGGCGACGATGGCCTGCTCACCCTGCGCGTGCGTGGCGCCCGCCGTTTCCATGTCGAGCGCGCCCGCGTGCGCGACAACGGCCTGCAGGTCGCGGATGTCCGCTGGTGCGAGGCCGGTGCCGCCGAGCCCGTGCGGCCCGAGCATGGGTTGCTGTCCGTGCTGCTGGAGAGCCTGATCGAGAAGAGCGGCAGCGAATACGCGAGCGCGGACCGCGCCTTGTTCGACGATGCCGCCTGGGTCGGCTGGCGATTGGCGGAATTGCTGCCCCTGCACGATGCGCAGCGGCAGGAACTGCTGCAACTCGACGACCCGCATGCGCGGCTGGATCGGATCCTGGCGCTGGTTTCGTAGCGGGCGTTCCGCCTGCGCCAATGGGCGGAACGGCCCCCCTACCGCGAGCGCATCCGTAACACCAGGCCACCGCCGTCCGGATGTGCCGCCTCCGCCGGATGGAAGGATTGCAACGCTTCGCGCACCTGCGCATGCGCATAACCCTCATCGGCCACTGGCAGCCAGAGCGACGCGGCACTCAGTGCCCGCTGGTAACGCAGGGTCTGCGCCGTGCCCAGCCACAGCGGCGTTCCGTCGCTCAAGGTCGCAGGCGCCGGCCACAGGCGCAGGGCGATCAGTTCATCCGCCTGTTTGCCCGGTCGCAGCAGCAGCAGGGCTTCCGGACGCGCCTCCAGCGTGGCCGGCAAGACCACGTGTTCGCGCGCGGGCGTATCGTCATCGAGCAGGCCCAGCGTCGTCACCCAGTTCGCCTGGGACTGCACGCGCCAACCCTTCGTCACCAGCAGCTGCTGCAGTGGTTGCAGCGGACCGGCGACCTGCACGTCCAACGCCCAGCGCCGTCGTTCGTCGCGTTCGTTGCGCTGTGCGGGCAAGGTGGCCCAGTCGGTGTCCCACCAGCGTTGCGCCGCGAGCGCTGTCGTCGGTGCGGCGGCGGTGAACTGGGCCAGCAGGCGATCGGCGTGGCGCGGCGCGTGCCACAGCGCCGCCGCGGCAAACGCCAGGTAGAACGCCCACGCCAGCGGACGCATCCAGAACGAACGCGCAACGTGGCGGCGATAGGCAAGACCCAGCACCAGCAGCCAGAGGATGCCGAACAGGGTTCCGCCGATCAGGTCGCTCGGCCAGTGCGCACCCAGATAGAGGCGGGCGAACGCGATTACCGTCGTCACCACGCCCGCGAGCAGGTACGGCCAGACGCGTTGGCGTCCCGGCAGTTCGCGTGCGATCAGCACGGCGAAGAAGCCGAACACGATCGTCGTCATCGTCACCGCGACCGACGGGAAGCCGAATCCGGCCGGCGCCGTGGGCGGGCGCGGCATGTCGATCAACGCCTTCAGCAGGCGGGTGAAGACCAGCCCGAACACGATCGCCGCGATCCAGTGCGTCGCCGCCATCCAGCGCTTGCGCCACAGCAGATAGAGCAGCGCCACCAGCGCCGCAGGCCCGAGCACCTGCACGTCGCCCAGGCTGGCCAGGCCCGCCATCAGGTGGTCGGCGAGCGGGTTGCGCAGGTTCCACATGAATTCGTGGACGGTGTGGTCCAGCGCCAACGGACCACCGCTCGCCAGCAGCGACGCCAGCAGGGTGAACCATGCCCAGCTGATCGCCAGCAGGCACACCGCCAACATCAGCAGCGAGGGCGACTCGGGGCGGTTGGGATCGATCAGCGCGACGGCATAACGGCCCAGGTGCGGATGCCGGCGCGTCCACATGAGCATGCGCGACAGCAGGTTGTCTGCATGCCCGGCGAACCATCGCCACGTGTACAGCACGACGACCCACGCCAGCGCCACCGCGGCCACCAGGCCGCCCAGGACCAGCGCCAGGCGATCCGCGACGGCCGCGATCGCGTCGTAGGACGCGCCCAGCAGCCAGCCCGGGGCCAGGTAGAGCGCGGACCACGCCAGGCATGCGATGAAACTCGGCGGGGCGTAACGCCGCAGCGGCATTCGCGCCATGCCCGCGATCGCGGGCACGAAGGGCCGCATGGCCCCGACGAAGCGGGCGAAGAAGATGCTCTTGATGCTGTTGCGGCGGAACATCGCCTCGCCACGATCGAGCCACTGCGGGTAGCGCGAGAACGGCCAGAGTCGTCGCAACTGGGGGCCCCAATGGTGGCCCACCCAGTAACTCGACGCATCGCCGCAGAATGCGCCCAGCGTGCAGCACACCAGCGCATAGGGGCCGTTGACGTGGCCGAGACCGATGAGCACCCCCACCGCGAACAGCAGCGGCAGTGCCGGCACGAAGAATCCGAGGAAGATCAGCGCTTCGGACAGCCCGATCAGGAAGATCACCGCGCCTGCCGCCAATGCATGCGCGCTGATCCATGCGCTGGCGGTGTCGATCCAGGTCGGTTCCATGGCCGGATTATGGCAGCAGCAGGCCGCGCTTCGTCACCACTGCGGCCATGGGAGGAGCCCGGTTGCGGCGATTTCCTTACACTGCCGCCATGTCATCCGCCTCACGCGAAGTAGCCGCCCTCAAGGCCGACAGTTTCGGTCGCATCGCCCTCATGCGTGATGACGCCGGCCTGTTCGTGCGCCGCGACCTGGGCCACGTCCCGCTGTGGTTGCGCCTGCCTGCGTGGTGGCTCGCGCGGCGCGAGGCGCACGCGTTGCAATGCGTCTCGGGGCTCGCGGCAACGCCGCAGCTGCTGCGCTGGGACGGCCGCAAGCTCGATCGCAGCTACCTCGACGGCGGCGCGATGTACCAGCGCCCGCCGCACGGCGATCTCGCCTATTTCCGCAAGGCGCGCCGCTTGCTGCAGCAGCTGCATCGTCGCGGCCTGGCCCATAACGACCTCGCCAAGGAAGCCAACTGGCTGGTGCTGGCGGACGGATCGCCCGCGATCATCGACTTCCAGCTCGCCACGCGCGGACATCCGCGTTCGCGCTGGATGCGGCTGCTCGCGCGCGAAGACCTGCGCCACCTGCTCAAGCACAAACGCACCTATTGCCCGCACGCCTTGACGCCGGTGGAGCGGCGGGTCCTGAAGCGGCATTCGTGGCTGCGTGAGGCGTGGTTCGCCACCGGCAAGCCGGTCTATCGCTTCATCACCCGCAAGGTGTTGAAGTGGGAAGACAACGAAGGGCAGGGACCCAAGCCATGACATCGCTCGCAGGAAAAACCTTGTTCATCACCGGTGCCTCGCGCGGCATCGGCCTCGCCATCGCGCTGCGTGCCGCGCGTGACGGCGCCAACATCGCCATCGCCGCGAAATCGGCGGTACCCAACCCGAAATTGCCCGGCACCATCCATACCGCGGCCGATGCGGTGAACGCGGCCGGTGGGCACGGGCTGGCGCTGAAGTGCGACATCCGCGAGGAGGACGAGGTGCGCGCGGCGGTCGCCGCCACGGTCGACGCCTTCGGCGGCATCGACATCCTGGTCAACAACGCCAGTGCGATCTTCCTGCGCGGCACCCTGGACACGCCGATGAAGCGCTTCGACCTGATGCAGCAGGTCAACGCGCGCGGCACCTACCTGTGTGCGCAGGCCTGCCTGCCGCATCTGCTGCAGGCGGCGAATCCGCACATCCTCACGCTGTGTCCGCCGCCGTCGTTGGACCCGAAATGGTGGGCGCCGCATACCGGCTACACGCTGGCGAAGATGGGCATGAGCTTCGTCACACTCGGGCTGGCGGGCGAATTCGGTCCGCGCGGCGTGGCGGTGAACGCACTGTGGCCGCGCACGTTGATCGCCACCGATGCGCTGAACATGATTCCCGGGGTGAGTCCGGGCAATGGTCGTTCGCCCGCGATCATGGGCGACGCCGCCCATGCGATCCTGACGCGCCCTGCCGCAGGCTTCAGTGGCCGCTTCCTGATCGACGATGAAGTGCTGGCCGAAGCCGGGGTCACCGACCTGTCGGGCTACGCGGTGGATCTTTCGCAACCGCTGTATCCGGATCTGTTCCTCGATTGAGTGCGCTGCACGGGAGCTGCCATGAAATACCTCCACAGCATGATCCGCATCCGCGACATCGACGCTTCGCTGCGCTTCTTCTGCGAAGGGCTGGGCCTGGTGCTGAAACGACGCAACGACTACCCGGAAGGCAAGTACACCCTGATCTTCCTCGCCGCGCCCGGCACGCCCGATGCGGAAGTCGAGCTGACCTACAACTGGCCGCCCGAAGACGGCTCGCCCAGCGAGGACTACGGTTCCGCACGCAACTTCGGCCATCTCGCCTTCCGCGTCGCCAACATCTATGACATGTGCGCGCACCTGCAGGCGATGGGCTACACCATCAACCGCCCGCCACGCGATGGCCACATGGCGTTCGTGCGCTCGCCCGACCTGATCTCGATCGAGCTGCTGCAGGACGGCCACCTGCCGCCGCAGGAGCCGTGGCGATCGATGCCGAATATCGGGCAATGGTGATTGCACGGTAATCGCAGGGCCTTCACGCTGCGGTTCGACGGCGGTAGGCGACGAAGCCGCGCGGGAAGGCGTGTGCCGACCGCCGGCACCGGTCGTTCCGTCCCCCACTGTTTCGGCTAAGCGGCGCGCGCGCGGATGCGCGAAAATGGCGGTTCTTCCACCTCCATACCGCCATGAGCACCTCCGCCGAACTCTTCGCGCTGTCCGAGCGCTACTACCTGCCCGTCTACCGCCCACGCCGGATCGTGCTGGATCACGGCAAGGGTTCGCGCCTGTGGGATCGCGACGGCCGCGAATACGTCGACTTCGGCGCCGGCATCGCGGTGAATGCGCTGGGGCATGCGCATCCGGCGCTGGTCGCGGCGCTGACCGAGCAGGCGGGCAAGCTGTGGCACACCAGCAACGTGTTCGTCAGCGAACCGCCACTGCGGCTGGCGGAGGAACTCGTCGCCGCCTCGCGGTTCGCCCAGCGGGTGTTCTTCTGCAACTCCGGCGCCGAGGCGAACGAAGGTGCGATCAAGCTCGTGCGTAAGTGGGCGACCGCGCAGGGACGTCCACCGGAGCGCCGCGTGATCCTCAGTTTCCGCGGCAGCTTCCATGGCCGCACGCTTGCGGCCGTCACCGCGACTGCGCAGCCGAAGTACCACGAAGGCTACGAACCACTGCCGCCGGGCTTCCGCTACAGCGACTTCAACGACCTGGACGCCGCCGCGGCCGCGATGGCGACGGGCGATGTCTGCGCCGTGCTGGTCGAGCCGGTGCAGGGCGAAGGTGGCGTGACGCCGGCGACGCCCGAATTCCTGCACGGCCTGCGTACGCTGTGCGATCGCCACGACGCGTTGCTGGTATTCGACGAGATCCAATGCGGCATGGGCCGCACCGGCCAGCTGTTCGCCGCGCACGCGTACGACGTCACGCCCGACGTGGTGACGCTGGCGAAGGCGCTCGGCAGMGGTTTCCCGATCGGCGCGATGCTCGTCGGGGGCAAGGCGGCGGACGTGATGCAGTTCGGTGCGCACGGCACGACCTTCGGTGGCAATCCGCTGGCGACGGCGGTCGCGCGTACGGCGCTGCGTGAACTGACGTCGCCGGCGCTGCTGGCCAACGTCGTGAAGCAATCGCAGGCGATCCGCGATGGGTTGGCTGCCATTGATGCGGAATTCGGCATGTTTTCCGAGGTCCGTGGTCGCGGCCTGATGCTCGGTGCGCAGTTGCGCGAGCGTCATGCCGGCAAGGCAGGCGAGATCCTCGACCATTGCGTCGAGCATGGCCTGCTCACGCTGCAGGCCGGACCGGACGTGCTGCGCTTCGTGCCGGCGCTCAATATCGGCGACGCGGATGTCGCGGAAGGGCTTGCGCGCCTGCGCGCGGCGATTGCCAGCTTTGCCAAGGCTTGATCCGAACAAAAAAGCCCGGGAAACCGGGCTTTTTTGATGGCTTCTTTGCGGAGGCTCGAGCCCCGCGGTCAGTTGCGGATGATGGCGAAGGACTCGCGTGCGGCCGCGATGGTCTGCGCGATTTCCGTCTCGCCATGCGCGCTCGAGACGAAGCCGGCTTCGAAGGCAGACGGCGCCAGATACACACCGCGTTCCAGCATCGCGTGGAAGAACCGGTTGAAGCGTGCCGTGTCCGAGGCCTTGGCGTCCTCGAACGTTTCCACCGGGCCCTCCCGGAAATACAGGCCGAACATGCCGGGCACCCGCGTGGTGGTGAAGGCGATGCCGGCATCGCGCGCAGCGGCTTCGAGGCCGTCGCACAACGCATGTGTGCTGCGCTCCAGCGCGGCGTGGAAGCCGGGTGTGCGGATCAGGTCCAGCGTGGCCAGGCCCGCGGCCATCGCCACCGGGTTGCCACTCAGCGTGCCGGCCTGGTAGATCGGGCCGCTGGGCGCGACCTGCGCCATCAGGTCGCGGCGTCCACCGTACGCACCCACCGGCATGCCGCCGCCGATGATCTTGCCGAACGTGCTCAGGTCCGGGGTGATGCCGTAAAGCGCCTGGGCACCGCCGAGCGCGACGCGGAAGCCGGTCATCACCTCATCGAAGATCAGCACCGCGCCATGTCTCGTGCAGAGTTCGCGCAGGTGCTGCAGGTAGCCGGCACGCGGCAGGATGCAGTTGGCGTTGCCGACGATGGGTTCGATGATCAGGCCGGCAATGTCGCTGCCGGCTTCGTCGAAAAGCTTCGTGGCGGCATCGAAATCGTTGTACGGCAGCGTCAGGGTGAGATCGGCCAGCGCCGCTGGTACGCCCGGCGAATTCGGCAGGCCCAGCGTCATCACCCCGCTGCCGGCCTTCACCAGGAAACTGTCGCCGTGGCCGTGATAGCAGCCCTCGAACTTGACGATGCGGTTGCGCCCCGTCGCGCCGCGCGCCACGCGGATTGCCGAGAGCGTGGCTTCGGTGCCGGAATTCACCATGCGTACCATTTCGCAACTGGGCACGATTGAGGTGATGGCCTCGGCCATCGTCACTTCCAGTGCGTTGGGAACGCCGAAGCTGAGGCCGTCGCGCATCGTGCGCGCCACGGCGTCCAGCACCTGCGGATGTGCATGGCCGGCGATCATCGGTCCCCACGAACCGACGTAGTCGATGTAGCGGTTGCCGTCGACGTCGAACAGGTGCGCGCCTTCCGCACGTTGTGCGAAGAAGGGTTCGCCGCCCACCGACTTGAACGCGCGCACGGGCGAATTGACGCCGCCGGGAATCAGGTCCTTCGCGCGGGTGAACAGGGAGTGGGACCGTTCGTTCTTCATCGGGGCTCTTCGAAGCAGGAAATGTAGGCACGGGTGGCGGCCGCGGGATCGGGCGCGTCGAAAACGCCGCTGATCACTGCGAGTAGATCGGCGCCGGCTTCCACCAGGGGACGTGCATTGTCCGGTGTGATGCCGCCGATCGCCACCCGCGGCACGCCCAGGGCGGCGGCCGCTCGCAACAGATCCAGGGTCGCGCGGCGCGCGTGAGGCTTGGTAGGCGAAGGGAAGAACGCCCCGAATGCCACGTAGCTGGCGCCGGCGAAGACCGCCTGCCTGGCCAGTCCGGCATCGTCGTAGCAGGAGGCGCCGAGGATGGCCTCGGGCCCGAGTTCGTGCCGCGCCAGTGCGATTTCGCCGTCGTCTTCGCCCAGATGCGCTCCGGCGGCACCGATCGCGGCCGCCAGGGCCCAGTCGTCGTTGATGATCAGCGGGACGTCGAAGCTGCGGCACAGTGGCTGCAGTGCAAGCGCCTGCTCGGCGCGCAGGTCCTCGCTCGCGGGCTTGTTGCGGTATTGCAGCCAGGTGGCGCCGGCGCGCAGCACGGTTTCGACGCGCGCGAGCAATCGAGCGGTATCGGCTTCATCGGGGGTGATGGCATACAGGCCGCGAGGCGGCCAGCGCGGGGTCATGGCGGCGAGCATCCTCGGTCCGGGCGTGACAAAATGCATCCCCCGCACCGCAAATTCCAGCCATATTTATCCATGAGTGAAGCCGCCACGACCACCATTTACCGCACCTGGATGTGCGTCGTCTGCGGATTCATCTATGACGAGGCCAAGGGGCTGCCGGAAGAGGGCATCGCGCCGGGTACGCGCTGGGAAGACGTGCCCGATACCTGGACGTGCCCGGACTGCGGAGTCACCAAGGACGATTTCGAGATGATGGAAATCTGACCCGCATCCGCGAAAGTCATGCCAAGGGCCGCATTGCGGCCCTTTTTGCATCCAGGGGCACTCAGGAGTGGGGAATGGCGGGGCTGAAGACCAATTCGGCGCCGTTTTCCAGCTTCAGACGCGCCGCCTCACCTGCGTTGAGTTCCAGCACGAACCGCGCCGGCGCGTTGCTGGGATAGGGCGGGCAGCCGTCACCCAGGGCGCAGGGCGGGACATCACGTTGCTGGGACACCAGGCGCCGCGCATTGTCGAAATAGAGGATGTCGAGCGGGATATGGGTGTTTTTCATCCAGTACGCCTGCGGCTCCTCGGCGTCGTGGATGAACAGCATGCCGTGATCGGCGGCCATTTCGTCGCGGAACATCAGCCCACGCGCGCGCTCGGCATCGTCGTCGGCGATTTCCACCTGGTAGCGCTGTCCGCCCAGCTCCACCCACGTATTGCTGCCGGTCGCGCATCCACCCAGCATCAGCCCGGAAAACAGCACAGCAGTCTTGATCAAACGCATCGGCATTCCCCTAGAAAAAACAGGGCGAACATCCGGTACGGCGGACACATCGTCAAGCGCGCTGGAATTTTTTTGCAAAACCCTCTTCCCAATCGGAGTGTGGCTGTGCACAATGCGCGCCCCGCTGATCGGGACGTCCTGAGGGACAGAACGGAGGGCGGGGACGGCGGTAAAAAAGGGCGCGGTGAGGTGTTGACGGCCCTGAAATTCGCTGTATGATGTGCGGCTCCCTCGGGCACTTTGGTGCAGCGGGGAACGGACGAGGCGCTGAGGCCGAAGTCCAGGATCTTTGACAGTGTGCGCAGGTGACTTGTGC
>NZ_JBFULP010000004.1:0-342625 GCF_054049835.1 Lysobacter sp. P5_B9
GACAGCCCCAACCCTCCCCCGCACGCGGGGGATGGAGCAATCTTTTCCATCGTGCGCTTGCGGTGTTCTCCTTCCCCCGCTTGCGGGGGAAGGCCGGGATGGGGGCTGCCGCACCCGCGCACCAATCTGCTCCAATCGACCCATGACCCGCGCCCTGCACCTGCCCATCACCCTCGCCCATGCCAAGGGCGCCTACACCGTCCGCCTGTCGATCGGCAGCGGCCAGCGCCCCGGCAACTTCGTCCTCGACACCGGCAGCAGCACGCTGGTGGTACTGCCGCACGCCTACGATCCCGACCAGGACGCCAGCCACACGCCGACCACCTGGGCGCAGGAAGTGCGCTACGGCGGGGGCGTGTGGGCCGGGCCGGTGCTGCGCGCGGACGTGCACTTCGACGGTCTGCACGGGAGCGTGCGCCTCGATGCCGCGCAGTTCTCGCGCGCCCAGGCCCAGGCGCAGGACATGCACGACGCCGACGGCCTGTTCGGCCTCGCCTACAGCGGCCTGGACATCGCACACGACGTGCGCGACTACCTCAGCGAGCGCGGCGTCGAGCCACCACTGACCTGGCCGTGGCCGTTCGACCGCGAAGACGAGAACCTCAGCGACTTCGCCACCCTGTTGAAGCAGCAGCCGCGGGTGACATTGACGCCGCTGTTCACCGCGCTGGCGGATGCCCATTGCATCGACAACCGCTTCGCCCTGCTGCTGCGCCGGCCGCTGGTGCACGTCGAGGGCGACAGCGCCGACGTGGCTTTGCTCGCCGCCGATCCGCTCAACCAGGGCGTGATGGTGCTCGGCGGTTCCGCCGATCACGATGCGGACCAGCCGCACCGGCTGCACGAAGGCGAATTCGCCGACATCCAGATCGTCCACGACCTCTACTACAACGCGCACCTGGTCGCGGTGCAGGTCGGCGACGGTCCGCGCATCGACGCGCCGGCGCTGGATCCGAAGTACGAACACCGCGCCGCCAGCAACGCCTTCTTCGATACCGGCTGCAGCTTCGTGATCCTCGAAGCCACGCTCTATTGCGCCGTGCTCGCCGCGTTCGCGCAACACGATGCGCGCCTGCCGGCGCTGGTCGAACGCTTCCAGCAGGTGTTCGCGCAGCAGCAGCAAGGCCTGCCGAACGCCGACGTCGACGCGCTCGACTGGCCCGAGCTGCATTTTTTCCTGCGCGCCACCGATGGCGGCGAGACGAAGCTCGCCTGCACCCAGGAACACTACTGGCCGCGCAATGCGATGCGCGCCGGGCAGGCGTACTGCCTGCTATCGAGCCAGCTGCAGAACTGGCCGAACCTGACCATCCTCGGCCTGCCGCTGCTGGCGGAACGCTATTGCGTGTTCGACCGCAGCGCGCCCAACGGTGGCTGCGTGCGCGTGGCGAAGGCGCGCGGTGCCGATGCGGCGTGGTCAAGCTGAGGTGGCCGTGCTCGATACGCCGCGCCTGCGGTTGCGCCCGATGGAAGCGCGCGACGAAGCGATGTTCTGCCACCTCTACACCGATCCCGACGTCATGCGCCGCATCGTCGCGCCGCTGTCGGCCGAAGCGGCGCTGGCAAGCTTCCAGCGCGCGT
The DNA here is from genome assembly GCF_054049835.1 of Lysobacter sp. P5_B9. Classification (NCBI taxonomy): domain Bacteria; kingdom Pseudomonadati; phylum Pseudomonadota; class Gammaproteobacteria; order Lysobacterales; family Lysobacteraceae; genus Lysobacter; species Lysobacter sp. P5_B9. Next base: position 1,582 of record NZ_JBFULP010000004.1, read on the forward strand.
GCGGGCACAACGCCAAGGACACGCCCGGCCACCGCTTCTGGGCGATCGACTACACGCTTATCGACTGCACGCTTGCTGACAGCAGGACGTCGGACATCGCCATCGGCATGGCCGCCCTGCTGCGCACGGGCGACAGCGCCGAACTCGGCGTGATGCTGCGCAATGGCTGGTGGAACCGCGGCGTGTCGAGCGAGGCCTTCGCGCCGCTGCTCGAGCACGCCTTCAACGAGCATGCTTGCAACGGCATGGGCCTGGCACTCGTGTACGCGCAACGCCCGGACGATGACCATGCCCTGCTCATCGACAGGCTGCTCGCCAGGTTCGGCTTCGTACGCACGCCGGACAAGGTGACCGACAAGACCCTGTGCCGCTGGGAACTGCCACGCGCCGAATGGCAGGCCCGGCAACTGGCGGGCCGCCCGGTCTCAACGGCCTGCAACGTTCCAGCCTGACCACCACCCCCCGCTTGCCGGGGATCCGCGCAGGGCGCTTTTTGCGACCGGTTTTGCAGAATCAGGCCGGTCGGTTATCGTCCCTACTCTTCCGGGGGGATGGACGAAACGTGTCAACGACTGCTGAAAAGCCGGGCAGCCTGGTCTGCGTCGGCCTGGGGATGATGCTTGGGGCCCATATCGGCCCGCGTGCGCGCAGCCAGATCGAACAGGCCGACGTGGTCTTCGTCGCCGTGTCCGATCCGGTCGTGGAGCTGTGGCTGCAGCAGATGCACCCGGACGTGCGCAGCCTCCAGCCGCATTACGCCGAGGGCAAGCCGCGCCATCAGACCTACCGCGACATGGTCGAGTCCATGCTGGTCGAGGTCCGCGCCGGCCGTACCGTCGTCGGCGCGTTCTACGGCCACCCCGGCGTGTTCGCCAAGGCCCCGCACGACGCCATCGCCCAGGCCCGCCGCGAAGGCTTCGCCGCCCATATGGAACCAGGCGTCTCCGCCGAGGACTGCCTGTACGCCGACCTCGGCATCGATCCCGGCCGCCTGGGCTGCCAGCACTACGAAGCCAGCCAGCTGATGTTCTATCGGCGCCGGATCGACCCGTCCGCCTACCTGATCCTGTGGCAGGTCGGCATCGCCGGCGACCGCACCTACCGCCGCTTCGCCACCGGCCCCGAATACCGTCGCCTGCTGGTCGAGCGCCTGCGCGAGGACTACCCGGCCGACCACCTGGTCACCGTGTACGAAGCCGCGACGCTGCCGATCACCCAGCCGCGCATGGACACCGTCGCCCTGCGCGACCTGCCGGATACGCCGCTGTACATGCATTCCACCCTGGTCGTGCCGCCGTGCGAACCGCTGCAGCGCGACGAAGCGATGCTGGCCAGGATCGAAGCGCTGGAGCGAGCGGAAGCCGCCGCCACCGAACAGGCCTGACTTTCAACCACCGCAACACCACAAGGAGAGTAGTGATGTCCATCGTGCAGTTCCTCGAAACCCTCGGCGCCGCGCCGAACCAGATGTCCGCCGCCAACTACACCCATGCCGTCGAAGCCCTGGGGCTGGATGACGCCGCGCGCGATGCCCTGCTGGCGCGTGATGCGAACGCGGTCAATCGCGTGCTGGGCGGGCGCGCCGAATTGCGCTGCTTCATTGCCACTCCCGATTGATTTGAATAGAGCCGAAGCGGCCAAGCGCCGCTTCGGCGTTACCACCCGCCGTCCACCACCAAGCAGTAGGAGTCGAAGATGTCCAACGTCGTGCAGTTCCTGGAAAACCTGGCCCGCAACCCGAAGCAGCTGTCGGCTGAAGATTTTGCCGCGGCCGTTGCAAAAGCGGGAGTGGATTCTGCCGCGTACAAGGCATTGATGGAGCGCAATGCAGAAGCCCTGAATCAGGCCCTGGGCGGACGCCTGGCGATGATGTGCATGATTGTGCCGGCCGAAAACGAAGAGCCGAAGGAAGGCGATGAGCAGGAAGGCGGCGACGAAACGCCGGAGGGCGAAGTCTCCTCTCGAGCTGCCTAAGCCCGAGTGACGCCGACGTCCTGCGCCTCGGTGCAGTGACGTCGGCAGGTCTACCTGGACATGGAGATGATCATGAAGCAGCGGAAGGTTAAGAAAGGATTGCTGACAATCGCATTGTTCGCATTGCTGCCTCTGTCGGCCATGGCCTCTGACGTCGAGACCCTGCTTCAGAAAGCAGAATCAGTTCGCAGCACCGACCCGAAGGCTTTCGCGGCGGCGCTGACCGGGCTCGATGAAATCAAAGTGTCCGCGACTCCCAGGCAGTTGCGCCAATTGCGCTTGCTCAAGGCCTACCAGAAAGGGATCACCGGCAACTATGACGGTGCGACCGAGGATGCACTCGCGGTACTCGACGAAGCGCCCGAGGTTTCACTGCAGTTTCGCGCCGCGCTCCTGGTCGCGAACCTTGCCGCAATTACCCGCGACTTCTCCCTGGGGCTGCGTGAGCTCGAGAAGGCCCTCAGCCTGGCCGACCAGGTCCCCGAGACCGAGCTTCGTCATCAGGGCTACCTCGTTGCCGCTGTTATCTACAACCAATACGGGCAGTTCGCACTCGGCCAGCATTACGCCGAGCGCCTCCTGGCCCAGGGCTCGTCGCCCAGAAACCAATGCATCGCACACCAGCTGCGGGTCGAGGCTCTCTATGGGTTGAATACGCCCGACGACGAAGCCGACATCAACGATGCCATCGCTGCTTGCAATGCGCAGCACGAGACCATTCCCGCGAACCTGCTGCGTGGATATCTGGCTCGCCACTGGGCTGCCCAGAAAAAGACCGCACAGGCTATTGAACTACTGGAAGCGCATCTGCCTGAAGTTGAAGCAACGGGATACCCGCGCCTGATCGGCGAGATCAACGGTCTGCTTGCCGAATACCGCCTGGACACTGGGGACCTCAGTGGTGCGGAGAATCACGCGCATCGCGCATTGGCCAAAGGCGGCACGGACGCATACTCGCTGCCACTGGTGACCGCACATAAGGTCCTTTACGAGACCGCATTGCGTCGCGGTGACCTGAAAGCGGCGCTGGACGAGTACCGCCAGTACGCCGAAGCCGACAAGGCCCGCCTCGACGAAGTAAAGGCGCGCGAATTCGCCTTCCAGCTCAGCCGCCACGAGCTGCAGCAGAAGAACCAGTCGATCGAGCTGCTGAGCCGCCAGAATGACGTGCTGCGGCTGCAGCAGGAAGTCGCGAAGAAGTCCGCGATCAACAACCGCCTGCTGGTGCTGATGCTGTTGCTGGTGCTCGGCGTGGGCACCTACTGGGCCTACAAGATCAAGCGCGTGCAGGTGATGTTCCGCAAGCAGGCGCAGGTGGACAGCCTTACCGGGATCTTCAACCGCGGCCACTTCCGCGCGCAGGCCGAGGCGCAACTGGCGCGTTGCGCGGCCGTCGAGCGCGAGGCCGCGCTGGTGCTGCTCGACCTGGACAACTTCAAGCGCATCAACGACCGCCACGGCCACGCCACCGGCGACTGGGTGCTGCGCCAGGTAGCCGCGGCGTGCCATGCCTCGTGCCGCGAGGGCGACCTGTTCGGCCGCCTGGGTGGCGAGGAATTCGCCATCCTCTCCTGCGGCGGCGACCTGCATACGGCCGAACGCATCGCGCAGAAGTGCCGCGAGTACCTCGCCGCGATCGATGCGTCGGCGATCGACGGCGGCATTCCCGCGATCACCGCCAGCTTCGGCTGCGCCAGCACCAAGCTGTGCGGCCACAGCTTCGAACAGCTGTTCATGCACGCCGACCGCGCCATGTACCGCGCCAAGGCGGAAGGCCGCGACCGCATCTGCATGCATGAGGACAACCGCCCGGTGCCGCTGCGCCTGCACGTGCCGGCGTAACCGCGCGACCCGACCGGGCGGGACGTTGCAAACAACAGCGAAGCGAAGGCTTCGCTGTTGTTTTTTGCGCGAAGGTAATCGCGCCGCGGTCAGCGGCGCGGTCAGCGGCGCGGTGGGCTCATGGACGCACGCGCACGCCGTAGCCGGCCGTCATTTCGGCCAGGTCGAGGTTGCCGTCGCTGTTGCGGTCGAGCCAGCCGAAGCGCAGTTCGGTGGAGCGGCGGAGTTCGGCATCGTCGAGTTCGCCATCGGCATCCAGGTCGGCGATCACGATGCGGTCGGCGGCGGAAGCCGAACCGGGCTCCACTGCCCCCAGGCCCACCTGCAGCTCGGCGGCCGACAGGCGATGGTTGTGGTCACGGTCCATCGTCTCGAATGCGACATCGCTGTCGTATTCGTACTTGCTCAGGACGCCGTCCTGGTTGACGTCGAGGAAGGTGAAGCGGGCCTGCGCCCCGTCGGGCAGGGTACTGCGGGGCTTCGATTCGGTGCCCGGGGACTTGTGCTCGGCGCCGAGTGCGGGCATCGCGAGGGCAAGTGCGAACGTCAGCACGGCGAGGCGCGGGAGGGCGGCAGGCATGGCGGGCTCCGGGAGCGGGAAGGTGTTGCATGGAGCAACGCCAGAGCCGTCGCGAACCGGCCGTGCGGGCCGCGCACGGCCTTAACGACCCGCGGTGCAGCATGGCGCGACTTGCCCCCAGGAGACCTGCATGAGCCAGTACGCCATTGCCGTGTTCGTCGGCAGCCTGCGCCGCGATTCCTTCAACCGGAAGCTCGCCACCGCGCTGGCGCGGCTCGCGCCCGCGGAATTCCGCTTGCACCAGCTCGAGATCGGCGACCTGCCGCTGTACAACCAGGACGACGACGCGCACCAGGCGCAGCAGGTGCTGCGGCTCAAGGCGGAGGTCAAGGCCGCCAACGGCCTGATCTTCGTCACCCCCGAGTACAACCGCTCGATGCCCGGCGTGCTGAAGAATGCGATCGACCACGCCTCGCGCCCGTACGGACAGAGCGCATTCGCGGGCAAGGCCGCGGGCGTCATCGGCATTTCGGTCGGCTCGATCGGTACCGCGCTGGCGCAGCAGCACCTGCGCACCACGCTCGCCTATCTGGACGTCGCCACGCTCGGCCAGCCGGAAGCCTTCCTCCACGCGAAGGAGGGCTTCTTCGACGACGACGGCAACATCGGCGCGGCCAGCCGCGAGTTCGTGCAGGGCTGGATGGACAAGTACGTCGCCTTCATCCGCGCGCACGCGGGCTGAGGCATCCAGCTCCGCGCGCGCGGATCGGGAAATTGCTGCGATGCGGCGTGCACCCGCGGGAGCGGGTCGGCAGGATGCGCGCGCCGCATGGGCCGCGGCAGGAGTGGAGACCGGGGCCGGTCGTCCACTCGCCGTCACCTTCCTTACCGACTCTTCGGCGCTGTGCAGGCCGATGCGCTGGTGTGCTGCCGCCTGGCAGGCATCGCCGGGACCGGCACGGATCGGACGCGAAAGCACAAGGATGTCCGACCCTCGCTACGCCTGCCGTCGCGAAGGAAGGCCCGCGCTCTCGCCCCGGGGTGATGACACCTGTCGTCCCTCAGCCCCGGAATCACGCATGCAGCCCGCCCAGTCCCCGCCCGCCCCGCGCCATTGCCACGGCGCGTCCGTGCCGTTCGCGCCGTTCGCGCCAGAACCGTCCTGACGAAATCCATTTACCCGCAGGCCCAGGCCCGCGGGTGGATCGTCCGTTGAACGCGCGCCGGCAGCGCTCACGGCAATTGCAGTAGCTGCAGTTTCTTGAAGCGATGGCCTCCTTCAGGCCGTCCATGGCAATCCGATTCCGTCCGGTGTCCTGCCCATCCAAGTCCGCCAAGCATGTTCCGCCAAGCCTGTTGGGTCCAGGCAGCCGACGTCGCGCAAAGACGCGACGCGCCGGCGGCGGTCTCGACAACCCATCGTTACCCAAGGAGAGAGTTGTGGAACGCAACAAGCTGAACCTACTCGCGCTGTCGCCGTTGGCGCTCGCGCTCGTGTGCAGTCCCGCGCTGGCGGCATCGCACGTCGACCTGCACAAGCAGGACGCCAAGCAGATGGAGGCCCAGTACAAGGCCGCCACCGCGCGCGCGGGCGTCGCCGCCAATGCCGCCGACCGCCACGCCGAAATGCTGGGCCTGGACGCCGATTCCAGCCTCAAGCTGCTCGGCACCGACACCAGCAACGGCACCGTCCGCCGCTATCAGCAGACCTTCCGCGGCCTGCCGGTGTTCGGCGAACAGGTGATCGTCGCCGAAGACCGCAACGGCAACGTGCGCACGCTGTTCGGCCAGCGCGTCGATGGCCTCGCGCGTGAAATCCCGGCGGCCGCCGCCAAGCTCGACAAGGGCCAGGCGCTGGCGATCGGCAAGCAGGCCGGCCTGGGCAGCCGCCTCGCCACGATGCGCACCGAGAACGAGAAGTCGGAACAGATGGTCTGGGTCGACGGCAACGACCGCGCGCACCTGGTCTATGTCGTCTCCTACTTCGCCGACTCCTCGCAGGGCGGCGCGCCGACGCGTCCGTTCGTGATCGTCGATGCCAACAGCGGCAAGGTGCTCAAGCAGTGGGAAGGCCTCACCCACGCCGACATCGGCACCGGCCCCGGCGGCAATGCCAAGACCGGCCAGTACGAGTGGGGTTCGGGCGGCATCTATGGCTTCCTCGACGTGGTCCAGAGCGGCACCACCTGCACGATGAGCAACACCAATGTGAAGTCGGTGAACCTCAACGGCAGCACCGGCACCAGCACCACGGCGTGGGCCTACACCTGTCCGCGCAACACCACCAAGGCCATCAATGGCGCCTACGCGCCGATCAACGACGCGCACTTCTTCGGCGGCGTGATCACCAAGATGTACCCGGCCTACACCGGCTACAACGCGCTGACCTTCCAGCTGATCATGCGCGTGCATTACGGCACGAACTACGAGAACGCGTTCTGGAACGGCTCGAACATGAGCTTCGGCGACGGCGCCACCACGTTCTATCCGCTGGTCAGCGTCGACGTGGCCGGCCACGAGGTCTCGCACGGCTTCACCGAGCAGCACTCCAACCTGACCTACTCGGGCATGTCGGGCGGCATGAACGAGGCCTTCTCCGACATGGGCGGCGAAGCCACCGAATTCTACTGGAAGGGCAGCAACGACTTCGACGTGGGCCGCGACGTCTTCAAGTCGGGCTCGGGCGCGCTGCGTTACATGTGCAACCCGACCGCCGACGGCGGCTCGATCGACAACGCCGCCAACTACACCTCCAGCCTGGACGTGCATTACTCCTCGGGCGTGTACAACAAGGCGTTCTGCACCCTCGCCAAGACCGCCGGCTGGGATACGCCGAAGGCGTTCAAGGTGATGGCGCGCGCCAACGCGCTGTACTGGACCGCGAGCTCCACCTTCAACCAGGGTGCGTGCGGCGTTGAAACCGCGGCGACCGACCTGGGCTTCAACAAGGCGGATGTGACCGCGGCATTCGCTGGCGTCGGCGTGAGCTGCGCCGGCGGCGGTGGTGGCGGTACGGTGACGGCACTGAGCAATGGCATCGCGGTGACCGGCATCGGTGCCTCGGCAGGTGCGGACAAGTTCTACAAGCTGGACGTGCCGGCCGGCGCGACCAGCCTGAAGTTCGTCACCGCCGGCGGCAGCGGCGACGCCGACCTGTACGTCAAGTTCGGTGCGCAGCCGACCACCACGTCGTACGACTGCAAGTCCGAAGGCAGCACCACCGCCGAGACCTGCAACATCACCACCGCGCAGGCCGGCACGTACTACGTGACGGTCCACGGCTACAGCACCTACTCGGGCATGAGCCTGACCGGCAGCTACGGCACCGGCGGTGGCGGCAGCACGCAGACCTACAGCAACACGGCCGACTACGCGATCAACGACAACGCCACGGTGGATTCGCCGATCACGGTCTCCGGCCGTACCGGCAACGCCCCGGGCAATGCGTCGGTGACGGTGGCGATCGTGCACACCTACATCGGTGACCTGAAGGTCGACCTCGTGGCCCCGGATGGCACGCTCTACAACATCCACAACCACACCGGCTCGAGCACCGACAACATCAACAAGACGGTGACGCTGGACCTGTCGACCGAGGCGCTCAACGGCACCTGGAAGTTGCGCGTCAACGACAACGCCGCCGGCGACATCGGCAAGATCGACAGCTGGAGCATCACGTTCTGACGGGACGGGTTCCATCTTCCGTGTGATGCAGAGCCCCGGCCTTGGCCGGGGCTTTTTTATTGCGACGAATGTGCCTGCTCAGCCGCGCTCGCCGGGCAGCGCCGTGCCATGGGCGAGGTAATGGTTGAGGCGGGCTTCCCAGTCGCGCATGAACTTGTCGTAGTGCGCCGCGGTGAAGCCGGCGACGAAGGCATCGCCCGCCGGCGTGCCGAGGCTGGTGTGCAGGTAGGTCACGGTGGCGTCGCAGCCGGCCTGTGCCGCGCGCAACTGGATGCTCAGGCGGCAGGCGGTTACACCCGGGGTGATCTTGAGCATCTCGACGAAGCCCGTTTCGGGTTCGTGGCGGGTGACATACCAGATCGCATCGGCGGGTTCGGCGGCGGTGACGAACACGCAGTCGCCCTCGGCAATACCGGAGGCGCTGATGACACGCAAGGGACTCCAGCCTTCGATCCAGTCGGCTTCGCGCACGGGGCACAGCAGGGGGAACACGCGCGCCGGTGGGGCGCCGAGACGCTGCACGTAGGAGTGCGCAGCGCGAATGGGCGGTTGGATGTTCATGTCGTCTCTTGTGGTGGCGTTCCGGGCACGCAAAAAGAAAGCCCGCCTTGCGGCGGGCTTCGGTACTGCTTCGAACAAGCCGGTCGGAAACCGGCCGGAAGACTTACTTGATCTTGCCTTCCTTGTAGATCACATGCTTGCGAACGACGGGGTCGTACTTCTTGACCTCCATCTTGTTCGGCGTGTTCTTCTTGTTCTTGTCCGTGGTGTAGAAGTGGCCGGTGTTGGCCGAGGAGATCAGGCGGATCTTGTCGCGCTTGGAAGCCATGATTCAGATCCTCCTCAGATCTTCTCGCCGCGTGCACGCAGCTGGGCAAGGACGGAGTCGATGCCGTTCTTGTCGATGGTGCGCAGGGCAGCGGTGGAAAGGCGCAGCTTCACCCAGCGGTTTTCGCTGGCAACCCAGAACCGGCGTTCATGCAGGTTCGGGAGGAAACGGCGGCGGGTCTTGTTGTTGGCGTGCGAGACGTTGTTACCCGCCTGCACGCGCTTGCCGGTTACTTGGCATACGCGGGACATACGCACCTCGAGAGGTAATTGTTGCTTCCCTTGGCCAGGGAGGCGGCGGCCCCTCCGCCCGCGGTGGATTGCGGCGGCACACGATGAGGGTGGGATTTCTCCGCTGCCGGCGGCGGGTCGGAATCGTGCTTCCGGGTCCCGCCCGGGCGAGGTCCAGCTCCATGGGAGCAGGCCGACCGGACGCAGCGAGCCGCGCATTATGCAGCGCCAAGGGGGATCGCGCCAGCCCGGATACCGGGCGCGCCGCAGCGCTGCGTACCTGAACGCCCTGGCTTTTGACGGGTCGGGGGTGGACTACCCCTCCCCCAGGGAGGGTCAGTGAGACGCCTTGTCCCGGTGCCAGCCGCGGTGCTGGATGTCCAGGTACAGGCTGTAGGCGGCGGTGAAGGCCGGGAACAGGTTCTGGATGACGCCCACCGAGTCCTGCTTGGCCGAGAACACGAAGTAGCCCAGGGTCATCACGCTCCCCACCAGGCTCATGTACCAGAACAGGCGCGGGATCACCGGCTTGCCATGCTTGCGCGAGGCCAGGAACTGCACCAGCCAGCGCCCGCCGAACATCAGCGCGCCGGTCAGCCCGATCAGCTTCCAGGGCGACATGTGCAGCCCGGTCCAGGCCAGCCAGGCGATCGGGGCATTCATGAAGTCGGCGCCACCGGCAACGGTGGCGGCAGCGGTGGTGGCAGCGGTGGTGGCAGCGGTCAACAGCATCTCAGACCTCCTCGACCGCGGTGCGCTTGCTGCGCGTGATCAGCCATGCCACTCCGCGCAGGTCGCGGATGCCGACCAGGGCGCGATTGAAGTTGTTGTATTTGGACACGCCGGCGGTGCGGGCGCGGTGGTTCACCGGCACGCTCACCGTCTTCCAGCCCGCGCGCTGCATCAACGCCGGCAGGTAGCGGTGCATGTGGTCGAAGTAGGGCAGGTCGAGGTAGGCGGCGCGTTCGAACAGCTTGATACCGCAGCCGGTGTCGGGCGTGTCGTCGTGCAGCATGCGCACCCGGATCGCATTGGCCCACTTCGACGCCCAGCGCTTGCTGCCGGTGTCCTGCCGGTGGACGCGCCAGCCGGCGATCATTTTCACGTCGCGGCCGCCCTTGGCACGCTCGGCGATCAGCTTGGGGATGTCGGCCGGATCGTTCTGGCCATCGCCATCGAGCGTGGCGATCCATTCGCCGCGCGCGGCCTTCACCCCGGTGCGGATCGCCGTGCTCTGGCCGCTCTGGCTTACGTGGTGGAGCACGCGCAGTTCCGGCACCTGCGCCTTGAGTCCGCGCAGCGTCGCCAGGGTGTTGTCGCGCGAGTGGTCGTCCACGTAGACGATCTCGAAGGCAACCACGCCGCGCAGTGCGGCCACGGTTTCCTGGATGAGCGAGGCGACGTTGTCCTGCTCGTTGAACACGGGCACGACGACGGAGATCTGGGGCACGGATGGAGTCATGTCGGCATTGTCATGCCGCACCAGCATGCGGTGCGGCCGAACGGGGGGCGTTGGGCGTGCATCCTACCCGCCCGCGGGTTACGGCGTCAGCGCGAGGCCGCGAACGGGTCAGGCGCGGTCGCCGAAGTAATCGCGGCACCAGGCCACGACCTGCGGCAGGCCGGCCTCGATCGCGGTCGTGGGTTCGAAGCCGAAAGCGGCCTTGGCGCGGGCGGTATCGGCCATGGTTTCGACCATGTCGCCCGGCTGCATCTCCCGATAGACCTTCAGCGCGGGCTTGCCGGCCGCCTGTTCGATCACGGCGATGAAGCGCTCGAGCTCCACCGGCGTGTGGTTGCCGAGGTTGAAGACGCGGTGCGGCGGATCTTCGCCCGATGGCGCGTCGAGCGAGCCCAGCACGCCGGCGACGATGTCGGCGACGAAGGTGAAATCGCGGCGCATGCGGCCGTGGTTGAACACGTCGATCGGACGCCCGGCCAGTACCGCGCGCGAGAACAGCAGCGGCGCCATGTCGGGCCGTCCCCACGGGCCGTACACGGTGAAGAAGCGCAGGCCGGTCGCGCGCAGGCCGTAGAGATGCGCGTAGGTGTGCGCCATCAGCTCATTGGCCGCCTTGGTCGCCGCGTACAGCGAACGCGGCTGGTCGACGCGCTGGTCTTCCGAGAACGGCGGCGTCGCCGAATCGCCATACACCGACGAGGAACTCGCGTAGACCAGATGCTGCACGCCGCGATGGCGGCACAGCTCCAGCACGTTGACGAAGCCCACCAGGTTGCTGTCGACATAGGCGTGCGGATGGGTCAGCGAATAGCGCACTCCGGCCTGCGCGGCCAGGTGGATAACGCGCGTCGGCTTCACTTCGTCGAACAGCGCGGCGAGGCCGTCGCGGTCGCCGAGGTCGAGCGCGCGCAGGTCGACGTCGGGGCACAGCGCCGCGACACGGTCTCGCTTGAGCTGCGGGTCGTAGTAGTCGTTGTAGTTGTCGAGCCCGACCACGGCATCGCCGCGATCACGCAGGGAACGGCACACGTAGGCGCCGATGAAGCCGGCCGCACCGGTCACGAGGATGGTCATGCGCGCATTCTAGGGAGCGAAGCCGGATGCGTCGCCTGCAGGCCGCGTCAGCGCGGTGGCGACGCCAGTTCCTGGGTGCTGAGGAAGCCATCGTGGTCCGCATCCTGGCGCTGGAACATCGCGGCCAATGCTTCGCGGTGCTCGGCCAGGCTCACCGTCCTGCCACGTCCGCCGGGCAGCTCCTCCGCGCTGAGCATGCCGTCGCCATTGGCGTCCATGTGCTCGAAGGCGTAACCCATCCACGCCTGGTATTCGGCCAGCGAGACGCGGCTGTCGCGGTCGCCGTCCATGCGCGCCAGGTAGTCGTCGCTGGCGGTGACCTGGGCGGCGGCGAGTACGGGCCACAGCAGGCCGGCGCCGATCACGGTGAGGAAGTTGCGCATGCCGCGCAATCTGCCGCAGCGCGGCTGAACCGCAAAAGACGGAAGGGGCGTCGCCGCCCCTCCCGGATTCGAACCTGTCGCGCGGCGACGCATCACGCGCCGATGCGCGACGGCGCCAATGCATACCCCTTCAGGCGCTTCGAGAACGCCTGCAGGGCCGCGTTGCCGGAGGCTTCGGCTTCGGCACACCACGCCTGCAGCTTGGCCAGCGTGGCCTGGGCGTCCTGCGAGCGTTCGTCCAGCACCTGCGAGAGCTTGGCGCGGAACTCGGCCAGCTGCGCCATGCGCGGATGCTCAGCCACCCACGCCTGCAGGCGCGCGCGCTTGTCGTCGTCGAGCCAGCGACCACCGTCGGCCAGGCCCTTGCGCAGCTTGCGCGGCAGCTTGACCTTGGCCTCGCGCAGCGCGGGCAGGGTGACATTGCGGTAGTAATCGGTCATCGCCTGGAAGCGGATGGCCAGCAGCGCCTTCATCGTCTCGCCGTCGGGCATGGCGATGTTCGGGCGCACATCAAGCGTGGGCGCCACGCGCAGCACCTTCGCCAGGCCGACCTTTTCCAACAGGCTGATCGCGACCCAGCCGATGTCCACTTCGAACTTGCGCAGCGCGAATTTCGCCGACGACGGGAAGGCGTGGTGGTTGTTGTGCAGTTCCTCGCCGCCGATCCACACGCCCCACGGACTCAGGTTGGTCGAGGTGTCTGCGCTTTCGAAATTGCGGTAGCCCCACCAGTGGCCGAGGCCGTTGACCACGCCCGCGGCCCAGAACGGAATCCACGCCATCTGGATCGCCCACAGCGCGACGCCGACGAAGCCGAACAACGCGAAGCTGATGAACAGATACAGCGTCGGACCCAGCGTGGCGTACGGCGTGTAGAGGTGGCGCTCGATCCAGTCGTCCGGGCAGCCCTTGCCGTACTTCTCGATCGATTCGCGATCGGCGCGCGCTTCCTTGTACAGCTCGACGCCCTGCCAGAACACGGTCTTGATGCCCTTGATCTGCGGACTGTGCGGATCTTCCTCGGTCTCGACCTTGGCGTGGTGCTTGCGGTGGATCGCCGCCCATTCCTTGGTGATCATCGAGGTCGAAAACCACGACCAGAAACGGAAGGCGTGCGCCAGCACCGGGTGGAAGTCCACCGCGCGATGCGCCTGCGAACGATGCAGGTACAAGGTCACGGAGAAGATGGTGAGCTGCGTGGCAACCAGGAAATAGATCGCGAGGGAGACCCAGCCGGCCTGCAACAGGCCACCGGCGAGGAAATCGAGCAATGCGGACATGACAACTCCGGAGCGGGCGCGCCGCCCTTCGCCGGGGGCGAAGAGGGTGGGTGGAAGACGCAGTCCCGCGCGGGATTCTGCCACTCCCGCAGGACGTTCGCGCTGGTATGGAACACCTACTTGATGGGGACCGGTACGCGCTTCGGCAAGGGCGAAAGCTGAACAGGCGGGACTGCGGGCATCTTCGTAAGCTAGGCGTATGCCGCGCCGCGGACGACGTTCCCAAACCGCGATCTCCGCGCCGCCGCAGCGGCCCTGGATATATGCCCGCCGAGGTCTTGAGTGCCTGAACTGCCCGAAGTCGAAACCACCCGTCGCGGCCTGGCGCCGCATCTCGAGGGCCGCACGGTCACCGGCGTTGTCCTGCGCCGGCCGGACCTGCGCTGGCCGATCCCGGACGAGGTGCGCGACCTCCTGCCCGGCCAGCGCATCGCCGCCGTGCGCCGGCGGGCCAAGTACCTGCTGCTCGACACGTCCGCCGGCAGCGCGCTGCTGCACCTGGGCATGTCGGGAAGCCTGCGCGTGCTGCCGGCGGCGACGCCGGTCAAGGCGCACGACCACGTCGACCTCGCCCTGGATTCCCGGCGCGTGCTGCGCTTCACCGATCCGCGCCGCTTCGGCTGCCTGCTGTGGCAGCCGCCCGGCACCACCCACGAACTGCTGCGCGACCTGGGCCCGGAGCCCTTGTCGGACGCCTTCGACGGCGACTACCTGTTCGCGCTCAGCCGCGGCCGCAAGGCACCGGTGAAGACCTTCCTGATGGACCAGAAGATCGTGGTCGGCGTCGGCAACATCTACGTGGCCGAGGCCCTGTTCGAAGCCGGCATCTCACCGCTGCGTGTCGCGGGCAAGGTCTCTCGCGAGCGTTACGCCCTGCTCGCAGCGGCGGTGAAGCGCATCCTCGCCTACGCCATCGAGCGCGGCGGCACCACCTTGCGCGATTTCATCAGCCCCGATGGCGAACCCGGCTATTTCGAGCTGGAACTGTCGGCCTACGGCCGGGGCGGCGAGCCCTGCCCGCGCTGCGGACGGGCGCTGAAGCAGGCCGCGATCGGGCAACGCACGACCGTATGGTGCGGGCACTGCCAGAAATAGCCCTCGCCTCATCTGCACACCACCTATGCGGATATTGGGTTTATATTCGACGCAACTCCGGGGGATCGGATGGTCATGGCGGATAGTGCCGACATCACATTGCTGCTGGATGCAGCCCGAGAAGGGGATCGTGGCGCGCTCGACAACGTGCTCGCGCGGCTCTACTCCGAACTGCATTCCATGGCCCGGCGCCAGCTCGCCGGCCAGCATGGCCAGACCCTCGATGCCACCGCGCTGGTGCACGAGGCCTACCTCAAGCTCATCGGTCGCCGCGAAGCCCGCTTCGACGACCGCGCCCATTTCTTCGCCTATGCGGCCTCGGCCATGCGCAGCGTGGTGGTCGACTACGCACGCCAGCGCCTGGCGCAGAAGCGCGGCGGCGACCTGCACCGCGTTACCGACCTGCCCGAGGACGTCGAGGGCGGCCTGCGCCTGGACGAGGAAACCCTCGGCCTCGACGTGGCGCTGACCAAGCTCGCCGCCGTCGACCAGAAGCTCGCGCAGGTGGTGGAACTGCGCTACTTCGCCGGCCTCTCGGAGCTGGAGATCGCCGCCCTGCTCGAGCGCTCCGAGCGCAGCATCCGGCGCGACTGGCAGAAGGCGCGGCTGTTCCTGCTGGCTTCGCTGAAGGACTCCTGAGTTACGCCGCCGCCCCGACCGGGTAGGGAGCACAGGCACAACGATGGATCCCGCGCGCTGGCAACTCCTCTCTCCGCTGATCGACTCGCTCTTCGAGCTGCCGCCGGAAGCACGCGATGAACGGTTGCGCGAACTGCGCGAGGAAGACCCCGCACTCACCGATGAACTGGAAGCGCTGATCGCGCTGGAAGAGGAACGCGGCGACTTCCTTGCCGAACCGCTGGTCCCGCCGCGCCCGGGCGTACAGCCGGGCACCGTGGTCGGGCCATACCGCCTCGATCGCCTGCTCGGCGAAGGCGGGATGGGCCAGGTGTGGCTGGCTTCGCGCGCCGACGGCCTGTACCAGCGCCGCGTCGCCCTGAAGCTGCTGCGCCCGGGCCTGACCGACACCAACCTGCGCGTGCGCTTCACCCGCGAACGCCAGATCCTTGCGCGCCTGGGGCACCCGCACATCGCACGCCTGCTCGATGCCGGGGTCACCGTCGAGGGCCTGCCCTACCTCGCCCTGGAATACGTCGACGGCGAACCCATCACCGACTACTGCCGCACCCAGGACACACCGGTCGCGCAGCGGCTGCACATGTTCCAGCAGGTGTGCGATGCGGTGAGCCACGCGCACGCCAACCTGATCGTGCACCGCGACCTCAAGCCCTCGAACATCCTCGTCACGCCGGCGGGCGAAGTGCGGCTGCTCGACTTCGGTATCGCCAAGCTGCTCGACAGCGAAGCGGCGGTGGTGGAACAGACCCGCACCGGCATGCGTGCATTCACCCTGCACTACGCGGCGCCCGAGCAGATCCGCGGCGAGCCGGTCACAACAATGACCGATGTGTATTCGCTCGGCGTGGTGCTGTACGAACTGCTGACAGACCGCAAGCCATACCGGCTCAAGCGCGACAGCGACGCGGCGTGGGAAGAGGCGATCCTGCTCAACGACCCGCTCCGGCCTTCGCAGACCATGCTGCGCCGGGTCGAGAGCGACACGGTGGAGGAGTACGGGCATGTCGCCGCACTGCGTCGCCGCGCGCGCGTGCTGTCCGGGGATCTCGACAACATCGTGCTGAAGACGCTGTCGAAGCAGCCCGAGCAGCGTTACCCCTCGGTGGAGGCCCTCGCCCTCGACCTGCGCCGCTATGAAGAAGGCCGCCCGGTGCTGGCGCGTTCGCAGGGTGTCGGCTACCGCATTCGCAAGTACTTCGCCCGGCATCGCTGGACACTGGCGACCGCGTCCATGGTGACCGTGGTGCTGGGGCTCTCCGTCGGCCTGGTCGCCTGGCAGGCGCGGCAGGCGCTGGCCGAAGCCGCGCGCGCGCAGGCCATGCAGGATTTCATGGTGGGCCTGTTCGAACAGGCGGGTGGCGCGCCCGGCAAGGCCATGGACCTGCGCAGCCTGCTCACCGCCGCCGAAACGCGCGACCGCACCGAGCCGGGCCACCAGCCGCGCGCGCGCGCCGAATTGCTGGGCCTGCTCGCGCGCCTGCGCCTGGGCCTGGGCGACTATGCGGAAGCGGGACAACTGCTGCAGCGGCAGTCCGCCATCGTCGACAACACCCGCGACATCCCCGACAGCCTGCAACTGGAATCACTGACCCTGCGTGGACAGCTGCTCGCCGTGCAGGGCAACGCTCCGGCATGCCTCGCCCTGATGCAGCCCGCACTCGACGTGGCGCGCGGCGAGGAAGCGCAACTTCCACCGCAAAGCAGCCAGTTCTACTCGCAGCTCGGGCGTTGCCGCCGCGCCGCGGGCGAACGGCAGGGCGCGCGGCAGATGTTCGAGCGCTCGCTCACCATACGGCGCGAATCGCCCGCCGATGAGGTCGGCATCGTCGAGAACCTCGTCGACCTCGCGTCGCTCAAGGGCGATGCCGGCGACAACGCATCCGCCATGCGCGGCTTCAACGAAGCGTTGTCCTACCTGGGCAGCCACGTCGGCGCGCGCCATCCCCTGGCAGTCACCATCCTGCGCGACCGCTGTGCATTGCGTCGCGCGCAGGGCGACCTCGCGCTCGCCGAGCACGATTGCCAGGAGGCACTGACACTCGCCGTGCAGCTGCACGGCGGCGACAGCCGTGCCGGCATCGAAGCGCGCCGCCAGCTGGCCGCGCTGCACATGGACCTGGGCCGTTACGCATTGGCCCAGCGCGAATTCACCGAGACCCAGGCATGGCTGGTCGCCAGGCTGGGGGCCGGCGACGCCGAGATCGCCCGCAACTCCAGCAACCTCGGGCTGGCCGCCTGGGAACGCGGCGACCTGGCGGCCGCCCTGCCCGCCCTGGCGCACGCCGTGGAGATCTGGCGCACGGGCCCGGATCCCGGCCTGCTCGCCACGGGGCTGTTCAACCAGGCGGCGGCGCTGCACGACGCCGGACTCGATGCCAACGCGATGCCGTTGTTGCAGGAGGCGCGCCGGCTGCGAGTCGGGCAGTTCGGCGCCGAGCATGGTCTCGTCGGCGATACCGATCGCCTGATCGGCGTGGTCGCCGCGGCGCTCGGGGATCCGGCGCAGGCCCGCGGCGCCCTCCAGCAGGCGGTCGCGCTGACGCGTGGTCATTACGGCCCGGGGGATCCGCACACCCTGCGCGCCGAGCTCGCGCAGGCGCGCCTGCTCGCCGCCGAAGGCGATACCGCGGCCATGCAGCGCCTGGCCGAAATCGGGACGACCGGGCCGGCCGACGACAGCGACCAGCGCCGGGACCGCTGGTTGGCGCGCGCCTACCTCACCGAGACACGCTGCCAGCGCGAACCGACGCTCGCCCGCGCCCAGCTCGACGCGATCACGCAGGAGATGCAGGCGGCCATGCCCGAGGGCAGTGCGGCCCTGGGCGAGGTGCAAGGGATCCGGCGAGGCTGCCTGTAATCCGGTTCACCACAACGACTTCACCGCAACGACTTCACAGCAACGGCGGCTGCTGCGGCTCCGGCACGCCATCGATCGTGGCTTCGCCGCGCATGACCTTCTTGAATTCCGCGCGGGACACCGAGACGTAGCGTTCATTGCCGCCGATCTCGACCTGCGGCCCCTGCTGCACCGCGCGCCCGGCGTCGTCCACGCGCACCGTCATCGTCGCCTTCTTGCCGCTGTGGCAGATGGTCTTGATCTCGTTGAGCTCGTCCGCCCACGCCAGCAGGTACTGGCTGCCCTCGAACAGCTCGCCCCGGAAGTCGGTGCGCAGCCCATAACACAGCACCGGCACCCGCAAGGCATCCACGACCTCGCTCAACTGCCACACCTGCGACTTGGCGAGGAACTGCGCCTCGTCGACCAGCACGCAATCGAGCCGGCCGTGCGAATCGATGTCGGCACGGATCAGCGTGTCGAGGTCGTCGCTGCGCTCGAAGGCATGACCGCTGGCCTTCAGGCCGATGCGAGACGCCACCGTGCCGCGGCCGGCGCGATCATCCAGTCGCGGGGTGAGGATCAGCACGCGCATGCCGCGTTCGCGGTAGTTGTGCGCTGATTGCAGAAGCGTGGTGGTCTTCCCGGCGTTCATCGCCGAGTAGTAGAAGTAGAGTTTGGCCATCCGCGAAGTTTAGTGATTCGCTGTGCGGACTGGCATGGCGCCGTGCACATCGTTGGCCCGGATGCGCCGGAATCCGCTGAGCGACGCACGCGCTGTGTGGCAACGCGACGTCGCCATGACCCGCACGGGATTGCAGTCCCGATTGCAGACCCGCCGGCAGGTTTTCCGCCTGCCGGCATCTGCGCCGCGCGCCGCATGGGGCGTCGTTGGCTAGTCGGTGTGCTTCGGCCTCGGCGTCGCCTTGGCCGGACCAACCTCGACGCGGCCGCCGGTTTCAAGCTCGAGGTCCTGCTGCTGCCAGTACGGGCCCAACTCCACCCGGTCGTCGGCATAGGCTTCGAGGCTGGTGGGGCCGCCGGCGGCAACGGCGCTGGAGGCCAGCATGCCGGCGGTGGCGTTGCCGAACGAGCCGTGGATCGGGGGTCCGTTCTGTTGTTCGAGCATCTGGTTGCGGTAGCCGATGTGACTGCCGGTCATGCTGCGGGCGAAGCGGCGGATTTCCGCTTCCGCACGCGGCCGCGCCACCGAGTCACCATAACGGCCGTAGTAGTCGGCGCCCTGCGCCTGCGCGTCCTGCTGCTGTTGCGGCGTCAGCTGCTCCCACATCTTTTCGCGGATCGCCAGCAGCTTGTGGCTGCCGCGCTCGGCGGCGAGGTCACTCCAGATATAGGCGCGGACGTGGTCCGCGGGCACACCCTGGCCGTACCAGTAGATCAGGCTCAGGTAGTGCTGCGAGTACTTGTCGGCGTACCACGCCGCCCGCTCGAAGCGCCCGATTGCCTCCTCGTAGCGGCCGTCCTGGTAGGACATCAGTCCGTACAGGCGCCACTCCTCGTTGGGGTGGCCCTTGGCCCAGGGCATCTGGGCATCGACTTTCATGAAATTGGCCGTGACCAGCTGGAGGGGCTCTTCAGCAGGCACCGCCGCGCTGCCGAAGAGACAGACCATGCAGAGTCCGGCAAGACGAACGTTCCGTGCGTTCATGTCCGCATCCTCCGTTGGGATAAACAGAAGCCGCTGCCAGCACGCTACTCCCCTGGCCTGGCGCCGGCAATTGCATTTATTGCCGTTTGAACGCCCCATCGGCGACGTTCGTGGAACATCGGCACCCCCCGTTTGTCCGACCCGCTTCGTTGTCGACCGCTTCGTTGTTCGACCCGCTTCGCATAACCCGCAGCGCGCGGCCGGCGCCGGTTCCACGCCGGGTAGACTGACGCCCTACCCGGAAGTCTCCATGCACGGTCTCAACCCTCCCCAACGCGCCGCAGTCACGCACTGCGACGGCCCCCTCCTTGTGCTCGCCGGCGCCGGCAGCGGCAAGACCCGCGTCATCGTCGAGAAGATCGCGCACCTGATCGCCTCGGGGCGCATGCCCGCGCGCCGCATCGCGGCCATCACCTTCACCAACAAGTCGGCGCGCGAGATGAAGGAGCGCATCGCCAAGCGCATCAGGGGCGACGCGGGCGAAGGCCTGACCATCTGCACCTTCCACGCGCTGGGGCTGAAGTTCTTGCAGATCGAGCACGCCAAGGCCGGGCTCCGCCGCGGCTTCTCGGTGTTCGACAGCGACGACACCGGGGCGCAGCTCAAGGACCTGCTGCCGCCGGGCAGCAAGCCCGACGTGCTCGACAACGCGCGCAACCTGATCTCGCGCGCCAAGAACGCCGGGCTGTCGCCGGAGGAAGCGCTCGCGGTCGCGCAGAGCCCGCGCGAGATGGACGCGGCCCTCCTCTACCAGAAGTACCAGGCGCGCCTGACCACCTTCAACGCGGTCGACTTCGACGACCTGATCCGCTTGCCGGTGCAACTGCTCGAAGCCGACGAGGACCTGCGCCTGGCTTGGCGCGAACGCATCGGCTACCTGCTGGTCGACGAATGCCAGGACACCAACGACGCGCAGTACCGCCTGCTCAAGGCGCTGGCCGGGCCGAGGGGCCTGTTCACCTGCGTGGGCGACGACGACCAGTCGATCTACGCCTGGCGCGGCGCCAATCCGGACAACCTGCTGCAGCTGGGCAAGGACTACCCGGCGCTGGAGATCGTCAAGCTCGAGCAGAACTACCGCTGCAGCAACCGCGTGCTGCGCGCGGCCAATGCCCTGATCGCGCACAACTTCCACGAACATCCCAAGACGTTGTGGAGCGACCAGCCCGACGGTGAGCGCATCCGCGTGTGGGAATGCCGCGACAACGGGCACGAAGCGGAAAAGGTGGCCAGCGAGATCCATTTCATCGCGCAGAAAAACGCCGCGCCGTGGAGCGATTTCTGCATCCTGTTCCGTGGCAACCACCAGTCGCGGCCGCTGGAAAAGGCGATGCAGCTGCTGCGCGTGCCCTACCACCTCAGCGGCGGCACCGCGTTCCTGGAACGCCAGGAAGTGAAGGACACCCTCGCCTGGCTGCGCCTGATCGCCAATCCCGATGACGACGCGGCGTTCCTGCGCGCGGTGCAGGCGCCCAAGCGCGAGGTCGGCGCGACCACGCTGGCGAAGCTGGCCGAACTCGCGCATGGCGCGCACATGCCGATGTCGCGTGCGGCCGAATCGGTCGGCGCGCTCAAGCAGCTCGCGCCGCGCGCGGCCAATGCGCTCGACGGTTTCATCGGCATCGTGCGTTCGCTGCGCGCCGACGCGCAGCGCCTGAGCCCGGCGGAACTGGTGCGCGTGCTCGGCGAGAAGTCGGGGATGCTCGCGGCGATCCGCGCGCAGTGCAAGGACGAAGCCAGCTTCCAGCGGCGCAAGGAAAACCTCGAGGAACTGGCGGGCTGGTTCGACGGCGGCAAGGGCTCGGGTCCGGGCGAACTCGCCGCGCAACTCGCGCTGCTCTCGCACGCCGACAAGGGAGATGCCGGCAACCAGGTGCGGCTGATGTCGATGCACGGCGCCAAGGGCCTGGAGTTCCGCTACGTCTTCATCGTCGGTTGCGAGGACGGCACGCTGCCGCACGAGATGGCGCTGGAAGAAGGCAGCCTCGACGAGGAGCGACGCCTGCTCTATGTCGGCATCACCCGCGCGAAGGAACAACTGTGGCTGTCGCACTCGCGCGAGGCCTCTCGCTGGGGCGACAAGCTGCGGCTGAAACCAAGCCGCTTCCTCGACGAACTGCCGGCGGCCGAACTGCAACGCGACGGCGCCGACCCGGTCGCCGATGCGGTGCGCAAGCAGGAACGCGCGAGCGCCGGCTTTGCCGCGATCAAGGCGCTGCTGGAAGGTTGACGCCGCGCGCCGTTGCACTGCCACGGTGCCGCCACGTGGCTCCGCTAAACTCGGCCGGATCTTCTGACCGGCCGCCTGCATGCGTCTCCTCGTTCCTGCCGCGACACTCCTCTCCTTCGTCCTGCTCGGCGGCTGCGCCAGCACGCGCGTCGCCAGCGCCGACGCGGCGGCACCGGCCGCGCCTGCGCCGGTCCCCGCGCCGGGTCCGCCCGCCGACGACAATCTCAACGCCACGGTGTGGTTCCAGACGTCGGTCGAGCGCGACCTCGTCTACACCGCGATCTATCGCGCCGCCGGCGCGCGCCTCGATGCCGCCCTGCGCGACAAGCACTGGGATGCGCTGCCGAAGGAAGAGCGCAGCAACGATGTCTCGCGCCTGCCGGCCGCGATCATCGTCGACATCGACGAGACCGTGCTCGACAACTCGCCCAACACCGTGCGGCAGATCCGCGAGCGCCACGGCTTCAACGAAGCGGCGTGGGGCGAGTGGGTGAACCAGCGCGCCGCCAAGGCACTGCCGGGCGCGAAGGAGTTCCTCAACACCGCCGCCAGCAAGGGCGTCACCGTCTTCTACATCAGCAACCGCGACGCCAGCCTCGCCGAGGCCACGCTCGCGAACCTGCGCCAGGCCGGCTTTCCGGTGAAGGACGACAGCCAGTTCCTCGGACTGGGCACGGTGGTCGACGATTGCGAGCAGAACGGTTCGGAAAAGGCCTGCCGGCGCCAGCTGGTCGCCCGCCGCTACCGCGTGCTGATGCAGTTCGGCGACCAGGTCGGCGACTTCGTGCAGATCCTGGCCAATACCCGCGACGGCCGCCGCGAGGCCATCGCGCCCTATCTGGCCTGGATCGGCGAACGCTGGTGGCCGCTGCCGAACCCGCTGTATGGCAGCTGGGAGCCTGCGCTGTTCGACAACGAGTGGGCACAACCCGAAGCCGCGCGCCGCGCCGCCAAGGAAGCCGCACTGGACGACGCGCGCCCCTGAGACGCGTCTTTCGCGACAAGCGAGCTTCGCTTAAATGAAATCAACAAGTTACGAGATAAATAAAAAGTATTGCCTAAGAATAGCGGTTGCACTAACCTGCTCCCGTCCGGTTGCGGCCGGAAACGTGCCACAACCAAGTCCTCCGGCCCCGGCCGGATTGCGGGAGGCCCCAACGGCCTCCCTTTCTTTTTGTCCGCCGCCCGCCCCGGGCTTTCGAACCGCGACCGGTTCGGCTTGTCCATCCCGACCCCGCCCGCGACACTGCCGGGTCACGGGGAAGCCGCCGCAGCCATGTCCAAGCCATCGATCCGACCCGCCTGCGTGCGCGCTGCCCTTCTGCTGGGGCTGCTCGTCCTCGCCGGCGGCTGCGACCGCGGCAGCCGGACACAGTCGACCTCGGCCGCGCCCGCCCAGGCCATGCAACAACTGGTCGACGATCTGCGCCGGGACGATCTGGCGGCGTATGCCGAACACGCGGTGCCACCGGCGCTGCATCGTCGACTCGCCGCCGCTTGGGGCGAGGGCCGCACCTTGTGGCCATTGACCGAGCTGCCGCTGGATCACAAGGCCCAGGGCTTTCTCATCGCCCTGGCCGAACCGCGCTCGGAGGAAAAGCTGCTGGCCGCGTACCGCCGCCAGTTCGCCGGCGCCAATGCCGAGATCCGCACCGCGGCCACCACGCTGGGACTGTTCACCACCCAATACGTGACCAAGGAAGCGAGCTACAGCGAGACCGAACGCGACCATTACCGCCAGCTCGTCGCCGCGTTCGCACGCTGGGGCCAGCGCGCACCGCTGGGCGATGCCGCGCGGGCACGACGCAACATCCCGCAGATCACGCTCGCCGCGCGCGCCACTGGCCTGGGCACTCCCGATGGCCTGCGCAAGGCGGGGATGGAGCGCAGCCTGCGCCTGCTGGGACCATTCTTCGTGCGCCTGGAGCGCGTGCTGGCCACGTACGGGCTGGACTTCGACGCCACGCTGGCGGGCATGCGCATCAGCCTCGCCGAACAGACCGGCGACACCGCACGGGTGCGCTTGCAATACACCCTGGCCGGCCAACCCATCGACGCCATGGCGTTGATGGAGCGCCGCGACGGCCGCTGGTATCTCAGCGACCTGCTGCGCCGCGCCGAGGCCGAAGCCACCGTTGCCAACGCGACCTCCGCCGCGCCGTAGCACCACTGATACGTCCCCGTTCGCGTCCCGTTTTACGACGCTGCGGGCATAATCCCGACGATGCCAAACCAGACCTCCCTCTTCCCGGACGCCCCGACTCCGCCGCCGGAGCGGCCGAACGACGGCCAGCCTGAAGCCGGCGCGCAGGCGCAATCGCCCGCGCCAGGTGCCGAGACCGGCGCCGGTGTTGCGGTGGATCCCACCACGGATCCTGCCGGGGCCGATGTGACGCCCCCGGCGACCGAGGCCGCGACTCCGGTTGCGCCGGACGCGGCCCCCGCCCAGCCCGAGCTTCCAATCCCGGCCGCCCCGACCACCGGCGCGACCGCCTTTGCCGCCGACCCGCGCTCGCATTCGGCGCCGCGTCGCCCTCTGTGGGCGAAGCTGCTCGGCTCGCTCCTGGAGCCGTGGGTCGAACTCAAGGTCGAACCCGCCAATCCGCTCGAGCACGTGGCCGCGCTGGACGGCCGCCCGGTCTGCTACGTGCTGGAGGACTACGGCCTGTCCAACGCGCTGATCCTCGAGCGCGCCTGCCGCGAAGCCGGCCTGCCGACCCCGCTGCAGCCGCTGCCCGGCGACCCGCTCGGTCGCAAGCGCGCCTACCTCGCGCTGTCGCGCCGCAACGTCAGCACGCTGGCGCCTCTCGCGGACAGCATCACCGGCACGATCACCGGCGCCCCGGCGGCATCGCCGCCGTCGGCCAAGACCCATTCCGGTTCGCTGGCGCGCCTGCTCGAAGCCCATCGCGCGCATCCGGAACTCGACGTGCAGCTCGTGCCCGTGTCGATCTTCGTCGGCCGCGCGCCGGACAAGAGCAGCGGCTGGTTCTCGGTGTTGTTCTCGGAGAACTGGACCCTGGTCGGCCGCTTCCGCCGCCTGCTCGCGCTCGCCCTCAACGGCCGCGACACGCTGGTGCAGTTCGCGCCGCCGGTGTCGTTACGGGGCGTGATCGACGAAGGCCTCCCGGCCGAGCGCACGGTGCGCAAGCTGTCGCGGGTGCTGCGCACCCACTTCCACCGCCTGCGCGCCGCAGTCATCGGCCCCGACCTGTCCACGCGGCGCCTGCTGATCGACCAGGTGCTGGCCGCCGACTCGGTGAAGGAAGCCATCGCCGACCAGGCCGCGCGCGACAAGAGCTCGCTGACCGACGCCTGGAAGAAGGCGCACGGCTACGCCTACGAGATCGCCGCCGACTATTCGCACCCGGTGGTGCGTTCGGTCAGCTTCCTGCTGACCACGGTGTGGAACCGCATCTACCGCGGCGTGCTGGTGCACCACCTGGAAAAGCTCAAGCAGGCCGCGCCGGGCCACGAAGTGGTGTACGTGCCCAGCCACCGCAGCCACATGGATTACCTGCTGCTGAGCTACCTGCTCTACACCAAGGGCATCGTGCCGCCGCACATCGTCGCCGGCATCAACCTCAACCTGCCGGTGATAGGCACCCTTCTGCGCAAGGGCGGCGCCTTCTTCATCCGCCGCAGCATCCGCGGCAGCGCGCTGTACTCGGCGGTGCTGAGCGAATACGTGGCGCAACTCGTCGCCGGTGGTTATTCGATCGAATACTTCACCGAAGGTGGCCGTTCGCGCACGGGCCGACTGCTTCAGCCCAAGGGCGGGATGATTTCGATGACGGTGCGCGGCTTCCTGCGCCAGCCGACGCGCCCGGTGCTGTTCCAGCCCGTGTACATCGGCTACGAGAAGCTGATGGAAGGCAACAGCTACCTCGACGAACTCACCGGCAAGCCGAAGGAAAAGGAATCGATCTGGGCGCTGCTGTGGGGCATCCCCAAGGTGCTGCGCAGCAACTACGGCCAGGTGGTGGTGAACTTCGGCGAGCCCATCAGGCTGGGCGACGTGCTCGCCGAACACGCGCCCGAATGGGACGGCAAGCCGGTGCCCGAGGACGAGAAACCCAAGTGGCTGGCGGAGACCGTCGACACGCTGGCCGAGCGCATCAACATCAACATCAACCGCGCCGCTGACGTGAACCCGATCAACCTGCTGGCGTTGGCGCTGCTGTCCACGCCCAAGCACGCGATGGGCGAGGGCGACCTGCGCGCGCAGATCGCGCTATCGCAGAAGCTGCTCGCGGACCTGCCGTATTCCGACCGCGTCACCGTCACGCCGCACACGCCCGAACAGATCATCGCCCACGGCGAGGAGATCAACGTGCTCGAGCGGACCAGGCATCCGCTCGGCGACGTGCTCGGCGTCGACGACGAAAAGGCGGTGCTGCTCAGCTATTTCCGCAACAACGTGCTGCACCTGTACACCGCGGCGGCATGGATCGCGTGCTGCTTCCAGCACAACCGGCGCATGAGCCTGGCGCGGGTGCTGGAGCTGGGCCGCAACGTGTATCCGTTCCTGCAGGCTGAGCTGTTCCTGCCGTGGAGCGAGGACGAATTCGGCGAGCGCCTGGCGCGTACCGTCGACCTGTTCGTGCGCGAAGGCCTGCTCGAACGCGTCAGCGAGGAGGACGGTGGCATCCTCGCGCGCAACGCCGGCCAGACCGACGAGGTGTTCCGCCTGCGCGCGATCGGCCACTCGCTGCAGCAGGCGTTCGAGCGCTACTACATCGCGATTTCGGTGCTGGCCAAGAACGGTGCGGGCACGTTGTCCTCGGGCGAACTTGAAAGCATGTGCCACCTCGCCGCGCAGCGCCTGTCGTTGCTGTACGCGCCAGCGGCGCCGGAGTTCTTCGACAAGTCGCTGTTCCGCGGCTTCATCCTGAAGCTGCGCGAATTGAAGCTGGTGTGGCCGAACGAGAACGGCAAGCTCACCTTCGACCAGCGCCTGGCGGCGTGGGCGAAGGATGCCAAGGTGATCCTGGGCCGCGAACTGCGCCACACGATCGAGAAGATCAGCCCGGAGACCGCCAAGCCGGCAAGCGACGCGGCCTGAGCCGCGACGCGGCGGGGGCGTACCAGCGCGCCGCCGTCATCCAGCGCCGTCGTTCATCCCGAGCGTTGCGGCAGGCGCCGCCCGCCATGGTGAAGGCATGGAGCGGTGCCACGCGCACCGCCGCGCCCTACAGGGCTCAGGCCGGTTCGTCGGGGATCAGCGCGCTTTCGAGCCGCGCGATGCAGTCCTTCAGCCACAGCTTGCGTTTCTTCAGGCGCTTGACCGTCAATTCGTCGGCGGCCGCATCGCCGGACAGGCGTTCGATCGCGAGATCGAGGTCGCGATGCTCGGTCCGCAATTCGGCGAGCTGGCGCGCGATGGCAACGGGATCTTCGGCTTCGACCATGTTGCGAGCTTAACCCCGCCCCGCTGCGGCGTCATGACGGATCATGCGGCACATTCCGGCGGGGCCGCCGGGCGGACGGTAGAATGGCCGTCCGCCGTCGCTGTGCCCCGCTGTCCGCCGTGAACATCCCCCTGCCCCTCGCCGAACCGCTGCCACGCGCCCATGCCCGTGCCGATAAACGCGGCACGCACGAGGCCAACAAGCTCGCCAAGCGCCTGCGCCACCAGGTCGGCCGCGCGATCGCCGACTTCGGCATGATCGAGGACGGCGACAAGGTGATGGTGTGCCTGTCGGGCGGCAAGGACAGCTACGCGATGCTCGACATCCTGCTGCAACTGCAGCAGAAGGCGCCGGTGAAGTTCGAGCTGGTCGCGGTCAACCTCGACCAGAAACAACCGGACTTCCCCGCGCACGTCCTGCCGGCGTACCTCGAATCGCTCGGCGTCGCCTACAAGATCCTCGAGCAGGACACCTACTCGGTGGTGAAGCGCGTGGTGCCGGAAGGCAAGACCCTGTGCTCGCTGTGCTCGCGCCTGCGCCGCGGCGCGCTGTATGCGCATGCCGAGGAGCAGGGCTTCACCAAGATCGCGCTGGGCCACCACCGCGACGACCTCGTCGCCACCTTCTTCCTCAACCTGTTCTTCCACGCCAAGCTCGGCGGCATGCCGCCGAAACTGTTGTCGGACGACGGCAAGCACGTGGTGATCCGACCACTCGCCTACGTGCGCGAGGACGACATCGCCGCCTACGCCATGGCGAAGCAGTTCCCGATCATTCCGTGCAACCTGTGCGGCTCGCAGGAAAACCTGCAGCGCAAGCAGGTGAAGCGGATGATGGACGCTTGGGAAAAAGACACGCCTGGCCGCATCGAGACGATCGCGCGCGCGCTCGGTGACGTCCGGCCCGCGCAGCTGAGCGATCCCCGGCTGTTCGACTTCCTCGCGCTCGGTGCGCGCGGCGGCGAGGTGCCGGATGCGCATGCGTGGCTGGCCGCCGACGCCTGATTCCCCGATCCATCGCCATTCCGGGGGCAACCGCCCACGGAACCTTGTACTGCCGCCCGTTGCCGCCCGTTGCCGCCCGGCTGCAGCGGACGACAACCAGAGAGACCGAATGTTCTTCCGCAACCTGACGCTGTTCCGCTTCCCCACCACCGCCAAACTCGATGACCTCGACCGCGGCCTCGATGAATGCCAGCTCAAGCCGGTCGGCCCGCTGGAACTGTCCAGTCGCGGCTTCATCTCCCCGTTCGGACGCGACAGCGACGTGCTCGCCGCGCGCCAGCGCGATGCGATCTGGCTGACCGTCGGCGGTGAGGACCGCCTGCTGCCGGGCGCCGTGGTCAACGACATGCTCGCGAAGAAGCTCGAGGAGATCGAACAGAAGGAAGGTCGCAAACCCGGCGGACGCACGCGCAAGCGGATCAAGGACGAACTGATCACCGACCTGCTGCCGCGTGCGTTCGTGAAGCCCAGCCGCACCGATGCGCTGCTCGACCTCGAGCACGGCGTGGTCGTGGTCGACACCTCCAGCCGCAAGAGCGGTGAGAACGTGGTCAGCGAGATCCGCCGCGCGCTCGGCAGCTTCCCCGCCTTGCCGCTGAACGCGGAAGTCGCACCGCGCAGCGTGCTGACCGGCTGGATCGCGGGCGAACCGCTGCCTGATGGCCTGTCGCTCGGCGACGAGTGCGAACTGCGCGATCCGGTCGACCAGGGCGCGGTGGTGAAGTGCCAGCGCCAGGAGCTGCAGGGCGACGAGATCGGCAAGCACCTGGAAGCCGGCAAGCAGGTCACGCGCCTGGCGCTCACGCTCGACGACCACGTGTCGTTCGTGCTCGGCGAAGACCTGGTCGTGCGCAAGTTCAAGCTGCTCGACGGCGCCGTCGACCAGCTCGAATCCACGGATCGCGACGACCTGCGCGCCGAACTTGACGCACGTTTCGCGTTGATGAGCGGCGAGGCGAAGCGCCTGTTCGCCGTGCTCGAGAAGGCGCTGAAGCTGTCGAAGGCCGAGGCGTAACAACCACCACGGGCGCAACCGGTGCGGGCGCGAGCCCGCCCGGTGCACGCCTCACGCGACCGCCATGCATCGCGACCGCGCCGTGCATCGCGTCACTTTTTCGCAAGGCCGCGCACATGAATGCGCGGCTGCGCCGCGCCTGCATCGCGATATGCTTTGGCCCATGACGAGCGTCACCGCATGAATCCCCTCCGCCTGCTCGCAGGCAAACCCGGCGCGCAGGCGCGCGGGACGGCGCGCGAAACCCTCAACATCATCCTGGACAACGGCGAGACCGTCGCCGTGCTGCGCGTGCGCGATCCGCGCGCGCGCCGGATCAAGCTCAGCGTGAGCGAACGCGGAGCGCGCCTGACCCTGCCACTGCGCGCGAGCGAGGTTGCCGGCGAGCGTTTCGTGCTCGAACACGGCGACTGGCTGATGGCGCAGCTGGCGCACAACGGCAACGCCGCGCCGGCGCTGCAGCCGCATGCCACGGCGTCGATCCCGTTGCGCGGCGGCGACCTGCCGGTGACCTGGCACGAAGGCCGCGCCTTGCGCCTGACCATGACCGACGACGGGTTGCAGGCCACGGTGCCCGCCAACCTGCGCATCGCCTCGCTGCGCCGGACGTTACGTGATTTCTATGAAGCCGAAGCGCGCGCGGACATCGGTCGCTGGTTGCCGCCCCTGCTGCCGACGCTGCCACGCCCGCCCGCGCGCATCACCCTGAAGGTGATGAGCTCGCAATGGGGTTCGCTGGCCCCCAACGGCGCGGTCGCGCTCGATCTCGCCCTGGTGCTCGCCCGCCCGAGTGCATTCGAATACGTCCTGGTCCACGAGCTGTGCCATCTGATCCGCGCCGACCATTCGCGCGCGTTCTGGCGCGAGGTCGAACAACGCTTCCCGACATGGCGGGACGAGCGCGACTACTTCAAGAACGAAGGCCGCCGCGCCAAGGCCGCGATGCGCGCGCTGCTGGCCGCCTGAGGGCACTGTCGGCGTTGTCCTTGCCGTGGCCGCAACCTGCGGCAAACCCGGGCCCGACCATGCGACCGCTTCTTCCACTGATCCTCGCCTCCCTATGCCTGGTGGCCTGCGGCAAGTCCGCCGGTGAACGCGCGGCCGAAGCCGCCATCGAGGCGCGCACCGGCCAGAAGACGGATACCGATGCCGACAAGGGCGAGGTCCGCATCCAGACCGCGCAGGGCGAGATGAAGATCAACTCCGGCGCCGGCGCGGAGTTGCCGGCCACCTTCCCGAAGGATGTCTACCTGCCGCGCGACTACTCGGTGGTCGCCGCGATGGAAATGCCGGACGCGGTGATCCTGCACGTGCTCACCCCCGGCGAAGCCACGGCGATCGCCGCGGAGGCCGACAAGCAGATGCAGGCGCAGGGCTGGAAATCGGCCATGACCATGATGCAGGGCACGCAGGGCAAGGTGGTCATGTACGAGAAGGGCAAACGCCACGCGACGCTGACCATCGCCGACGACAAGGACAAGGGCGTGCAGCTGGGCTACCAGCTCGCCACCGAACGCCAGTAAGCGCGTGCCGAGGCGCGCCGGCACTCAGGACGCGTGGAAGAAATCACCGATCGCCGCGGCCACGCCGGGCGCATCGTCCATGTGCAGGTGGTGGCTTCCCGGCATGACGATCAGCTCGCCATGGCACAGCAATCCGGCGCGTTCGCGTCGCAGCGCCTCAGGAAAGTAGGTCTGCGCGGGTTCGGCGTAGATCACCCGCGTCGGACACTCGATATGGGCGAGCAGGTCGCGGCTCTGCGCCTCGCTCATGCGCACGGCGGTCGGCATGGTCAGGCGCGGGTCGCTGCGCCAGACGAAACCGCCGTCGACCGCCCGCAGGCCGCGTTCGACCAGCAGCGTCGCTGCCGCCTCGCCGAGATCGCCGGTACCGGCGCGCAGGCGCGCCTTGATCGCGGTGGCGACATCGGGGAACACGCGCAGCTGCTTGCCCGGCAGTGCGGTGTAGGCGGTGAGCGCATCACGCAGGCGCTGCGTGGTGCGTTCCTCGGCTTCGGTCAGCGCGCCCAGGGCTTCGATGGTCAGCAGGCGCTCGATCCGGCGTGGTTGCGCGGACGCCATCAGGCTGGCGATCACGCCGCCGAGCGAATGGCCGAGCAGCGAAAAACGCTCCCAGCCCAGCGCATCGGCGGCGGCAAACGCCGCGCGCAGGAATGCGATCAGCAGGTAATCCGCCGCAGCCGGCAGGTGCGCGCTCGCGCCGTGGCCCGGCATGTCGATCGCCACCAGGTCGATATCGGGCAGGTGCGCGGACAGCGGCACGAAACTGGCCGCGTTGTCGAGCCAGCCATGCAGGGCAAGCACGCGCGGCGCACCTGCGCGGCCCGCGCGCAGCCCGGCCAGCGTACCGAAGGCGGTTTCGAGCGCGAATGCACGCATCGCGCTCATGCGGGCTGCGCCGCCGTTGCGGCCAGCGCATCGCGCGCGATCACGGCGAGCACGCGTGCGTGCGCGTCGCTGTCGTTGAGGCAGGGGATGTAGCGCAGCTCGCCTCCGCGCGCCTGGAAGTCCTGCTTCAGCATCTGCGCGACTTCCTCCAGTGTCTCCAGGCAGTCGACCGCGAAGCCCGGCGCGACCACGTCGACGCTGCGGATGCCGCGTCCGGCCAACGCGTCGAGCGTAGCGGCGGTGGCCGGCTCCAGCCATTTTTCGCGCCCGAAACGCGACTGGTAGCTCAACGTCCACGACTCCTCGCGCAAGCCCAGCGCGGCCGCGATCGCGCGCGCGCCGGCCTCGCACTGGCGCGGATACGGATCGCCGTTGTCGGCCAGGCGCTGCGGCAACCCGTGGAAGGAAAACACCAGGTGCGCGGCGTTGCCATGGCGGGCGCGGTGGGCACGGATCGATTCACTGAGCGCGGCGATCCAGCCCGGATCGAGGTGGTAGTCGCCGATGAAGTGGGCCATCGAGGCGACGCCGGCATCGGCGTCGGCGGCCTCCTTGCCGGCCTCGACGAAGCCGCTGTCGCGGATCGCGAAACGTGCGGTTTCGACCACGTCGCGCACGGACGCGGTGGTCGTCGTCGAATACTGCGGATACAGCGGCAGCACCAGCACGCGGCGCACGCCGTCCGCGCGCAGCTGCTCCAGTACATGCGCGAACGACGGCGTGCCATAGCGCATCGCATGCAGCACGCGCCATTGCGGGCATTCGCGCTGCACCGCCTGGGCCAGTTGGCGCGTGTACACCGCCAGCGGCGAGCCGTCGCGCAGCCACACGCTGGCGTATTTGTGTGCCACGCGCGTCGCGCGCAGCGGCAGGATGACGAGGTTCAGCAGCGGCCACCAGAGCCAGCGCGGCAGGTCGACCACGCGGCGGTCGGACAGGAATTCGCGCAGGTAGCGGCGCACGGCGCCGGGCGTGGGCGCATCGGGCGTGCCGAGGTTCACCAGCACCATCGCGGTGGCACGGTCGATGGCGGCTGCGGTCTCGCCTGCCGTGGGGGTGGGCGCGGTCATCTGCATAGGATGACAGTCGCGTGGAGGGGCGTCATCCGAAGCGCGCGCGCCATCGCGTTTCCCTGTTTCAGTGCGGCGCGGTTCGTGACCATTCATTTCCGCGCACTTACGCTGCCGGAACCCCTGCCTCCGGAGCTGTCATGTCGAGCCACGCTTTGTCGAAGTCATCCCTGCTGTCGCTGTCGCTCGCCCTCTCGCTCGCCGTCGCCGGCACGGCCGCCGCCGCCCCCGAGCAGGACCAGCGCTCCCTCGACGCGGTGCGTGTCCTCAGCGAAGTGCAGCGCATCCCGGAATCCGCGATCCCGGACAAGCTGTTCGACGAAGCCAGGGCGATTGTCGTGGTGCCGGACGCACTCAAGGTCGGCCTCTTGTTCGGCGGCCGCCGCGGCCACGGCGTGGTCTCGATCAAGAATCCCGACGGCAGCTGGTCCAATCCCAGCTTCGTCAAGCTCACCGGCGGCAGCATCGGCCTGCAGGCCGGCGTGCAGTCCTCCGACATCGTGCTGGTGTTCCGCGGTGAGCGCGGCCTGGACTCCATCGTCAACGGCAAGGTCACCCTCGGCGTGGATGCCGGGGCGGCCGCGGGGCCGGTCGGCCGCAACGCCGCCACCCTCACCGACGGCCAGCTGAAGGCGGAAATCTGGTCGTGGTCGCGCGCGCGCGGGCTGTTCGCGGGCATCGCGCTCGATGGCGCGGTGCTGTCGATCGACGACGCCTCCAACCAGCTCGCCTACGGCCAGGGCACCACGCCGCGGATGGTCTTCGAGGGCCGTACGCCCCAGCAGCCGGACGACAAGGTGATCGACTTCCGCGACGCGCTGGAGGAAGCCAGCGCGCTGGCCCGCGATCGCCGCGGTGGACATGCGAGCGCGGCCTCGCGCGGAGCGGCTTCGCCTGCGCCGGTGGCGCAGACCCAGGCCATGGCCCCGGCCGCCGCCGAGACCCGGCCCGCTCCGTTCGAGGACGTTCCCGCCGACGCTGGCGTCCGCAGCGAACCGCTGCCGCCTGAACCCGCGCGCACCACCCCGTCCGGCCGTCGCTGAGCCAGGACCGGCGATCACGGGATGCCGCGGCCGCCCCCGTCGCTGCGGTATCCTTAGCTTCCACTTCGCAGGGCAATATCATGGGCGGTTTGAGCATTTGGCACTGGCTGATCGTGCTGGTGATCGTGGTGCTGGTGTTCGGCACCAAGCGCCTGGGCAACGTCGGCAAGGACCTCGGTGAAGCCGTGAAGGGCTTCAAGAAGGGCCTGCAGGACGACGACGACAAGAAGCCGTCGGGGCAGCTGCCCGACGAGCGTCGCGACAACGGTTCCACCACGTCGCAGCGCGACGACGAGCACACCCCGCGCTGACGCGCACGGGCCCGCCGCAAGGGCGGGTTGACGCATGTTCGATGTCGGATTCGGCGAGATCCTCCTGATCGCGGTCGTGGCCCTGCTCGTGCTGGGCCCCGAACGCCTGCCCAAGGCCGCGCGTTTTGCCGGCCTGTGGGTGCGGCGCGCGCGCGCGCAGTGGTATTCGGTCAAGGCCGAGCTCGAGAACGAACTCGCCGACGAGGAACTCAAGCGCAGCCTGAAGCAAGCCCAGGCCGACCTGATGGAAGCGCGGGCTTCACTGGCGCAGGGCGGCATGGCGCTGCAGCGCCAGATCGAAGATGCGCAGGCCGAGGTCCACAACGCCCTGCGCTCCGGCACGACCGCCGATGCCGGCGACAGTGCCGAGGCATCGCCGCATGCCGTTGGCGCACCGGAACCCACCACGCCGACGCTCCCCGGACGCGACACCGCCGCCGGCACCGACGCCGACGCGGCCGGGCCCGGACACGATGAACGACGCTGACGCCGCTCCCCCGCAGGGCGAAAGCCGCCTGATCGATCACCTGATCGAACTGCGCGCGCGCCTGCTGCGCGCGGTGCTGGGCCTGGTCATCGTGTTCGTCGCATTGCTGCCGTTCGCCAACAGGCTCTATGCCTGGCTGGCGAAACCGCTATTGGCAAAACTTCCGGCCGGCGGACAGCTGATCGCCACCGGCGTCGTGTCGCCTTTCTTCGCGCCGGTGAAGCTGGCGTTTTTCGCCGCGCTGTTCGTGTCGGTGCCGTGGCTGCTGTACCAGGCCTGGGCCTTCGTCGCGCCGGGCCTGTACCAACGCGAGAAAAAGCTGGCGGTGCCGCTGCTGGTGTCGGCGGTATCGCTGTTCTACGCGGGCTGCGCGTTTGCGTATTTCCTGGTGTTGCCGGCCGTGTTCGCCTTCCTCACCCGCGTCACGCCCGAGGGCGTGGCGATGATGACCGACATCCAGGCCTACCTGGATTTCGTACTGGTGATCTTCCTCGCCTTCGGCGCGAGCTTCGAGGTGCCGGTGGCGCTGGTGATCCTGGCGCTGCTCGGCTGGGTCACGCCGCGGCAGCTCAAGGAATCGCGCGGCTACGCCGTCGTCGGCGTCTTCGTCGTCGCCGCGATCATCACGCCGCCAGACGTGGTCTCCCAGCTGATGCTCGCGATCCCGATGTGCATCCTGTACGAGGTCGGCATCATCGCTGCCGGCTGGGTCGCGCCGCCCGCCCGCAAGTAGGGTTCCGCGTCCTCAGCGGTGAGGCCGCGCGGGCAGCTTGGGCAACGAATAGCCCGCCGCTTTACGGCATCACCGGCGGCACATACTCCAGCGTCATCCCCAGCAGCCACAGCAACCCCAGCACCAGGGGCACATGCACCAGCAGCTGCACGAAGGTGAAACCGACGATGTCGCGCGCCTTCAGTCCGAGCACGCCGAGCAACGGCAGCATCCAGAACGGATTGACCAGGTTCGGCAATGCCTCCGCGGCGTTGTAGACCTGCACCGCCCAGCCCAGGTGCATCTGCAGTTCGTTGGCGGCCTGCATCACGTACGGCGCCTCGATGATCCACTTGCCACCGCCCGACGGCACGAAGAAGCCCAGCACCGCCGAATACGCGCCCATCACCAGCGCGAAGCTGTCGCGCGAGGCGACCTGCACGAACAACGCCGACAGGCGCTGCGCCAGGGTGGCGCCGTTGGCGCCGGCGACGTCGGTCAACAGCAGCGCGATGCCGCCGTAGAGCGGGAACTGCAGCAGTACGCCGGTGGTGCTGGGCACGGCCTTCGCCACTGCGTCGAGGAAGCTGCGCGGCCGCCAGTGCAGCAGCAGGCCGAGCGACAGGAACAACAGGTTGTAGGTGTTGAGGTCGGCGATCGCGCGCGCAAGTGGTTTACCGGTGAATTCCGAGGCAAGCCAGCCGAAGGCGAGCAGCGACAGCGCGATGGTCAGCAGCGGACTGTGCTCCAGCCATTCGCCGGGGCGCTTCGCCACCGCGGAGGCCGCGGCCGTCGCGCCATCCCACGCCATCGTTTCCGGCGCGCCGCGCGCCGACGCCTCGCCAGGCGCGGTCCAGTAGGCGACCAGCACCGACACGGCGATCAGTACCGCGGTGAGTGCGAGCGACTGCCACAGGAAGATCGTCTGTGCGAACGGCAATACGCCGGTGATCTCGAGCAGGCCCGGCGGCATGCTCGCCGGGTTCGCCTGCAGCTGCGCGGCGGAGGAACTCAGTCCCAGCGCCCAGACGGCGCCCAGGCCGAGATAGGCCGCGGCGCCGGCCGCGCGGTAGTCCATGCGCAGGTCCTCGCGCCGCGCCAGCGCGCGCGCCAGCAACCCGGCGAACACCATCGAGAAGCCCCAGCTCAGCAGCGAGCTCAGCATGCTCACCGCGGCGACGAAGGCGACCGCGCCGCGCCCGCTGCGCGGCCAGCGCGCCAGTCGTTCGATCAGGCGCGCGGCCACGGGAGCGGTGGCTACGACATAGCCACCGATCACCACGAACACCATCTGCATGGTGAAGGGAATCAGGCTCCAGTAGCCCTTGCCGAAGCCTTGCGCGGTGGCTTGCGGCGTCGCGCCGCAGGCGATGGCCGCGGCCGCGACTATCAGCACGCCGAGCACGGCGAATACCCAGGCATCGGGGAACCAGCGCTCGGCGAAGGCCGCGCAACGCAGCGCCGTCCGCGCCATCCAGCGTTCGCCCGCTGCTTCTTTCATCGTCGCTCCCCTTGCGGTTGTCGTTGCATTGTCGCCACAAAAGACAACGGCCCGCGTGCGGGCCGTTGTCCGGTATTGCGGGAAGAACTCAGGTCGCGGGTTGCGCCGCGTCCTGCTTGCGGCCCACCAGCCACATCGCGGCGCCGACCACCATCAGGCCCACGCGGATGCCGATACCCACGCCCGGGCCCCAGTTGTCGATCCAGCTCAAGAGCACGAACTCGAGATCGAACAGGTTCAACACGAACGAACCGGCACCGAAAATGAAAAACCACTTGCCCCATGACTTCATGCACCACTCCCCTGGTCATCAATGAATGGCCCGATCCCCATCGGACCCGGCGAGTCTAAGCGACATCAACGCGCGGCGCGCAAGCCCAGGTCGAGCGCGATGCCGGCGAACACCACGAGGCCCACCCATTGGTTGTGCAGGAACGCGCGGAAGCAACCGTCGCGATCCCGTGCCCGCGCCATCCAGAACTCGCAGGCGACCAGCACGGCGGCAACGCCCAACGCGCTCCAGTAATACATCCCCAGTTCCGCACGGCGGCCGACCAGGAACAGAGCGTAGGCGAACAGCGCATACAGGATGCCCTGCGCGACCAGGTCCATCTCGCCGAACAGGATCGCCGTCGACTTGGCGCCCATGCGCAGGTCGTCGTCGCGATCCACCATCGCGTACCAGGTGTCGTATGCGGTGGCCCACAGGATGTTGGCGATGTAGAGCAGCCACGCGACTGCGGGCACTTCGCCCTGGATCGCGGCGAACGCCATCGGGATGCCCCATCCGAAGGCCATGCCCAGGTACACCTGCGGCAGGTAGGTATAGCGCTTGAGATACGGGTAGCTCGCCGCGAGGACCACGCCGACGAGGCTCAGGTAGACCGTGAGGCGGTTCATCGTCAGCACCAGGGCGAACGCCACCAGCATCAGTACCGCAAACACCGCCAGCGCCTCGCGTCCACCCACCGCGCCGGTTGCGAGCGGCCGCTGCATGGTGCGTTCGACGTGCGGATCGAGCCAACGGTCGGCGTAGTCGTTGATGACGCAGCCGGCCGCGCGCGTCAGCCATACCCCGAGACTGAAGACCACCAGTGTCCACCATGGCGGCACGCCCTTCGCCGCCAGCCACAGGCCCCACCAGGTCGGCCACAGCAGCAGCAGCCAACCGATCGGACGATCGCCGCGCACCAGCAACCAGTATTGATGCAACCGCTCGCGCCAGCGCGGCACCGGCGGCGGTATCGGGGCGTAGTCACGCTCGTAACCCATGGTTCCCCACTCGTCAGGACGCCAGACAGCGCCGGGATGACCCGGCCACGCCGGCATTGTCGCCGATCGCCATCGGATTCCAGACCGGCGCCCCCCCCTGTCCTTTGTTCCGCACCGCAACCAAGGGTAGGCTAGCCGGAGGGTCGGGGGGATCTGATGGATATCAAATCCAGGGAAGTGCGCATCACTGTCCACGGACTGACACTGGGGATGTACGTCAGCCGGCTCGATCGGCCGTGGATCGAGACCGCGTTCCTCATGCAGGGGCTCAAGATCACGTCCGAGGACGAGGTCGCGATGCTGCAGCGCATCTGCAACCATGTCTGGGTCGACGTGATGCTCGGTGCATCGCCGGACCCGCGCTATCTCGCCTTCGAAGAACCCGCGGAGGTACGCCAGCGCCGCGCCGCCGCGGAAGTCGAAGCGTTGCGCAAGTCGCAATGGGCGCCGCAGGTCGAGGTCCAGCAGGAGCTGCGCCAAGCCGAAGCGGTGCACGCCTCGCTGGAAGCCTCCATCGACGAGGTGATGACCGACCTGCATAGCGGCAAGCGCCTCGACCTCGAACGCCTGAAGGACGGCGTCGACGCGATGATCGATTCCATCCTGCGCAATCCCACCGCGTTCGTCTGGCTCAAGGAGATGAAGCGGCGCGACAACTACGCCTACCAGCACGCCATGGGTTGCGCGATCTGGGCAGCGAGCTTCGGCCGCCACCTCGGGCTGGAGCGCGCGGAACTGCAACTGCTCGCGCTTGGCGGCCTGCTGTGCGACGTCGGCAAGACGCGCCTGCCCGAAGCGCTGTTGAACAAGCGCACGCCGCTGGGTCCGGACGAGATCGAACTCGTGCACCAGCACGTGCAGCATGGCCTGGAGATCGTCGATTCCACGCCCGGGCTGTCGCCGAAGATCCGCGAGATCGTCGCCACCCACCACGAACGCCACGACGGCAGCGGCTATCCATGGCGGCTGCAGGGCAGCGACATCCCGATCTTCGGCCGCATCATGGGCATCGTCGACAGCTACGACGCGATGACCTGCGTGCGTCCCTACGCCTCCAGCCGCTCGCCGCACCAGGCGGTGACCGAGCTCTACCAGCAGCGCGGCACGCTGTTCCAGGCCGAGCTGGTCGAACAGTTCATCCAGAACTGCGGCATCTATCCCACCGGATCGCTGGTGGAGCTGTCGAACGGGCAGGTCGCCGTGGTCACCGACGTGCACAGCCTCAAGCGCCTGCGTCCGCGCGTGATGCTGCTGCTCGATGCCAACAAGGCGCCGCTGAAACAGTTCCGCGTACTCGACCTGGGCGAAGTGGAACAGGACGATGCCGGCCAGCCGTTGAGTGTGAAGGGCGGCCTGCCGACCGGTGCTTACGGCATCGATCCGGTGGAACTGTTCCTGCACTGACACGCCGCCATGGCCACGATCGAGGACGAGCTCACCGGACTGCACAACCGCCGCAGCTTCCTCGCGCTGCTGCGCCGGCATATCGGCTACGCCAACGAACGCAGGACCAACCTTGCGCTGATCGTCGCCGACATCGATGGCTTCGCCCGCCTCAATGCGGCGCACGGCTACGAGTTCGGCGACCGGGCGCTCCGGCACGTTGCCCAGCAGTTGCGTGAGGTCATCCGCCCGCAGGACTACGCGGCCCGCATCGGCGACAACCGCTTTGCCCTGATCCTGCCGGGCGTGATGAACGCGGGGCACGCCGAACTGGCCGTGCAGAAGCTGTTCCGCCTGTTCGAAGTGCCCTTCGATGGCGGCAAGAGCAAGGTGCGCATGACCGCGACGGTCGGCGCGGCGGTGTGCCCGATGCACGCCAGCCAAGCCGAGTTCCTGCTGCGCCAGGCCGAAAAGAGCCTGGAGGTCGCGCGCAACACCGGGCAGCGCTGGCTGTTTCCGCCGGAGTGCGAGGACGACCGCGGCTTCTCCGAATTCTGGGACCTCGAAATCGAACTCGACGGCGCGGTGCAGCGCGGCGAGACCTACCTCACCTACCAGCCCAAGCTGCGACTGTCGGACTTGCAACCGGTCGGCGCCGAGGCCCTGATGCGCTGGCAGCATCGCGCCCGCGGGCTGGTGTCGCCCGAGCAGTTCATTCCCATCGCGGAACAGACCGGCCAGATCAAGGGCATGACCATCTGGGCGCTCAACACCGCGTTGCGCCACGCCAGCGAATGGGAACACACGCATGGCCGCCTCAATGTCGCCGTCAACGTGCCAGCCGAGCTGGTGGGCCAGGAAGACCTTCCCGACCTCGTCGAAAACGCGCTGAAGCTGTGGAGCGCGCCCGACACGCAACTGGTGCTGGAGATCACCGAGCGCTCGCTGGTGATGGATCCGCGCCACAGCTTCAAGATCCTGTCGCGCATCCGCGACCTCGGCGTGAAGATCTCGATCGACGACTTCGGCACCGGCTATTCCTGCCTGGCCTACTTCAAGGACATCCCGGCCGACGAACTCAAGATCGACAAGTCCTTCGTCGCCGGCCTGCTCACCGATCCGGCCTGTGCCGACATCGCCTCGCTGATCATCGACCTCGCCCACCGCTTCAATCTGTCGGTGGTCGCCGAGGGCGTGGAAGACGAGGCCACCCTTGAGGCCCTGCGCCAGCGGCACTGCGACGTGGTGCAGGGGCACCTGTTTGCCAAGGCCATGGCGTTGGATGAGTTCTCCGCGTGGCTGCGCCGCGCCGCGCCGCCCGACGCCGTGCGCTGGGCCGTTTGACGAAATCGCGGCCGCGCACGCGCCGGCGCTGCTAGAATGCCCGTCCCGCGATGGTCGCCATCGCGCGGTTGCCTGAAAAAACGCGCCCGTAGCTCAGCCGGATAGAGTAGTGGCTTCCGAAGCCATTGGTCGGGGGTTCGAATCCCTCCGGGCGCGCCATCCCCCCCTTGCCGCAGCGCGTCCGCGCCGCCGTAGTGCCGCCGCGAGGTGATCCGCGGGCTGCCGGCTGGCTATTCACCTGGACACGCGCCGGCTGTTCCCAACCGCCATTGGGACGGCTTCCGCCAGCGCCTCGATGTCGGCGCGACGGCGTTGGAGCTACGGCCGTAGCGCCATCGCGGCTGCACCGTTGACACCACGCGCCGTGGCGGCAAACGATGGCGACGCGGTGCCAAGCGGGCACCCATAGACGGGGAAGCGAGCGGATGCGATCGATTGCAGTCGAACTGCTGGGCCAGTACGACCCGGATCTGCCGCTGGAGGAGGCGTCGACCATTCCCGCCTCCTGGTACGTCGATGACCGCATCGCGGCGCTGGAGCGCCGGACCACGTTCTCGCGCTCGTGGCAGCTCGCCGCCAGGGTCGACCAGTTGCGCGAGCCCGGCCAGTACGTCACCTGCGAGATCGCGGGCGAACCGATCGTGGTGGTGCGCGGCAGCGACGGCGTGCTGCGTGGCTTCTTCAACGTGTGCCGCCACCATGCGGCCGCGGTGATGACCGAAGCCTCCGGCTGCGCGCAGAACCTGCGCTGCCCCTACCACGGCTG
This sequence comes from Lysobacter sp. P5_B9, assembly GCF_054049835.1. NCBI lineage: Bacteria > Pseudomonadati > Pseudomonadota > Gammaproteobacteria > Lysobacterales > Lysobacteraceae > Lysobacter > Lysobacter sp. P5_B9. The sequence goes on from NZ_JBFULP010000004.1 coordinate 43,056, forward strand.
GACCTACACGCTGGAAGGCGCGCTCAAGGGCACGCCGAGCTTCAACAGCGAATGCCATTTCGACCGCAGCGAACACAGCCTCGTGCCGGTGGCGACCGACGTGTGGGAAAACTGGGTGTTCGTGCGCCTGGACCGCGAAGGCCCGAGCCTGGCGGAGTTCCTGGGCACCGACCTGATCGACCGGATCCGGCCGCTGCAGTTGTCGGGCCTGCACTGGTTCGAGCGCCGGCACTACCTGTTCGACTGCAACTGGAAAGTGTTCGTCGACAACTACCTCGACGGCGGTTATCACGTGCCGCACCTGCACAAGGGTCTGGACAGCGTGCTCGACTACAAGAACTACACGATCGAGAACGGTGGCCGCTTCTGCCTGCAGTCCAGTCCGCTGACCACCGCCAAGGCGCAGGAGGACTACGCGGCGGTGCGCCAGGGCGAGCGTGCCCTGTATTACTGGCTGCATCCGAACTTCATGATCAACTGGTACCAGGGAATGATGGACACCAACCTGGTGCTGCCACTGGGAATCGACAAGACCGAGGTGATCTTCGACTTCTGGTTCGCCGACGTCTCCGAAGCCGCGTACGCGCGCAACCGCGCCAGCGTCGACGTCGGCCAGCAGATCCAGGACGAGGACATGGCGATCTGCAAGTCGGTGCAGCGCGGGCTGCATTCACGCGCCTACAGCACCGGCCGCCTGTCGGTCCGGCGCGAAGCCGGCGAACACCTGTTCCACCGGCTGCTGCACGCGGACCTGCTGGCCGGCTGACCGAAGTGGCCGAAGTGGCCTGGTCCGGCCCCTCACTCCGCCGGAGGCATGGCCGTCCCCGCCTGCAGGCGCGCCAATTGCTTGCAGCGCAGCCACCAGGCCGCGTGGCCGAGCCACAGCAGGATCAACGCGATCACGGTCTTCTGCCGCAGCCCCACGGGCGCGCCGTGCCAGTTCGCGTAGATCACCAGCGCGATGAAAGCGACCACGGCCAGGGGAAACGCCCGCCCGAAATGCGGCCGCCACGTGGCGTCGTAATAGAAGCGCCATGACTGCAACATCATGGCGGTAGTCACGCTCACGAACGTGATGAGCGCCGCCACCTGGTGCAGGTCGCTTTCCTGGTCGCGGTCCAGGAATGGCAGGTCGGTTTCGGAAATCGCGGTGATCCACAGCGCGATACCGGCCACCACCAGCAACAGCAGCGGCGCGACGCGGCGCGCGTGCGGCCTGAGTGCCGCGTACAGGCCGACCCCGAGCAGCATCAGCGCCATGCTCAGCTGGTAATAGGCGCCCCGCACCCAGCCGCCGTAGTGGCCGGTCAGGTAATGGCTGAGCGGGTCCTTGCGCCAGTCGAGGTCCGGGCGCAACACCTGCGCCAGCACGCAGATCGCAACAAACAAGAGCACGGCCACGAAGCAGATCAGGCCCGAACGATGCCGCACCATGCCTTCGAGCGGGGCGCTGCCCGCTCGCATCCTGCGCAACGTTGCATCGACGGAGGCGTGAGTCCTCATACATGCGTCAACGCAGCGCGTGCGCGGGCACGGCCAGCGATCCGCGTGCATTGCGACGTCGCCACGGCCTGATGCATATCGTGGCCGCGTAGCGGCGATCGCATCGTTGTCCTATTGAAGGACCACGCGTTGCCGCCATGGCTTCCGCGAAGCCCAACGGCTTTGCGCAAAGCCACGCAACCTTTCGCGTGCCCCGAAGTCAGCCCGTCAGGACTTCGCCTTCAGCACCATCTGCACCGCATTGCGTCCTGCCGCGCCGCTGATGCCTCCGCCGCCGTGCACGCCGGAACCGCACAGGTACAGGCCGTCGACAGGCGTGGCGTGATTCGACCATCCCGGCAGCGGGCGCATGAAAAACATCTGGTCGAGGATCAGCTGGCCGTGGTTGAGGTCGCCTTCGGTCAGGCCGAGGTCGCGCTCCAGGTCCGCCGGCGTGATCACGCGCGAGTGCCGCACGGATGCCTTCAGCGCCGGGAAGTGCGGGGCCAGCGTGTCGAACGCGAGCTGCTCGAGCGTGCCGCGGGCATGCGCCCAGTCCGCGTGGCGCAGCTTGTACGGCGCGGACTGGAAATGGATCGACACGACATCGCCGGCCGTGGTGACTTCGAGATACGGCTGCGCGGCGATCTCGCCGTATTTGGCGGCATCGAACGCGCGCTCCAGGTACTTCAGCGTCGGCGCGATCGCGAGCGTGCCGGCGGGCACGCCGTGCGAGCCGTCGGTCTGCAGGTGCACCTTGGCGACGGCGCCACGCATCTTGATCGACTGCGTCTCCCACACGAACTCCGGGGGCAGTTCCGGCGCCCCGATCAGGCCGAGCAGGGTATGGCGCGGGTCAACCGCGGACATGACCGTGGATGCCGCGATCTCCTCGCCGCTGTCCAGTCGCACCCCGCCCACGTGTTGCCGGTCGACGAGGATGCGCTGCACGCCGGCCGACGTGCGCAGTTCGCCGCCGTGGGCGATGAAGGCGGCGACCAGCGCTTCGGCGACGTGCACGCTGCCGCCGGCGACCGGCCGATGGGCGAGGCCGCCGCGATTGAGCCAGTTGTGCATCAGCGTGTAGCCGGTGCCCGCCGACATCGAGCCGAGCGTGTGCCCGTGGATGGCCACCGCGGCGATGCCGGCCTTGAGCTCCTCGGACTCGAACCATTCTTCGGTGAACTCCAGCGCCGACATCGACATCGACCGGATCACCCGGAACATGTCGCGACCGCCGAGCCGGCGCAGCGTCCACGCCAGCTTCGCCAGGGGCCAGCCTTCGGCGAGGCCGACATGCGGCAGGCGCGGCATCGGCGTGCGGTAGGCGGCATCGAGGAATGCAGCTGCCTTGTCCATGAATGCCACGAACTCGGGCCAGCGCGCAGCGTCGGCCGCGGAAAACTGCCGGATCGACTCCAGTGTCCGGGCATCGCCGGGCACCGTCGACAGCTGCAGGCGACGGCCATCCGCCAGCAGCGAGACATAGGCCGGCGCGGGACCGGCGGCGGCAAGGCCGTGCCGGGCCAGGCCCAGCTCGCGGACGATATCCGGACGCAGCTGGCCGCCGGCGTGCAGCGGATCGAAGCGGGAACCGTCATCGAAGGCACGCGAAGCCAGCTGCCCCCCCGCGTGCTCGCGCCGTTCCAGCACCAGCACCTTCTTGCCGGCCTTGGCCAGGTATGTCGCGGCCACCAGGCCGTTGTGGCCGGCGCCGACGACGATGACGTCGTAATTGGATTTGCTCATGGATTTGTGGGCTTCTGCATTTGATCCTCATCCCGGCGGCTTTCAGCAGCAAAGCTGCCGGGATCCAGCTCTTGCCTTTGGCGCGAGTCGGGAGAAGGGACGGAAGTCAAAGGCTGGATCCCGGCATTCGCCGGGATGACGAAGTGGGGAGCTGGCCGCATCCTGGCACTCACTTCCAGTCCTTCAACACTTCCTGCGCGGCCATCTTGCCGGCCGCCCCCATCACGCCACCGCCCGGATGCGCGCCGGACGCGCCGAAGTAGTAACCCGGCAACGGCGTGCGGAAATCGGCCCACTGCGGCGCGGGGCGCAGGAAGAACAATTGGTGCAGCAACAGTTCGCCGTGGAAGATGTTGCCGCCGGTGATGCCGGCGATGTTCTCGATGTCCTTCGGCGTGATGACCTGCTTGCCGACGATGGCGCGGCGGATGTTCGGCGCGTAACGCTCGATCGTGGAGATCACGGTTTCACCAAACGCGTCGCGCTTGGCGTCGTCCCAGCCGCCCTCGATGTCGTAGGGCGCGTACTGCACGAAGCACGACATCACGTGGTGGCCCGGCGGCGCCATGTCGCGGTCGATCATCGAGGGGATGATCATGTCGATATAGGGATTCTTCGCGAACTGGCCGTACTTGGCCTCGTCGTAGGCGCGTTCGATGTATTCCATGCTCGGGCTGACCGAGATCGCACCACGGTGCAGCGGGCCTTCGCCCGGCAGGCAGGTGAAGTCGGGCAGTTCGCTCAGCGCGAGGTTGACCTTGCCCGACGAACCGCGCACGCGGAAGTTCTTGATCTGCTGGACGAACTCGTCGGGAAGGTGCTGCTTCTCGACGAACTGCAGGAAGCTGCGCTTGGGGTCGGCGGCGGAGATCACCACCTTGGCCTGCAACTCGTCGCCGTTGGCGAGCGCGACGCCGGCCGCGCGGCCGCCCTTGACGATCACCTGCTGCACTGACGCATTGGTGCGGATGTCCACGCCCAGCGCGCGCGCCGAGCTGGCGATCGCCTGGGTCACGCCGCCGTTGCCGTTCTTGCAGAAGCCCCATGCACGGAAGGCGCCGTCGATCTCGCCCATGTAGTGGTGCAGCAGCACGTAGGCGGTGCCGGGCGAATTCGGGCCGAGGAAAGTGCCGATGATGCCGCTGGCCGACTTGGTGCCTTTGAGCGGATCGAACTCGAACCAGTCGTTGAGCAGGTCGGCTGCCGACTGCGTCAGCAGCTTGGCGATCTGGTAGAGCTCCTTCTCGCTCAGGCTCTTGCCGTACTGGCCGAGCTTGAGCAGGCCCTTCATGTCGCGCAGGCTCAGCGACGAAGGATCCGGCGGTACCAGGCCGATGATCGGCTTGATCGCCTTGGCGGCGCGCGCCATCACGCGGCCGTACTCGTCGGAGGCCTCGGCGTCGCGCGGCGAATGCCGGTACAGCTCCTGGCGCGTCAGGTCGTGGTCGTCCCACGCGGCGAGGTAGTCGCCGTTGTCCATCGGCGTGACCGTGCTCGGCAAGGGCAGGATCTTCAGGCCATGCCGCGGCAGTTCGAGGTCGCGGATGATCTCCGGCCGCAGCAGGCTGACCACGTAGGAGAACTGGCTGAAGCGGTAGCCGGGGAACGGCTCGGCGGTCACGGCCGCGCCGCCGACCACCTCGCGGCGTTCGAGCACGGCCACCCTCTTGCCCGCGCGCGCCAGGTAGGCGCCGGCGATCAGGCCGTTGTGGCCGGCGCCGATGACGATGGCGTCGTATTGGTTGTTGGTCATGGTTGTCTTGATTTCGCTTTTGTCGTCATCCCGGCGAATGCCGGGAACTTGCTTTTTTTCAACAAGGGTGAAGTCAAAGGCTGGATCCCGGCGTTCGCCGGGATGACGAAGCCGTTGCCTTCAACTCGCGCAGCGGACTACTTCTTCTTCCATTCCGGCTCGTAGAACGGCAGCTTCACGACCTTGCCCTGCGCATGCAGGCGCTTGTGCTCGACCGTCACTTCCATGCTCAGCGCGGTGCCCGGCTCGTAGTACGGACGCTGCAGGTGCACCAGCGCGATGTATTTCTTCAGCACCGGCGACCACGTGCTGGTGGAGGCATAGCCGACCTGCTTGCCGCCCTGCCACATCGGCAGGCTGCCACGCACCGCCATGCCGGGAATCTGCGGCGGCAGGCCGACGGCGGCGAACAGTTTCTCCATCGCTTCCCAGTCGACCTCGAAGCCCATCAGCTTCCACGCCGAGCCTTCCTGCTTCTCGCGCTCCAGCGCGCGGCGGCCGACGAAGTAGCCGGGCTTGTCCAGCTGCACCGCCCAGTCCAGGCCCATCTCCAGCGGCGTGGATTTCTGCCCCTCGATCCAGGCGTGGTTGGCCGCGGTGTAATCGACGTCGATCATGAAAAGACCGGCTTCGACGCGCGCCATGTCCATCGCCAGGATGCCGCACGGGACGATGCCGTAATCGTGGCCCGCCGCCATCAGCGCGTCCCACACGTGCAGCGCATCGGCGACGTCGATCCAGATCTCGTAGCCGAGGTCGCCGGTGTAGCCGGTGCGCGAGATCGTCACCGGCTTGCCCGCGAGCGTGTTGGGCATGACGCGGAAGTACTTGAGCTTGTCGAGCGACTTGCCGCAGACCTTGTTGAGGACGGTGCGCGACTTCGGCCCCTGCAGGCTCAGCGCGGCGACCTGCTCGGTGACCTCGGTGATCGTCACGTCCATGCCGACCGCGTTCATCGACAGCCAGCGCAGCGACGGTTCGGCGGAAGTCAGCCGGAACAGGTTCTCGCCCAGGCGCGACACCGTGCCGTCGTCGAGCATCTTGCCGTCCTCGTCGCACCAGCCGGTGTAGCCGACCTGGCCGACGGCCATCTTGTGCACGTCGCGCGGCGTCAGCTTGTGCAGCAGGCGTGCCGCGTCGGGGCCCTCGATCATGTACTTCATCAGCGGCGACACATCGATCATCGCCACGGCATCGCGGATCGCCCAGTACTCGCGGTCCAGGTGCAGGTCGTAGGAACCGGCGACGATGTGGCCGGCCCAGCGCCGCCAGTTCTGCGGCAGGCACAGGCGCGATGTGCGCTCGTGGAAAGGCGTGCGTTTGAGTTGCAGCATGGCGATCGGAATAACTCGAAGAGGGTCAGGCGGATTGCAGGCGGCGGATCAGGGCCCGGACGGTGACGCCAGTGGCGTGSCGCGCACGGCGCGGCGCATCAGCACGTACACCGGCAGGCCGGCCGCGGCCAGCGCGAGCGCGTACACGAAGGGCTCGCGGCCCATGCCGATGAAGGCGAAGATCGCATACGCGGCGCCGGGGATGGCGAGGACCAGCAGGTCGCTGTTGGCGGGTTTCTGGCGGCGACGCCACATCACCATCAGGGCGAGCGCGCAGAACAGGTACAGCGGCAGGTTGGCGGCCGTCACCACGGTGGTCAGCAGGGTGAAACCTTCCACCAGCGTCCGGCTGTAGCTCATCAGCACCATCACGCTGGCCAGCATCCCGGTAACCAGCAGCGGCACCGCCGGCGCCCCGTGGCGGTTGTTGCGGGTGAGGATCGCGGGCAGCACGCCATTGACGGCCATGGTGCGGGTCAGCTCGCCGACCAGCAGGGTCCAGCCGTTCAACGCACCCAAGCCGCTGATCACCACGAACAGGGCGAGCCAGCGGCCATTGCCCTGGCCCAGGTACTGGTCGAGCAGCGCCGCGAAGGGCGCATTCGAGCGGCCCAGCTCGGCCTGCGGGATCAGCAGCAGCGGCACGGTGGACACGATGATGTAGATGACCGCCGTCAGCAGCGCACCGACGATGGTGGCGCGCGGAATGGTGCGGCCGGGGTTCTCCACGCGGCCCGCCGGCACGGTGGCCGACTCCAGCCCGAGCATGGCGAACAAGGCGATCGTCGATGCGGCCATCAACTGGTTCAGGCTCACCGGCGTCGTCGGCAGGTGCCGGGTATAGGCCGCCGGCTCGCTGATCAGCAGCCACGCGCCCAGGCCGGCGACCATCAGCATCGGCAGCAGCTTGAGCGCCGTGGTGACAATCTGGACCCGCCCGCCCGTGCGCACGCCGAACAGGTTGATGATCACGAACAGCCACACCAGTGCGAGCGCGAGCAACGCGGGCCGGATGCCGGCGAGCGCGGGAAACACCGCATCGACATAGCCGACCACGCCGGTGGCGATCGCCGCATTGGTGATCCACAACGAGACCCAGTAGCACCAGATCGCGATGAAAGCCGGGATGTCGCCGAGGGTGCTGCGAATGTAGCCGTAGGGGCCATCGGCATTGGGCATGTCGCGCGCCAGCCGCGCGAACACACGCGCCATCGCCATGCAGCCCACCACGGTGATGACCCAGCCGATCAGGGCGTTGAATCCGAACGGCGCCAGCGAGGCCGGCAACAGGAAGATGCCGATGCCGATGGTGTTGCCCACCACCAGCGCGGTGCACATCCAGAACCCGAGCTTGCGCTCCTGCTTGTCGCTAACCGATTGCATCAACTGCTCTCCCGTGGCTCCAACCCCGTGAATGGCGCGCGCCACGGTCAGAGGCCGCCATCATGGCAGTTCACCGGGCCGGCGGCGCATACCAGCGTTCCGCTCTTGATGACCGCCTGTACTCGGCGCAGCACCTCGATGTCGGCCAGCGGATCGCCCTCCACCGCGATCAGGTCGGCGGCCTTGCCGGCGGCGACGCTCCCGAGTTCAGCTTCGTGGCCCAGCGAGCGCGCGGCGTTGATCGTCGCCGCCTGGATCGCCTGCATCGGCGTCAGGCCGTAGCGCACCATGTAGGCGAACTGGCGCGCATTGTCGCCGTGCGGGTACACGCCGCTGTCGGTGCCAAATCCGATGTTGACCCCCGCCTTGACCGCCTTGCGGAAACCCTGGCGCTGGACGTCGGTGGTCTCCAGGTTCTTGCGCAGCTTTTCCGCCGACCAGCCTTCCTGCCGGCCGACGGTGTCGATGTAGTCGCCGTTGTAGATGTCGGCCACCAGCCAGGTGCCGTGCTGCTTCATCAGCTTGATGCCTTCGTCGTCGAGATAGGACCCGTGCTCGATCGAGCGCACGCCCGCGCGCACCGCGCGCTTGATGCCTTCGGCGCCGTGCGCGTGGGCGGCGACGAAACTGCCGCGCTTGGCCGCTTCCTCCACCGCGGCGCGGATCTGCGCTTCGGTGTATTCGGATTCGCCCGGCTCCGTGCCGTCGGTCAGCACGGCGCCTGTGGCGATCACCTTGATGAAGTCGGCGCCGTGGTCGAACAGATAGTTGACCTTCTGCCGCACTTCCTGCTCCGAATCGGCGACACCCAGGCGGAACTCGTTCGGCACCACCGTGCCCTTGGGCAGGCCGGTGATCTCGCCCCCGCCGCCGGTGATGGTGATGTACGCACCCGCCACGAACATGCGCGGCCCCGGGATGGACCCGGCATTGATCGCATCGCGCAGGGCTACGTCGGCAAGCCCCCGGTAGACGCCGACGTCGCGCACCGTGGTGAAGCCGGCACGCAAGGTATCGCGCGCGTTCTTCGCGCCGATGAACGCGTCGCGCACCGGCGTGCTTTTCAGTGGCGCACCCGGATCGGCTTCCTGGCCCTCGTCGGCGATGTGCGTGTGCAGGTCCATCAGCCCGGGCAGCACGGTGTAGCGCGACCAGTCGAGCACCTTCGCATCGCCGACGCTGGCGTTGGCGTACGGCTCGACGCGGGTGATGCGCTCGCCTTCGATGCGGATCGCCTGGTCGGCGAGCACCTTGCCGTGGTCGACGTCGACCAGCTTGCCGGCACGGATGACGACGACGTCCGGCTTCGTGGCGGCCGAAGCCATCGAGGATCCGGCGGCCAGTGCCATGGCCAGTGCGGAAGCGAGCAGCGCGGGAATCCGGATCATGTCGTGTCGTGGTTCCGTATGGATGATGTTGCGTATGCGGCTCATCGCCGCGGCTGGTAGCGACCGTAACGCTTGAGCAGGCGTATCAGCTCGTCGTGCGGCAAGGCCTTGGCGTAGTGCCCGCCTTCTCCGGTCATGTCGCGCGCGGCGACCATGGCGTTGACGATGGCTTCCTCGGTGGCCTGCACGGTCGCCTCGAACAGCGCGTCGAGGTGGTCGTTGCCGACGAACTGCGCCTGGTTGAGCGGCGCGCCGGCGGCGGCTTCGGTATTCGCGGTGGAGAACGCCACGAACAGGTCACCCGAACCGTTGCCGGCGTAGCTGCCCATCCTCGCCAGGCCCATGCCGGCGCGCTTGGCGATGCGCTTGAGCTGGTGCGGCAACAGCGGCGCATCGGTGGCGATCACCACGATGATCGAACCGGTGTCCGCATTGGGCACGGCGCCACCCGCGCTGGCGAGCGCCGGGTCGGTATAGACGCGGTCGTTGCGCAGGTGTTGCCCCACCGGCACGCCGGCGATGCGCAATGGATCGCGCACGCCGTAGTTGGCCTGCACCAGCGCGCCGACGGTGTAGTCGTGACCATCGCCGGTAACACGACGCGACGCCGTGCCGATGCCGCATTTGAATTCGTGGCAGATCATGCCGGTGCCGCCGCCGACGTTGCCCTCGGCCACCGGCCCGCCGCTGGCGTCGCGGAGCGCCTGCGCGGCGTGTTCGGGCTTCACGTGGAAACCGTTGATGTCGTTGAGATGCCCGTCCCAGGTCTCCGCGACGACCGGCAGCGACCACCAGTAGCCGCTGGCATCGGCGCCACCGGCCTTGATGCGCGTGGCGATCACCGCGTCGCGGACCACGCCGACGCTGTGCGTGTTGGTGAGCATCACCGGGCCTTCGAGCTGGCCGGACTCCTCCAGCCACGCGGTGCCGGTCATCTCGCCGTTGCCGTTGAGCGCGAACCAGCCGCCGAACACCGGGGTGTCGAAGCTGGCCTGGCCGCGAGGCAGGATCGCGGTGACGCCGGTGCGCACCTTGTGGCCGTCGCTGCGGTCTTCGATCAGCGTGACCTGGCCGACCGTGATGCCGGCGACATCGGTGATCGCGTTGAGTGCGCCGGGCGTGCCCTCGAACGGCACGCCGAGGTCGCGCGCACGCGGCTCGCCGGCCTGCACGGCACCGGCGGCGCATGCGGCCGCGAGCAGCAGCCCGCGCGCGGCAATGGCAACGGGCATCTTCATCACGGTGCCTCCTGCAGGAAACGCTGGTACCAGGCGAGGTTGCGCGCCATGCGATCGCGCAGGTAGCTCGGCACGGTCAGGCCATGGCTCTCGCCGGGATAGACCACCAGGCGCGTGGGCACGTTGCGCGAGCGCAGCGCCTGGTACATCTGCTCGGCGCCCAGGCAGGGGACGTTCACGTCCTCCCCGGCGCACTGGAACATCGTCGGCGTGGTGATGCGATCGGCATGCAGGAACGGGAAGCTGGCGCGGTCGTACACCTCGCGGTTCGCCCAGGGCGTGCCGAGTTCGAGCTCGTATTCGCGGATGTACTGGTCGTGGCCGTACATGCCGTACATGTTGGATGCGCCGGCACCGCTGATCGCCGCCTTGAAGCGCGTGTCGCTCGCGATCACCGCGTTGGTCAGGATCGCGCCGTAACTCCAGCCGCCCACGCCGAGCCGCTGCGGATCGGCGATGCCCAGCGCGACGGCATGCTCGACGCCATCCAGCACGTCGCGCACGTCGGCACTGCCCCAGTCGGCGTAGATCGCCTTGGCGAAATCGAAGCCGCGCCCGGAACTGCCGCGCGGATTGATCGCGAGCACGGCGAATCCTTGCGCCGCATACACCTGCCAGTCGGGCATGAATTCGTGGCTGAACTGGTACACCGGCCCGCCGTGCAGGCGCACGATGGTCGGATAGCGCCGGCCCGGCGTGTAACCGTGCGGCTTGACCAGCAGGCCTTCGATCTCGTCGCCGTCGCGATTGCGGAAGCGGATCGTCTCGACCGCGGCCAGCGCGCGCGCGGCGAGGAATTCGTTGTGGTCGGCGAGCACGCGCAGCCCATCGGCTTCGACCGCGGAGATCCGGTAGGGATGCAGGTCGCCATCGCCGAGCACGACCACGCGGTCGTTGCGCGACACCGCGAGGTCGTAATCGAAGCGGTCGCCATGGGTGAGTTCGGTGACCTGGCCGTTGTCGAGTTCGACGCGTGACAGGTGTGTCACGCCGCTTTGTTCGACCAGCACGAAGACGCTGCGGCCATCGGCCGACCAGTGCGGCTTGGTGAAGCAGCGGTCGATCGGCGCCGGCACGGATTCATGGCCGCTGGCGACATCGACTACGGCCAGTTGCCACGGCGCGTAGTAGATCCACTTGTCTTCGCCACTGCGCAGGTAGGCGATGCGGGTACTGTCGGGGCTCCACGCGAGCCGGGTTTCCCAGTACGGATCGAGATCGGATCCGGGGAACTTGGTGAGCTGCCGCTCGCTCGCGCCGGCCTTCGGCTCCACCACGTAGATGTCGTAATTGAGGTGGCGGTCCGGATCGACGCCGCGCTTGGTGACGTAGGCGATCAGCTTCCCGTCCGGCGACCACGCCGGCAGGATTTCGTCGTGCGGGCCGGTGGTGATCTGCTCGGCCTTGCCGCTGGCGATGTCGACCACGTAGAGATGGGTACGCCGATCCCCGAGGTAACCGGTGCCGTCCTCCTTGAACTGGTAGCGCTCGGTGACGATGGGAGGCGGGTTCTTGGGTTTCGCCACGCCGGCCGGACGTTCCGGATCGCGCACGATCACCGCGATGCGCTTGCCGTCGGGTGACCACACGTAGTCGTCGACGCCACTGGGGAAGCGGGTGATCGGCCGCGCGGTGCCGCCCGCGGCGGGCATCAGCCAGACCTGGCTGATTTCGTCTTCTTCTTCGCCGCCGCCGCTCTTGCCGGGCTTGGCCTTGGCGGGTGGCGGTGCGTCCGACAGGAAGGCGATCGTCCTGCCATCCGGCGACCATAGCGGCCGCGACTCACTGTGCTTGGGCGTGCGCGTCAGTTGCACGCGCCCCGTGCCGTCGTAACCCACGCGCCACAGATCGGTCTGGGCGAGGTCTTCCTTCGCATTGACGGTGCTGACGCTGTACACCAGCGCCGTGCCATCGGCGGACAGGTCCGGCGCAGCGACATCGGCCAGCCGCGCCAGGTCATCGATGCCAAAAGGCGCGGGGGGCACTGGCGGCGCGGCCGCTGCGGACGCGGTCGCCAACAATGCGCAGACGCTGCCGGCTGCAGCCATGAGTCGCAATCGCAAGGTCATTTCCCCTCGGCCCGCCGCTGGTAGATCGCGCGGGCACCTTGCAGGTAGTCGAGCGTCGCGCGCTTCTCGGCGGCGTCGTTGTAGTCGTCGCGCGCGTCCGCGGCTTCGATCACGCGATCCAGCCAGGCGACGAAGTAGGCGGCGTCACCGCGTGCGTCGGGCGCGCCGTCGGAGCTGTCGAGCCAGACCGGGTTGGTGGTTGCGTACGGATACAGGTCGAGGGTCTGCGGATCCGCGCCGTCGTTCCAGGCGCGCAGCAGCATCCAGCCGCCCTGCGTCACCACGAGGTCGCCTTCGGCATCGAGGCGGTGGCGATTGTTCGTCGGTTCGCCCGTCAGATCGAAGCGCTTCACCACCTGGCCGTTGTGCACCAGCTCCAGGTGATCGACCGCCACCGGCGATCGCAGCGCGACGCGGTAGTGCAGCTTGCCCGTGGCATCCACCCGGAGTGTGGCACCGGGCTTCTGACCGTCGAGCAGCAGGCCGAGCAGCGGCCCGTTGCTGACGAAGCCACGGCCGGCCTTGAGCGCGTCGAGCATGACCGCCTCATCGAGACGCCCGCCGGTGTCGAGGAACACCCGGTTCATGCCGACCGGACCGCGCAGCGAGGCGTAGTTCGCCATCGCATCGGTGCCAGCGCCGGCGGGCAGATGGAAGCCGAGGTTGAGCAGGCGATACCAGACCGTGGCCGTGGCCTGGTGGTCGGCGAAACCGACGACTTCGATGTAGTCGACCTTGCCCTGCGCGACATCGGCGGGCAGTTGGTGGCTGAGCACCGGATCCCTGGCGGGGTCGGGCACGGTGTCGAACGGATGCACGTAGCCGACCACGCCCTGCTGCGCATGCGCGAGGTCGGCGATCACGCCGTTGTGCGGATACGGGCTGGCCATCGCGGTGTGGCGATACGCCGAGAAGTCCGGGGTCAGGTAGTGGTCGCGCAGGTGGAGCAGGCCGAGGTGGCCCCAGAAGCTGGTGTGGTACTCCTGCGCGTGGGCGATGCGCGGCCGGTCGGGATCGTCGCTGGTGCGCGTGCCGAAGTAGGCGATGTCGGGAATGCGCTCTTCCTTGTTGACGATCAGGTTCTCGACGACGTCGAGGTCCTCTGCCTGCGCCTGGCGCGCGAGCTGCGCGGGGGCATTGCGGTAGTGCCCGCCGTAGTTCATGTGCACATGCAGGTCGGCGCTGATCCAGTCGCCGAATTCGCGCGGCAGCGGCTGCGCTTCGAGCATTACCCGCACCGGCGTGCTGTTGTGCTCGGCCAGTTTCAGGCGCTTGCGCCAAAGCGCGCGGGCGAAGCCGTGCTGGACGGTGACATCGGTAGCGCCTGCGGGCACGTCCAGCGTGCAGGGCGAGTCGCAGTGGAAGTAATGCGTCTCCGTCGCCTGCCCGGCCCGGTCGAAGCCGTCGTCGGCGTGCATCCACGCATCGGCGGACGCGTATGCGCGGGCGTCGCTGGCCAGCACCGAAACGCGGGCCGGAACGCGTTGGCCGGACTCGTTGAAGACATCGAGCGTGAGTTGCGTCGTCGGCTGCAGGGTGCGGCGGGTCTTTGCCTGCACCGGCTGGCTCGCGCCGCCGACGGTCTCCATCACCACCAGGGACGTGTTGCCGTCGGCGCCGGCATTGCCGATGTACGCGATGCGCTTGCCGTCGGGCGACCAGCGGGCGTTGCGGCGCTCGCTGTCGCCGAAGGTCAGCGGCAACGGCGCGGCGCCTTGCAGCGTGGTCAGCCACAGCTGCTGGGTCTGGCGTCCGTGGTAGCTGGAGAACAGCACGCGCTTGCCGTCCGGCGCGAGTTCCGGCCGTGCGCTCCAGCTGGTTTCCTCGGCGAGGACCTTGCGGCGCTGCGCGGGATCGTCCACGCGCACCGTCCACAGGTCACCACTGCCCCACGCGACTTCGGGGTTGCCGACGTACAGCAGCGCCTGGCTATCGGGCGACCACGACGGATTGATGGCGTGATCGAGAGGCGAGTAGTAGTAACGGTCGATCGTGCTTTTGCGTTCGCCCAGCAACGGCCGCGCATTGCGCAGGCCGTCGGCGCCGAGCTCCGCGACGAACAGGTTGAAATGGCCGGTGCCCTGCGTCGACACCCAGGCGATGCGCTTGCCATCCGGCGACAGCCGCGGCTCGACGTTGACGGCGCCACCATGCGTCAGCGCGCGCGTGCGGCCGTTGCCGAGGTCGAGCTGCCACAGTTCCATGCCGGTGCCGTCGTAACGCGTGAACACCACGCTGCGGCCATCGCGGGCGACATCGGGCTGGTAGTCGTACGCACCCTTCGAGTGGGTCAGTTCGATCGCCTCGTCGCTGCCGATGCGTTGCCGCCACAGCGAACCGCCCATGCTGTAGACCAGCGTCTCGCCGTCGGGCATGAAGCTGAGCGACGACGGCCCGGTGGTCAGCTGCGGCAGGTATAACTCGCGCCAGTAGTAGCTGTGCGGCAGGTCGACCTGCTTCAGCACCGGCTCGCGGCCGGCGGCGGCCACGCCGATCACGCCTGTCGCGCCGGTCAGCGCCAGCAGCAGGGTGGCGGCGAGGACCGCGTGGCGATCGCGCCTCCGGCGACTGCGCATCAGGACCCGCGTCCGGCGAGCGCTTCGTCGAGGCTGATGCGCAACAGGGCGATCGCCTCGTCGACTTCATCGCGCGACACGTTGAGCGGGGGCATGAAGCGCACCGTGCTCGCGCCGCAGGACAGCAACAGCAGGCCGTTGTGGAAGGCGCGGGTGACCACCGCGTCGCACAGGGCGCGCGCCGGAGTGCGTTCGCCATCGGCTTCGACCAGCTCCATGCCGATCATCAGGCCCTTGCCACGAACCTCGCCGATGCACGGGTAGTTGTTGGCGAGATCGACCAGCCGGTTCACGAAGTGCGCGCCGACGGTCGCGGCGTTGCCGAGCATCCCGGCTTCGACCAGGTCGATGGTCGCGTTGGCCGCCGCGCAGGTGATCGGATTGCCGCCGTAAGTGTTGCCGTGCGCACCGCGCTTCCACTGCGACATCAATCGCTTCTTCGCGACCATCGCACCGATCGGCAGGCCCGAGCCCATGCCCTTGGCGAGCGTCATGATGTCCGGCGCCACGCCCCAGTGCTGGCTCGCGAACATGCGCCCCGTGCGGCCGATCCCCGACTGCACTTCGTCGAAGATCAGCAGGATGCCGTGCTCGTCGCACAGCGCGCGCAGGCCGGCAAGGAAACCGTCGGGCGGGACCACATACCCGCCCTCGCCCTGGATCGGTTCGACCAGGATGGCCGCGACTTCCGACGCGGGCACGCTGCGCTCGAACAGCATGCGGATGTAGTCGAGCACCGCCACGCCCTGGTTGTCGCCGGCGAACAGCGGGCGATACGGATCCGGATATGGCACGTGCACCACGCCGGGCATCGTCGCGAAGAAGCCCTTCTGCTGCGTGTACTTGCTGGACGTGAAAGCCAGCGAGCCCATCGTGCGCCCGTGGAAGCCGCCGAGGAAGCCGATGAAGCGCGAGCGCCCGGTGACGTAGCGCGCGAGTTTGATCGCCGCTTCCACCGCCTCGGTGCCCGACTGGCACAGGAAGCTCATCGCCGGCTCGCCCATAGGCGCGATGCGCGCCAGGCGTTCGCCCAGGCCGGTCATCTGCTCGTGCCAGTAGTCGCTGGAAATGTGCAGGAACTTCTCCGCGGCGCCCTGCACCGCCGCGACCACCTGCGGGTGCGCGTGACCGGTGCTGCACACCGCGATGCCGGCGGCGAAGTCGAGGAAACGGTTGCCGTCGACGTCCCACACTTCCGTGCCGCGGCCGTGCGACATCACGAACGGATAGTCGCGCGGGTACGACGGCGAGATGACTTCGGCATCGCGTGCGATCAGCGCGCGCGCGTTCGGGCCGGGAAGCTCGGTGCGGATATGCGGTTCGGACATGGGTGGCGTCCTGGTCATCGTTCAAAGGAGGGCAGGACCACGGGTTGCGCGTGCGCCTGCCGGGTGCGCGCGTGGAGAGCGCGCAGGGTGTCGAGTTCATGCGCGGTCGGCGGTTCGACATGCGTCACCACGTCGGCCACCACCAGCGGCCAGCCGATCGCGGCGCGCGCGTCGTCGACCGTGACATCGGCGAACAACGCGCTCAGTTGGAGTTCGTCGGTGCGCGGATGCGGCGTGAGGATGCCGAAGTCGGTGATCACCGCGCGCGGACCGCCGCCACGCGCGGTGCCGCGGGTGCGCGCGCCCGCGCCTTCGCCGAAGCCGGCCGTGGTGCGGAAATCGAGGCGCTCGACGAAACTGCGCTTGCTCGCCTTCGCCATCACGAAGGTTTCGCGTGCATGCGCGGCGATCTCCGGCGCGCCGCCCGCTCCGGGCAGGCGCGTGGCAGGCGCGCCGTAGGGCCCGATCACGGTGCTGTTCAAGTTGCCGAAGCGGTCGATCTGCGCGGCGCCGAGGAAGCCGACATCGACGCGCCCGCCCTGCAGGTAATGCGCGAACACCTCCGGCAAGGGCACCACGAACGCCGCGGTCTCCGCGAGTTCGCCGTCGCCGATCGACAGTGGCAGCACGTCGGGCCGCGTGCCGATCGTGCCGGATTCGTAGATCAGCACGATGTCCGGTGCATGGGTGAGCCGCGCGAGATTGCAGGCCGCGCTCGGCAGGCCGATGCCGACGAAGCACACGCAGCGATCGCGCAACATGCGCGCCGCGGCAACCGTCATCCATTCATCGCGCGTCGCCGGCGTCATGCGGCTTTCCTGTCGAGGCTGGCGAGGAAGCCGGCATGGTCGGCGGTGTCCAGGACGTGTTCCTGCATCCAGGCGAGGAACCCCTCGCGCTGGCGCGCGATCGCGTCCCAGCGCTGGTAGAAGGCGTTGTCGCGCGTGTAGTGGCCATGCGCGTAGGACGGGTACGCCCCGCCCGGGCAATGCGCGATCGCCGCGACCACCCAGTGCGGCAGGACCACGCCGTTCATCGCCGGCGGCAGCGCATCGACGATCTCCTCGACCGTCACGACCAGCGTCTTCGCCGCCATCGCCGCCTCGCGCTGCGCGCCGACGATGCCGTGCAGTGCCACATTGCCGGCGCGATCGGCGCGTTGCGCGTGCAGGATGGTCACGTCGGGATTGATCGCCGGCACGGCCGCGAGGGTTTCGCCGGTGAACGGACAATCGACGCGGCGGATGCGCGGATTCACCTTGTCCAGATCGTTGTCGAGGTAGCCGCGCAGCAGGCCGAACGGCAGATGCGCCGCGCCGGCGCAGTAGGCCGCCGCCATGCCGGCATGGCTGTGCTCGTCCAGCTCCAGCGGTCGCGGCCAGCGCTGCTCCACCGCATCGCGCAGCCGGTGCAGCGAGCCCACGCCGGGATTGCCGCCCCACGAGAACGTTAGCCGGCGCGCGCAGCCCATGCCGATCATCTGGTCGTACACCAGGTCGGGTGTCATCCGGATCAGATGCAGGTCGCGCCGGTGCTGGCGGATGATTTCGTTGCCGGCCGCGAAGGGAATCAGATGAGTGAAGCCCTCCAGCGCCACGCTGGCGCCGTCGGCCACAAACTCACCGATCAGCTCGCGCACGGTCATCGCCTGCATCGTTGGCTCCTACTCCACCACGGTGCGCGACTGTTCGCGCAGGTACTGCTGCAGGTAGTAGAACGAGGCGATCGCCTTGCCGGTCGAGCCCGAACCCTTCCAGCCACCGAACGGCTGGTAACCGGGCCACGCGCCGGTGGTCGCGCCCTGCGGGCGGTTGGCGTAAGTGACGCCGGCTTCGATGTGCTCCTGGAACCACGTCACTTCGTCGGCGCTGCCGTAGAAGCCGGCGGTCAGGCCCATGTCGGTGTCGTTGGCCAGGCGCATCGCCTCGGTGCGGTCGCGGTAACGGTGCAGCATCACGATCGGCAGGAACATTTCCTGCTTCCACAACGGATGCGAGAGCGGCGCTTCGGCCAGCACCGGCTCGACGTAGTAGCCGCGGGCCAGGTCGCCTTCGCGCAGCTGGCTGCCGCCGCTCACAAGCTTCGCGCCGCCTGCCTTGAGCAGCGCGATGTACTGGGCGTAGTGGTCGTAGGCGCCGGTATTGACCACCGGTCCCAGCCAGTTCTCGCGTTCGCGGGCGTCGCCGATGCGGATGGCCGCGATCTTTTCCTGCACGCGCTCGATCAATTGGTTGGCGACGCTTTCGTGCACATATAGCCTGGACAGGGCCGAGCACTTCTGCCCGCCCATGCCGAAGGCCGAACGCACGATGCCGGCGGCGGCGCGCTCCAGATCGGCGTGCTCGGTGACGATGCACGGATTCTTGCCGCCCATCTCGGCGATGCACGGGCGCGGCCACGGCCCGGTGGCCATCTGCTGCAGCAGTTGCATGCCCACGCCGACCGAACCGGTGAAGGTGATGCCGGCGGTGAGTGGATGGCGCACCAGCGCATCGCCGACATCGCGACCGGAACCGGAGACGTAGTTGAAGACACCGGCGGGCAGACCGGCGTCGCGGATGCAGTCGGCGAGCAGGCGGCCCGACCACGGCGTGTCGCTGGCGGCCTTGCAGACCACCGTGTTGCCGGTCACCAGCGCCGCCGCAACCGGACCGCCGGCCAGTGCCAGCGGGAAATTGAACGGCGCGATCACCACCCAGACGCCATGCGGACGCATCACGCTGCGATTGCGCGAGACCATCCCCTCGAGCGGATCGTTCGGCAACGCATGCTCGTAACCCGCGTGCTGCTCGTAGTCGTCGGCGTAGTGGTGGAAGAAGTCCACCGTTTCCTGTGCTTCGCCCAGCGCCTCCATGCGGTTCTTGCCGACCTCCAGGGTCAGCGCCGCGGCGATGTCGTAGACGCGCTCCTCCATCAGGTCGCCGACCTTGCGCACAAGGCGCGCGCGTTCGGCCACCGGCAACGCCCGCCATGCCGGAAACGCGGCATGGGCGGCGGCCATTGCAGTGTCGACATCCTCGGCGGTGGCCAGGGCGAAGTCGCCGAGCACCAGCTCGCTGTCGATCGGGCTGCTGCGGCGCGCGTAGTCCGCGGCTTCGCAATCCTCGCCATCGATGAAGAGCTCGTGGCACTGGCCCAGTCCTTCGCTGACGCGGGCCATGGCCTCGTCGAAGCGCTGGTGCATCGCTTCGGGCGGATTGAACATGGTGGCGTAGGTCAGGCGAAAGCTCATGGCGGTGGGCTCGGGCAGTCGAATGGGTGGGAAGAAGCAGGCGGGAAAAAATCAGGCCGGAAAGAAGCGCGACAGCAGGCGATCGATCACGGCGAGCGCATCGGCCAGCTCGTCCTCGGCGATCACCAGCGGCGGCGCCAGCAGGATCAGGTTGCCGCGGATGGCCAGGCTCACGCCCTCGGCCATCGCGGCGTCGACCAGTGCGCGCAACGCCGGCGGGCTCTGCGGCCAGGGCGCGGGCATCGCGCGGGTCGCGCGGTCGGCGACCAGCTCGATCACCGCAAACAGGCCGTGGCCGCCGCGTACGTCGCCGATCACCGCGTGCCGTGCCTGCAGGCGTTGCAGCTGCGCCAGCAGCTCGACGCCCAGCCGGCGCGAGCGCGCGATCAGGTCGTCCTCGGCATAGGCCGCCAGTGCCGCGAGTCCGGCCGCGCACGCCAGCGGATGACCGCAGTAGGTCAGGCCGGTGTAGAGCATTTCGTGTTCGATCCGCGCGGCCACCTGCGCGCTCAGCACCACGGCGCCGAGCGGCAATGCGGCGCCGGTGAGTCCCTTGGCCAGGGTCATCAGGTCGGGGCGCCCGGCTTCGCCGTGGCGCTGCCAGGCGAACCATTCGCCGCAGCGGCCGAACGCGCTCATCACCTCGTCGGCGATCAGCAACACTTCGCGCTGCGCGGTATGCCGGCGCAGCGCGGGCCAATAGTTGTCCGGGGCGACGATGCCGTTGGTGCCGGCGTTGGGCTCCATGATCACGGCGGCGACGTGCTCGGGCCCGAGGCCATCGATGCCGTCGGCGACCGCCTGCGCGGCGCGCTCGCCGCACGTGTCCGCATCCGTGCTCCCGAAGGGGCAACGGTAGGCGTACGGCGGTGGCACGTGGTGGATGTTGAACGTCGCCGGATCCACCTGGTCGCGGGTGCGGCTGTCGCCGGACAGCGCCATCGCCATATGGCTGGCACCGTGGTACGAGCGGTCGCGCGCGATCACCGCGCCGCGCGGCCGGCGCGACGCCTGGCGCGCGATCTTCACCGCGTTCTCGTTGGCATCGGCGCCGCCGAGGGTGAAGTACACCCGCCCGCCCGCGAACCCCGACCGCTCCAGCAACGCCTGCGCCAGTTGCGCGCGCGGCTCCGCTCCCCACGCATTGGTGACGAAGCACAGACGTTCGGCTTGCGCGCGGATCGCCTCGACCAGGCGCGGATGCTGGTGCCCCAGGTTGCTGCACTCGGCGAGGCTGCTGAGGTCGAGGATCTCGCGGCCGTCGGCCAGATGCAGGCGCGCACCGCGTCCACCGACGACAGTCGGCGCGTCCCAGTCGGACTGGACCGACCAGCTGTGCAGCACGCAGTCGCGCTCGGCGATCTCCATCCGCTGTCCACCCTCCCCGGGCCACAGATTTGTGCGCTGTGCGCACGTATGTGCGTATTGCGCACCACTGTACGGAAGCTCTAATCTCGCCGTCAATCGGCCGCCACTGCCGGCAGGTCCAGTCGACAGGCTCGTTCGACAGGCTCGTTCGAGAGTTCATCGCAGGGAGCAGGGGAGCTACCCGGTATGGCACGGAAAACAGACGACTCGGACCAGTTCGAGCACAGCGGCGACTACGTGCAGTCGCTGGCTCGTGGGCTATCCGTGCTCGGGACGTTCGACCGCGACCACGCCCGCCTCAGCCTGGCCGACATCGCCAGCCGCACCGGCCTGTCCCGCGCCGCCGCGCGCCGGCTGGTGCTGACCCTGGTCCACCTGGGCTACGTGCGCCCGGCCGGCAAGGAGTTCGTGCTGGGCCCGCGCGTGCTGGAACTCGGCTTCGGCTACCTCGGCTCGCTCAACCTCACCGACCTCGCCCAGCCGCTGATGGAGGACCTGGCGCACCGTGTGCGGCAGAGTTGTTCCATGGCGGTGCTGGACGGGCAGTCGATCGTCTATGTCCAGCGCGTCCCCGGGCAGCGGGTGATGAGCGTGAACCTGGGCATCGGTGCGCGCCTGCCGGCGTTCTGTGCGTCGATGGGCCGGGTGCTGTTGTCCGGTCTGGACGAGGCCGACCTGGACACCTGGCTGGCGCAGTGCCGGCCATCCCGGCTGACCCCGCATACCGAAACCGACATTCACCGGCTGCGCCGCATCGTCGCCGACGTGCGCCGGCAGGGTTACGCCTACGTCGAACAGGAGCTCGAGATCGGGCTGTGTTCGATCGCGGTGCCCCTGCGC
This sequence comes from Lysobacter sp. P5_B9, assembly GCF_054049835.1. Classification (NCBI taxonomy): domain Bacteria; kingdom Pseudomonadati; phylum Pseudomonadota; class Gammaproteobacteria; order Lysobacterales; family Lysobacteraceae; genus Lysobacter; species Lysobacter sp. P5_B9. The sequence goes on from NZ_JBFULP010000004.1 coordinate 64,796, forward strand.
AACGCCGAGGGCCGCATCGCCACGGCGATCAACGTGAGCATGGCCTACCACCCCGATGCCGCGCGCCAGGCCATTGAATCCATCCTGCCGCAGCTGCTGCTGACGGCGGCGGCCATCGAGGGCTGCATCCCCGCCAACCGCCTGCCGGCGGTGTCGGCGTGAGCACGGGCGCACGCCCGGTCTATCTCTGCGATGGCGTGCGCACGCCCTTCGGCCGTTATCGCGGCGGCCTGGCCGGCGTCCGCACCGACGACCTGGCGGCGCTGCCGATCCGGCACCTGCTCGGCAACCATCCGCGCCTCGACCCGACCGCGGTGGACGAAGTCATCCTCGGCTGCGCCAACCAGGCCGGTGAGGACAACCGCAACGTCGCCCGCATGGCCGCGTTGCTGGCCGGGCTGCCGGTGCAGGTCCCCGGCGTCACCGTCAACCGGCTGTGCGCCTCGGGCCTGGAGGCGGTTGGCCAGGCGGCGCGCGCGATCGCGCTGGGCGACGCCGACCTGGTTGTCGCCGGCGGCGTCGAGAACATGTCGCGCGCACCGTACGTGCTCGGCAAGGCCGAGGCGCCGTTCGATCGCGCGCAGACCCTCGAGGACACTACGCTGGGCTGGCGCTTCGTCAATCCGGCGATGGCGGCCGCGCACGGCGTCGACTCGATGGCCCGGACCGCCGAAAACCTGGCCCATGACCATGCCATCGCGCGCGCCGACCAGGACGCGTTCGCATTACTTTCCCAGCAGCGCGTGGCCCGGGCCCGCGCGGCGGGCCGCTTCGACTGCGAGTTGATGGCGGTGGGCCCCTGCGTCGCCGACGAACAACCGCGCGCCGACACTTCGGCCGACAAGCTGGCCGGGCTGGAACCGCTGCTCGGTGCCGGCACCACCATCACCGCGGGCAATGCTTCGGGCCTCAACGATGGCGCCTGCGCGCTGTTGCTTGCCTCGGCCGACGCGGTCGCGCGCTGGGGCCTGGTGCCGGTGGCCCGCGTGCTCGGCATGGCGGCGGCGGGCGTGCCGCCGCGGACGATGGGGATCGGACCGGTGCCGGCGATCCAGCGCCTGCTCGCGCGCACCGGCCTGCGCCTGGCGGACTTCGGCACGATCGAAATCAACGAGGCGTTCGCCGCGCAGGTGCTGGCGGTGACGCGCAGCCTCGGCCTCGCCGACGACGAGCCGCGGGTGAATCCGAACGGCGGCGCGATCGCGCTGGGGCATCCGCTCGGCGCCAGTGGTGCCCGCCTGGCCCTGACCGCGATGCGGGAATTGCAGCACGGTCATCGACACGCACTGGTGGCGATGTGCGTCGGTGTCGGCCAGGGCGTGGCCCTCGCACTGGAGGCGTCATGAGCACCGCCGCGACCGTCGAGCCGACCATGGCCTGTGAACCTGCCGCCACATTCGGCATAGTCGGGCCGGGAACCTCCGGCTTGCACCACGCGCCGCAGCACTGACTACCGGGAATACAGACGCATGACTTCCGTGACCGAGGCGACCGCCTCGCTTGAAACCGCCCTCGCTCACGCCAGCCGCCTGCTCGAAACCGATCCCGCCCTCGCCGCCGCGCAGGCCACCGAGATCCTGCGCGTCGTCGGCAACCACCCGATGGCGACCCTGCTGCTGGGTGCCGCGCACAATGCGCGCGGCGATGCCGCGGGCGCGCTCTCGGTCCTGCAACCGCTGGCCGCGGCGCAGCCGAATTCGGCCCGCACCCAGCTCGAACTGGGCATTGCATTCGGGCGCCTGGGCCGCGGCGATGAAGCGCTCGCTGCGCTGCGCCGCGCCGTCGCCCTGAAACCCGACCTGCCCGCCGCGTGGCTCGCGCTCGGCGACCACCTCACCGCCACCGGCGACAACGCCGGCGCGGACGCCGCCTACACCCACCACGTCCGCTATTCGACCCGCGACCCGGCCCTGCTGGAGGCGGCCGCGGCGCTGGCCGACAACCGCATTCCCGAAGCCGAGCTGCTGCTGCGCGAGCACCTGAAGAAGGCGCCGACCGACGTCGCCGCGATCCGCATGTTCGCCGAGCTCGCCGCGCGACTGGGGCGCAACGACGAGGCCGAGAAACTGCTGGTGCGCTGCCTCGAGCTCGCGCCCGGCTTCCACGCGGCGCGGCAGAACTACGCGCTGATCCTGTATCGGGCCAACAAGCCCGAGCAGGCGCTGGTCGAGATCGAGCGCCTGCTGCGCGACGATGCAGGCAATCCCGGTTGCCACAACCTGAAGGCGGTGGTGCTGTGCCGCATCGGTGATTACGCCCAGGCCATCGACCTCTACGACGACCTGCTGAAGCGCTACCCGCGCAACCCGAAAGTCTGGATGAGCTTCGGCCATGCCCTCAAGACGGCCGGGCACACCGATCGCGCCATCGCCGCGTACCGGCAAAGCCTGGCGATGGATCCCGCGCTGGGCGAAGTGTGGTGGAGCCTCGCGAACCTCAAGACATTCCGTTTCACCGCCGACGACGTGACCGCGATGGAGCGGCAACTGGCGCGACCGGAACTGGCGGACGAGCATCGGCTGCACCTGGAATTCGCCTTGGGCAAGGCCAGGGAAGACGCGGCCGAGTACGAAGCGTCCTTCCGCCACTATGCCGCGGGCAACGCGATCCGCCGGACGCAGCTGCGCTACGACGCGGAGACCACCTCGGCGCGCGTGCGCCACATCAGGCACCTCTACAGCCGCGACTTCTTCGCGCAGCGCGAGGGCGGCGGCGACAGCGCGCGCGACCCGATCTTCATCGTCGGGCTGCCACGCTCGGGCTCGACCCTGCTGGAGCAGATCCTGTCGAGCCACAGCGAGGTCGAAGGCACGATGGAACTGCCGGAGATCATCTCGATCACCCGCAGCCTGCGCGCACGCGCGACGCAGGAGGAGGGCGCGGGCACGATGCCCTACCACGAGGCACTGGCGGCGCTCGATGCCGGCCAGTTGCGCGCACTCGGCGAGCAATACCTCGCCAATACGCGCATCCAGCGCAAGACCGGCGCGCCGTTGTTCATCGACAAGATGCCGAACAACTTCATGCACGTCGGACTGATCCAGCTGATCCTGCCCAACGCGAAGATCATCGATGCGCGCCGACATCCGCTGGCCTGCTGCTTCTCCGGCTTCAAGCAGCATTTCGCGCGCGGGCAGGCCTTCAGCTACGACCTCGGGGAAATCGGCCGCTACTACCGCGACTACGTGGAACTGATGGCGCACTTCGACGCCGTGCTTCCCGGCCGCATCCATCGCGTCATCTACGAGCAGATGGTCACCGACACCGAGGGCGAGGTACGGCGCCTGCTCGACTATTGCGGGCTTGCATTCGAGGAGCAGTGCCTGCGCTTCTTCGAGAACGATCGCCCGGTGCGGACCGCCAGTTCCGAACAGGTCCGCAAACCGATCTACAAGGAGGGCGTCGACCACTGGCGCCATTTCGAACATTGGCTCGGTCCGCTGAAAGACGCGCTCGGACCGGTGCTCGATTCGTATCCGGCAGTACCGGAGTTTGCTGCAGTCCATTCCGATTGAATCCGCAACCGAGTGTGAAATTCACAACCGAGGGGAGAGGGAGACCGATGCATCGTTCCAGAAGATCAGGCAAGACATCCGGCAGTCGCCGCGCATTGAGCAGGCTGCCGCTGGCCGCGGCGATCTGCTTCGCCGTCAGCACGGCGGCCTACGCGCAGGAGGCGGCTGCTCCGCAGGACGCGCAGGCGCCGCAGGCGCAGGCGACTCCGGCACCGGCTGCGCCAGCCCCGCAGAGGACCGCGACGCTGGAGGCCGTCACCGTTACCGCGCAGAAGCGCACCGAGAACCTGCAGAAGGTGCCGATCAGCCTGGAGGTCCTGGGCGAGGAGAAGTTGGACGAACTCAACGTCACGGACTTCGACGACTACGTCAAATTCCTTCCCAGCGTGTCCTACCAGACATTCGGCCCCGGCTTCGCCCAGATCTACATGCGCGGCGTGGCCAGCGGCGGCGACGGCAACCATTCCGGCTCCCTGCCGAGCGTGGGCGTCTACCTGGACGAGCAGCCGGTCACCACCATCCAGGGCCCGCTGGACCTCCACATCTATGACGTGGCCCGCGTGGAAGCCCTTTCCGGTCCGCAGGGCACGCTGTACGGCGCCAGCGCCCAGGCCGGTGCGCTGCGCGTCATCACCAACAAGCCCGATCCGAGCGGATTCGCCGCCGGTTACGCGCTTGAACTCAACAGCGTCAGCCATGGTGGCATCGGCCACGTGGAAGAGGGCTTCGTCAACATCCCCTTGACGGACACGGCAGCGATTCGCCTCGTCGGTTGGAACCAGCACGACGCCGGCTACATCGACAACAAGCCGGGCGACCGCCAGTTCCCGATCCGCATCGATGACGGCGGCACCCCGGCCGATCCCAGCGACGACGTCCCGGCCAGTTGGGGCGGCGTGCTGACCAATCGCAAGTGCACCTCCACGGCCCAACTCGTCTGCACCGGCCGGGCCGAAGACGATTACAACGACGTCGACACCACCGGTGCGCGCCTGGCATTGAAGGTGGACCTCAACGAGAACTGGTCCATCACGCCGACGCTCATGGGGCAGAACGCGGTTGCCAACGGCAACTTCGCCTTCGACGAGGAAGTCGGCGATCTCGCCCTGACCCACTTCTACAAGGAGCGCTCGGAAGACAACTGGTGGCAGGCCGCGCTCACCGTGCAGGGCAAGATCGGCAATTTCGATCTCACCTACGCCTACGCCCACCTCAAGCGCAACGACGATGTCGACTCCGACTACAACGACTACGGCTTCTGGTACGACACGCTGTATTCCTACAGCGCCTACAACGACAACGGCGACTTCATCAACCCGTCGCAGTACATCCAGGGCAAGGACCGGTACAAGAAGGACAGCCACGAACTGCGCCTGAGCTCTCCCAGCGAGGACCGCTTGCGCCTCACCGCCGGGCTGTTCTGGGAAACGCAGAAGCACGACATCCAGCAGCGCTACAAGATCGACGGTTTCGCTGATGCGTTTTCCATCCATGGCTGGCCCAACACCATCTGGCTCACCAAGCAGGAGCGCGAAGACCACGACGAAGCCATCTTCGGCGAGGTGTCGTACGACTTCATTCCCGACACGCTCATCGGCACGATCGGCGGGCGCTATTTCCGTTCGGACAACAGCCTGAAGGGCTTCTTCGGCTTCAGTGCGGGCTGGTCTCCGAACTCGAGCTATGGCGAAGCCGTGTGCGTCGCCCAGTTCGGGCCCGACCCCGCGAACTGGCCGTCATTCAATGGCGCGCCCTGCGAGGTGTTCGACAAGGAGGTCAAGGAAAGCGGCAATCTTGGCAAGGCGAACCTGACCTGGCAGATCACGCCCACCAAGATGATCTATGGCACCTGGTCCGAGGGCTACCGGCCCGGTGGCATCAACCGCCGCGGCACCCTGCCGCCGTATCTGTCCGATTACCTCACCAACTATGAGGTGGGCTGGAAAACCAGCTGGGGCGAAAACCGCCTGACCTTCAATGGCTCGTTGTTCCATCAGGAGTGGAAGGACTTCCAGTTCAGCATCCTCGGTGCCAACGGCCTCACGGAGATCAAGAACGCCAACCAGGCCAGCATCGACGGCCTGGAAATGGACGTGAACTGGGCGGCCACCTACAACCTGCAACTGGGTGCGGGCGCAGCGTTCTACGACGCCAAGCTGACGGAGAACTATTGCGGCTTCACCGATGACAATGGCAATCCGGTTACCGACTGCCCGGATCCTGAAGCGCCGGACGGCACACAACTGCCGGTCACGCCGAAGTTCAAGGGCAACCTGATCGCGCGCTACAACTTCAACATCGGCAGCTTCGACTCCTTCGTGCAGGGAGCCGTGGTCCATGTCGGTGATCGCAAGTCGGACCTGCGCCTGCTCGAGCGCGGCATCCTCGGTGACCTTCCTGCCTACACCACGGCGGACCTTTCCGCCGGCATCAGCAAGAACAGCTGGTCGCTGAGCGTGTACGTCAACAACGTGTTCGACGAACGCGCCCAGATCAACCGGTTCACGAACTGCGCCGAGACCGTCTGCGGTGCAGCCGGCGTCGTACCGGAATATCCCAACGGCCAGGTCTATACCGTCACCAACCAGCCGCGCACCTTCGGCGTGCGCTTCTCGCAGGAGTTCTGAAGCAAGAGCCCCGAAAGGGGGACCGGCGGCAGCCTTGGGGGAGGCTGCCGCCGGTTTTTTTTGCGGCATGCGCCGACTTCTTCCGCACTTGATGCTGTCGTTGGCTACGCCGGTGCAGCGCACGCGCAGGAAGTGGAGCGCGAACATCAGGCGCCCCGGCCATCACGGCACGCGCGCGCAGACCCAGGCCTCCACGCACTGCACACCTGCACGCTTGAGCGCCGTGGCCGCAGCGCGCAGCGTCGCACCCGTGGTCATCACGTCGTCGACCAGCACCACGTGCGCGGGCAACGGCCTGCCGGTGCGGACCGCAAACGCCCCCTGCACATTGCGTCGCCGCGCGCCGGCGCTGAGCTCCGACTGCGGTGCGGTGGCCCGCACGCGCAGGAGCAGGTCGCCGCACAAGGGCAGGTCCAGCGCGCGGGCGAGCGGACGTGCAAGTTCGAGCGCCTGGTCGTAACCGCGCCGGCGCAGTCGGGCCCGGTGAAGGGGCAGCGGCACCAGCGCGTCCGGTCGCGGCCGGGTGGCGGCCGTTTCCGCTAGCAGTTGCGACAGCAGCGCCCCGGCAGGCAGGTCGCCATGGAACTTGAAGCGTGGCAGCAGCCGGTCGAGCGGGGCGGCATACACGAAGCTGGCATGGACGCCATCCAGCACCGGAACCCGGCCGCGCCGGGCCAGGACGGCCGCGTCGTGCAGGCACCCGCCACAGACGTCCGGAGCCGGCAGGGGCAGGGCACAGCGCGGACAGGCCCGGCGGTTCCAGGGCAGGGCCGCGACGCAGGCAGCGCACAGGTCCAGGCCGTCGAGACCGGGGGCGTCGCAGGACAGGCAGCGACTGGGCCAGAGCAGGTGGGCGGCATCGACCCGGAGCCAATGTCCCAGGCGCCGGCGCAGCGAGGCGGGCTCGCAGCCGGGCTCACTGGTGGGATGTGGGTCGCCGTCAACCCGATGCACCCCTATTTGGTTGACAGCGCTGGCCATGGTTTCCAGACTGCCCGCCCGGTCTGCCCACGTCTGTCGGAAAACTCCCATGCCTGCCGTCAGTGACTCCCCCGCTTCCCCGCTCCGCCACGACTGGAGCCGCGAAGAAGTCCGCGCCCTCTTCGACCTGCCCTTCCCGGAGCTGCTGCACCGTGCCGGCACGGTCCACCGCACCCATTTCGATCCGGCCCAGGTGCAGGTCAGCACCCTGCTCTCGATCAAGACCGGCGGTTGCCCGGAGGACTGCGGCTATTGCCCGCAGGCCGCGCGCTACCACACCGGGGTGGACGCGACGAAGCTGATGGCGACCGAAGCGGTGGTGGAGAAGGCGAAGCAGGCCAAGGCCGCCGGCGCCAGCCGCTTCTGCATGGGCGCGGCATGGCGTTCGCCGAAGGACCGCGACATCCCCAAGGTCGCCGCCATGATCGCCGAGGTGAAAGCGCTCGGCCTGGAGACCTGCGCGACGCTGGGCATGCTGTCGGGTGAACAGGCGCGCGCGCTCAAGGACGCCGGCCTCGACTACTACAACCACAACCTCGACACCGCGCCCGAGTTCTACGGCGAGGTCATCCACACCCGCGAATACCAGGACCGCCTCGACACGCTGGGCCACGTGCGCGACGTCGGCATGAAGACCTGCTGCGGCGGCATCGTCGGCATGGGCGAGCAGCGTGAACAGCGCGCCGGCCTGCTGCAGACGCTGGCCAACCTGCCGGCGCATCCGGACTCGGTGCCGATCAATCGCCTGGTGCAGGTCGAAGGCACGCCGTTGGCCGGCACCGCGCAGCTCGACCCCTTCGAATTTGTGCGCACCATCGCAATTGCGCGCATCCTCATGCCGAAGTCGATGGTGCGTCTGTCCGCGGGCCGCGAAACGATGTCCGATGAATTGCAGGCGTTGTGCTTCCTCGCCGGCGCGAACTCCATCTTCTACGGCGAGAAATTGCTGACGACCGGCAACCCCGACACCGAGCGCGATATGGCATTGTTCAACCGTCTGGGCCTCATGCCCATGCCGGTCATTGAACAGGGGGAGACCGTGCACGCCGATATTCTCGAAACCACGGGCGTCGCTGCCCGCGACAAAATTTCCTGCGCGGTGGTCTGAGATGGCGCGTGCGTCATGGCGTGATCGCATTGCGACGGCACGTGCCGAGCGCGTCGCCGCGTCGCGCGTGCGCGTGCTACGCACGGCCACGCACCGCGACGGTGCGCGCGTGGAAGTCCTGGACTCGAACGGCACGCCCCGCAAGCTGCTGAATTTCTGCAGCAACGACTACCTCGGCCTGTCGCAGCATTTCGCCGTGATCAATGCACTGCAGGATGCGGCTTCGCGCGAGGGCGCCGGCGGCGTCGCCTCGCACCTCGTCTGCGGCCACCATGCGATGCACGTGGCGCTGGAGAAGGAACTCGCAGACTGGCTCGGCGCGCCGCGCGCGCTGCTGTTCGGCAGCGGCTTCATGGCCAACCTCGCGGTGATGCAGGCGCTGCTTGGCGACGGCGACATCTGCGTGCAGGACCGCCTCAACCACGCCAGCCTCATCGACGCGGCCCGCCTGTCCGGCTGCAAGTTGCGCCGCTATCCGCACGGCGACGCCAGCGGCGCACTGCGCCTGATGCGCGAATCCACCGACGGCGTTGCGATGCTCGCCACCGATGGCGTCTTCAGCATGGATGGCGACATCGCGCCGCTGCGTGAACTCGCGCTGGCGGCGCGCGTGCAGAAGGCGCTGATGTACGTCGACGATGCGCACGGCGTCGGCGTGGTCGGTCCCGACGGCCGCGGCAGCGTCGCCGAAGCGCAGCTCACCACCGAACAGGTGCCGCTGCAGCTGGTCACGCTGGGCAAGGCACTCGGCGGCTACGGCGCGGCGGTGGTCGGTGACGCCGACCTGATCGAGCACCTCGCGCAGACCGCGCGTCCCTACATCTACACCACGGCATTGCCGCCGGCGCAGGCCGCCGCGACGCTGGCCGCGGTGAAGCTGGCACGCAGCGAGGACTGGCGCCGCGGCAAGCTCTACGACCTGATCGCGCATTTCCGCGAACGTGGGGACCGGGCTGGCCTGGTGCTGCTGCCGTCGGAAACGCCGATCCAGCCTGTGATGTGCGGCAGCGATACGCGCGCGTTGTCGATGTCGGCGACGCTCGAGCAACGCGGCTACTGGGTCGCGGCCATCCGGCCGCCGACCGTGCCCGAGGGCCGTGCCCGCCTGCGCGTCACCCTGTCGGCGCTGCATACGCACGCCGATGTCGACGGGCTGGTGGATGCGCTGGGACGCGCGCGCGACAAGGCCGAGGCCGAGGCGCGCGTCGCCGAAATGCTGCGTTGAGCGCCTGCGCCACCAGGAAGCTGCGCCCGGCGCAGCTCTGAGGACTGACGATGTACGTCGAAACGCGCGGCAATGGTCCCGCGCTTGCACTCATTCATGGCTGGGCGATGCACGGCGGCCTGTTCGCGCCGCTGGCCGAGCGGCTGGGCGACCGCTACACGCTGCATCTCATCGACCTGCCCGGCCACGGCTACGCCCGCGATGACGCCACGCCACTGGTGCCCGAAAGCCTGGCCGCCGAACTGGTGGCGCGCGTGCCCGATGCCGCGTGGCTGGGCTGGTCGCTGGGCGGCCAGTTCGCGCTGCGCGCCGCGCTCGACCATCCGCATGCGGTGCGCGGCCTGATCATGGTTGCCTCGTCGCCGCGCTTCGTCGTCGGAGAGGACTGGAAGCACGGCGTCGGCTCGCAGTTGTTCCGCGACTTCGGCGAAGCGTTGGCAAAGGATTTCCGCGGGACGCTGGAAGGTTTCCTCGCCCTGGAAGCGCTCGGCTCCGCGCATGCGCAGGAGGAGTTGCGCAGCCTGCGCGCGCAGGCCTTCGAACGCGGCGAACCCGCGGCGCGCACACTGCTGGAAGGCCTGCAGCTGCTGGATCGCCTCGACCTGCGCGACGAGCTGGCGATGCTGCGCGTGCCCAGCCTGTGGCTGTCCGGCCGCCGGGACCGCCTGGTGCCCGCGGGCGCGATGCCGGCGGCCGCACTGCTGGCGCCGAACGCACGCAGCGCGGTGATCGCCAATGCCGGCCATGCGCCGTTCCTCGGCGCGGCCGACGAAGTCGCGCACGAGATCGACCGCTTCATGCAGCAACTGCCCTAGCCCGGCGCGACCGGCAAAGCGTCTTCCCCCAACGCCCCCCACAATAGCCGCACCGCATGAGCGAACTGTTCGACCACCGCCAGGTCCGCCGCGCCTTCTCGCGTGCCGCGCACCACTACGACGACGCCGCCAGCCTGCAGCGTGAAGTGGGCGCGCGCCTGCTGGAATCGCTCGACTACTTCGACGAGCGTGCCCAGCGCGAGACTCCCGGCGGCAAGGCGCGCACGCCGCAGGTGGTGCTCGACGTCGGCTGCGGCCCGGGCCATGCGACGGCGCAGATGCAACAACGCTGGCCCAAGGCGCAGGTGCTCGCGCTCGACCTGGCCCTGCCGATGCTGCGCGAGACCCGGCACAACGCCGGCGGCTGGCGCCCGTTCAAGCAGCGTCCGCAAGCGCTGTGCGCCGATGCGCGCGCGCTGCCGCTGGCCGACGGCTGCGTCGACGTGCTGTTCTCCAACCTGTGCCTGCAATGGGTCGAAGACCTGCCCGCCGTGTTCGCCGGCTTCCGCCGCGTGTTGAAGCCGGATGGCCTGATGGTGCTGTCGACGTTCGGACCCGACACGCTGTGGGAACTTCGCGAAGCCTTCGGCCACGCCGACAGCGCACCGCACGTGAGTCCGTTCGCGTCGATCGCGCAGTTCGGCGATGCGCTGATCGCGGCCGGTTTCAAGGATCCAGTGCTGGACCGCGACGAGTTCCGCCTGCAGCACTCCACCCTCGGCGACCTGATGCGCGAACTGCGCACGCTCGGCGCAACCAATGCGCTGAGCACGCGCCGCCGCAGCCTCACCGGGCGCGAACGCTTCGCCCGCGCGGCGCAGGGCTACGAGCCGCTGCGCCGCGACGGCAAATTGCCGGCGACGTGGGAAGTGATCACCGCGCATGCCTGGGGTCCGCAGCCGGGCACCCCGATCCGCCTCGGCGGCATCGATGAAGTCGCGGTGCCGGTGGCGAAGATCCCGATCCGGAGGCGCGGGTGAACCGCTCCGCCCGCGGCGTCGCGCTTGCGGCGGTCGGCATCGCGCTGTTGTCGGCGCTGTTCTTCACCTGCACCTACCTGCTCAACCGGGCCGCGGCCAACGCGGGCGGGCACTGGATCTGGACCGCGGCGCTGCGCTACCTGATCACCCTGCCCATCATGCTGGCGGTGATGCCGTGGCAGGGCGGCGTGAAGCCGGTCTGGCGGGCGATCCGCGCGCATCCGGGGCCGTGGCTGCTGTGGAGCGGGGTCGGCTTCGTGCTGTTCTACCTGCTGCTCAGTTTCGCCGCGAACAGCGGGCCGTCCTGGCTGGTGGCCGGCACCTTCCAGCTCACCGTGATCGCCGGGATGCTGTGCGCGCCGTTCCTCTACGACGACGCGCGTGCGCGCATTCCCGTGCCCGCCTTCGCGGCGGGTCTGGTGGTCATCGCCGGTGTGCTGCTGATGCAGGAGGGTTACGGTAGCGGACACCTCGATCGCAAGGCCTGGCTCGCCCTGCTCGCGGTGGCGGTGAGTGCATTCGCCTATCCGCTCGGCAACCGCGGCCTGCTGTTGCACCTGGAGCGCACGGGCACCGAACTCAATGCGACCCAGCGCGTATTCGGCATGACCCTGGCGAGCCAACCGATGTGGTGGGCGGTGACGGCGTATGCATTCGCGACCGAAGGCACGCCACCGCCCGGCCAGGTGCTGCTCGCCGCCGGCGTCGCGCTGGGTGCGGGCGTGATCGCCACCGTGCTGTTCTTCCAGGCGACCGGCATGGTGCGCAACGACCCCAGCGCGCTGGCGGCGGCCGAAGCGATGCAGGCGGCGGAAATCCTGTTCGCCACCCTGATCGGCGTGTCCTGGCTGGGCGAAGCGTGGCCGCGCGGAATCACGCTGTGGGGCGCGATCCTCGTCGGTGCCGGCATCGTCGCCTTCAGCGTGGTCGCGGCGCGGGCGGCAGCGGGCGACAAGCATGCGATGCAGGAACTGCGCAGCGATCGCGGCGCCTGACCGTCCCGCCTATTCCCGTATCACGCGGAAGATCACCCGGCCCTGGTACGGCGCACCCAGCACCGTGGTGCGATAGCCCTGCGCGGCGATGCGTTGCTGCAGTTGCGGCCACAGCTCCTGCTTGCAGATCCACACCGCGCCGCCTGGCTCGTGCTCGGCCAGCTCCTGCGCGAGCGTCTCGTCGTACTCGGGATTGAAGGCCGACTGCTGCGTCGGTTCCAGCGAGATCTTTTCGACCTCGGCATCCAGGTGCAGGTGCAGGCCGTATCGGGCCATGTCCTCGACGAACATCAGCTCGGTCACGCGCCCGCCCGTGCGCTCATTGATCGCGCGGGCCCACGCAGAGGCGTCCTTGTGCGTCGGCCACAACGACGCCGCGAACTTCAGGGCCAGCAGGACTACCGCCCATGCGAGCAGGGGCCGCCATGACAACGCACGCCGCTCTACGCCGCGCTGCCTGGCCACGATGACCGCCAGTGGCAGGAACAGCGGCAGGATGTACAGCGGCAGGCGCGAGCGCGCGAGGCAGAACACCAGCAACGGCAACAGCAGCCAAGCCAGCAGCATCAATCCGGCTGCATCACGCTCGCGCCCTGGCCCGTCGCGCCATCCCCGCACCTGCGCCGGCAACGCGCGCAGCCACCGCCACAACGTCGGCGTCCATGGCAGCGTGCCCACCAGCAGCGTCGGGCCGTAGATGGCCAGCCAGCCATACCATTCGCCGTGCCGGCCGAATTCATTGGTGGTGACGCGATTGACCACTTCGTCGCCGATGAAATAGCGGAACAGCCCGGGATGATTGACCATCACCGCGGCGTACCAGGGCAGCGCCAGCAGGGCGAACAGCAGCAATCCGGACAGCTGGAACACCCGGCTGCGGCCGTGATCGGGCATCAGCCGATCGAAGGCGAGGGCGGCGAGCAGATGGACCAGCGCCGGCGGCCCCTTGGTGAGGAAGGCCAGCGCGAACGCAACCCACATCAGGGCCATCCAGCGCCGCGGATACGCGCCGTCTCCCAGCCGCGCCTCGACGAAGGCCCACATCGCTACGCCGGTACACGCCGACAGGACGTAGTCGGTAGTGATCATCTGCGCGGCGCCGACGGTGAAGGGCATCGTCGCGTAGGCCACGGCTGCAGTGGCCTCAGTGCCCGGCGCGAGCCTGCGGGCAATGCGCCAGGCCAGCCACACGCACAGCAGATAGGAGAGCGCCGACGGCAAGCGCGCGGCAAACGGGGTCTGTCCAAGCGTGGCGACGCTTGCAGCGATCGCCCAGTAGGTGAGCGGCGGCTTGGTCCAGTGGCCGACCTCGTCGTTGCGGCGCGGATTCAACCAGTCGCCGCTGTCGAGCATGTTCAGCGCGACGTTGGTGTAGCGGCCTTCATCGGGATCCCATATTCCGCGCGAGCCGAGGAATCCGAGCGCAAGCACGATCGCCAGCACGGCGATCCAGAGCACACCAGGCCGGGGCAGCAGCGAACGCAGGGATCGGGGCATGCGGACTCGCGACGAAGGGCGGAGAAACGCAGGACGGTACGAACACTTCGTTACATGCTGCACACAACAGCGGGAATGCCGCAACGTCAGTCGCGCGCGAGCATCCCCGCCAGGGCTTCCAGATCGATGTTGCCGCCCGACAGGATCACGCCGACGCGGCGCCCGGCGAAGTGTTCGCGGTGCGCCAGCACGGCCGCGAGCGCGACCGCGGACGAGGGTTCGATCAGCTGCTTGGTGCGCTGCCAGAACAACCGCAGCGCGCCCAGCGTCGCGGCGTCGTCGGCAAGCAGCACCTCGACGCGATGCTGGCGCAGCAGAGCGAAATTCGGAGCACCCAGCAGGCCGCGCAGGCCGTCGCAGATCGTATCGGGCACCAGCTCGGTGACGCGTTCGCCGCGCTGCAGGGACTGGAAGGCGTCGGCCGCACCCGTGGGCTCGGCGCCGAACACGCGCGTCGTCCGCGACACCGCCGCCGTGGTGATTGCGGTGCCACTCAGCAGGCCGCCTCCGCCCAGCGGCGTGACCAGGGCATCGAAACCGCCGTTGTGGCCGAGCAACTCCAGCGCCGCCGTGCCCTGGCCCGCGATCACGCGCGGGTCGGCATAGGGATGCACGAGTTCCGCCCCGGTGTCGGCCTGCACGGCAGCGCAGGCCGCCTCACGCGCGGCGATGGTCGGGGCGCAGTAGTGCAGCGTCGCGCCGTAGGCCCGGATCGCGGCGACCTTGGCGGCCACCGCGTTTTCCGGCACCACAACGTGGCAGGGGATGCCACGGGTGCGCGCGGCGAGCGCGAGCGCGGCGCCGTGGTTGCCGGAGGAATGCGTCACCACACCCCGCGCGGCGATGTCCTCCCGCAACGACCACACCGCATTGCATGCCCCCCGGAACTTGAACGCGCCCGCGCGCTGCAGGTGCTCGGCCTTGAAGTGCAGCTCGCAGCCCGCCAGCTCGTCCAGCGAACGCGACCGCAGCACCGGCGTGTGGTGCACGTGCGGCGCGATGCGTGCGGCCGCGGCCAGGACGTCGTCGAAGCCAGGCAAGCTCGGCACGGAAGTGCTGGGGTGGGGGGCAATGCTCATCGTGCAGATGCTAGCGTGGCCGCCCCCCGGATGGGTCGACGTGGCGCGCAGGCCGTTTGAGTTAAGCGCGAGTTCAAAGCGCCGGCCGGAAGCTGACGGCACACCCCGGGGGGTTCCGACATGATCCGCAAACTTCTTCTTCCGGCCGCGCTCGTGGGCCTGCTCGGCGGCTGCGTGAGCGCTGGCTATGGCTACGGCGACGGTTATTACTACGGCCAGCCCAGCGTCCAGTACCGCTATGGCTACGGCTATCCGCAGGGTTACGGCTACCCCTACGGCTACAGCTATCCCTATGGCTACGGCTACCCGTATGGCTACGGCCATCCCTATGGCTACAGCTATCCATATGGCTACGGGTATTCACCGTACCGCTACTACAACTATCCGTACCGCCCCGATTACTACCAGCACCACAACCACGGCCACGGCCACAACCACCACCAGAACCCGCCGCCGGTGACCGGACCGCAGCCAGGGGACGGCCACGGCCACGACGACAACAACCCGCCGCCGTGGCGCGACTTCAACCGCCACCGGCGCTTCGGTGAAGTCGCAGGCTCCGCACTGCAGACCCAGGGCACGATCCAGCAACGACCGCAGCCGCAGCAGCCGACCCAGACAGTGACCCCGCGCCATGAAAGCAGCGGCAATGGGTCACGGATGCAGCAGGTGATCAAGCGCGCGCAGGAGAGCCGGCGGCACGAGTCGGGCACGACGCAGGAGCCCTGAGCCGACTTCGCGCAGGCAGGCATCGCGTCACAAAACCGCGCCGCAGGAGGCTTGCGTTGCCCCAGCAGTGACGGCAAGCTGCAACCACTGACCGGTTGCGTCGCATTTAGACGCTGCAGGCACAGTGAAAGGTGGCAAGCGCCGATGTCGGCGTCCGACGAAGAATCCCGGATCCCCCCTGTTCCGCCTTCGTTGGACGCCGGCTCCCTTTCTTGCGGATGCCGCCGCGGCCCGAGCGCCGCCCCCGCTCCCGCCTGTCTGGCACGCGAAACCTGACCGTGGTCTCCGGGCCACTGTGACCGCTGTCACAAAACCGGGGCGCGGGCATAAAAAAGGGGTCGAACGTCCCCCGACATTCGACCCCTGCTTCCCCCGCGAGCGCTTGGCCAGCCCCTGTTCCAAATCCAGCCGGCGCTTAGCGCCTGCCCCGCTGAGGTGCAGGGATATAACGCAGGATGCGTGCCAACTTCGGGCGATCCGCGCCAGGACGCGATCGGCACCAGCAAGCACCCAGCAAGCACCTGATTACTCTAGTAAAATTCCGCTCCCACCCGGGTCGACCTGCCTTGTCCCAGTCCTTCTACCAATACGACGTGATCGTGGTCGGCGGCGGCCATGCCGGCACCGAAGCTGCCCTCGCCTCGGCGCGCGCGGGTGCGCGCACGCTGCTGCTCACGCATTCGGTGGAAACCGTGGGCGCGATGAGCTGCAACCCGGCCATCGGCGGGATCGGCAAGGGCCACCTGGTCAAGGAGATCGACGCGCTCGGCGGCATCATGGCGCGCGCCGCCGATGCGGCCGGCATCCAGTGGCGCCGGCTCAACGCCAGCAAGGGCCCGGCGGTGCGCGCGACGCGCTGCCAGGCGGACCGCTCGCTGTACCGCGCCTTCATCCGCCACGCGGTCGAGAACCAGCCGAACCTGACCCTGTTCCAGTCCGCGGTCGACGACATCGTCTTCGCCGGGGGCAAGGTCACCGGCGTCGTCACCCAGACCGGACTCACGTTCGAAGCGCCCGCGGTCGTGCTCACCGCCGGCACCTTCCTCGCCGGCAAGGTCCACGTCGGCCAGACCACCTACGCCGCCGGCCGCGCCGGCGATCCGCCTGCGGTCGCGCTCGCGCACAAGCTGCGCGAGGGTCCGTTCGTGGTCGACCGGCTCAAGACCGGCACGCCGCCGCGCATCGACGGCCGCACACTCGACTATTCGGTGATGGAGGAGCAGCCCGGCGACGATCCGCGCCCGGTCATGTCCTTCCTCGGCTCGCACGCCGACCATCCGCCGCAGGTCTCGTGCTGGATCACCCATACCAGCGAGCGCACGCACGAGATCATCCGCGGCGCGCTCGACCGTTCGCCGCTGTACACCGGCCAGATCGAAGGCATCGGCCCGCGCTACTGCCCGTCGATCGAGGACAAGGTGGTGCGCTTCGCCGAGAAGGCCAGCCACCAGATCTTCGTCGAGCCCGAAGGCCTCACCGTCGCCGAGATCTATCCCAACGGCATTTCCACCTCGCTGCCGTTCGACGTGCAGCTCGACCTGGTGCGTTCGATCCGCGGCTTCGAGCGCGCGCACATCACCCGTGCCGGCTATGCGATCGAATACGACTTCTTCGATCCGCGCGGCTTGAAGACGACGCTCGAGACCAAGGCGATCGGAGGGTTGTTCTTCGCCGGCCAGATCAACGGCACCACCGGTTACGAGGAAGCGGCGGCTCAGGGCCTGCTCGCGGGCGTCAATGCCGCGCGCTTCGTGCGCGGATTCGAAGGCTGGTCGCCGCGCCGCGACGAGGCCTACCTTGGCGTGCTGGTCGACGACCTGATCACGCACGGCACGACCGAGCCGTACCGCATGTTCACTTCGCGCGCCGAATATCGCCTGCAGCTGCGTGAGGACAACGCCGATCTGCGCCTGACGCCGGTGGGCCGCGAACTCGGCCTCGTCGATGACGTGCGCTGGGCAACGTTCGATGCCAAGCGCGAGGCGATCGCGATGGAGAATTCGCGCCTGGGTGCCATCTGGGCGGCACCGAACAACGCGCTCGGCCGCGAGATCCATGCCACGCTCGACATCGAGATCACCCGAGAAACCAGTGCGCGCGACCTGCTCAAGCGGCCGGAACTCGACTACGCCAAGCTGATGGCCGTCGCCTCGCTCGGTCCGGCCGTCGCCGATGCCGCCGTGGCCGAACAGGTCGAGATCGGGGTGAAGTATTCGGGCTACCTCGACCGCCAGCGCGAGGAAATCGAGCGCCAGCAGCGCCACGAAAGCACCACGATCCCCGCGGATTTCGACTATGCCGGCGTGCGCGGCCTGTCGGCCGAGGTCACGCAGAAGCTGCAGCGCGTGCAACCGCAGACGGTGGGGCAGGCACAGCGCATCCCCGGGATGACACCGGCCGCCATTTCCCTGTTGCTGGTGCATCTGACCCGGCAGCGCCGCGAACGCGTCGCCTAGACCGGCAAGTAGCACGCGACCCGCGGTGACGCTTCGCCTACCCGTGCGCGTTACCCTGCGCGCATGAAATGCCATCCCGTGCTGACATCGATCGCCGTGCTCCTGCTCGCCGCATGCAGTCGCGAGCGTGCGGCGGTGCCCGCGACGGCACGGCCAACGACGCCCCCGCCCTTCCGGGTTGAACCGTGGACGCTGCCGGTCGATGTCGCTGCCGCGCAACCCGACCTCGTCGCCACGCCCGATGGCCGATTGCTGCTGTCATGGGTGGAGCCGCAGGCACATGGACACGCGCTGAAGTTCGCTGCGCTCGACAAGGCGCAATGGAGTGCGCCGCAAACCATCGCCACCGGCACGGACTGGTTCGTCAACTGGGCCGACACTCCGCATGTCGCCGTCACCGCCGATGGCGCGCTGTGGGCGCACTGGCTGCAGAAGTCGGCCACGTCGTCGTATGCCTACGACGTGGCCCTGGTGCGCTCCGGCGATGGTGGGCGCACGTGGTCGCCGCCGGTGCTGGTGAACGACGACGGCAAGCCGGCCGAGCACGGTTTCGTCTCGCTGTGGCCGGCGGCGCGCGACACGCTCGGCATCGCCTGGCTGGATGGCCGCGAATCGGCCGGTGAAGACGAACACGCCGCCCACGACGAGCACGACGGTGCAATGACCCTGCGTGCGGCCTTGTTCGACGCGCAACTGCAACGCCACGACGAAACGCGCGTGGACGCGATGACCTGCGACTGCTGCCAGACCGACATCGCCCTGACCTCGCGCGGGCCGCTGCTGGCGTTCCGTGACCGCACGCCGGAGGAAATCCGCGACATCGCGGTGACGCGCCTGCAGGGCCGCACGTGGACCACGCCGCGCCTGGTGCATGCCGACAACTGGACCATGCCCGCGTGCCCGGTCAATGGCCCGGCCGTCGCCGCGCGCGGCAACGACGTGGTCGTTGGCTGGTACACCGCGGCGGGCGACATGGCGACGCTGAAGCTGGCGCGTTCGCATGACGATGGCGATCACTTCGCGGCGCCGGTAATCGTCGACCATGGCGAGGCCGTGCAGGGACGTGTGGATGTGGCGTTCGATGCCGACGCCGCCTGGGTGACGTGGCTGCGCGAGGACGCGGACGGCCAGTCGCTGCAACTCGCGCGCTACAGCCTCGACCTGTCGCGCCAGCTGCAACGCATCGAGATCGCGAAGCTGCAGGGCCGCGGTCGCGGCACCGGCTTCCCGCAACTCGCGCTGCATGCGGGCAGCGCCGTGGTGGCATGGACCGACGTCATCGATGGCAAGCCACGTCTGCGGGCGGCACTGCTGGTCCACTGAACCTGCGCCAGCCGCGGCGTGCGCGCACGCTCATGCCCCCACGCCCGACTCCGCGATCACCTGGTCCTCGAAGTCGACGATGTTCTGCAGCTCGAACCGATCCAGCCGCAGGCGCTGGGTGGCGGCGGAGAACGCCATGATGGAGAGCACGCGCTGCGGATCCCTCGCCCACGGCGGCAGGTACACCGATGGCACGATCAGCCCGGCGTCGCGGTAGGGCGCCAGGGTGATCACGTCGGCGATGGTCACGCGGCCGGCGAACAGCAGGCGGAGCAGTTCGCCGCGCCCGTCCTGCAATACCTTGCGAATGAACAAATGGACGCTCATCACGCCTTCCAGGTAGGCGCCGTCCTTGGTGAAGCAGATCCCGCCACGCACGTCGCCGCCGCGGAACACGCGCGAGGCGCTGCGATAGCTCTCGACGTCGCTCTGGCCCGCATCGAGAAAACCACGGAACACCTCGATGAAGTCGGCGCCGTCGAGCGCCTGCTTCACCATCACCACGCGCAGCGCAACGCGTCGCAACCGCGCGATGTCGATCGCACCGGTGATGATCTCGGCGAAGGTGGCGAGGCCCTCCTGCGTACGGGTGGTGCGTGGCGAGCCCAGGCCGAGCGAGCGCAGGTTCGGCTGGTGCTTGCCATTGAGCAGGGTCAGGGTGTGGATAAAGGCCTCGTGCTGGGTCAGCTGCTCGAGGTCGCGTTCGGAGAACAGCGCGGTCGCGCGCAGGCTGATCCGCTTGCTTCCGGCGGTGGCCTTGGAGGACAACGCCGGGTCCAGCACCACGTCGACCTGGTCGTGCGAGAAGAACGGACCGAGCCGCTCGCGCAGGCGCTGCGCGAATTCGTCCGCGGGAATATCGCATGGCACCGGCGGCAGCCTGGTGTCGCCGACCAGATCGTCGGTGATCGCGATCATCTCGCGCGCGCTGTCGGCGTTGGTGACGTCTTGGCTGCGGTACTTGAAGTCGGGCCGCCCGTACAACATCGTCGAACAGCGGGTGAACTCCGGCGTACCGGCATGCATGAGCATGCGCGCGGCCACGGCATAGCTCCAGGCGGTCTTGAACAGCCAGTGGCCGATCGGATGGCCGCGGTCGATGCGCCGCATCAGCGCCTCGAGCGCCGCCACCTCGTCGCCCAGCGCCTGCGCCGGTGCTGGTGGCACCGGAAGTTCCGGGGCGCCGCGTTGCCAGCTGTCGAGGAAGCGCTGCTCCAGCTCGGCCGGCCAGTCGATCGCCTTCAGTACCTTGATCTTGGGGCCGATCGACATCAGCGCGCGATCGCATTCGGCCAGGTCCGCGGGCAGTTCGGCCCGTGCGGGAACATCGGAAGCGAGTTCGGCCATGGCAACCTCCGCCGTGCGGCCGATGGGCCGACGATGCGACGGGTTATACATGCCGCGAGGGAAAGCCCGCGTTAGGGACGCGCGCGCCGCCGCGGACCCGCTATTTCTCCTTGCGCCAGTTCACCGAGGCACGGTTCTCCACCGTGCTCGATTCGATCTCGATGTCGAAGCCCTTGCGCAGCAGGTACTTCAACGTGAGCACCTGGCCGGTGCCGAGCAGCGAGACGCCGTAGCCGACGTATACCTTCGGCGACAGGTACTTGCCGATGCCGAGCACGCTGCCGCCCAGCGCGCGGCTTTCCGACACCCCGGCGTCGTCGAGGCCGATCGCCGCGCCCAGCTGCGAGGCGAGCATGCCGCCGCCGGCCGCCAGCGCGGCGCCGGCGGCATTGAGCTGGCGGCTTTCGTCGCCACTCGCGCTCGCCAACGGGCGGCCCAGCGCGAGGTACGACAGCGCCTCGGATTGCGAAGTGGCCGGATCCGTCCATACCCGCGCCTGCGGCGAGGCCGCACGACCGGTGACATCCATGCCGGCGGTGACCTCACCGACTTCGCGCTCGGCGCGGATGTCGAGGATGGGATCGGCGACGGGGCCGTTCGACCACACCAGTGCGCCGCGGGTGATCTGCAGTTCCTGGCCGTAGGCGGTGTAGCGGCCCTCGACATCGAGGCGCCCGCTCGCGGTCATCTCCCGGCCCGGCCGCGCACGCACGCGCAGGCGACCGCCGAGTGTGCCGTTGAGGCCGAAGCCGGCGAGCTTCACGTCGTCACCGAGCGCAATGGTGAGATCCATGTCGAGCGGCGCCTCGCCGCTCTCTTCCGGGTTGGCCGGATCGAGCACGACGACGTCGGGCGATGCGGAGACGCCCTGGTCGAGGCGCTCCAGGTCGAGTCGCGCCGACGGCACGGTAACGGTGCCGGTGACCTGCAGCGGCTGCTTCGCCACGTAGCGCACCTGCACATCGGGGTTGGCAACCGCGTGCAGGTCGCGCGTATCGGAGAGCAGCACGTTCTCGCCCTGCAGGGCGAGCACGAGCGGCGTGTCGTCACCCTGCCAGCCGAGCGTGCCATCGATACGCAGGGTGCCCTCGCCGGAACGTACGCTGCCGGCAATGCGCGCGCTGCCATCCGGCCGGGCGTCGAGGCGCACGTCGCCATCCTGCAGCTCGATCGCCAGCGAAGGCAGTTCGGTGCTGAAACGGGTGAGGCGCGCATTGCCGCCCAGCAACGGTTGCGCGCGCGTGCCGGCGAGCGTGATGCGGCCCTCGAGCTGCCCTTTCGGCTCGACGATGTCGGGCGAGAACAGCTCCATCCATACGAGTTCGTCGGTATTGAGGGCGACCTCGCCGGTGAGCGGCGCATAGGCGTCCCAGCCGGTGGCGATGCGCGCATCGAAACGGCCATCGTCATTCAAGGTGGTGTGCAGTTCAGCAGCGAGGCGTTGCGGATCGAAGGTCGCGCTGAGATCGAGGCCGCCGTAGCGCACGATCTCGGTGCGCGAGCGTTCGCTGAACTTCATGCCGCCGCTGGCCGAGGTCAGGTGCGCACTACCGCGCCACGCGTTGCCGACCGGACGCACTTCGGCGGTGAGCGCGATGTCGCCGCGCAGGATCCACGGACGCTTGTCGCTGCGTTCGGGCAAGTAGGGCAGCAGCAGCGTAAGTGGCAGCGATTCGCCGCGCACGTCGAGGCCGCGACGCGGCCAGTCGGCGTTCGCGCACAGCGAACCGCCGCCGCTCGATGCCAGGCATGCATTCGACAGCGCGCCGCTGCGTCCGTCCCAACGGAATTGCGCAGCCTGCTGCAGGCGCCACTGCGCGCCCTTGACCGGAGCCAACTGCAACGAGGCGAGCGCGCCCTGCCAGGCATTGCCGCGCTTGGCCGCGCTGCCACTCAACGCGAGCGTGCCGATCTCGCCACGCGCCTCGCCCTGCAGTTGCAGGTCCTCCACCGCGCCGCGCGCATCGAGGGTCAATGTTTCGACCGGCGTACCGACGTCGAGCCCGCTTGCGCGGATCGCCAGCGCCCCGCTGCCGCCGCGCCACGGCAGGCGGCCGTGCGCACTCACCGTTGCGGCGCGGTAGCCGGCATAACTCAGGCCGCTGCCGGTGAGGTCGGCGTCGACGTTCGGCGCAGTGCGCGCGCCGGTCAGCCGCAATGTGCCACGCAGGGTACCGGCGCCGTCGGGCAACAAGTCGTTCAACTGCAGCGGCTGGAACTTCGCATCGACGTCGAGCGTGTCCGTCACCCGGCCCTTCGCGTCGATGTGGCTGCCGCCGAGGGTGAGCGCGACCTCGCCTTCGTAGGCATCCTGCGCGCGCTTCGTGGCCGCGCCACGCATCACGAAGCGGCCGCGGCCCTGCAGCGGCCGTCCGCGCAGGCGGCCATCGATCTGCGGCGCATCGACGGCGATGTCGAGGCCGCCATCGCCGCGGGTGACGCCGCGCGTGCTGAAGCGGCCGCGCAACGCCCCCTTCCACTCCGGCGCGAAGTAACCGGGATCGAAACCGGCCAGCGTGGCTTGGAGGTTCCAGCCCAGCGCCGGCGTCCACGCCACGTCGCCGCTCGCGTCGAGCGCACCGCTGGGCATCTGCGCGTGCAATTGCTTCAGGGTCATGCGCGACTCGTTGCCACGGCCGTCGAACTGCACCTGCGCACGCTCGCCCTCGCGCGTGAGCGTGGCATGGCCGATCGCGGCCCAATGCTGCAACGTGCCGGCGATGCCGAGGTCGGCGTCGGCCTCGACCAGTGGCGTGTCGCTGGCCGCCTGCGCCGGTGTCTTCGGCGTCGTCTTCGCCCCACCCCACTTCAGGCCGCGCGCGTTGACGGCGAAGCGCAGCGTGGCGTTTTCCGGATCGTTGAAGTCGGCGCGGCCGCGCAAGGTCGCAGTGCCGTCGAACACGCGCAGGGTCAGTGGCTTGGCTTCGAGGACTTCGTTCTCGATCCGCAGCCGAGACGGCAGCACGGTGGCATTGAAATCGCCCTGCGCGAATTCGCCCGTCAGGGCCATCTCGCCGCCGACGCCGTCGGCATCGAAGCGCAGGCGCAGCGGCGTGCCGGACGGCTTGCCTTCGGTCAGCAGCGCCGGGTCCAGCGCCTCGGATTGCGCGTGCAGGCGCCAGCGCGGCTGGTCCTTTCCGTGCAGGGTGAGCGTCGCCCGCACGGGTGCCGGCGCGCGGCCGGCGAGGCCGACGTCCATGCGCGCAAGATCGCCACGCGCAACCAGCCCCAGGCGCGGCGCGGTGCTCCCCATCGATGCGGGCAGTACCGCGGTGGCGACGAGGTCCACGCGGTAATCGTCGCGCGGCGCGTAGTCGCCGTGCACATGGAAATGCCCGCGGTCGGTGTCGGCGTCCAGCGATTCCACATGCAATGCGCCCGCGCGCGCGTCCATGCCGGTGCGCAGGCGGCGGATGTCGATCAGCGGCTGGCGGTCCTGCGTCACCCGCAAACCGTCGATGCGCACGTCGTCGGCCTGCAGGTCCAACGGCGGCCGGATCGCCGGCAGGGATTCGGGCCAGCGCGGCAGTTCGAAAGGCTCGTCGCTTTCGGGAATCTCCAGCGTCGCGCCGTCCAGCTGCAACGCATCCAGTCGCAGGYGGCGGCCGAGCAGCGGACGCAACGCGGGATCGACCATGGCGCGCTTCGCCGTGAACTCGAGCAGGCGCGGATGCTGAGGATCGCGCTTGCCGTCCTTGTCGGCCATGACATAGGTGAAGCGCACGCCGTGCAGCACCAGCGGCCCCGAAGCCGGGCCTTCGGCGCGCTCCCAGCTCAGCCTCGCCTCGGCCGGCAGGCGCTGCTGGATCTGTGCCAGCAGCACGTCGCGGCCACCGACGGTGGTGAGCAGCCAGTACAGCAGCGCGACGGCACCCAACATCAATACGGCGGCGACGATGCTGCTGCGGATCGCGAGCCAACGCAGGCGGGCACGTCGCTTCGCGCGCAGCTCGGCGATGCGCGCCTCGTGCGCGTCGCGCTCTACCGGGGTCATGACTGGCCGCTTCTTCGCCATGTGCCTGCCTACAGATCCGCGCCGATGTTGAGGTAGATCTCGTACTGCGAATCCGGGTCGTACAACCCGTGCGCGATGTCCAGGCGCACCGGCCCGACCGGCGAACGCCAGCGCACGCCGAAGCCGACGCCGGTGTGGAAGTCGGGGCGATCGTCATCGAAGGCGTCGCCACCGTCGACGAACGCCGCGGCGCCCCAGGTGTCGTTGAAGTAGTGCTCGAATTCGGCCGTGCCGGTCAGCACGTTCTTGGCGCCGAGCGCGTACTTCTTGCCGTCGTCGGCGACGAAGAACGGCCCCACTTCGCGATAGGCGTAGCCGCGGATGCTGCGGTCGCCGCCGGCGTAGAAGCGCAGGCTGGGCGGCATGTCGACGAGTGCGTTGGTGAAGGTGTAGCCGGCTTCGCCGCGCAGGATCAGGCGATTGCGTTCGCCCAGGCCGCGGTACCAGCGCCCCACGCCCCATGCCTGCAGGAAGCTGGCATCCGAACCCACCCCTTTGACGCCACCGCGCAGCTCGACGGTCAGCCCGAAGGCATCGCGCGGAAACAGGCGGTTGTCGGCGTCGATGTACTCGCCGCGCAGGGCCGGGTAGAGGAAGGTCGCGTAGTTGTACTGGACCGGCGCCAGCGCGCCCGTGCCGTCGTCCGGCAATGCATAGGCCCAGCGTTCGCGCAGGGCATGCAACGATGCCGCCACGTTGAGGCGCTCATTGACCTGGCCGCTGCGGCTGCCGACCAGCTCGATCTTGCGCGTGTCGATGTAATCGGTCTGCTCGTCGTAGTACTGCGCGCTGATCGTGTACCAGCCGTCGATCCACGCGAACGCGGGAATGCGGTACTGCACCGTCGCGGTCTTGCGCTTCTCCGCCCAGTCGAGCTGGGTCAGCAGCTTGTGGCCGCGGTTGTTGAGGTAGCGGCGCTCCAGGCCGAGGCGCACGCCGGCGCCGCTGTCGGTGCCGTAGCTCAAGCCGGCGGTGTAGATGCTGCGCTTGGCCGGCGTCAGGGTGACGATGACCGGCACGCGGCCATCGACGGCGTTTTCCGGCTGCGGCTGGATGTCGATGCTGGCGAAGTAGTCGAGCCGCGCCAGCGACTCGCGGAAGCGGTCGAGCTTGCCCTGGTGGTAGTAGCTGCCCTCTTTCCAATAGACCAGGCGATCGATGAGGCTGTCGCGGATGATGTGTTTCGGCGACTGCGTGATCGTCATCGGCCCCATGTCGTAGCGTTCGCCGCTGGTCCAGACCAGGTCGATGTCGGCGGCATGTTCGGCGCGCGTCACCGCGACCTGGCGGTTGAGGAAGTCCGCATCGAAGTAACCGCGCTCGGCCAGGCGGCGGGTGATGCGCGCCTTGCTGGCCTCGTACTGCGTGTGGTCGAAGACGCCGCCGGACTGTGGAAGGAACTTGCCGAGGTCCTCGCGCAGGTATTTGTCGGTGCCGCCCGCGCCTTCGATGGCGATGTTGGCGCGGCGCACGGTGACGGGCTCACCCAGTGCCACGGTAATGGTGACGGTGACGGGAGAGGTGTTCGCGCGGCGCTCGCCGGGCGGCGCCGCTTCGCTGGCCGCCGTTGGCGCGGCCGCGTCCGTGACTGGCGTGGTGTCGGCGGGTGTGGTGTCAGCACTAGGTTCGCCCACCACGGTGGTCACGCCATCGCGGGTGCGCTCGACGGTGATGCTCGGCGAGTAGTAGCCGAACGGCTCCAGCGCCTCGCGCGTCTCCTGCTCGGCCTCGCGCAGCAGGTACGCCAGGCGGCGGCCGGACACGTCCTTGCCGATCGCGTCGACCAGCGACAACGACACGCGCACGTTGAGCGCCATCGTTTCGTCGAGCCCGCGGATGTCCACGCTGGTGACGGTCGCGGCGTGCGCGCTGCCGGCCGCCAGCAGGCCCAGGGCGAACACGAACCGCGTGCTGAGTCGGGGGAGACAGGGCATCGCGGCAGGATAACCGTGGAGCGTCAAAGCGTGCTTAACGGCGCCGATCATTCCGCGGGCGCCATCACACGGAACGACACCCAGTCCGGCGCCGCCCGTTGCAGCGCCGGTGCCACGCGCGAGCACTAGATCGATAGGTATTCGATCGCCGCCACGCTGCCGAGGCGGTCGCCCAGGCGCTTGAGCAGCGCGAGGCGGTTGTTGCGCACCGCCATGTCGTCGACGTTGACCATCACCTGGTCGAAGAAGGCATCGACCTGCGGGCGCAGGCGCGCCAGACGGCCGAGCACGGCGACGTAGTCGCGCGACTGCAGCAGCGCATCGGTGTCGTTGCAGGCGGCGTCGACGGCGGCGCCGAGTTCGCGTTCGGCCGCTTCGGTGTAGCGCGCCGGCTCGATCGCGGTGGGGACTTCACCCTCGACTTTGCGCAGGATGTTGCGGATGCGCTTGTTGGCCGCGGCCAGCGCTTCGGCTTCGGGCAGCTTGGCGAATTCGGCGATGGCCTTGAGGCGGCGATCGAAGTCGAGCAGCGAAGCGGGACGCAGCGCGGCGACGGCTTCGAACTGCTGCGGCGGCACGTCCTGGTCGGCGTAATAGCCGCGCAGGCGGTCGATGATGAAGTCGCGCAGCTCATCGATGTTCGCGGGCGCGGCCGGCGCCTTGTCCAGCGCGATCGCGCCGACGGTGTCGCGCGCCTTGGCCAGCGTCGCGTCGAGGTCGAGGTCGATGCCGCCCTCGATCAGTGTGCGCGCGAGGCCGAGCGCATTGCGGCGCAGGGCGAAGGCGTCCTTGTTGCCGGTCGGCTTGAGGCCCGCGGCGAAGCCGCCGGTGAGCGTGTCCAGGCGTTCGGCGATCGCCAGCACCTGTCCCAACTTGGATGGTGCGATCGCATCGCCGGCGAAACGCGGCATGTAAGCCTCGTCGATCGCGTTCGCGACTTCGATCGGCTGGCTTTCCACCGCGGCGTAATAGCGGCCGGCGATGCCCTGCAGTTCCGGGAACTCGTTGACCAGGCGCGATTGCAGGTCGGCTTTGGACAGTTCCGCCGCACGCCGCGCCAGCTGCGCATCGACGCCGACCTGCTTTGCTACCGCCTCGGCCAGCGCGGCCACGCGTGCGACCTTGTCGGCGACGGTGCCGAGTTTGGCCTGGTAGGTGACCGTCTTCAGGCCTTCGGCCATCGAGGCCAGGCCCTGCTTCATGTCCTCGGTGAAGAAGAACTGCGCATCGGCGAAGCGTGGGCGGATCACGCGCTCGTAGCCCTTGCGCACTTCGGCTTCGTCCTTCGATTCGATGTTGGCGATGCCGATGAAGCGCTCGCTCAGCTTGCCGTCGCCATCCAGCACCGGGAAGAACTTCTGGTTGGCTTCCATCGTCGCGATCAGTGCTTCCTGCGGCACGGCGAGGAAGTCGGCTTCGAAGCTGCACGCGATGGCCTTGGGCCATTCGGTGAGGCCATTCACTTCCTCGAGGATGCCCGCATCGATGCGCGCGCTGCCGCCACCGGCCTGCGCGCTGTGCTCTACCTCACTGACGATGCGCGCGCGGCGCTCGTCCGGATCGACCAGCACCTTGGCGCCGCGCAGTGCGTCCACGTACTCGTCGGCGCCGTTGATCCACACCGGCTTGTCGTACATGAAACGATGGCCGCGGCTCATGCGGTCGGCGCGGATGCCGAGCACCTTGCCTTCGACGATGTCCTTGCCCAGCAGCAGCACCAGCCAGTGCATGGGGCGGGCGAAGCCGTAGTCGTGGTCGCCCCAGCGCATCGGCTTGGGGATCGGCATGGCGGCGAGCGCCTCGTTGATGATCTCCGGCAGCAGCGCCGCGGTGCGCGCGCCCGGCTTCACCGAACGGTGGACGAAACGTTCGCCCTTGTTGTCGCTGGTCTTCTCCAGCGCGGTCCATTCGACTCCGGCCTTGGCGGCAAAACCCTGCAAGGCCTTGGTCGGTTCGCCGTTGGCGTCGAGCGCGATGTTGAGATACGGGCCGAGCACTTCCGAGGTCTGCTCCGGCTGCTCCGTCGCCACGCCCGGCAGGCGCACCGCGAGGCGGCGCGGCGTGTACAGCGGCTTGGCTTCGCCGCGATCGAAGGCGATGCCGCGCTTGGCAAATCCATCGAGCACACCGTCGAAGAAGGCCTGTGCCAGTCCGGACAACGCCTTGACCGGGAGTTCTTCGGTACCCAGTTCGATAAGCAGGGGCTGCATGCTCATCACGCAACCTCCTGCGGCTTCCTGGACTTGTTCAATACCGGGAATCCGAGCTTCTCGCGCTGCGCGTAATACGCCTCCGCCACGCCCTGGGCGATCCTGCGCACGCGCAGGATGTAGCGCTGGCGCTCGGTCACCGAGATCGCGCGGCGCGCATCGAGCAGGTTGAACGAATGCGACGCCTTGCAGACCTGATCGTAGGCCGGCAGCGGCAGGCCGAGCTCGATCAGCTTTTGCGCCTCCGCTTCGCAGGCGTCGAAGCGATGGAACAGTTCCTCCACGTTCGCGTGCTCGAAGTTGTAGGTCGACTGCTCGACTTCATTCTGGTGGTAGACGTCGCCGTAAGTGACCGGCGTGCCATCCGGGCCGTACGTCCAGATCAGGTCGAAGACGTTGTCGACGTTCTGCAGGTACATGCACAGGCGTTCGAGGCCGTAGGTGATCTCGCCGAGCACCGGCCGGCACTCGAGTCCGCCGGCCTGCTGGAAGTAGGTGAACTGAGTGACCTCCATGCCGTTCAACCACACTTCCCAACCCAGACCCCAGGCACCGAGCGTCGGCGACTCCCAGTTGTCCTCGACCAGGCGCAGGTCGTGCACCAGCGGATCCACGCCCAGCGCCTTGAGCGAATCGAAGTACAGCTCGACGATGTTGTCGGGGCTGGGCTTCATCACCACCTGGTACTGGTAGTAGCGCTGCAGGCGGTTGGGGTTCTCGCCGTAGCGGCCGTCGGTGGGACGGCGGCAGGGCTGCACGTAGGCGGCGTTCCACGGCTCCGGGCCCAGCGCGCGCAAGAAGGTCGCGGGGTGGAAGGTGCCGGCGCCGACCTCCAGGTCCAGCGGCTGGATCAGCACGCAGCCGCGCTCGCCCCAGTAGGCGTTGAGGCGCTGGATGAGCTGCTGGAACGTGATCGGTGACGACGGCGTCGCGCTGGCTTGTGACATGGGTACGGAAAGGCCGCGGGGCAAAGCGCGGTAGTATAGCTACAGCCCTTGCGGCAGCTTGTTTTTCCGCGCTCCCGGGCCAATGAACAATCTGGTTTTTGATCCCGCCTGACGGTGTTCCAATGACATTGCAGTGCCGTCCATGGCGTAACCGCATCGGCTTCGGATCATCCGGCCCGGCCATCCATCGCCCGGCGTCCGGATCCGCAGCCGATGCCGACAGGGCATCGGCTTGACGCGGCATCCTCACCCATTCCTGATCCTCGAGACCGGCCAGCCGGTCGCTTCCATGCGCCGCCATCGCGGCTTCCCGCACTGGATCCGCGTCGCCGCCGGACTCGAACGCGACGAAGCGGTGGTGGTGAACGTTGAAGCCGGCGAGGCGTTGCCGTCGCGCGAGGGTTTCGCCGGCGCGATCGTGACGGGCTCGGGCGCGATGGTCACCGACCGCGCCGACTGGAGCGAACGCTCCGCGCAGTGGCTGCGCGACGCCGCGCACGACGGGCTGCCGCTGTTCGGCATCTGCTACGGCCACCAGCTGATCGCGCATGCGCTCGGCGGCGAGGTCGACTACCACCCGGCCGGTCGCGAGATGGGCACGGTCGCACTCGAACTGCATCCGCAGGCCGAACACGATCCGCTGTTCGCGGGCCTGCCGACGCAGTTCCCCGCACAGGCGACGCATCTGCAGAGCGTGCTGCGCGCGCCCGAGGGCGCGACGGTGCTGGCGAAGTCGGCGCACGACGCCTGCCACGCGTTCCGCTGGGGCGATCGCGCCTGGGGCGTGCAATTCCACCCCGAGTTTTCCGCCACCCACATGCGCGGCTACGTGCGCGCCCGCGAGGAGGCGCTCGCCCACGAGGGCCGCTGCCACAAGCAGGTGGCGCGCGGCGTCAGCGCGACGCCGCATGCGCGGCTGGTGCTGCGTCGTTTCGTGCGCCACGCGCGCACCCTGCCACGCTGAGCACTGGACTTATCCGCGCGCGGCCCCATCTCGCGGCTGCGCCCTTCCCCCTGGAGATGCATCGGTAATGACTACTCGCGCCAACGGCCCGCTCGCCGGCCTCACCTGGCTCAAACGCGGCCTCAACTCCGGGCGCAACAATCCCCGCGCGATCTTTGGCGGCGCGGCGTTGCTGATGGTGGCGGCGCTGGTGCCGGGCTTCCTGCAGGCGTTCGCCCACCTCGTGCTGCGGCCGGGACCGGGCGGCGCCACGGTCATCGCGGCGCTGACCACCGTACTCGCGGTGGTCCTGCTGGGGCCGCTGATGGGCGGCTACCTGCGCGTGATCGATGCCAGCGAACGCGGCCAGTCCGCGCACGCCGCCGATGTGCTCGCACCGTTCCGCAACTCGCACGACGCGCAGCGGATGATCGGTTTCAGTTTCGTCATGCTGTTGATCCAGCTGGGCGCGCTGTCGCTGCTGGTCGCGGTGTTCGGGCACGCGATGCAGAACCTGCAGGACTGGTACCTGGGCGTGGCCGAGATCCTCCAGCACGCCACGCCCGGCAAGCCCCCGGAAATGCCACCGCCGCCGGAGGGCCTGGGCGGACTCTTCAGCCTGGCCGGACTGTTCGCGCTGTTCGTGGCGGCCGTGTTCGCGGTCGGCCTGGGCCAGGTCGCGCTGCGCGGCCGCGGCATCGGCACCGCGGTGGTGGAAGGCCTGGCTGGCGCGGCGCGCAATCTGCTGCCGCTGCTGGTGATGGCGCTGGTGGCCTTGGCCCTGCTGATGGCGGCCGGGGTGGTGTTGCTGCTGGTCGCCGGCGTACTCGGCCTGCTGAACCCGCTGCTGGCGCTGGTCGTGTTCCTGCCGCTCTACATGCTGTTCGTGCTGGCCCTGTACGTGGTCATGTTCGGAGTCATGTACCACCTGTGGCGCGACGTGGCCGGCGACGCAGCGGTCGCCCCGGGCGGCTTCGAGGCCTGAGCGCGACCCCGTTCCTGCCGCCTCGGCGGCGGAAACTCGCGCCCGCCCCCCGCTTCTGGAATAATTCGCGCTCTTTGACCGGTCGGGCGCAGCCCGCTCCGTGGCCGGGAACAAGCCCCAGGAACAGCCCCTCGTGCGTAATTACGACCTCGAATTCCTCAAGAAATTCTCCATGGTGATCGGCTTCCTGATGCTGGTCACCCTCGGCCTGATCGCGGGTGCCTTCTACGTGCACCAGCACCTGCCACCGGAGGTCAATCCGGTCGCGCTGAAGAAGACCCAGGACCGCATCGCCCCGGCGGGCGCGGTCTACGCCGGCACCACCGGCGCCGCCGCCCAGGCGGCGGCCGTGGCCGCCGCGGCCGCGCAGGCTGCCTCGCAGGTCGCCTACGGCGGCACCACCGACGGCTCGGTGATCTTCGGCCAGCTGTGCACCGGCTGCCACACCTCCGGCGCCGGCGGTGCACCGACCCTCGACCAGGCCCACTGGGGTCCGCGCGTCGCCCAGGGCAAGGACACGCTGTACAAGCACGCCATCGAAGGCTTCACCGGCAGCGCCGGTGTGATGCCCGCCAAGGGCGGCAACCCGTCCCTCAGCGACGAGCAGGTCAAGGCCACCGTCGACTGGATGGTCGGCAACCTCAAGTAAGCCGCATCGCGCGCTCGCTTCCGCAACGCCGCCTCCGGGCGGCGTTGTCGTTCTGCTCATCAAGCCTGTCGGTTGCAGCCGCGCCGTAGAATGCCCGCATGAGCGCACCCACGTTCCCCGCCGAGTCGGCGGCATTGACCCTGCCCGGCCCCGTCGGCGACCTCGAAGCCGCAGTCGACCTGCCCGAAGGCCCGGCCCAGCCGATCGTCGCCATCGTCTGCCACCCGCTGCCCACCGAGGGCGGGACCATGCACAACAAGGTGGTGACCATGGCCGCGCGGGCGCTGCGCGAGTGCGGCATCGCCACGGTGCGCTT
Organism: Lysobacter sp. P5_B9; assembly: GCF_054049835.1. Taxonomy (NCBI): domain Bacteria; kingdom Pseudomonadati; phylum Pseudomonadota; class Gammaproteobacteria; order Lysobacterales; family Lysobacteraceae; genus Lysobacter; species Lysobacter sp. P5_B9. The sequence goes on from NZ_JBFULP010000004.1 coordinate 97,472, forward strand.
CAACTTCCGCGGCACCGGTGCCTCGCACGGCCACTTCGACCATGGCGAGGGCGAATCCGACGACCTGCGCTTCGTCGCGCGCTGGGTGCGCGAGCGGCGCCCCGACGCGCAGCTGTGGCTGGCCGGTTTCAGCTTCGGCGCCTTCGTCACGATCAGGTGCGCCGCCGAACTGCAGCCGGGCATGCTGGTCTCGATCGCCCCGCCGGCCGCCGGCCGCAGCTGGGACTTCGCCGCGATCACGCCGCCGGACTGCCCGTGGCTGGTGATCCAGGGCGATGCCGACGAAGTCGTCGATCCGCAGGCCGTCTACGACTGGCTGGATTCGCTCAAGGGCCTGCCCAACCCGCCGGAACTGGTGCGCATGCCCGACACCAGCCACTTCTTCCACCGCCGCCTGATGGACCTGCGCGGCGCGATCAAGGTGGGTGTGCGGCCGTACCTGCCCAACCCAATCGCGGATTGAACCGATGCCAAGGCTTTGTGTCCGGCAGGATCCGCGCCGGTGACTGACTCCGTCCTGTTGCCTTCGCGGCGCTACGCCGAGGGTGTCGCGCGCGGCGCCTGGAGCGACGATCCGGCGCAGCACGCCGCGTTGCGCGAACTCGATCGCCTGCATGCACTGCTCGCGCAGCCGGTGAAGCGCGGGCTGCTGGATTCGCTGTTCGGCAAGAAGCCGGAAACCCCGCGCGGCCTTTACCTGTGGGGCGGCGTCGGCCGCGGCAAGACCTTCCTGATCGACCTGTTCTTCGACGGCCTGCCCTTAGAAGACGTGGCGGCCGCAGGCCGCACCGACGCCCCTCGCCCGCAAAGCGGGAGAGGGGGGGACCGTTCGCCCCGCGAACGGTGGGGTGAGGGCGGCAAGCGCCGCACCCACTTCCACCGTTTCATGCGCGAAGTGCATGCCGCATTGCGCGAGCATGCCGGCGAAAGCGATCCGCTGGCGAAGATCGCCAGCGAATGGCGGCGCAACCTGCGCGTGCTGGTGCTGGACGAGTTCTTCGTCAACGACATCGGCGACGCGATGCTGCTCGGGCGCCTGCTCGAACGCCTGTTCGCCGAAGGCGTGGCGCTGGTGACCAGTTCGAACACCGCGCCGGCGAACCTTTATGCGCACGGCCTGCAGCGCGAGCGCTTCCTGCCGGCGATTGCGCAGTTGCAGGCGCACACGGTCGAACTGCTGCTCGACAGCCCCAACGACTATCGTCTGCGCGCGTTGACGAAGTCACCGGTGTACCACTCGCCGCTCGATGCGCAGTCGGACGCGTGGCTGGCGCTGCGTTGGGGCGAACTCACCGCCGGGCTGCCGCAGGATCCGTGCGTCAATCCGTCCGGCATGATGGAGATCGATGGACGCGAGATCCCCGTGCGTGCCACCTGCGAGGGTCACGCCTGGTTCGACTTCGCCGCGCTGTGCGAAGGGCCGCGTGCGACCAGCGACTACATCGAGATCGCCACCGAACACCACACCGTACTGCTCGGCGGCATCCCCCAGTTCGACGACACCCGCAATGATCCGGCACGCCGTTTCGTCCACCTGATCGACGAGCTGTACGACCGCCACGTCAATTTCGTCTGCACCGCCGCGGCCGCGCCGGACGAGCTGTACATCGGCAGCAAACTCGCCCATGCCTTCGAACGCACGACCTCGCGCCTGATCGAAATGCAGTCGGCCGAATACCTGGCGCTGGAGCATCGCGGCTAGCGCACGCGCGCAGGACCCGGCTATGCTGGAATCGCATCTCGAGCCGGGGGGTAAAGAGAAGTGACCAAGCACGATTCTTACGGGACGCCTGCGGGCGTGAATGGCGAACATCCTTTCGCGGACCAGGCGCTGGTCTTCCGCCAGACCGCCGAAGAACGCAACCGGGGTTCCGGGGGGCTGGGGGGCTGGCTGACGGCGTTCGCGAACCTGTTCCTCGGGTCGCGCGAGCGCAATTCGTCCGATACCGAGCGCTGACGTCCGTCAGCGCCCGGCATCACCCGGCCGATGCGGTCGGCTGGGTAGGCTGCGTGCGTTCCACGCCTGGGAGGAGCGGCCATGCAGCAGGACGATGAAACTGCCATCCGCGCGTTGGTGTCGACGTGGATGGAGGCGACGCGCACCGGCGATACCGCGAAGGTGCTTGAACTCATGTCCGACGACGTCGTCTTTCTCGTCGCCGGTCGGCCGCCGTTCGGCAAGCGCGAGTTCGAAACGGCGGTAACGGCGCAGGCCGGCACGCCGATGCGGTTCGATGGCGCCAGCGAGATCGATGAGATCCGCGTGATGGGCGACTGGGCCTTCATGCGCACGCGACTGACGGTAGCCGCGACGCAGCCTGGCAAGCCGCCGGTGGTTCGCTCCGGCAACACCTTGTCGATCCTGGAGAAGCGCGATGGCCGCTGGCTGCTCGCGCGCGATGCCAACCTGCTGACGACCGCAGGTGCGGGCGCCGCCGCCGCATGACAAAGACATTCGTGCGGATCGCGGCCGCAGCATCCGCGCGATCGTCGATGGCTACCAGACCCGCTTTCATCAGGACGCGGTGTTGCAGGTGATGACCCGTGCTTGCGCGTCGTTCGACTAGACGCGCGGGTCAGCGCCCCCGGCGCCGCTGGTGGAGCAAAGCGTAGGTCACGATCAACACCGCCAGCGCGATGCCGATCGCCAGCCATTCCTTGCGGGTCAACGTGGTGACGATCGCGACCATCGCTGCGATCGCCAGCGCCGGGATCAACGCGCCGCCGGGCAACACGAATGGCTGGTCGCCGCGCTCGCGCAGGTCGAGCGACTGCGCCCGCCAGGCGGACAGGCAGACCAGCCCGTAGACGAGGCAGATCGCACCGCCGGAGATCAGCGCCAACGCGTCGAAGTTGCCGGCGATCGCCAGGGCCCAGGCCAGCAGGGCGTGCACGACCAATGCCCACAGCGGCACGCGGTGCGCGGGGCTGACCGTACCGAACACGCGCGGCAGGTAGCCGTCCCGGCCGAGTGCAAACACCAGGCGCGCGGTGCCGAACAGGTTGCCCATCAGGAAGCCGGTCATCGAGATGCAGGCGGTGATCAGCAGCAGCACGCGGCCGGGCCCCCACAGCGCACCGGCGGTATCGGCTACCGGCACGCCGCTCTTCGCCAGTCCCGCGCCGAGCAGGCCCTGGCCGACGATCTGCAGCGCGAGGTAGAGGAGCACCACCAGCAGGATCGCCACCATCGTCGCGCGCGGCACGTCGCGGGCGGGGTTGTTGAGCTCGCCCGACGGCACCAGTGCGGTTTCCATGCCCGAATACGCGAACATCACCAGCACCATCGATGCACCCAGCGCGCCCCACGACGGCACGTCGCCGATCGCGAAGCTCACCTGGCTCCAGTCGACGAAGAACACGCCGAGCAGCGCGAGCGCGAACAGTGGCGCCAGCTTCAACGCCGCCAGTGTGGTGATCGCGCGCGCACCCAGCTTCACCCCGAACGCATTCAGCGCGAACAGCGACCCGTACACGAACGTGAGCAGCAGGGCCCGCGGCAGCGGCGGCGCGAACGCGGGCACCAGGCTGGCGACCTGCACCGACAACGCGGCGGCGACGCCCGCGCTCGAGGTGAAGTTGCTGATCCACATCAGCGCGCCGCCGACGAAACCGGCGAACGGCCCGAACGTCGCGCTGAGATAGCTGTACGGCCCGCCCGTGACCTGCACGCGGCTGCCGACCGCGGCAAAGCACAACGCGATCGGGATGATGGCCAGCGCGCCCGCCACCAGCGCCAGTGGCGCGGCCGCACCCATCTGCGTCGCCAGCGCCGACGGCATGCGGAAGATGCCGCCGCCGACGATCACGTTGATCACCGCCGCGGTCAACGCGAACGAACCGACCGCGCGCAGCAATGCGGCATCGCCCTGCAGCGGCGCGGGAGGAGTGGGACGGGTTGCGTCGTTCATCGGCGAGGCCTGCATGGGTTCGGGTGCAGGTTCGCACGCCGTGGCGGGCGCTGTCTAAGTACGGGTGGTGTCGGTGCGGACACCATCCGTCATGAGGTGGTCAACGCGTGGCGGCCCGGTCCGGCTGCAGGTAGCGGTCGAGGAAGCCGAGCACGCGCGAGTAATACTCGCGCCGCGATTTGTCGGCGAAGAAGCCGTGCGATTCGTCCGTAGGGAAATAACCTTCGTACGGTTTGCCGGCCGCCTCCAGCGCGGCCTTCATGGCGCGCGCATGCTCGGGCGACACGCGCTGATCGCGGCCGCCCTGCACCAGCATCACTGCCGCCTCGATGCGGTCCGCGTGGCGGGTGGGCGAGTTGGCCACCAGCGCCAACTTGTCCTCACCGAGCGTCGTCTTCAATTGACCCTTGCCCCAGATCGAACGGTGCACGTCGCCCCAGCGGTACATGGTGGGCAGGTCGTAGGGCCCGGCCATGCCGATCGCGCAACGGTACAGCTGCGGCTCGCGCACCACCGCCATCAGGGCGGCGTAGCCGCCATAACTCTCGCCCCACACGCACACGCGCTGCGGATCGATCCCGGTCTGCGCCGTCGCCCAGCGGGTCGCGTCGGTGAGGTCGTCCTGCATGAGGCCGCCCCACTGGCGGTAGCCGGACTCCATGAAATCGCGCCCGCGGCCGCCGGAGCCACGGAAATTGACCTGCAGCACGGCATACCCGCGCGCGGCCAGCATCTGAACGTCGTCGTGGAAGCCCCAGTCGTCCTCCACGCCGAACGGACCACCGTGCGGAAACACCACGAGCGGCGCGGCCGCGTTGCCCGACTTGGGCAGCGTCAGGTAACCGTGCAGGGCGATGCCATCGCGCGCCCGCAGGCTGATCGGCCGCATCTCGCTCAGGCTCTCGCGATCCAGCCAGGGCCGGCTCCGCGCCAGCATTTTGAGGTCGCCGGTCGTGGTGTCGAGCTGATAGAAGCGGCCCGGCTCGCGGTCGCCGGTGACGGTCACCAGAGCGGTACGTCCGTCGCGGCTGGTGCTGGTGACGCGCGCGATCTCGCCCGCGAACGTGCGCTCGAGGTCGCGCATCAACACCGCGTGCGGATGCTTGTCGTCGAAGAAGCGGATCACCGGAACCCCGACGCCATAGGCCGCGCCAATCGGTTCGCTGCCGTCGAACGACCACACCAGCCCGGCCGGGCTGAACTGCGGATCACTCGCCACGATGCTGCGCTCACCCGTCGCCAGGTCGATGCGCTCGATCACGTCCGGGCCGGACTTGCGCTCGGACCACAGGTAGCCGAAGCGGCGGTCGTAGCTGACCCCGACGGGGATCACTTCGACGCCGGACTCCGCCTCGTCGTTGATCGCCACCCACGCGTCGCCGCGACGCAGGTACACCTTCTGGATGTCGTCGTTGTCCGTCGCCCAGCTGAAGTGCGGGGCGCCCAAGCGGTCGACCAGGAACGTCGCGCCCGGCGCGGCGCCATCGACGATGTCCTCGGGCGTGCCGCGTCCATCGGTGCGCATCTTGCGCAGGCGGGTAATGCATTCGTTCTTCAGCACCTTGACGCAACTGACGATGAGCACGTGCTCCTGGTCGTTGCGCAGCGGATCGACCATTCGGCATACAGGCGCGTGTCGCTGACCCAGAACGAGGAATCGACGAAGCCCTCGTGGCCGGGATCCACGCTCGCGGTGACTTTCATGTCGGCGCGTCGCACGATGGCCAGGACCGTGCGGTCGTCCAGCGGCACCCGCGTCGCCACGTATTCGCCGGAGGGCGACAGGCTCATCGATTCGTACTGCGGCCGGCGCAGCAGGTCGTCCAAAGTGGGCGGCGCCGCCTGCGCCATCGAACAGGCAACGGTCAGCGCCGCAACGTGCAGGTGCTTCATGATTCCTCCTTGCCCCAATCCCCGCCGGGAAAGATACCCGCAGCGTTCGCACCTGCCCATGGGCGCCGGCGTCCCACCCATCTCGGCACAACGCATGCGGACGGCGGCTATTGCGCCGCGCGCCATGCGGCCAGATCGCGCACGGGCCGGCGCGCACTTTGGCGGTAGCATCGGCGCTTTCCGTCCCGGAGTGCTCCATGCGTCGCCTTGCGATCCTGCCTTTCGCGCTGTGCGCGCTCACCGTCCACGCCCAGGCCACGCAGCGGCCGGAAGTCGCCGCGGCGGCGCGGGCCGAGCAGGCCAGGGTCGTCGCCTGGCGGCGAGACTTCCACCAGAACCCGGAACTGTCCAACCAGGAACAGCGCACCGCCGCCAAGGTCGCCGAACACCTTCGCGCGCTCGGCCTGAAGCCGCAGACCGGCATCGCACACCACGGCGTGGTCGCGATCATCGAAGGCGGCAAGCCGGGACCGAAGGTCGCGCTGCGCGCCGACATGGATGCACTGCCCGTCACCGAACAGACCGGCCTGCCCTTCGCATCGAAGGCGACAGCGACATTCAACGGCCAGAGCACCGGCGTGATGCACGCCTGCGGCCACGACGGCCACACCAGCATCCTGCTCGGCGTCGCCGACGCACTGGTGGCGATGCGCAAGGACCTGCCCGGGCAGGTGATGCTGATCTTCCAACCGGCGGAGGAAGGCGTGCCGCCGGGCGAGAACGGCGGTGCCCCGATGATGCTGGAGGAAGGCGTGTTCAAGACCTTCAAGCCAGACGCGATCTTCGGCCTGCACGTGTTCTCCACCCTGCAGGCCGGGCAGATCGGCGTGCGCCAGGGACCGATGCTGGCGGCGTCCGACCGCTTCACGATCAAGGTGCACGGCCGGCAGACGCACGGCTCGCGGCCATGGGGCGGCATCGATCCGATCGTCGCCGCCGCCGACATGATCGGCACCGCGCAGACCATCGTCAGCCGTCGCACCGACCTGGCGAAGCTGCCGGCGGTGGTCACCTTCGGCACGATCCATGGCGGCATCCGCTTCAACATCATTCCCGACGACGTCGAGATGACCGGCACGATCCGTACCTTCGACCTGGGCATGCGCGAGAAGATCTTCGCCGACCTGAAGAACGTCGCCGAACATGTGGGCGCCGCCCATGGCGCGACCGTGGAAGCGAAGGTGCCCGACGCCAAGGGCAACCCGGTCACCTTGAACGACCCCGAGCTCACCGCGCGCATGCGCCCGAGCCTGGAAGCGGTCGCCGGCAAGGACAACGTGGTCGAGCCGCCGCTGCAGATGGGTGCCGAGGATTACGCCTACTTCGCCAGGGAAGTGCCGTCGATGTATTTCTTCGTCGGCGCCACCGCCAAGGGCATCGATCCGGCCACCGCGCCGGGCAACCACTCACCGCAGTTCAACATGGACGAATCCGCGCTCGACCTCGGGCTGCGCGCGATGTTGCAGGTGACTCTCGATTACCTGCACGGCGGGCAGCCGCAATAACGCCGGGGACGTCGTCGCCCGCGTGGCGGGCGACGGTTACAGGATCGGCGCCAGGCCAGCGCCGAACGCGGTGAACATGCGCGTGGTCAGCGACTTCAGCCCGACATCGACCTCGGGGAAGTCGCCGACCGGACGGTAACAGGCACGGAAGCGTGGATGGTTGCGCCGCAGCGGCTCGGGACAGTCGGGTCCGGGGACGAATTCGTAACTCGTGGCATAGCGCATCGGCCACAGGTCGAAGATCGGCATGGTTTCGGACATCTTGCCGATCGAGTATTCCAGTCCGGAGAACATCGACGGCTTGTCGCGCGCGGCGATCGCCCAGGCGTTTTCCGGGCGGGTATCGCGGCGGATGCTTTCGGCCAGCGCGTGCGCGAACGCGGGGTCCTCGATCACCAGCGCGCTTTCGGTGTTGTAGTTGTCGCCGCGCGGATCGAAGTTGTGCGTGCCGATCACACCGATGCGTTCGTCGATGACGATCGATTTGGCATGCAGGCCGACGCGCACGCCGGCACGCCGCAGCGGCACCGGCTCGTTGGCGCGGCGGTGGGCATAGCGCTTGGCGGTGTCTTCGCGCGACAGCGGCGTGCGGTAGGGGCGGTAGACGACGCTGCGGCTGTCGCTGGCGTCGCTGTCGCGGCCACGGCGGGTGTATGCCGGTGGCGTTCCCGACGCCGGCCCCGAGCCCGAGCCCGGACCGGGTAGCGCCAGGGCCTCGCTGGGGCCCTGCTCCTCGTCGGACAGTTCCGGCAATTCCGCGCCGGTGGCGGCGACGTCGATCGGTGAGTCCAGCGGGAACGGCTTGTATTCGTAGATGTCGAAGCCGAATTCGCGCAGGTAGCGGCGCTTGTACTTGTACGACAGCGCGTAGGCGATGAAGGCATCGGTCGCGGCGAGCGAATTGGTCGACACCGTCACGCGCGGACGCTGGCTGCGCTCGCGCTCGTGCATGCGCCGGAACATCGCCTGCGCCGGCTTGGACATCACCAGGTACGGCGTCTGCAGGATCACCTCGCTGTGCGCGGTTTCGATCAGCTGGCGCAGCGTGTCCGAGCTCCATTCGTGCTCGCGCCCGGCGCTGCGTTGCTTGGTGGGCGTATCGGAGAGGTAATGCACCTGGCCGACCGGCATCGCGGCGGACACCAGCCGTTCGCTGACCACGGCGGCGTCGGCGGCGTCGCGGCGCATCGCCGCGGCGCGCTCCGGTCGCTCGAACACCGGCGGCGCCAGCGTCGGCACGCCGCCCTTGATCAGCCGTTTGCCCACGTCGGCGAGGTACTCGACGGGCACGCTGCGGCGATCGTTCCAGAAAGTGACGAAGGCGGCGTCCATAGTTGCTGCCGCCGGCCCGGCGACGAGCAGGTCGCGGTCGCGGAAGTTGAACTGGTCGTTCCAGTCGTAATAGTCGTCCTGGTAGTTGCGCCCGCCGGAGATGCCCACCGCGCTGTCGATCAGCAGCATCTTCGAATGCATGCGCTGGTTGAGCTTGCGCCAGCAGCACGCGGCGGCGAGGGCATACTGGGGATAGTTGATGCGCGCGCGATGCAGCACCGGGTTGTAGATGCGAACTTCCAGGTTGGCGTGCGCGCCGGCCAGCGCCGCCAGGGTCTCCACGCGCTTGAGTGCGGACAACTGGTCGAGCAGCACGCGCACCTGCACGCCGCGGCGCGCGGCGGCCAGCAGTTCATCGAGCACGAGCTGGCCGGCGTCGTCCTCATCGAAGATGTAGGTCTGCAGGTCGATGCGCGTGGTCGCGGCGCGGATCAGGTTGATGCGCGCAAGCATGGCGTCTGGGCCGCGCTCGATGATCAGGGCGTAATGGCGCGGCTGTTCGCTGGTGGATTCGGTCAGCGCGCGGGTGGCGAGGTCGCGCAGGGGCGAGGGCTGCGCGCACTTGTTGAGCTCAGCGCAGTCGACCGCCGTCGGCCGCGCCGCGGCGACGATCCGCGCGCTGTGCTCGCGCTGGGCCGGCGAGAGGCTGGCGCAGGCGGCAAGCGCGAGCGTTCCCGCGGCGATGACGAGTCGATGCATCAGATTCATGGCGCGCGATTCTAGAGGCAAAGCCCTAAGGGGCCGCGTCTTTGGGGGCCACGTCCTGCAGGCGCACGCGTAGGCGGAAGTTCACGTCGTCGGTCAGCGCCCAGCGCCAGGTCTGGATGCCGTAGTTGGTACGCAGCACGCGCCCCTGCACGAGCACGTCGCAATCGTAGGCCGGGCGCGCGCAGGCGCTGGGCGCGAGCACGAACGCCTCGCGCCGGCTGACGCCGTGCATTGTCAGCGTGCCGTCGAGCGGGCCACCGCTGCGCACCAGTTCGCCGGCGTAGGGATCGGAGCGGAATTCCACCCACGGATGGTGCGCGGCGTCGAGGAAGCGCTCGCCGCGCGCGAAGCGGGTGTAACGCGGCGAGCCCTCGACCTCGACACTGGCGGTGGCGAGGCGGATGCGCACTTCGTGGCGGCCATCGGGCAGCTGCACCACTTCGCCTTCGTAGCGCGGAAAGTGGCCGCTGAGGGTCTGGCCCCAGCGCATGCTCAGCTCGAAGTCGAACCGGCTGCGGCTGGCATCCAGTGCCTGCGCGGCGGCGGGAGCGAACGGCGCGAGCGCGAGCAGCGTGCAGATGGCGAACAGTGATTGCCGGAAGCCGAACAGTGATTGCCGAAAGCCGTTATGCACCACCTCATCTACCCCATGCCGCGTGCCCGTGGCTCACGGCCACCAGAAGGCGCTGAGCTGCGCGATCCCGGGCTCCAGCGAGGCACCGGCCGGCACCGTCAGCACGGCGATGCCGCCCGGCGGCATGCCGCGGTAGTCGCCGGACTGGCCACTGTGCAGCAGCGCGGCCAGCTGCTCGAAGCCGGGATTGTGGCCGACCATCATCAAGCGTTCGGAGTGGGCGTGGCTGTCGGCGAGCGTGATCAGCGCGCCCGGCGTGCCCTCGTAGATGGAGGGCTCGATGCGCTGGTCGACATAGCCGACCGCGCCGAGCACGGCCTCCAGCGTCTCGCGCGTGCGTCGCGACGGCGAGCACAGCACGCAGTCGGGCACCAGCCGGTTTTCCGCCAGCCAGCGGCCCGCGGCCTCGGCTTCGGCGAGGCCCTCCGCCGACAGCGGACGATCGAGATCGGCCTGACCGGGCGAAGCGGGGTCAGCGTGGGCGTGGCGGAGCAGGATCAGTTCGCGCATGGGCAGGCCGGGTTCCGTGGTGGCGATCGGGAATTCGAAAACGAGGATGGGCTCGGGAATCCGCCCGTTACTTCTTCAGCCACCGCAGCAGGGGCTGCCAGTCGGCCTGGTGCTCGCGCACCTGCGCGGAGTGGTAGTCGAACAGAGTCTTGCCCAGCGCGGTGGTGACGACGTAGCCCTGGCTGTCGCGCAGTTGCGCCACCAGCGGATAGGGCCACTGCGCGAGCAGGTCCAGCGCCTGCTGCGAGACGTTGGTCCACGGCTTGAGCTTGTTGCCGACCAGGGCGACGCGCAGCGTGCCCTTGCGCACGCGCGGATGACGGGCCAGCGAATCGAGGAAGGGCACGGTGGCCTCGATGTCGAAAGTCGACGGCACCACGGGTACGACCACCGCATCGACGGTGTCGAGGAACGGCTCGAGGTCATGGGCCATCGCCCCGGCGGCGCCGTCGACGACCACGCGCTGGGTGTCGTCGGGGACCTGCTTGCGCCAGCCCTTGCGATGGGTACCGTCGACGGCCAGCACCGCACTGTCGAGGCCGGCGCGGCCGTCCAGGGCTCGTTTCTGCGCCCACCGCGTCGAGGAAGCCTGCGGATCGGCGTCGACCAGCGCGGTGCGCAGGCCGTCGAGCGCCGATTGCGCGGCTAGGTGGGTGGCGATCGTGGTCTTGCCCGCGCCCCCCTTGGAACTGGCCACCAGAACGGTCTTCATCAAACCCCCTCATCGGCGCGATGGCCCCAGCGTACAACGGCGGCTGGCCGTCGGCACGCGGCAGGAGCCGGCGCGTTCAGGCCAGCAGCGGCAGTTCCGCGACCAGCGCCACGCGGCCCCCGGGTTCGGCTTCGGCACGGATCTGCCCGTCGTGCTCGCGGATGATGGCCGCCGCCAGCGGCAATTGCAGGCCCAGTCCCTGCCCCAGCGCCGCAGGCAGGGGCCCGTCGAGCAGGCGCGCGGGCTCGTCGAGAAAATCCGCCGGGCACACCAGCCGCCGACGCAGGCGGGCCCGCCTGCCATCGCGTTCGAGGAACAGCGGCGCCGGCAGGACCTCCTCGGCCGACAGGCTCAGTTCGCGCAGGATGCGCAGCAACTGCTGCAAGCGGCTGTCGTCGCCCAGCATGCACAGCCGCCCCGGGCCGTCCTCGCAGCGCAGGGGCGCGGCGTCGGCGCTGGCGATGCCGAGCGCGGCCAGCACGCCCAGGTCGACCTCGGTGCGGCGTCCCAGCAGGTTGCCGCGCGCGGCGCGCAGGCAGTCGCCGAGTTCGTCGATCATGCCGGACAGGCGCATGCCCTGGCGTTCGATCAGCTCCAGCATGTGGATGCGTTCCTCCTCGCTGATGTCGCCGCTGCGCAGCAGGTACACCGCGGTCTGCATGGGCGAGAGCGGATCGCGCAGGTCATGGGCGACCCGTTGGAACCATTCGGGATGCGTCATTCCCCCTCCGGTTGGCGCTCATTGCGCCCTTTCTGGCTGGCACACAGCTGCTTCACGGTCTTGGGCTCCGGTGGCTTGACCAGATGGCGCATCTAACGTCCGACGACCCGTCGCGTCAAACCCCGGGGATCATCCGTTCCACTGTGCCCACAACGGCAGCGTGATCAGCGACAGCAGCACGCCGTAGCCGACCATCGCCGCGGCCAGGCGTGGCGCGAGGTTGTGAGCGATGGCCAGCGCGCCGGCTGTCACCATCGACGGCATCGCCGACTCCACCACGGTCGTGCGTGCCATGTCGCCATGCAGTCCGAGCAGCGGGACCAGCATGGTGGCGAGCGCGGGCATCAACGCCAGCTTCAAGCCCAGGCCCGCGGCGAGCGGCTTGAGCTCCTCGCGCGGCAGGGTGAGCCGGACCGACAGGCCGATGGTCAGCATCGCCAACGGCAGCAGCGCGTCGGACAGGCGTTGCAGGCCACCGGCAATCCAGGGCGCCGGCGCCGCCGGCATCAAGGTGAAGCCGAGCAGCAAGGCCCACAGTGGTGGAAATTTCACCAGCCGCAGCAGCATGTCCCGCGCAGTCGGCCGCGCGTCGCCGCCGTAGCGTGCCAGCACCCACAGGCCGAACGTCGACAGGATCAGGAACGCGCCGAACTGGTCGTACACCACCGCATACGGCAGTGCGTGCTCGCCGATCAGCGCGCGCGTGAGCGGATAGCCGAGGAAGCTGGTGTTGCCCAACGCCACGGTCAGCAGCAGCACCGCGCGCTCTTCGTCGCGCAAGGCCAGCCAGCGCGACAGCGCGGCGACCGCCGGCACGGTAGCGAGCAACAGCAACCACGGCACGGCGATCACGCCGAGCAGGGCCGGCTCCGGGTGCAGGCGCGGCGCATAGCGCAGCACCGCCGCCGGCAAGCACACGTACAGCACGACCAGGTTCAGCGTGCGCGCCGCATCGGCCGGCAGCACGCGCAGGCGCTGGAAGGCGTAGCCCAGCGCCAGCATGGCGAGCACGAGCGCGAAAGCATCGAACGCCATGGTCAGTGCTCAGCCCTGGTGCACAGGCATGCCGGGCTCAGGCCGCGCCGAGGTCGAACGAGATGCTGATGCGTTCGCCCTCGCCTGCATACGGCAGGGTGCGATGGAACAGGTACGACGGGAACAGCAGCAGCGTGCCGACCTGCGGCAGCACGCGCCGCAGCGCGTGCTCGGGCCACGGCGGCAGGCTCGCGTAGGGACGGCCGAATTCGATCCAGCCGGCATGGGTGGCATCGTCGGCGGCGATCGCCGGTGGCAGCTCCACGTAATACGCACCCGACAACCAGGAATCCTCGTGGATGTGGGTGTCGATGAAACCGCTCTGCGCCGCCTGCGTTGCCCACACATGGATCCGGTATTCCTGCGGGATGCCGGCAAGGAAGCTGTCGCTGGCGCCCGCCGCGCGTTGCGCGCGGCAGCGGCGCAGGAAGGCGTCGATGGCTTCGCGCAGGCGCTGCTCGAACCCGACGATGGCAGCCGTGCCGTCGGCCAGCAGGTCGCCGCTGAGATAGGCGTTGCGCGCGGCCAGGCCCGCGGGCTCCCAGCGTTGCTGGCTGTGCCGGCGGATGTCGGCGGCCAATGCCTGGTGGAATGCGGCCGCGCTGGCGAAACCCGCCGGCACCGGCGGTTCGATCGCATGGACGTGTCGCTGCAGGCCGACGAAATCGATGGCCGCGTCCACTTGGCCCGCGCTCGCCAAGGCCAGGCCCAGGTGCGCGATTGCACGCTGGTCGTCCGGGCGCCGCGCCACCGCTTCGGCCAGTGCCGCGTGCGCGGCATCGGCCTGGCCCTGCCGCAGCAACGCGATGCCGTGCTGGCGGATCACGCTGGGCGTGTCCACCCCGGCCTGGCGCGCCGCCGCGTACAGCGCGGCGGCCATCCCGGCGCGACCGTTGAGCATCAGTTGATCGCCCAGGGTCTCGATGGTGTCCGCATCGCCCGGGGCCAGTTCGTAGGCGCGGCGCGCATGCACTTCGGCGCGCACCGGTTCGCCCAGTTTGCGCAGCAGGATGGCGGCATTGCGGTGCGCCTCCGCCAGGTCGGGCGCCAGCTCCAGCGCGCGCTCGGCCGCGGCGAGGCCTTCGCGCAAGGATTCGGAATCGAAGAGATTGGAAAGCAGGGCGGCCAGGGCCTGGTGCGAGGCCGCGACCTGCGGCTGCAGTCGCAATGCGCTGCGCGCGGCCTCGATCGCCGCGGGGTAATCCTGCAACCGGCCCAGCGCCGCGGCGAGGTTGTTCCAGGCCTCGCTCCACTGCGGTTCGAGTTCGACCGCGCGCCGGAAACTTGCGGCCGCGGCGGCGAAATCGTTGTCGAGGAAACATGCGGTGCCGTGGCGGAAGGCGACGCGGCCGATGGCCGGCAATGCCTGCGCGGCCATTTCCAGCAACGGCCGCGCCGCGCCGGCGTCGCCCCGCTGCAACAGCCAACTGCCGCGATCGAACGCCGTGCCCGGATCGTCGGGACGCAACGCCTGTGCGCGTTCGAGCGCGAGGCCGGCACCGGCGTCGTCGCCCAGCGCCTGGCGTGCCATCGCGAGCATGCGCCAGCCATCGAAGTTCGCAGGATCGCGCTGCACGACCTGCTCGCATTGCAGTCGCGCCTGTTGCACCTGGCCGCCGCGCAACTGCGCCCATGCGCTGCGCAACAGGTCCGCGATCGCGGCGGCGTCGGTCACGCGGGTTCGGGGAGTTCGTGGCTCATCCGCTCAGTATCCCGCGGCCTGTCCGTCCTTGCGCGACTCGCTGGCGCCGATGTAGCCGCCGTTGGGATTCACCATGATCGCCTGGTAGCCGCCGTAGGGGCCGTCGGCGAACCTCACCGAATGCCCCTTGCGCATCAACGCGCGCACCGTCTCGTAGGAGAAGCCGGATTCGAGGTCGACCTCGCCACCGTCGCTCATCGCGGTGGCCTGGCCCGTGGGTTCGGTGGAACCGTCGTGCTGGATGCGTGGCGCATCGCCGGCTTCCTGCAGGTTCATGCCGAAGTCGATCAGGTTCATCAGGATCTGCGCGTGGCCCTGCGGCTGCATCGCACCGCCCATCACGCCGAAGCTCAACCACGGCTTGCCGTCGTGGGTGACGAACGCGGGAATGATGGTATGGAACGGACGCTTGCCCGGTGCGAAGGAATTCGGATGACCTTCCTTCAACACGAACTGCTCGCCGCGGTCCTGGAAGATGAAGCCCAGGCCCGGCGGCGCCATGCCGCTGCCCATGCCGCGGTAGTTGGACTGGATCAGCGACACCATCATGCCGTCTGCGTCTGCGACGGTCATGTAGATCGTGTCGCCCTCGTTGAGCTGCGGGATCACGCCCGGCTCGACCGCCTTGGCGGCGCGGTCCATCGAGATCAGCTTGCCGCGTTCACGTGCGTATTCCTTCGACAGCAGCTTTGCCACCGGCGTCTTGTAGAAGTCCGGATCCGCATAGGAAGCAGCACGGTCGGCGAACGCGAGTTTCTTGGCTTCGGTGAACAGGTGCACGTGCTCGGGGCTGCCGAAGCCGTACTTCTTTAGGTCGTAGGGCTCGAGCAGGTTGAGGATCTGCAGCGCGGCGATGCCCTGGCCGTTGGGCGGCAGTTCCCACACGTCGTAGCCGCGGTAGTTGGTGTTGACCGGCTCGACCCATTCGCCGTGGTGCGCGGCGAGGTCGTCATAGGAGAGGAAACCGCCGTTGGCCTTGAAGTAGGCGTCGATGGTGCGCGCGATGTCGCCCTTGTAGAACGCATCGCGGCCGCCCTTGGCGATCTTCTCCAGAGTGTTGGCGAGGTTGGGGTTGCGCCACATCTCGCCGGTGCGCGGACCGCGCTTGCCGTCAATCGTGAACTGCTCGGCGAACCCCGGCCACTTCGACAGGTTCGGTACCGAGCGGCCCCAGTAGTAGGCGATCACCTCGTGCACCGGATGGCCTTCGCGCGCGTAACGGATCGCCGGCGCGAGGTCGGTGGCGATGGGCTTGCGGCCGAAGCGGTCGTGCAGGGCGAACCACGCATCGACCGCGCCCGGCACCGTCACCGGCAAGGGGCCGTAGGAGGGAATGTCGGTGAGTCCGCGCTTCTGGAATTCGGCCAGGGTCAACGACTTGGGCGAACGGCCGGAACCGTTGTAGCCGTACAGCTTCTTCGCCTTGGGATCCCACACGATCGCGAACAGGTCGCCACCGACGCCGCTTCCGGTCGGCTCCATCAGCCCGAGCGCCGCGTTCGCCGCGATCGCCGCATCGACGGCGCTGCCGCCCGCCTTCATCACATCGAGGGCGATCTGCGTCGCCAGCGGATGCGAGGTCGCCGCCATCGCGTGCGGCGCGTAGACCTCGCTACGGGTGGCGAAGGGGTGTCCGGTAACGCGGTCGGCGCACATGGCGGTAAGCGGGAGCGTCAGGAAGAGGCCAAGCAACAGTTTGCGCATGGGAGTTCGCCCAGGGACAGAGCGCGCATCGTAGCGCCGGCGCAATCCCCACGTCCGTGCCGGATCTGCCCGCAGCCGCGCGCGGCCGTGACAGCGCACTCAGTGGGCGGAATGGCGCTCGGCGACCAGCAGTTTCAGCCGCTCGGCCGCGGTGTCCACGTGCGCAACCAGCGGCAGGATGCCCGCCCACGCGCCGGCGTGGCCGGCGGCTTCGAGTTCGGCGGCGGCGTGCGCCAGCTCGATCGCTCCGACCAGGCGCGCGGCCCCTTTGATCTTGTGCGCCTGGCGGGCGATCGCGCGGATGTCGCCGTCTTCGCGTGCCTGCGCGAGTTGCGCCAGGTCCTGCGCGGTGGCGTCGAGGAAGTCGCGCAGCACCGCGCTGGTTTCCGCTTCGTCTCCGCCGCTCAGGTCGTTCAATGCGTTGTAGTCGAGCAGCGGCGGTGCTTCATCCAACTGCGGGAATCTGTCCGATGCCGGCGCGGCGCTGGCGTTGAGATCGCCATTGCCGGCCACATCCGCATCCGCCTGTGCGCTGGCCGTGTGCGGCAGCCACCGCTGCAGCATCTCGGCGAGCGTGGCGATGGCGACGGGCTTGGAAAGGTAATCGTCCATGCCGGCGGCGAGGCAGCGCTCGGCTTCGCCCTTCAGCGCCGACGCGGTGAGCGCGATGATCGGAGTGCGCGGCAGCCCGCGCTGCTTTTCTTCCCTGCGGATATTGCCGGCCAGGGCATAGCCGTCCATGTGCGGCATATGCACGTCCGACAGCAGCAACGCATAGCGCCCCGTGCGCCAGCGCGCGAGCGCCTGCGCGCCTCCCTCCACCGCTTCGCTGGCATAGCCGACTAGCGCGAGCTGGCGCGTGATCACCAGGCGATTGGTCGGGTGATCGTCGACCAGCAGGACGAGGCTGCGTTCGCTCTCGGCCTGCTCCAGGGTCGGCAGGCGCCGCGGCGTGAATGCGGCACTCTTGCCCGCGGACACGTTGTCGACGGGCAGTTCCGAAGCCGGCGCGCGCGGCAACGTGATCGCCATCCGCAGTGTCGTGCCGATCTGCGGCACCGAATCCATCGTCACCACGCCGCCCATCAGTTCGGCCAGGCGCGTGCAGATGGCGAGCCCCAGGCCCGTGCCGCCATAGCGGCGCGTGATGTCGCCTTCGGCCTGCGCGAACGGCTGGAACAGGCGTTGCTGCGCCTCCGCGCTGATGCCGATACCGGTGTCGGTGACACGGAAACTGAGCAGGTCCGCGCCCAGCGGGTGCGCATCGTCGGCGGGCACGCCCCCGCGCCATTCCAGCGCGACTTCGACCCCGCCCTGGGCGGTGAACTTGATCGCATTGGAGAGGAAATTGCCGATGACCTGGCGCAGGCGCAGCGCATCGGCGAGATGCGCGGGGGCGATGCGCTCGTCGATCTCGCAGGTGAGGGTGAGTCCCTTGCTCGATGCCGCGCCGGTGTAGTTCGCCACGGTGCTGCGCAGCACCGCGGCGAGATTGACCACGCTCGGCGAGACCTCCATCCGGCCGGCTTCGATTTTCGAGAAGTCGAGAATGTCGCCGATGATCTGCAGCAGCGACTGCGAACTCTGCTGGATCACGTTCAGCGCGTGGCGCTGGTCGGGGTCGAGCCGGGAGTGGGCGAGGATCTCGATCATGCCGGTCACGCCGATCATCGGCGTGCGGATCTCGTGGCTCATCGCCGCGAGGAACGACGACTTGGCGCGATTGGCTTCCTGCGCGCGCGCCTCGCTGGCGCGCAGGTCGGCTTCGAGGCGGTGGCGTTCGGTGAGGTCCGTGGCCACCGCGATCAGGCCCATGCGCTTGCCGTTTTCGTCGTGCAGCGCGGCCAGCGCCAGCAGCACCGGCACCTCGTGGCCATCCTTGTGCAGCAGGCGGGCTTCGGCCGGCGCCTGCTGCAGCTCGGCCAGGTCGAACATGCCCTGCCAGTCTTGGCGCACTTCGCGGCCCAGGCGCTGGCTCACCTCGGCGGCCATGCGCTCGGCAGTCGCCCTCGACATCATCAGCGGCGCGTCGTCCGGCAACCGGGCTTCGGTGGCGTGGCGCGGGACGCGGCCAACCACTTCCTCCGCTCGCCAGCCGATCATGCGCTCGGCGAAGGCGTTGAACGTGGTCCAGCGGCCTTCGCCGTCCATCGCGATGATCGCCACCTGCGCGGCATCGAGCAGCGAACGCTGGAACAATTCGCGCCGCTCCAGTTCGGCGCGCACTTCCTCGTTGCGGGCGAGCTGTTGGGTCAGTTCGGTTTCGAAGCCGAGCACATCACGACGCATCTCCAGGAACGCATCGGCCACCATGCCCAGCTCGCTGCCCTTGGGCAGGTAGGGCGGCATCGCGGTGTAGTCGTGCTGGCGCATGCGCCCGGCGATGAAGGCGAGGCTCTCCACGCCGCGGTAGGCGTTGCGCAGCACGGTGCGGCCGATCAGCGCGATCACCACCAGCGCGGCCAGCGACAGGCCGATGCGCACGGCGCTGACCCGGCGATTGGCAGCGAGGTTGTCACGGACGACCGCATCGGCCTTGACGGTGGCAAGGTCGGACAGCAGCTTGAGCCGCAGCGTCACCGGGTCGATGGCGGGGTACAGGCGCGTGTCGGCGAAGCGGCCGAGCGCATCGATGTCCTTGCGCGCCAGGATGCCGCGCAGCTCGACCATGGCCGCGTCCGCCGCGACGCGCTCTTTCGCGGCGGCGCGGAAGTGCGTGGCCTCTTCCGGCGTGCGCGGCAGCTGCGCCAGCGACGCCCAGCTGCGATCGATGCGCGCGCGCGCGGCATCGAGCCTGGCCTCGCCCTCTTCCCAGGGGATCAGGTAGTTGCGCGTGCGGAAGGTCGTGTCGACGACTTCGAGGCCGTAGGCGTCGGACACCGACTTGATCTCGCGCAGGCCCAGCAACGATTGGCCGCGCAGCGCGAGCAGCGATTGTCGCGCCTGGTACTGCGCGAGCTCGTCCACCACCAGCACGGTCGCACCGGTCAGCAGGAACAGCCCGAACAGGATCCACAGCTGTTGGCGGATGCCGGCTTTCATCGACGCGGGCAGACCGGACCGCGCGCGACCGGAGCGGAGAGGAGAGCCGTCGGCAATTCCCGGTAGCCCATGCCCGAGCGCCTGTCCTAGAACTCCGGTCGCCGCCAGCGCGACAGCATCGCAGGCAGTTCATCGCCGGGCGCCGGTGCGGCGATCAGGTGCCCCTGCGCCATCCCACAGCCGAGGTCGGCGAGCATCTGCCATTGCTCCACGGTTTCCACGCCCTCGGCGACCACGTCGAGCTGCAGCTTGCGCGCCAGGTCGAGGCTGGCTTCGATCATCGCGCGCTTGCGTGGCTGCGATTGGGCGCCGGAGACGAAGCCCTGGTCGATCTTGAGCTCGGTGAAGGGAATCTGCGAGAGCTGCGCGAGCGAGGAGTAGCCGGTGCCGAAATCGTCGATCGACAGGCCGAAGCCCTTCAGTCGCATCCGCGCGAGTACGCCCAGGCCGCGCGCGGCGTCGGCCATCACCGAACTCTCGGTGATCTCCAACACCACTTCGTTGGGCTCGACGCCCTGTTGGCGTACGAGGTCCTGGTAGCGGTCGGCGGCGGTTTCGTCGGCCAGGATCTGCGGCGAGACGTTGACGGCGACGTTGAGGCGCAGGCCGCGCTGGTCCCAGTAGTGCTTCCAGCGGCACGACTGCACGAGCATGTGGTCGGTGAGTTGGACCACCAGGCCTTCCTCTTCAACCAGCGGGATGAAATGGGCAGGGCGCACGATCCGTCCGTCGCGGCGACGCCAGCGTGCGAGCGCTTCCACCGCGACCGGCTTGCCGTTGCCGAGTTCGACCTGCGGCTGGAACCATGGCTCGATCTCGTTGCGGGCGATCGCCTCGCGCACGGCGGCGACGGTCACGTCGATCACTTCGTCATCGTCGTGGGGGTGCAGCTCTTCGTCGTAGCCGCCGAGCACAGACGCGAGCTTGTCGCGGGTCAGCGGTTTCTCGACGCTGCCGAGCACGCGCAGGCCGTAGGCGCGGGCCATGGTCTGCACGGTGTTGAGCAGCGCCGGATCGAGCGCGCTGGCGACGATCACGGCGCGCGCGAGCTGGCGCTGCGCGACCTGGCCGATGAATTCGATCCCGTCCATGCCGGGCATGTCGAGGTCGACCAGCAGGACGTCGGGCGGAGCGCCGCCGTTCTCGAGCAGGCGCAAGGCGCCGTTGCCGTCCGCGGCCTCACTGACCTCGCCGATGCCCAGGTCGGTCAACAGCCGCAGCGCCATGCGGCGCTGGAAGCCGTGATCCTCGACCACCATGACGCTCAGTTTCGACAAGGGCATCCGGTCCGCCTCGGTGCGCTGGCCATTGCCGTGCGTCGCGCATCTGCGCCGCTCCCGGCCCTTCGACCTGACCGCACTCTAGCCCGGCACGGTGTTCCGTGCGAATGCCTGTCCCTGACCGGGAGAAACGCCAGCTCGCGTGCGGCTGGCCCGCTTCAGCGCCTCAAGGCCACTGCGGCGGATTCGCGGCCCATGCCGCCTGCACCTCGGCCAGCGTGGCGTGCTCGCTGTCGCGCCAGTCGGGAAGCAGGCGCGTGAAGTTGGCCGGGTCGCGCCACAGCTGGGGTTCGGTGCGGATGGCCGCGCCGTACCACTGCACCGCCTCGTCCTTGTGGCCCGCGCTCCACAGCGCGAGGGCGAGGGTCGGTGGCACCCAGTTGGCGTTGCTGCGGCGCACGCTGAGCAGCTGCTGCCACTGCGCGAGCGCGCCGGCGGCGTCGCCGTTGCGGTACAGGTCCCAGCCGTAGTTCCACAGCAGCGGGCGCCACAGCGAATCGGTGGACGTGATGCGGGCCAGGGCGCGGCCGTACAGCTCCTTGCCCAGGTCGACCCGGCCTGCGTCCATGGCCAGGTGGGCGAGCTGGGCGTGTTCCGCCTTGGCGTGCGGATCACGCTCGATCGCCTTGAGCAGCTTCTGCACCGCGGCATCGCCGGTGTCCTTGATGGCGACGACCGGTCGGGTCGTGGCGGCATCGGCATCGAAATAGAACTCGGCCGGCTTGGGCAGCGACTGCGCGGATGCAGCGCCCGCGATGGCGAGGCCCGCGATGAGCGGGATAAAGAAACGGATACGCATGGATGGCCCCCTGTTGCTGTGTCGATCGTACCGCCGCCACCAACGTCCGGCACCCTGCCAAACGTTGGTGTCGACGAACGGTCAGGGCAGCAGCGCAACCTCGTCGATGGCCCACAGCGGGTCGGCCGCACCGGAGGCGAACACGAAGCACAGGTCGTGCCGCCCGGTCATGGCCGCGAGCGGCGCGTCCAGCACGCTCAGGGCGTCCGTGGCCCGTGCCGGCGCCAGCGGCAGCGTGGCGACCACGCGGCCCGCGCAACCATCGACGCGCACCTCGAGCGCGCCCCCGGGCTGGGAGGCGGGGCGGGTGACGACCTGCTTGATGTCGCGCCAGAGCTGGAAATTGAAGGGCAGCTGCCCCACCCGGACCGACAGGCGGCGCACCCCGTCCAGGTCGGCCTGTTCGTAGATCCAGCATGGATCGAAGACGTCGGCCGTCATGAGCGCGCGCGGTCCGTCGCGGGGGGCATCGTCTTCCATGCGCAGGGTCAAGCCGCCCTTGCACGACCGCAGCGATTGGCTGTCGCGCGCGCGCAGGCTGCGGGTGTCGAGTCGCAACGTGCGCGGCGCGGCCAGGGCGTGATCGTCGGCGAACGCATTGGCGGTCAGCGACTGCGCGGCGACCGGCAATTTCAGTGGGCCCGCATAGACCGGTGACTGCGGCGTCGGCGGCGTGCCGTCGGTGGTGTAGTGGATCGTGCCGAAGCCGGTCTGGTTCGACAGGATCACCGACGCCTCCCCGGATGGCGCGGGGGCTGGGGCGATGCGCACGGCGAACGCGCTGTCCGCCGCGTGGAAGTCCGCCGCGAGCCAGCGCGCCCGCATCGACGCGAGCCGCTGCAGGAAGCTGTTCCAGTCGCGGCGCGGGGCCGGGGTCCAGGTCACTTCCGCCAGCGCGGCCGCGCGCGGGAAGGCGGCGCGCTGCACGCGTTCGTTCGTGCGCAGGTGTTCGGTCCACAGGTTCGCCTGTGCACCCAGCACGTGGACCTGTTGCGCCGCCGTCAGTTCTTTGGGCACGGGTTCGAATGCGTACACGCTCTTGAGGTCGATCACCCCGAGGCGGCCCGGCGTCTCGTCGCCGAGGTCGCCCTGCACATGGTCGAAATACATGCCCGGCGCCGGCGCCAACACCACGTCGTGCCCGTCGCGCGCCGCCTCGATCGCGCCTTGCGTGCCGCGCCAGGACATCACGGTGGCGTCCGCGGGTGGCCCGCCTTCGAGGATTTCGTCCCAGCCGACCATGTGCCGGCCGTGCGCCTGCAGGTACTGCCCGAGGCGACCCATGAACCAGCTCTGCAGCTGCTTTTCGTCCTTCAGGCCCAGTGCCCGCAACCGCGCCTGCACCGCCGGCGACTGCTCCCACTGGTCCTTCACCGATTCGTCGCCACCCAGGTGGATATAGCGCGACGGAAACAGCGTCATCACGTCATCGAGCACGTTCTGCAAAAAGGTGATCGTGCCGTCGTCGACATTGAACAACCACGTGTGGACACCCCAGTCCGGCGACACCGGCGGCGCCTGGCCGGTCACGCCCAGCTGCGGATACGCGGCAATCGCCGCCTGCGCATGCGCGGGCAGGTCGATCTCGGGCACCACGGCGACGTGGCGCTGCGCGGCGTAGGCAACGACGTCGCGGATCTGCGCCTGCGTGTAGAAGCCGCAGTACGGCCGCGGCGTGCCATCGTCATTGCGCCCGGCCGCTCCTGCAGGAATGCGGCAGCCGCCGACCTGGGTCAGGCGCGGATAGCGCGGAATCTCGATGCGCCAGCCCTGGTCGTCGGCCAGGTGCCAGTGCAGCGTGTTGAGCTTGTGCAGCGCCATCTGGTCGATCAGCGCCTTGACCTCGTCGACGCTGCGGAAATGGCGGGCGACATCGAGCATCAATCCACGCCAGACGAAACGCGGAGCGTCCTCGATGCGTTGCGCCGCAATGGTCGCGGTGCCCTGTGCGCCGTCGGCGGTGGCCAGCTGCCACAGCGTCACCGCGCCGTAGAACAGGCCGGCCGATGCGCGGGCGCGGACTTCCGCGCCACGCGGCGTGATCTCCAGCGTGTATGCCTCGTCGCCCGACAGCGGCGCCCGCGGGTCGAGCACCAGCGTCACCGCGTTGTCGCCACCGCGCCGCGCCAGCGCGGGCACGAAACCGCGGCTGCGGCCAATGCGGTCAGACAGATCATGGCCGACGCGCTCGGCTTCCTCACCGCCACGCGCCACGATCCGCGTGCGCGCATCGAACCGGAACGTGCCTTCGCCCGGCACCACGCGCGCGGGCAACGGGATCACCGGCGTGAGCCGGGATTCGGTTTGCTCCGCCGCATTGGCGATGCCGGCGAACGCCATCGCCGCCAGCACCAGTGCCATGCCCATGCGTACCTTCATGTCCTTTCCTCGCCTGCTTTGGCTGTCAAAAGAACGGGCCCGGCAAGCCGGGCCCGTTGTCACGCACTTGCCTTGCTACAGCCCACCGACTCAATACTTGAAGCGGAAGTTCAGGTAGTACTGGCGGCCGTTCTCGTAGATCGAGCGCGGGCGCTCCTTCGACTCGGCGAAGTACTTGGTCTTCGGGTTGTTGAGGTTCATCAGGTCCAGGCTGAGCTGGTAGTTGTCGTT
Organism: Lysobacter sp. P5_B9; assembly: GCF_054049835.1. NCBI lineage: Bacteria > Pseudomonadati > Pseudomonadota > Gammaproteobacteria > Lysobacterales > Lysobacteraceae > Lysobacter > Lysobacter sp. P5_B9. The sequence goes on from NZ_JBFULP010000004.1 coordinate 121,570, forward strand.
GATCTTCCAGCCGAACGAAGCCGACACGTTGTCGATCTCGTCCTGCCAGAACGCCGAGGCGCGATCCAGGCCGCTGAAGAACTTCGAACGGTACGTGTAGTTCAGGCGGGCGTTGAACATGTCGTTCTCGAAGTAGCCACCCAAGTTGTAGGTGCTCTCCGAGGTGCCCAGCATCGGCTGGCCGTCGTCGGTGTCACCGTTGGCGTAGGTGTAGTTCGCGAAGACGCCAAAGTACTCGGCGATCGGCTGCTGCCACGCGATTTCGAAGCCGTTGACATCGGCATGGGTGCCGACCGGTACGGTGAGGTCGTAGTCGACCAACGCACCCGGGGCCGGATGCAGCGCATCGATGGTCACGAACTGGCGGCGCTCGTGGCCCAGCGTCACGTAGTCGTCGATGCTCATGCTGAACACACCGACCGACAACAGCGCACGCGGGGCGTAGTACCACTCCACGGTCGCGTCGAGGTTGGTCGACAGGATCGGCCTGAGGTTCGGGTTGCCGCCGGTACCGCTGCCCACGCCATTCACCGTGGCCGGAGGCAGCAGGCTCACCGCACCCGCCAGCGCCGAGAAGTCCGGACGCGTCATGCTCTGGTTCGCGGACAGGCGCAGGACGAGGTCATCGGTCATGTCCCACTTGAAGTTGGCGCTCGGCAGCCAGTCCTTGTAGGTGTTCTTGGTGACCACAGTCTTGTACGCGCCGAATGCCGAGGTGGTGATGGCGTCGGGATCTGTCGCGTCGGCATTGACGAAGTTGGTGACCTCTTCCTTGGTCTCGACGTAGCGCATGCCGACGTTGGCGGTCCACTGCTCACCACCGAAGTTCAGCTGCAGATACGCGGCGTTGCTGCGCTCTTCCAGGCCATAGGCGCCCGGGAAGAAGAAACGCGTGACCGGATCGCGGTTGGTGAACGCGTCGTTGAACGTAGCGAGCTGGTCGGCGGTGAAGAACCAGATGTTGCGCGGGAAGTGGCCGCCCAGGCCATCGCCGAAGTCGCTCGGGTAGTTCTGGAAGCCCTGCGGCCAGTTGGCCGGATCGAACGCGCCGGGGCCTGGTCCCTGCGCGGTGACCTGGTCGAGGTTGCGTTCGTGCTTGGCGCCGCGCAGACCGAAATCGAGCGACTGCAGGACGCCACCGTCGACCGTCCACTCGGCGTCGACCTGGGCCCAGTCCTCCTTGTCTTCAACATCGATGTCCTGGAAGCCGAAGATCCAGTCGAGGCCGTAGTCAACATTGGGTACGCCGGGTTGGCCGGTGTTGGCCGTGCCGAGATTCCAGTCGGCCGCGCCGACGCCGTGCAGCGAATAGCCCGCGCCGGTGCCCTTGCCAATGTCCCATTCGGCGACGTCCTGCGTCGGCGTCTTGCCGTGGCCTTCCGAGGTGCCGGCCTGGCCACTCAGGCGCAGGCTCTCATTGATGTCCCACTTGCCTTCGAGGCTGAAGAATTCAGTGCTCGACTTGGCGCCCGGGCGTGAGATCTGGTCGTAGATGCCGTACTGGCGGGTCGGATCGGCAGTGAAGTTGGCGTCAACCAGCGTGTTGTCGCGGATCACATAGCCGGGATCCGGTGCCTGGCCGGCGCCCTGGCCGAGGATGCGTGCGCCCCACAACATGTAGTTGCGGTTGTAGTTGTCGGCCTTCATGTCCGAGCGGAAGTAGTTCGCTTCGAACTCGAGGCCATCGGCGGGCTTCCACTGCGCGCTGAACATGCCGCCGGTGCGCTTGCGTTCCTGCTCGAACAATGCGGAACCCATCAGGGCCGGGTAGAAAACGCCAGCCAGGTCGGGATTGCTGGTGGCGATGGCCGAGCCCGGGGCGATCGTTTCGTAACCCAGGATCTCCTGGCCGTCACGGCGCAGGTGGCGCTCTTCGCTGAAAGCCTGCAAGGTCACGCCGAAGCTGCCGTCATCGTTCTTCCAGTTGCCGAGCACCGAGATCTGCGGATCGGACTTGCTGGGCAGGTCGGCATAGACCACGCCGACCGAGCCGAAGATGCTGAAGCCGCTGTCGAAGTTGAGCGGGTTGCGGGTGATGATGTCGATGCTGCCGACCGCGCCGCCTTCGACCAGCTTGGCTTCGGACGACTTGTGCACCACCACCGAGTCGACCAGTTCCGACGGCAGCAGCGAGTAGCTGACGCTGCGGCCCACGGTACCGGTCTGGTTGAGCACGAACCAGTCGCCGCTGCCGATGTTGTGGCCGTCGATCAGGGTCTGGGTGAAGCTGGGGCTGGTGCCGCGCATCGACACGCGGTCGTTCTCGTCGAACGCGCCTTCGTTGGCGCTGGCGGCGCTGATGTTGATGCCGGGCACGCGCGACAGCGAATCGGCCACGTTCTTGTCGGGCATCTTGCCGATGTCTTCGGAGTTGATGACCTCGACGCGCGTGCCTTCATTGCGCTTGGTGTCCAGCGAGGCCTCGATGGCGCCGCGGATGCCCTTCACCACGACGGTGTCGAGGTTGGTTGCGGTCTGGTTCGACGCCGCCGGCGCCTCCTGTGCACTGGCCGAGCCGGCGACGACGCCGAGTGCGGCAACGATGCTGATCGACAGGACTTTCTTTCGGAGCTGCATGGATTTCCCCTCCCACGGTTTTATTGGTATTGGCCTGTGGATTCCGCCTCCCCCGGCAGAGCCTTCGACCGCTTCTTGTCACGCTGAGCTGTGGCCTGCGTCTTTGCTGCTGGGATCGGCGTCCTGCCGATGGTTCAGGTGCTGCACAAACCAGTTCGCCGCGCCGATCACGCCGAGGCGTTCGTTCTCGATCAGCCGCACCGGCACCCGCTCGAGCACGGCGCGCATCGCGCCCTTGTCGACCAGCCGGGCATGGAAGTCGCTGCTGGCGATGAAATCGAGGAGCTGGGGCACGATCCCGCCCGCAACGAATACCGCGCGGGCGCTGCCGATGACGGCAAGATCGCCGATGACGCTGCCCAACAGGGCACAGAAAGCGAGTACGGCTTCGCGCGCGATGGCATCGCCGCGGCGCGCGGCCTCGGTGATCGCCGCGGGCGCCCGCAAGGCGGGATCGTGGCCATGGATCGCGCACAACGCGTCGTAGAGATTGACCAGGCCCGGCCCCGACACCAGTTGTTCGGTCGACACATGCCGCGTCCGCTGCTGCAGCCAGCGCAGGATCGCGATCTCTCGCTCGTTGCCGGGCGCGAAGGCGGTCATGCCCGCTTCCGTCGGGAGCACCACCGTGCCGCGTGGATCCGGGATGCAGATCGCGGCGCCCAGGCCCGTACCCGGGCCGATCACCAGGACCGGGCCGGGATCGGCGACGGTCACGCCCGGCGTCAGCAGGCGCGATTCGGCCGGATCCAGGCACTGCGCGCCGTGCGCCGCGGCGGCGAAGTCGTTGATGACATGCAGCTCGCGCAGGCGCAGCTCTCCGCGCATCTCCGACAGCGATATCCGCCAGGGCAGGTTCGAGTTGATGACCTCGTCGTCCAGCACCACGCCCGCGCTCGCGATCACCATGCGATCGATGCCGGCGGCGGCGGCGTGCTCGGCCACGAATTCGGCGAGGATGACGGTGAGGCTGGGGTAATCGCCGCAGCTGTACTTGCGATACGCGAGCACCTCGATGGCGCTGTCCGCGTTCGCCCGGACCACGCCGATGCGCGCATTGGTCCCGCCCACATCGGCGGCGATGAATTGCTGGACAGGGGCAGGCGAGGACGCCATCGGGCTCACGGCCTCCGTCCCGCTGCCCGGCTCATCCGCTGCCGGCAGCCGTTCCCGGATTGTGGTCCTGCTGATTTCCACGGCATTCCCTTCTCTGACCCCCGAGCCTCGATCGCGGCCGAGATTGCGCCCGCGATGACAACGATGTCAACAATTGTTAGAAAAAAGTGATCGCCTCTGCTTTGAGCCCGGAAACTCCGGCGTTTTTGTGCTGCACAGCAGCAAGATTTATGCGGCCAACGCGGCGAGACTAGGCCGCAATTGCCGGGTCGGCTTGTCCACTGGTGACAACGTTACGCTGCAGGTTGTCGCACAGGTCAAATCGATCCGGTCGCCGCGGGGCAGCCCGCATTCCTCGGGAGGGAAGTCCTGCAATGTCCACCTCATCACCCGGCACCGCCGGTGCATCGCGCAGCCGCTACGGCTCGATCGCGATCGTCGGCGCGCTGTTCTTCATCTTCGGCTTCGTCACCTGGCTCAACGGCCCGCTGATCTCCTTCGCCAAGCTCGCCTTCGACGTCAGCGACACCCTCGCGTTCCTGATCCCGAGCGCGTTCTACATCTCGTATTTCTTCCTGGCCCTGCCTTCGTCGTTGATCCTGCGCAGGACAGGGATGAAGAAAGGCATGGCGCTGGGCCTGTTCCTGATGGCGGTCGGCGCCCTGGTGTTCGGCCAGTACACGACGGCGCGCGTGTATCCGGGCGCCGTCGCCGGCATCTTCGTGATCGGCGCGGGCCTGGCGATCCTGCAGACGGCCTCCAACCCGTACATCAGCATCCTCGGTCCGATCGAGGGCGCGGCGCAGCGCATCGCGGTGATGGGCATCTGCAACAAGCTGGCCGGATGGGCGGCGCCATTCGTGATCGGCACCCTGGTGATGCATGGCATGGGCGACGTAGCCAGCCGCGTGGCGGGTGCGGCCGATGCCGCCACCAAGGAAGCCGTACTCAACGAGTTCGCCGCGCGCATCCACGATCCGTACATGCTGATGGCCGGCCTGCTGGCGCTGCTCTCGGTCGGCATCATGTTCTCGCCGTTGCCTGAAATCCGCGCGGAGGAAGTCAATACCGAGGGCGATGCAGGCAGCAAGACCAGCCTGTTCCAGTTCCCGCACGTGTGGCTGGGCGCGCTGTGCATCTTCGTCTACGTCGGCGTGGAGGTGATGGCCGGTGACGCGATCGGTACCTATGGCCAGGCGTTCGGGTTGCCGCTGGACGAGACGAAGTTCTTCACCGGCTTCACGCTGAGCGCCATGCTGGTCGGCTACGTGGTCGGCCTGGTCGTGATTCCGCGCTACATCTCGCAGGAGCGTTACCTGAGCCTGTCCGCCATCCTTGGCGTGCTGCTCGCCATCGGCGCCTTCCTGACCAAGGGCTATGCGTCGGTGTACTTCGTTGCCGCGCTCGGCTTCGCCAACGCGATGATGTGGCCGGCGATCTTTCCGCTGGCTATCCAGGGCCTGGGCCGCCTGACCGAGAAGGGCTCCGCGCTGCTGATCATGGGCATCGCCGGCGGCGCGGTGATCCCGCAGTTGTTCGTGCACCTCAAGCAGGTGCACGACTTCCAGCTGGTGTTCCTGTCGCTGATGGTGCCGTGCTACCTGTACATCCTGTATTTCGCGATGCGCGGCCACAACGTGGGACACGCGCAGCACACGCCGGTGGCGAGCGCACGGGACGCTGTGTCACAGAACTGAACTGACGCACTCCACACGCCCCCGCACGTGTATCCACCACGGCGGGGGTTGGATAGGCTAGCCGCCCCCCCCCCGCAGCGTCGAGCGATGCCGCGGTCCGTCGGATGTAATCGGATGTAACCGCGAGGCTTCGTTGCGCAGACCCACCATCAAGGACGTAGCCGAGCGCGCCCAGGTATCGCTCAAGACCGTTTCGCGCGTCATCAACGACGAGCCCAGCGTGCAGGCGCGCACGCGCGAACGCGTGCAGGAGGCCATCGCCGGACTCGGCTACCAGCCTGACCCTTCTGCGCGCAGCCTGCGCAGCGCGCAGTCGTATGCGATCGGCCTGATCTACGACAACCCGAATCCGTACTACGTGATCGCGATGCAGAACGGCGTGCTGGCGGTCTGCCGCGAAACCGGCTACGGCCTGCAGATCCACCCCTGCGACTCGTCGTCGCCCAAGCTCGCCAGCGAAATCATCCGCCTGGTGCAGCACGCGCGCCTGGCGGGCCTGGTGCTGGCACCGCCGATGTCGGAACGGCAGGAACTGGTCGACGAACTGATCGCGAACGGCATCCGCCTGGTGCGAGTCGTCTCGGCCGCCGCCGACCCGCAGGACGGCAGCGCGTGCATCTATGTCGATGACCGCGACGCCGCCTATGAAATCACCGAACACCTGATCCAGCTTGGCCACAGCCGCATCGGGTTCCTGTGGGGCGGCAAGTCGCACGGCTCCTCATGGGAGCGGCACAAAGGCTACAAAGAAGCGCTGCATGACTACGGCATCGCGCTGGACGAGTCGCTGGTGGTCGAGGGCGATTACTCCTTCGACGACGGTTTCCGCGGGGCGCGCCGGCTGTTGGCGCTGCCCGACCGGCCGACTGCGATCTTCGGCAGCAACGACGAGATCGCCGCGGGCGTACTCGCCGCAGCCAAATCCAGTGGCATGAACGTGCCCTATGACCTGTCTATCGCCGGCTTCGAAGACAGCCCGTTCTCCAAGCAGAGCTGGCCGGCCCTGACCACCGCGAAGCAGGCCACCGAGGAAATCGCCCAGCACGCCGCACGGCGCCTGCTGCAGGAGATCCAGGACCGGCCGCGCAAGGCCCTGTCCAACGAAGGCTTCAGCCCGCAGCTGATCGTGCGCGGATCGACCGCGCCGCCGCGGCCGAAGGCACGCTGACCCCAGTTCCGATCGGCATTCCCCGGTTTCAGACGCGCAATTGCGCGGCCGCGTGCGCCAGCCGCTCGATCGCTGCCCAGTCCCGGACGGCGATGAGGCCGGGCGGCGTCAGCCAGGAGCCGCCGACGCAGGCGACGTTCGGAGACGACAGATACTCGCGCGCATTGCCGGCATCAATGCCTCCGGTGGCGCAGAAACGCACCTCGGACAACGGACCGTGCAGGGAGCGCAGCGCGGCAACACCGCCCGCGGACGCGGCGGGGAAGAACTTCTGGTAGCGGAAGCCGTGCTCGGCCAGGAGCATGGCTTCGCTGGCCGTGCCCGCGCCCGGCAACCACGGCAGCGCGCGTTCGCGTGCCGCTGCAAGCAGGGTGGGCGTCGATCCCGGCGATACGGCGAAGCGCGCGCCGGCCTTTTCGGCAGCGTCCAGATCCTGCGGTGTACGCACGGTGCCGACACCGACGATGGCGCCCTCGACTTCGCTGGCAATTGCACGCACCGCATCGAGCGCGTCGCGCGTGCGCAGGGTGATCTCAATCGTGGGTACTCCGCCGGCGACCAGGGCACGCGCCAGTGCGACGGCGGTCCCGGCATCGTCGATCACGACCACGGGAATGACCGGTGCGGCGTGGAGCACGGATTCAAGGAATTCCATGTGTGGTTCCCAGGTTTGCCGACACGGGTTCGTCGGCGGGTTCATGCGCAATGGAAGATGCCGCCGCCGGCATCGGCCGCGTTTGCGCGGTCGCGGAACAGGGCGAACAGTTCGCGCCCCATGCCCTGCTGGCTCGCGGACAGATCGGCGGGTGCGGCCTCGCGCGTTAGCCACTCACGGTCATCGACGCGCACGTCGAGCGTGCCGGCGTCCGCATCCAGGCGCACCACATCACCGTCGCGCAGCTTCGCGATCGCGCCGCCGCTGGCCGCTTCGGGACTGACATGGATCGCCGCCGGCACCTGGCCCGATGCGCCCGACATGCGGCCATCGGTCACCAGCGCCACGCGATGGCCCTTCTTTTGCAGCACCGACAGCAGCGGCGTGAGCGCGTGCAGTTCGGGCATGCCGTTGGCGCGGGGCCCCTGGAAACGCACCACGACGACGACATCGCGGTCGAGTTCGCCGTTGTCGAACGCACGCTGCACTTCGTCCTGCCGCGCGAACACGCGACAGGGCGCCTCGATGACGAAGCGGTCTTCGGGGACCGCAGAGACCTTGATCGCGGCGGTCCCCAGCGGTCCGCGCAGCACGCGCACGCCGCCGTCGACGCGGAACGGCGCGGCGACCGGGCGCAGGACGGAGAGGTCTTCGCTGCGCCCGGTCGCCGGCACGTATTGCACGCCCTGGCTTGCATCGTTGCGGGCCTCGACGCGATAGCGCGACAGGCCGCGACCCGCGATGGTTTCGACGTCTTCATGCAGCAGGCCGGCATCGAGCAGTTCGCCGATCACGAACGCGATGCCACCGGCGGCGTGGAAGTGGTTCACGTCGGCGCTGCCGTTGGGATACACGCGCGCCAGCAGGGGCACCACGTGCGACAGCGCCTCGATGTCGTCCAGGCGCAGCTCGATCCCGGCCGCCGCGGCAATGGCGATCAGGTGCAGCAGGTGATTGGTCGATCCGCCGGTCGCATGCAGGCCGACGACGCCATTGACGATCGCGCATTCGTCGATCACGCGGCCAACCGGGCGATAGTCATCGCCGAGGGCGGTGATCGCCGCCGCACGACGCGTGGCCTCTGCGGTGAGCGCATCGCGCAATCGCGACTCCGGCGCGATGAAACTGGCGCCTGGCAGGTGCAGGCCCATCAGCTCCATCAGCATCTGGTTGGAATTGGCGGTGCCGTAGAAGGTGCAGGTGCCGGGACCGTGGTAACTCTGCGCTTCGGCTTCCAGCAACTCTTCGCGCGTCGCCCTGCCTTCCGCGTATCGCTGGCGCACACGTGACTTCTCGTCGTTGGGCAGGCCCGAGGACATCGGTCCGGCCGGCACGAACACCGCTGGCAGGTGGCCGAAACTCAAGGCGCCGATCAGCAGGCCCGGCACGATCTTGTCGCACACGCCTAGGTACAGCGCGGCGTCGAACATGTCGTGCGACAGCGCTATCGCGGTCGACAACGCGATCACCTCGCGCGAGAACAGCGACAGCTCCATGCCTTCGCGCCGCTGCGTCACGCCATCGCACATCGCCGGCACGCCGCCGGCCACCTGCGCGGTCGCGCCGACGCTGCGCGCGGCGTTGCGGATCAGGAAGGGAAAGCGCTCGAACGGCTGGTGCGCGGACAGCATGTCGTTGTAGGCACTGACGATGCCAAGGTTCGGCGCGGCGCCCGTGCGCAGCGCGGCCTTGTCATCGGGCGCGCAGGCGGCGAAGCCGTGCGCCAGGTTGCCGCAGGACAGCTCGCGTCGATGCGGCCCGTTTCCGGCGGCGGCCTCGATGCGCGCCAGGTAGGCGCTGCGCCGTTCGCGGCTGCGTTCGACGATGCGCGCGGTGACCTCGGCAACCACCGGATGCACCATGTCAGGCCGCTCCCTGCTGCGCAGCGCGTCGGATGCGGATCTCTCGCCCGTGGCACCGTCGTTGCCGCGTGCGGCCGCCACATCCGGACACCAGAAGACCCGTGGCGGCACCGGCGCCTGCGCCATGAAGGCGCGGATCGGCAGGCGGCTGCGCGGATCCTCGATCGCCGTTTCCAGGACGCGGCGCTTGCTGTCGCCTTCGATGTGCAGGTACAGCGACGGCGCGGTGAAGATCGCGCTCAGGGTCAGCGACATGCGCGGCTCGGGCGCGGCGCTGCTGCGCACGGCGAGCACCGGTGCGCGCCCGCCCGCTTGCAGGCCGATGTCGCGGCGCGGCAGGTCGGGGAACAGCGAAGCGAAGTGGCCATCCACACCCATGCCCAGCACGGCGACATCGAGCGGCAATCCACGCAGTGCGACCTGCGTCAGCACGGCCTGCAACGCGCACTCGGGCGTGGCCACCGGGCGGAACAGCGACAGCAGGTTCGCCGCGGCCGCCGCGTTCTGCAGCAAGTGCTCGCGTAGCAGGCGTTCGTTGGAACGCCGGTGCAGTGGTGGCAGCCAGCGCTCGTCGACCGGCAGCACCTGCACGCGCGACCACTCCAGCGCCTCGCGCGAGAGCGCCTGCAGGAAGCGCAGCGGCGTGGTGCCGCCGGACAGAGCCAGCTTCGCTTCACCGCGTTGTTCGAGCGCGGAACGCAGGTCGTCGGCGACGCAGCGTGCGAGCGCGGACGCCAGTGCATCGCCGTCGCCATGGCGGCGTTCGTCGAATGCGGGGCGCACCGGCGCGATCACCGCCAGGTGCTCACGCTGCATCTTCATGCCAGGTCCTGCCATCGCGTTCGATCAGGGCCACCGCGGCGCTTGGGCCCCAGGTGCCGGCGGTGTAGGGCTTGGGCGCGTCATTGCCGGTTTCCCATGCGGCACGGATCGGATCGATCCATTTCCACGCGGCTTCGACCTCGTCCCGGCGCATGAACAACATCGGGTTGCCGCGCACCACGTCCATCAGCAGGCGTTCGTAGGCGTCGGCCTGGCGGCCACCGAAAGTCTCGGCGAAGCTCAGGTCCATCGGCACGTGGCGCAGGCGCAGGCCGCCGGGACCCGGCACCTTGTTCATCAGCCACATCGTCACGCTCTCGTCGGGCTGCAGGCGCAACACGAGGCGATTGGGCGCGAGTTCGCTCACGCCTTCGAAGATCGAATGCGGCACGGGTCGGAAGGTCACTACGATTTCCGACACGCGCGCAGGCAGGCGCTTGCCCGTGCGCAGGTAGAACGGCACGCCGGCCCAGCGCCAGCTGCGCACTTCCGCCTTCAGGGCGACGAAGGTTTCGGTGCGCGAACTGCGGCCGAGCTCTTCGGCGTAGCCGCGGACCGCGCGGCCTTCGGCGGCGCCGTCGCGGTACTGGCCGCGCACGACCAGCTGCGCCGCGTTGCCCGCGTCGATCGGGCGCAGCGCCCGCAGCACCTTCAGCTTCTCGTCGCGGATCGCGTCGGCATCGAGCGAGGTTGGCGGCTCCATCGCCACCAGGCACAGCAGCTGCAGCAGGTGGTTCTGCACCATGTCGCGCAGCGCACCGGCGCGGTCGTAGTACGGCGCGCGGCCTTCCACGCCGATGGTCTCGCCGACGGTGATCTGCACGTGGTCGATGTGTTGCGCGCGCCACAGCGGCTCGAACAGCGCGTTGCCAAAGCGCAGCGCGGTGAGGTTCTGCACCGTTTCCTTGCCCAGGTAGTGGTCGATGCGGAAGATCTGCCGTTCGGCAAACACACGGCCGAGCGCGTCGTTGGTCGCGTCGGCGCTGGCGCTGTCGGTGCCGATCGGCTTTTCCACCACCACGCGGGCGTCCGCATCGATCAGGTCCCACGCCGCCAGCCGGTTCGCGGCCTGCGCGAACAGATCCGGCGCCACCGCGAGATAGAACACGCGCACGCGCCGCTCGCGGCGCATGGCCTGCGCGAACTCTTCCCAGCCGGCATCGCCGGCCAGGTCCAGGCGCTGGTAGGACAACAGCTCGAGGAAACCTGCCAGCGCGGCGCCGCCGGGATTGTCCGCGTCGTCGTGTTGCATCGAAGCGGCGAGCGCCGCGCGGACCTGTTCCCGGTAGTCCGCGTCGCTGCGGACGTCGCGGGCGACGCCGACGATGCGCGTGCCGTCCACGATCTGCCCATCGCGGTAGCGATGGAACAAGGCCGGCAACAGCTTGCGCAGGGCAAGGTCGCCGGAGCCGCCGAAGATCACCAGGTCAAACGATGGGAGGGGAGACGAGTGAGCCGGGTGGGCAACGGAGCCGACGGGTACGACGGGGGTCATGGGGCAGGTCCAGTGGCAGTGGGGGCACACTACCACTGTTGATACCAGTTGCATACCACTAGCCGGAATAATTGCCCTTATGGTCTGCAACTGGTATTGTTTGAGCATGGAGAGCTATCTGGTCAGCGAGTTCCAGCGTCAAGCCGAGACCCGTCGGGCGCCGGCCTACCAGCACCTGCGCCGGACCCTGCAGCACGCGATCGAGAACGGTGAATTCACCCCGGGCCAGGCCCTGCCGGGCGAGCGCGAACTGGGCAAGCTGCTGGCCTTGTCCCGCGTCACCGTGCGCAAGGCCCTCGCCGGCCTGGTCGCGGACGGCCTGCTGGTGCAGCGCCACGGCGCGGGCACGTTCGTCGCCGAGCGCATCGTCAAATCGTTTTCCAAGCTGACCAGCTTCACCGACGACCTGCGCGCGCGCGGACTGGACCCCAAGTCGGTGTTCCTCGAACGCGGTGTCGGCGAAGTGACGCCCGAGGAAGCCATGGCGCTCAACCTCTCGCCCGGCGCCCAGGTCGTGCGCTACTACCGTTTGCGCACCGCCGGCGACCAGCCGTTGGCCCTGGAGCGCACGGCGGTGCCGCAGTCCGTACTCGCCGATCCCGCGATGGTCGGCAATTCCCTGTACGAGGCCTTCGCCGCGTGCGGCATCCGCCCAGCGCGCGCGCTGCAACGCCTACGCGCCATCGCCTTCGATGCCGAACAGGCACGGCTAATGCAATTGCCCGAAGGCAGCCCTGGTCTTTTCATCGAACGCCGCACCTTCCTCGACGACGGGCGCGTGGTCGAGTTCACCCGTTCCTTCTATCGCGGCGACGCCTACGACTTCGTCGCCGAACTGCACACGGAATAAGCCCTGCGTGCGTCATCGTCGCCGCGATGACGACCCCTGCAATCACCGGACGGCACGCCATGATCGACCCCACGACCACCAAGATGTACGCCGAAGCGGCCGAGGCCGCCGACGCCGTTGAGCGCCAGTTCGCTGCCAACGCCGGCGTGATCGACGCGCTGGTGGCGCGCCTGAAGCAGGCGCCGCCGCGCTTCATCGTCACCTGCGCGCGCGGCAGTTCCGACCACGCCGCGACCTACGGCAAATACCTGTTCGAAACCACGCTCGGCCTGGTGACGGCGTCGGCCTCGCCCTCGGTGGGCTCGGTCTACGCCGTGCAGCCGCAACTGGACGGCGCGCTGTTCGTGGTGATCTCGCAATCGGGCAAGAGCCCGGACCTGCTGCGCAACGCCGAGATCGCCAAGGCCGCCGGCGCGATAGTAGTGGCCCTGGTCAACGTCGCCGATTCGCCGCTGGCACGCCTCGCCGACACCGTCATTCCGTTGCGTGCCGGCCCCGAGAACAGCGTGGCCGCGACCAAGAGCTACCTGTGTTCGCTCGCCGCCCTGCTGCAATTGGCGGCGCGCTGGAGCGGCGATGCCGCGCTGCTCGCCGCCATCGAGGAATTGCCCGAAGCGATGCGCGCGGCGTGGCGGCAGGACTGGTCATCGCTGGTGTCGGGTCTGCGCCTGGCCCAGAACCTGTTCGTGCTCGGGCGCGGACTTGGCCTGGCCGCCGCGCAGGAAGCCGCGCTGAAGTTCAAGGAAACCTGCGGCCTGCATGCCGAGGCATTTTCTTCGGCCGAGGTGAAGCACGGACCGATGGCCCTCGTCGGGCCGGATTTCCCGGTACTGGCCTTCGCCCAGGACGACGATACCGGCGCCAGCACGGCGGCCATCGCCAGCGAATTCCGCGCGCGCGGTGCGCCGGTGTGGCTGGCGCTGCCGGGCGCACAGGGTGCCGGCGTGCTGCCATTGCCGGCACCGCGGCATCCGGCCTGCACCCCGCTGCTGACCGTGCAGGCGTTCTATGGCGCGGTCAACGCCCTCGCCGTGGCGCGCGGGCACAATCCCGATGTGCCGCCGCACCTCAACAAGGTCACCGAGACCGTCTGACGCCATGACCGCGCCGCATCCCCCGCTGGTTTTTCGCAACGGCCACGTGCTCACCGAACGCGGCTTCGAGCGCGACGTCAGCGTGGTGGTGGAGGACGGCCACATCGTCGCGGTCCTGCACGGCGAAGCGGCACGCGGCACGCAGGCGATCGACCTGGACGGCGGCTATCTCGTCCCCGGCTTCATCGACACGCAGGTCAATGGCGGCGGCGATGTGCTGTTCAACGATGCGCCGGACGTCGATGGCCTGCGCCGCATTGCCGCCGCGCATCGCCGCTTCGGCACCACCGGCCTGATGCCGACGCTGATCAGCGACGACGTCGCGGTGATGCGCCGCGCGATCGACGCCGCGCGCGAGGCGATCGCGCAGGGCGTGCCCGGCATTCTCGGCATCCATCTCGAAGGGCCGTACCTGGCCGAAGCGCGCAAGGGCGTGCACGACCCGCACAAGTTCCACACCCCCGACGCGGCCGAGCTGGACCTGGTGGCATCGCTTGGCGTCGGCCGCACGATGGTGACGCTGGCGCCGGAGCGCTTCAGCGCCGAGACCCTGCGTGCGCTCACGGCGCGCGGCGTGGTCGTCTGCGCCGGCCACACCGCGGCGAGCTATGAACAGCTGCGCGATGCGTTCGCTGCTGGCGTGCGCGGCGTGACCCATTTGTTCAATGCGATGACGCCGTTGCAGAGCCGCGATCCCGGTGCCGTCGGCGCCGCGCTGGAAGATGCGGACAGCTGGTGCGGCCTGATCGTCGACGGCTACCACGTGCACGATGCCGCCCTGCGCGTCGCCATCGCGGCCAAGCCGGTCGGCAAGCTGATGCTGGTGACCGACGCGATGCCGCCGGTCGGCGGCGAACGCGAGGACTTCATCCTGTACGGCGTGGCGATGACCTGCCGCGGCGGCAAATGCACCACCGCCGACGGCACCCTCGCCGGCTCGGCGCTCGACATGGCCAGCGCGGTGCGCAACACCGTGGAGCGCGTGGGCCTGCCTTTGGCCGAGGCCTGCCGCATGGCCTCGACCTACCCGGCCGATTTCCTGGGCCTGGGCGGAGAACTGGGCCGGATCGCCCCGGGTTACCGCGCCGACCTGGTGCTGCTGGACCCGGAATTGCGTGTCCGGGGCAGTTGGATCGCCGGTCAAGGCTGAGGGCTCACCCCTTCCCCCGCTTTCACCCCTTCCCCCGCGTGCGGGGGAAGGTCGGGATGGCAGTGAAGCTTCCCAGCGCCCCTCCCCCTCCCCAGCCCTCCCCCGCACGCGGGGAGGGAGCTCAAGGGCCAGGGCGCGCGGCGCGGGCTATAATTCCGAGTCTTTGCTCGGGACTTTGCTCGCGGCCATCCGGTCGTGAGGCGCAGTGCCGGGCGCCCCCCAGCCACACCCGCGGCCCCGGCCGCGTGCACGAGCCACGCCCATGACCAGCACCGCCGAACTCAGCTCGCCGTCCTCGGCGAACACCTCGCTCACCAACAGCGTGGTCGACCCGGACTACACCCTCGAGCACAAGTACAGCCGCGTCGAAGGCCGCATCTACCTCTCCGGCGTCCAGGCGCTGGTGCGCCTGCCGCTGATGCAGCGCCTGCGCGACCAGGCCGCGGGCCTCAACACCGGCGGCTTCATCTCCGGCTACCGTGGCTCGCCGCTGGGCGGCTTCGACATGGAGCTGTGGCGCGCGCGCAAGCACCTGGAGGCGTCGGGCGTGAAGTTCACCCCGGGCCTCAACGAAGACCTGGGCGCGACCATGGTCTGGGGCACGCAGCAGACCAACCTGTTCCCCGGCGCCAAGGTCGATGGCGTCTACGGCATGTGGTACGGCAAGGGTCCCGGCGTGGACCGCTGCGGCGACGTGTTCAAGCACGCCAACGCCGCCGGCACCGGCAGGTTTGGCGGCGTGCTCGCGCTCGCGGCCGACGACCACAACTGCCGCAGCTCCACGTTGCCGCACGGCTCCGAACACGAATTCGTCAGCGCGATGATGCCGGTGCTCAACCCGGCCGGCGTGCAGGACATCCTCGACATGGGCCTGGTCGGCTGGGCGATGTCGCGCTTCACCGGCCGCTGGGTCGGTTTCAAGACCATCGCCGAAACCGTCGAATCCTCGGCCTCGGTCGACGTCAATCCGCTCGCGCTCGACATCGTCATCCCGACCGATTTCGAGCTGCCCGAAGGCGGCCTCAACATCCGCTGGCCGGATCCGCCGCTGAACCAGGAAATGCGCCTGCACCAGTACGCGGTGAAGGCCGCGCAGGCCTTCGCCCGCGCCAACCGCATCGACCGCCTCGTCATCGATTCGCCGAACGCACGCCTGGGCATCATCACCACCGGCAAGTCCTACCTCGACGTGCTGCAGGCGCTGGAATACCTCGGCCTCGATGCGCGCGCCTGCGCCGACCTCGGCATCCGCGTCTACAAGGTCGGCATGACCTGGCCGCTGGAGCCGGTGGGCCTGCGCAACTTCGCGCGCGGCCTGCAGGACATCGTCGTCGTCGAGGAGAAGCACGCCTTCATCGAGAGCCAGATGAAGGAGTCGATGTACAACTGGGACGGTGGCCAGCGCCCGTCGATCGTCGGCAAGTACGACGAGAGCGGCGAATGGATCCTGCCCTCGACCGGCGAACTCACGCCCGCGCGCATCGCCGGCGTCATCGCCAAGCGCATCCAGCGTTTCCACAACAGCGAGCACATGGAGAACGTGCTGCGCTGGATGGCCGAGAAGGAATCCGAACTCGCCCTGCCGCGCGCGCAATTCCCGCGCGTGCCGCACTACTGCTCGGGCTGCCCGCACAACACCTCGACCGTGGTGCCGGAAGGTTCGCGCGCGCTCGGCGGCATCGGCTGCCATTACATGGTCACCTGGATGGACCGCAACACCGACACCTTCACGCACATGGGCGGCGAAGGCGTGACGTGGGCGGGCCAGGCGGCGTTCACCGAAACCCCGCACGTGTTCCAGAACCTCGGCGACGGTACCTACTTCCATTCCGGTTCGCTGGCGATCCGCCAGTCGATCGCCGCCGGCGTCAACATCACCTACAAGATCCTCTACAACGACGCGGTCGCGATGACCGGTGGCCAGCCTGTCGACGGCACGCTGTCGGTGCCGCAGATCGCGCACCAGGTGCGCAGCGAAGGCGTCGACACGATCGTGCTGTTGTCCGACGACATCGCCAAGTGGAACAAGCGCGAGATCTTCCCCTCCGGCGTGGAGTTCCATGACCGCAAGGAACTCGATGCGGTGCAGAAGCGCCTGCGCGAAGTGAAGGGCACCTCGGTGCTGATCTTCGACCAGACCTGCGCGACCGAAAAGCGCCGCCGCCGCAAGCGCGGCAAGATGGTCGATCCGCAGAAGCGCGTGATGGTCAACAGCCTGGTGTGCGAAGGCTGCGGCGACTGTGGCAAGAAGTCGTTCTGCGTGTCGGTGCTGCCGAAGGAAACCGAGTTCGGCCGCAAGCGCGAGATCGACCAGTCCAACTGCAACAAGGACTACAGCTGCGTCAACGGCTTCTGCCCGAGCTTCGTCACCGTCGAAGGCGGCGGTTTGAAGAAGAAGAAGGCGTCTTCGGCCAAGGATCGCCTCAACGCGCTGCCGCTGCCGACGCTGCCGTCGCTCGACCAGCCCTGGAACATCCTGCTCACCGGCGTGGGCGGTACCGGCGTGGTCACCATCGGCGCGCTGCTGGGCATGGCCGGGCACCTGGAGGGCAAGGGCTCGACCGTGCTCGACCAGACCGGCCTGGCGCAGAAGGGTGGCGCGGTCACCACCCACATCCGCATCGCCAAGACGCCGGCCGACATCCACGCCGTGCGCATCGCCGCGGGCGAAGCCGACCTCGTGCTCGGCTGCGACATGGTGGTGGTGAACGACTACTGGGTGCTGTCGAAGATCCGCACCGGCCGCAGCAACGTCGTGCTCAACAGTTACGAGGCGATGCCGGGCACCTTCACCACGCGTCCGGACATGCAGTTCCCGGCGACCGACATCGTGTCCGCGATCAGCAAGGCGCTGGGCAACGGCGAGCAGGCGGCGGACCGGCTGCACATCGTCGATGCCACCCAGCTGGCGACCGCGCTGCTCGGCGATGCGATCGCAACCAACCTGTTCATCCTCGGCTACGCCTGGCAGCAGGGCCTGGTGCCGATCGCATTGGATTCGCTGATGCGCGCGGTCGAACTCAACGGCGCCGCGATCGAGATGAACAAGACCGCATTCGGCTGGGGCCGTCTCGCCGCGATCGACCCCAAGGCCGTGGCCGAAGCCGCCGGCCTGATCCGCAATGCACCGACCGCCGCCGAAGCCACGCCGCACGAACTGCCGATGCTCAAGGCCGGTGCGTGGGAAGGCAACGAATGGGGCGCGACCTCCGCGCCGCGCGCCACGCGCACGGAAGACGAGCTGCGCCACGTGCCGGAGCACGGCACCGACGGCGACAACATCGCTTTCCTGCCACTCGACGACGCGCGCCTGTCGCGTTCGCTCGACGAACTGATCACGCGCCGCGTCGGCTTCCTCACCGATTACCAGGATGCGGCCTACGCCAAGCGCTACAGCGACTTCGTCACCAAGGTACGCGAAGCCGAGACCTCGAAGGTCGCCGGTTCCACCGACCTCACCGAAGCCGTCGCGCGTTACGCCTTCAAGCTGATGGCGTACAAGGACGAGTACGAAGTCGCGCGCCTGTACACCAGCGGCGACTTCCAGAAGAAGCTGGAGCAGCAGTTCGACGGCGACTACAAGCTCAAGTTCCACCTCGCCCCGCCGCTGCTGGCGAAGAAGGACGCGCAGGGCCACCTGATCAAGCAGGAATTCGGCCCGTGGGTGTTCACCGCGTTCAAGTGGCTGGCGAAGCTGCGCTTCCTGCGCGGCGGTGCGTTCGACATCTTCGGCCGCACCGAGGAACGCAAGATGGAGCGCCAGCTGATCGTCGACTACTTCGCCACGATCGACGGCCTGCTCGGTACGCTCGACCGCGGCAACGTCGACCTCGCCGCCGAGATCGCCTCGATTCCGGAACACATCCGCGGCTACGGCCACGTCAAGGAAGAGCACCTGCACAAGGCCAAGGAACGCGAAGCCGAACTGCTGAAGGAATGGCGCAATCCGCTGCGGATCGTAAAGGTCGCCTGATCCGGCCCCACGCACTTTCCACGGCTTGTGCAGAACCCCGCTCCGGCGGGGTTCTGCGTTTGCGGCGTCGCTAGCGGCGCCAGACCAGGGTGCGGTTGTTCGCGGGCATGGCGATGTCGGCCACCCGCTCCAGGCCGATGCCGCGGGCGAGCGCATCCACCGATTCGAAGTCGCGGATGCCCGAGCGCGGATCGCGGGTCCGCAGCCACTCATCGAACTCGCGGTTGCTGGCGCTGGTGTAGGCACCGCGGTAGTTGAACGGGCCATACACCGCGAGCACGCCGCCCTGCGGCGCGTGCTGCAGGATCTGGCCGACGCCGGCGAAGAAGGTCTCGACTTCCGGCCACGCCATGATGTGCAGGGTGTTCGCGCTGAATACCGCGTCGAAGGATTGCTGCGGCCAGGCCCCGCGCACGTCGAGCTCGAGCGGCGGCGGCGTGTTGGCCAGCTGTGCCCCGTCCAGCCACAGGCTTATGCCGGGCAGCTGCTCGGCGACATCCGAGCATTGCCAGGTGAGCCACGGCATCGCCGCGGCGAAGTACACCGCGTGCTGGCCGGTGCCGCTGCCCACTTCCAGCACGCGCTGGCAATCGGCGAAATGCGTACGCAACACGTCCAGGATCGGATCGCGATTGCGTTCGCAGGCGGGGGCGTGCGGTTTGCCGGACATGGTCAGGCATCACCCGTTCGGGTGGTGGGCGCGGGGGTCCATTACACCCGCCTGCCGCTTTCCTGCATCAACTGGTCGAACTGCTCCCAGCGCAGGCGGCGTTTATAGACCTTGTTGGCCGGGCGCCATTCCACCGCGCCTTTGGACACCAGCAGGGTGCCGAAGCGCACCCCGTCGCGCTCGACCACGAACTCGATGTCCTCGCGGCCGAGTGCGCGCTGCGGGACGTTGAAGGTGACCGTGTGCGCCATGGCGTACCCCAGGCTGCGACGCCACGCGCCGCGATCCGGGCAATCTAACGCGACCTCCCGTTCACGCCGCGTGGCGGCGCCATCGGCGGCCAGTCAGGCACGGACCGGCCGGACCGTGACCGTTCCCGGGTTCCACTTGCGTTGATGAGTCCCGTAGCGGCCGCGACGGCCGGCGGCGGCGGTGCGAGCCATGGTTTTCAACTCCCTCACCTTCGCGGTGTTCTTCGCCTGCGTCCTGCTGCTGCACAACCTGCCGCTGGGCTGGACGACGAAGAAGGTCAACCTGCTGCTCGCCAGCTATCTGTTCTACGCCGCGTGGAACCCGCCGTTCGTGGTGCTGTTGTGGATCTCCACGGTGGTCGACTGGTGGGCGGCGAAGAAGCTGGCGAACGCGGAGAACCCGCATGCGCGACGCGCGTGGATGCTGCTGTCGCTGGTGGTGAACCTGGGGATGCTCGGCTACTTCAAGTACGGTGGGTTCCTGTTGGCGAATTTCGCCGCGCTGCTGCAATCGGCAGGCATCGCCTACCAGCCGCCCAGCCTCGACATCGTGCTGCCGGTCGGCATCTCCTTCTACACGTTCGCGACGCTGTCCTACACGCTGGACGTCTACCTGCGCCGCGCGCATCCGGCGCGCAGCGGCCTCGACTACGCGCTGTTCGTGACCTTCTTCCCGCACCTGGTCGCCGGGCCGATCATGCGCCCGACCGAACTGGTGCCGCAGTTCGAACAACCGCATCGCGCCAGCGCGCAGCAGCTCGGCTTCGGCCTGGCACTGATGACCCTGGGCCTGTTCCAGAAGGTCGTGCTGGCCGACGGTTTCCTCGCGCCGGCCGCGGAAGCGGTGTATTCGACCCGGGCCGCCGCACCCGGCGCGCTCGATGCGTGGATGGGCACGCTTGCCTTCAGCGGACAGATCTTCTGCGACTTCGCCGGCTATTCCACTACCGCTATAGGCATCGCGATGTGCCTGGGTTTCGCGATGCCGGACAACTTCCGCTTTCCTTATGCGGCGGTCGGCTTCTCCGACTTCTGGCGGCGCTGGCACATCACCCTGTCGGCGTGGCTGCGCGATTACCTGTACATCCCGCTGGGCGGCAACCGCCATGGCGAGGCGCGCACGTATTGCGCGCTGATGGCGACGATGCTGCTGGGCGGGCTGTGGCATGGCGCCAGCTGGACCTTCGTCGTGTGGGGCGGACTGCACGGCCTGTACCTCGCAGGCGAGCGCGCGTTGCGTGCGCGCTTCACCGGCTACACCCCCTCGCCGCTCGCGTTCTTCGGTCTCGGCCTGCTCACCTGGGCCCTGGTCAACATCACCTGGGTGTTCTTCCGCGCCAAGACCTTCGCGCAGGCGTGGCAGGTGCTGCGTGGCATGTTCGGCGGCAACGGCGGCGCGCAGCCGATCCTCGCCACCGCACAACTGACCGTGGTGGCGCTGATCGTCAGCGGCATCGTGCTCGCGCACTGGCTGATGCGCAGCCAGACGCTCGAGGCGATGCTGGCGCGGCGGCATCCGCTGCCGCTGGCGGCGGCATTGGGCCTGATGGCATTCGCGGTCGTGGCCGCGCAAGGGGCAGGCAATGCCTTCATCTATTTCCAGTTCTGACATGGCGCTGACGGCACCGATGTCCGCCGAAGGCGTCGCGCGTCCGACGCAGTTCGAGCGCCCCGGCTTCGTGCGACTCACCGCGTCCGACCGTCCGGGTGTCGCGCAGCCGGTGCCGGTACGCGACATTCCGCCGCAGCCGTGGGGCCGGATCCTGCTCGGTGCGCTGGCGCTGTTCCTGCTGCTGATGACCGCGTGGGAACTGTACTGGCGCGACTTCGGCGCCACCCCGGGCTACCGCAACAGCAACGGTGCGTGGGCGGAGCAGCGCCGCCGCATCGATGCCGGCGAAGGCGGCAAGACCGTGCTGATCGGTTCCTCGCGCGTGCTGTTCGACGTGCAGTTGCCGGTGTGGGAACGCATGACCGGCGAACGCCCGATCCAGCTCGCGCTCGAGGGCACTTCGCCGGTGCCGGTGCTGGAAGACCTCGCCAGCGATCCGCACTTCACCGGCCGGCTGGTGGTCGGCGTGGCGCCCGACCTGTTCTTCAGCGGCTTCGCCTACCGCGGCGAGGCGATCGCGCACTACCACCGCCAGGGGCCGTCGCAGCGCAGCGGCCACTGGCTGTCCAAGCACCTGCTCGAACCGTATTTCGCTTTCTACGATCCGGACTTCGCCCTGCCGACGGTGGTGATGCGCCAGGACTGGCCGCTGCGTCCGGGGATGCGCAAGGACACGCGCGTGCGCAAGCTGATGACGCAGGACGCCGACCGCAACACACACATCTGGCGCAAGGTCGAAGTCGATCCGCAGTACCGCGCGCTCGCGCGCAGCATCTGGGCCGAACACTTCGCCGGCCCGCCGCCACCGAACATGGATACCCCGGCCAAGGCACGCGCCGTGGCGACGGAACAGATCGGGCGCGCCGCGAAGGCCGTCGCGACGCTGCGCCGGCGCGGCGTGCCGGTGGTGTTCGTGCGGCCGCCCAGCAACGGCGCGTATTACGCCTTCGAACAGAAGGCACTGCCGCGCGCGAATACCTGGGCGCCGCTGCTGCAGCGCACGGGTGCCCCGGGGATCCACTTCGAGGATTACCGGCAACTGCAGGGTTACGAGCTGCCGGAGTGGTCGCATCTCACCGCGGCCGACGCGGCCCGCTTCACCGCGGCGCTGGTGCCGCTGGTGGAACACGAACTGCAGGCGCAGGCGCATGGCACCGCACCGGCACCGGCGGGGCCGTAGCTCGGCACCACGCCGCGACGCGGGTTGACCGGCAGCACACGCGCGGGCTGCCACACTGCGGCCTCCTTCCCCGGGATGTCCGCCATGCCACGCCGCCTGCTGGTCCTGACTGCGCCCATGCTGCTCGCGTTGGGTGCCTGCACCACCACCCGATCCGCCGCCGACGTCGACGCGGACACGACTGCCGCCGCCGCCACTGCGACGACCACGGGCAACACCGCCGCCACGCCCCCGATGCAGCCCGGATGCAACGCCGAAGCCGCACGCAGCGTGGTCGGCCAGATGGCCACCGCCGAGACGGTGGAGCAGGCCCGCAGCGCCGCGGGGGCCGAGATCGCACGCACGCTCAAGCCCGGCCAGGTGGTGACCATGGAATACAACGCCAGCCGCTTGAACATCGACGTCGATGCCGGCAACACGATCAGCAATGTCCGCTGCGGGTGACGCTTAGCGTCCAAATCGGCGGCGGGCCAGGGCCGAAGCTGCCGCGGCGCTCCCCGCGCCTTTGCCGAGGACGGCGCCGCGCCTGACAGGCTGCGGCTTTTCCCGGCGTTTCAATCTTTTCCAAGGCTGGCACCACACTTGCATGGTTGTGTTGCATGCGGCGTCCCGCCTGGATCTTCCTTGCCCTGTTCGTACTGCTCGGCCTGTGGTTGTGGTCGCAGCAACGCGTGTCTGCGCCCACGGCCAGCACCCCCACGACAGTGGCAGCGCTGCCGCAAGCCGTGCCGGCGCGCGCGCACCCGCGCGCAGCGGACGCCACAACGGTTTCGCGCTATCCCGCCTTCCTGCCGGTGGAGGCGCACGCGGTCCTGCAACGCATCGCCGAAGGCGGCCCGCATCCATTCCGCCAGGACGGCAGCGTGTTCCAGAACCGCGAACATCGCCTGCCAGCGCAGCCGCGTGGCTACTACCACGAGTACACGGTCGCCACGCCCGGCGCCTCCGATCGAGGCGCGCGCCGCATCATCACTGGCGGTGAGCCCCCGCGCGAGTATTGGTATTCCGACGACCACTACCGCAGTTTCCGCCGCTTCGACGTCGAAGCGGCCGAGGTGTCCCGATGATGGCCATCGATGTGCGCGAGGTACTGGCCGACCCGAGCCAGGGCGGCGCGTATTTCGTCGATGCGCGCGAGAGCGACGCCCTCGCCGAAGCCGCGCAGGCGCTGGATTTCGCGGTGGTGCGGATCGAGCTCGCCGGCTGCGGCAGCAAGCACCGGGCCTTGGAACGCTTCGCGCATGCGCTGCGCTTCCCCGCCTGGTTCGGCGGCAACTTCGACGCCCTGGCCGACAGCCTCGGCGACCTGAGTTGGCTGCGCGCGCGCGGTTACGTCCTGCTGCTCGAACACACCGACATGTGGCGCCAGGCGGATGACGAGAATTTCGCCACCCTGCTCGACATCCTCAACGAGGCCGCCGTCGTCTGGGGTGAGCAGGGCGTGCCGTTCTGGGCGCTGATGCCGCTGCCGCAGGAGCAGCTGGACAAGCTGGCGATCTGACCTGCGGCGGCGCCGGCTTCACACCCGGTCGTCAAGGCCGTGCACGCCGGACTCGCGGGCGCAATGCGCGCAGCAGTAATAGCGGCCGCCGTGCTCGGCGCCATGGCCGATGATGCGGCAGCCGCAATGCGCGCAGGCCGGTGCCAGCGCGTGGATCGCGCACTCGAACGAATCGAAGGTGCCACGGCCGCGAGGCCCGTCGATGGTGAACGCCTTGTCGTAGTCGTTGCCGCAGACGTCACAGCGGGCCATGGCACGGTTCCCGGTCGCGAAGGAACCGGCAGTCTCGCGCGCTCCTTGTTAGCCGCGCGTTGGCGCCTAGGTGGCCGGCTGCGCCACCACCTGCGGCGCGCGCGCGAAGCGCCACGCCATCCCGAGTGCGACCACCAGCAGCAGGCCCGCGGCCCAGAACGGCGCGCCCGGCTGATGGGAAGGCGCCTTGTCGCTGATGAACCACGCGAAGATGCCGGTGTAGAAATGCGGCGCCAGGATCCCGGCCAGGCTCATCAGGCTGCTCAAGGCCCCCTGCACGCGCCCCTGCACGCTGCGATCGACCTGCCTGGTCACCATCGCCTGCGTCGCCGGCATCGCGAAGCCCCAGAACGCCATGATCGGAATGCCCATCAGGAACAGCATGCCGGTCGGCGCCCAGCCGTAGATGGTGAAGCCCACGATGCCCGCGCACAGCCCGAACAGCAGCGCGCGGCGCTCGCCCCACGCGGCTACCGCGTGCTTCACCAGGCCGGCCTGCACGATCACGCCGCACACGCCGACCACGCCCAGCACCAGGCCGACCTGCTTCGGATGCCACTGGTACCGGTAGTCGGCGAACAGCACGAAGATGTTCGGATAGACGAAGTGGGCGAGGTTGATCAGGAACACGACCGCCGCCAGGCCCCAGATCCGCGGATAGCTGCGCAGCAGCTTGAGCGAACCCAGCGGGTTGGCGTGGCGCCAGTCGAAGATCGGCGAGCGATGCTCGCGCGGATGCGATTCGGGCAGCACGAACCAGCCATAGGCGAAGTTGCACAAGGCGAGGAAGGCCGCGCCCCAGAACGGGAAGCGCAGGTCGATCCCGCTCAGCAGTCCGCCCAGTACCGGACCGACGATGAAGCCCAGGCCGAACGCCGCGCCGAGCATGCCGAAGGCCTGCGCGCGCTTTTCCGGCGCGGTGATGTCGGCGATGTAGGCATTGGCGGTGGTGAAGCTGGCGGAGAAGATCGCGGAGATCACCCGGCCGACCAGCAGCCATGACATCGATGGCGCAAGCGCCATGAAGATGAAATCGACGCCGAGGCCGAAGCACGACAGCAGGATCACCGGTCGCCGGCCGAAGCGGTCCGAGAGCGCGCCCTGGATCGGCGCACACACGAACTGGATCGCCGAGAACAGCATGCCGAACCAGCCGATCCAGTGCGCGGCGTCGCCGTAGTCGCCGCCGGCAAACTGCTTCACCAGCAGCGGCAGCACCGGAATGATCAGCCCGAACGCGAGGATGTCGATCAGGACGGTGATGAAGATGAAGATCAGCGCGGCTTGGCGCGCGCCGGCAGTGGGTTCGGTCACGATGGCGCTTCGAGGAAAAATGCGAGCGCGGAGTTTAGCGCGTCGCCGCCGGCGCCCCTGCGTACAGGTCTATGATGTCCGCGATCGCGTCCTGGCAGACCTGGCAGAAGCGCTCCGTGCGGCTGAACATCGTGCACTGCATTTCCGAGCGGTAATAACCGCTGGCCTGGTAGTTCGCGCCCTCGAAGGCGCCGACCAGGCCGTGGTTGGGATGGCGCGAGAACAGCTGGTCGGTGTACCGGCGTTCGGCGGCGAACAGCGCGCTCATCTCCGATTCCGGACGGTTCGCCTTGCGCAAGGCGACCCGCTTGGCCTGGTACTCGCGCTGGTACTTCTCGTATTCGGCCTTGGGCCACGGCGTCGGCAAGGGCGTGGTCGGGGCGACGTGGCGCCTCCACTTCAACTGCGCGGGATCGAGCAGCGCGGTGACGTTGGGCTCCCACGGCTCCGGCCGCTCCGCACCCGCGGTGTAGGCCACCGGCGAGGTGTAGTACTCGTCCGCCAGCGCGGCGAAGTGGTGGCCGAACTCGTGCACGAACAGGTAGTTCGCCCAGTCGTTGCTGGCTGCCGCGGTGCTGAACTGGCCGAAGATGCCGCCGCCACCGTAGGTCTCGTTGTTGACCAGGATCTCGATGAACTCGTTCGGCGCGTACTGCGCCAGCTCGCGCAGGGCGCGATTGTCGAGGGTGAGCACGTAGCGCTCGCTGCCGAAGATGTCGTAGCGCGTGTTGAGCGCGGAGTCGTGGAAGGTGCCGGTGGACGGGCGCGACACGCCGGATTCGCGCGTGGGCACGGCCAGTGCCCAGACGTTGAAGTTGCTGGCGCGTTCGCGGAACGGCGAGACGCTGAAGAGATGGTCGGCGAGACGGCGCGCATCGGCCTCGAACTTGCCGAGTTCTTCGCGCGTGTAGCCGTCGCCCAGGATCAGCAGGTCAACCTTGTCCGCCGAGGGGCCGTTGTTGCGGATGGCGATTGGCGTCGCCGGCGCCGGGCGCTTTTCCTGCTCGATGTCCAACGCCGCCGGATCGACATCGACGCTCCACACCACCGAGAACTCGTTGCGGTCGTCGCGCTGCAGCACGCGCACTTTGACCGTCTTGTCCGGGCGCGGGAAACGCAGCGATTCCTGGAAGCCGCGGCTGTGCTTCTGCGCTTCCTCGGTCGTGCGCCACTCGCCGAAGATCGTGCTGTAGCCGCGCGAGTAAAGCACCTTGTTGGTCTGCGGATCGACCACCTCGAAGCGGTTGAGGCCGCGGTTGGTGTCGTCCAGTGGCCGCGCCGGATTGCCCGGCCACGGCAACGGCTCCAGCACCACGCGATCGAGCGCATAGAAGTCGGCCAGCGCATTGCCGCTGTGCAGGATGTCGACGCGCAGGGTGGCGGGGGCGTCGGCGGCGTTCGCCGCGCAGGAAACCGCCGCCAGCAACAACGGGGCCAGGGCACGCAACCACGACGGCACGCAATCCATCACCACGCTCCACGAGAGTTTTCGGAAGTCCGCCGCGCGGCGCGCGGCGTCCGGAAGTTCAACGTCCGGGGCCGACGTCGATGAACTGCAGGAACTCGGCGCGGGTGCGCGCGTCCTCGCGGAAGCTGCCGAGCATCTTCGAGGTGATCATGCTGACGCCGCGCTTGTGCACGCCGCGCGTGGTCATGCATTCGTGCGCGGCCTCGATCACCACGCCGACGCCACGCGGCTGCAGCACGTCATGGATGCAGTCGGCGATCTGCGCGGTCATCTTTTCCTGCACCTGCAAGCGGCGCGCGTAGGTTTCCACCACGCGGGCGAGCTTGCTGATGCCGACGACCTTGCCATCGGGCAGGTAGCCGACGTGGGCGCGACCGATGATCGGCGCCATGTGGTGCTCGCAATGGCTTTCGAACTGGATGTCGCGCAGGACGATCATCTCGTCGTAACCGGCGACTTCCTCGAAGGTGCGGGCGAGATAGGCCCGAGCATCCACGTCGTAACCGCTGAACCAGTCGCCGAAGGCGGTGACCACGCGCTTTGGCGTGTCGAGCAGGCCTTCGCGGCCGGGATCGTCGCCGGCCCAGCTCAGCAGGGTGCGGACGGCGGCTTCGGCCTGTTCGCGGGAGGGCTTGTCGTTGGCCATGGAATCGCCAGCCACGCGGCCGGCCTCGTCGTTCGGTGAGGCGGGCATCGTACTCCAGCGGCACGCGGACAGAAATGCGGAACCGTTGCCGGTTCCGCATGGCTGCGTGCTGTTGCTCGTCAAAAGGTCAAAAGCTCACCGTGTGCATGGGTGCTCTATTGCCTCATCGGTCCAGCCCCTTCGCAGCGCGACCGGGAACGCCGCTCATCCGTGAACGCCGCTCATCGGTCCGGCCCGCCGCAGCGCGGCGGGCGCTCTTCGCGGCACGCGCCAGTGGCGCGTAAGCGCCGCTCATCGCCCATCGCGGTCTGCGTCGCCTGGCATCGCGCGTTCGATGTAATGCCAGCCGTCGCGTACGGCCTGACGCGCATCGTTCCAGGCCAGGCGCGAGTTGCCGCGCGTGGTGTCCCAATTGCGCTGGAGTTCGCTCTCGACGTCGTCGAACTTGCGCCCCTGGTACTGGCCATACGTGTCATAGCCGTACTTGTACGCCGGTTCGTAGTCACGCCATTCGCTGCCGCTGATGTAATACGGCGCGCTCACGTAGTCCTTGCGGAAGTGTTCGGTATAGGCCGTTGGATTGACCGCCTCGGCGATCGAGTCGCCCGCCTTGGCGCCTACGATGCCTCCCACCACCGCGCCGACGGCGCTACCGGCCGGTCCCGCAGCCGAACCAATCGCTGCACCTGCCACCGCGCCCGCCATGGCGCCGGTACCGGATCCGATGTTGTGGTCTTTTTTAACGTCGCTCATTGAGTTGCTCCTGTGAGTGCCGGCGCCAAGCGGTGCCGGGACGCACGAAGCTAGTCAGGCGCTCGTGCAGGTAGGGTCAAGAATCGCTGAACGCGGTGCACGGCACTCAAACTTACCTTAATGCTTCAGTCGCCAAGCAAGTCCTGACACACGTTGTGCATGCCGCGTGAGCGCGGCACGCAGAACCGCTTCGCTGGCGCACAGGTGCACCGCACGCCGCGCGCGGGTCAGCGCGGTGTAGACCAGTTCGCGCGAAAGCGTGCGCGCGTCTTGCCTGGGCAATTGCAGCCACACTGTGTCGTACTCCGAACCCTGCGCCTTGTGCACGGTCATCGCGAAGGCACCGCCGTGTTGCGGCAGTGCCGCGGGATGGAAGGCGCGCACGCCCTCGCTGCCGCCGGCAAACCAAGCCACCATGGTGCCGGCGGCATCGCGCAGGCACACGCCGATGTCGCCGTTGAACAGGCCGTGGCGGTAGCTGTTCTCGCTCACCAGCAGCAGGCGGCCATGGAAATAGCGCTCGCGTTGCGCGCCGGCCAGGGCTTCCTCGATCCGCGCGTTGAGTTGCACCGCGCCTTGCGGCCCGTCGCGCAGCGCGGTAAGCACGCGTGCGGTGTCGGCCAGCGCCAGTGCGGCCTGCGGATCATCGACCTCGGCCAACTTGCGCCACGGCGCCAGCTGCGCCGCGCGCACGTCGGCGGCCAACGGATCGGCAAGGCCGTCGTGGAAATGCACGCCGGCCAACGCCCCGCTGCGCAGGCGTTCAAGCAGCGCGTCGCCGTCGCCGGTGCGCGCGGCGTCGGCGAGTGGAGCGAGGTCGAGCGCGTCTGACTGGCGATAGCCGCGGTCGAGGTGCACGCGCGCCAAGTCGGCTGACGGCACGGCCTCCATCGACCGTCGTTCCGCCGTCGACGGCACGGCCATCGGCGCACTCGGGGTTGTCATTGAAACCGGCGCGAACAGGTCGGCCTGCGAAGGAACGACGGCATGCGTGCGGCGCGACGGGGGCGTCGACTCGGAGGATCCTGCCGCTCGCACCGCGACGGCACCGGTTTCCTCCACTGCCGCGGCGACGATCGCCGCCAGCACGTCGCCGGCTTCCACGGACGGCAGCTGATCCGGATCTCCCAGCAGCAGCAGGCGGGCTCCGTCAGGCACCGCTTCGACCAGCTTGCACATCAGCGGCAGGTCGACCATCGATGCCTCGTCGACCACCACCACGTCGAACGACAGCGGGTGATCGGCATCGTGGCGGAACCGTGGCTTGCCCGGCAGCGTGCCGAGCAGGCGGTGCAGCGTGCGCGCCTGTTGCGGCAACGCGGCGCACAGCGCGGGATCGACACCGGGTATTGCCTGCATCTGAGTAAGCGCCTTGCGCAGGCTCTGCGCCATGCGCTCGGCCGCGCGTCCGGTGGGTGCGGCCAAGGCGATGCGTGGCATGCGTCGACCCGCCGCGCGTGCCTGCGCCAACAGCAGCACCAGCAAGCGCGCGATGGTGGTGGTCTTGCCGGTACCGGGACCGCCGGTGATGACCAGCAACGAGCGCCGCAACGCCAGCCACGCGGCCCGCGCCTGGGCGTCGTCGCGTTGCGGGAACAGGGCCGCGAACAGTGGCTCGAGCGCGGCTTCATCGCCGCTCGGCGCGGCGTGCGCGGCGAGGCGCTGCAAGTGCAGGGCGAGGCGGCGTTCGTATTCGCGGTAGCGGCGCAGGTACAGCAGGTCGCCTTCCAGCACCAGCGGCGCATCCGCGGCGGCGGCGACGTCGGCGGCGGGCGCGGCCACCCAGCGCGAGTCCTTCAGCGCCGCGCGCCACGCGGCCGGCTCTGGCCAGGCGAGTTCAACACCCGGCATTTCCGGTGGCCGCGCGAGATCGATGCCCGCGTGGCCGAGCGCGATCGCCTGCGACGCGAGCGCGGCGGCGGCGAGCACGAGATCGGGCGTGGCGGGATCGAGCCGGCGCAGGCTCTTCGCCAGCGCATGGTCGACGGTGCGCAGCACGCCGTGGCGATAAAGCGTGTCGAGCAGACTCATGTCGTTGTTCCCGCGAACAGCGCGTCGAGTGACTCGACCAGCGCGCGCGGCGGCACGTGCGCGTGCACGCCCGGCGCGGCGGGATCGAGTGGATCGAGGCCGCGGCAGTAGAGATAGCGCACGCCGCCGAAGTGGCGGTCGTAGTCGTAGTCCGCGCCAAGGCGGAAACGCAGCCAGCGATGCAGGGCCAGCGTGTAGATCAGCGCCTGCAGGGTGTACTCGCTGTCGTCCATCGCCGTGTCCAACGTCGCCGCGTCATAGGCGGGCAGGCGGTTGGACTTGTAGTCGAGCAGGCAGGTGCGGCCCGCGTGCGGACCGTCGTCCACGGTGTAGACGAGGTCGATCTTGCCGGTCATCAGGCCATCGAGGCGTTGGCGCAGGCCGAAGGCATGGCGGTCGCGCAACACGTCATGCCGGTGCAACGTGCCGATCAGGGCGTGCACGTCGACGGACTGCAGCGAGAAGTGGAATTCCATTTCCGCGCGGCGCTGCGCGGCGGGCACGTCGCACAGGCGAACGCCTTCGGGCAGCACGACGTTGAGCGTAACCGCGACCAGCCTTGCCAGCACCGGCAGGCCGTCCTCGCTGTCGGCTTCGGTGTAGCCGCCGCCGGAAAGCGCTTCGCGCAGGGGCGCTTGCTGGCCGATGGGGATCA
The DNA here is from genome assembly GCF_054049835.1 of Lysobacter sp. P5_B9. Lineage (NCBI taxonomy): Bacteria > Pseudomonadati > Pseudomonadota > Gammaproteobacteria > Lysobacterales > Lysobacteraceae > Lysobacter > Lysobacter sp. P5_B9. The sequence goes on from NZ_JBFULP010000004.1 coordinate 152,362, forward strand.
CGCCGCCGGCATCGCGCCAGGCGGCAAAGTCCACGCGTTCGAGTGCCGCGTGCAGGACGTTGCCGAAACGGCTGCCGCTGAAGCGGCGGTCGTAATCGGCAGAGGCGAGGGGCTCGGGTTCGTCGGCCGCGCCGACTTCGGCGCCGGTTGCGGCGGCGGCGTGGCTGCTGTCCTCGCGCGCGAGCTGGGTGAAGCTGTACACCCACCAGTCGCGCGGCAACGCGCGATGGGCAACGCGGGCCGCGGGTACGTCGCCGGCGGCCTCTGCCGCCAGCAATGGCAAGGCGGTGGCCATCGTGGCGTCGCGGTCGAGCACGATGGCGTCGCCCGCGGCAACGGGCAGTGTCGCGGTGTCGCCGAGCAGGCGCGCCAGCGGTGTCCTGTCGTAGGCGTACAGCGGGCCGCAGGCGAGCCACAACGCGTGTTGCGCGCGGGTCAGGCCGACATACAGGAGGCGCGCGTCCTCGGCGTCTTCCTCGCGCTGTCGCGCGGCGACGGCGGCCGTCCACGCCTCCGCATCGACGGTGCGCCCGGTATCGAGCTGCAGGGTGCGTCCCTGCGCGGACAGCACTTCGCACCAGCGCTGCGGCGACTTGCGGTCGCGACCTACGCCGGCGAACGGCAGGAACACCAGCGGGAATTCCAGGCCCTTGCTCTTGTGCAGCGTCATCACCTGCACGCGCTGCGCGTCAGACTCCAAGCGCAACTGCTGGGTTTCATCGCGATCGTCAGCCTCGGCGATGCGCCGGCGCAGCCAGTCCGCCAGGCCGTGCACGCCCAGCGCGGTTGCAGTCGCTTCCTGCAGCACTTCGGCCAACTGCATCAGATTGGTGAGCCGGCGCTCGCCGTCGAGCAGCCGAAGCAGGCGCGGCGCCTGTTCGGCGCAACGATCGGCGATCAGCGCGAGAGGGCCGTGGCGCTCCCAGCGTTCGCGCCAGTCCAGCGCGCGCAGTTGCCAGCTGGCGCGCAGGCGGTCGTCCTCATCCATCCGCGCCAGCGTCGCCGCGTCCACGCCCAGCCACACGCCGGCCAAGGCGCCGCGCAGGCGCGCGTCGTCGCCTGGATGCAGCAGCGCTTCGAGCAGGGCGAGGACTTCCAGCGCCTGCTCGCTGTGGAACAGGCTCAACCGGCCCGCCGCCACCGCGGGAATGCCGGCGCGCGCGAGGAGCTCCTGCATCAGCGTCGCTTCGCGGTGCTCGCGCACGAGCACGGCGATATCGCCCGGGCCCACGGCGAGACCCTTGATCGTCGCGGCGTCGCGGCGGGAATCGGAGAGCAGTCCGTGGATCGCCGCGACGCAGGCTTCGGCGGCGCGGCGACGCGACTCGTCGGCCTTCCACGCGCCGCCGCCGTCCGGCGCGGGCAGCTCGCGCAGGGTCAGCGCTGGCGCGATCGCATCGCTGCGCAGGAAGTCGGAATCGTGCGCGGTGCCGCCGGGCTCGACGGCGAAGAAGCGGATGCTGCGGTCGACGAAGGCCGTGTCGCCAGCGCGGTCGTATAGTGCCTGGATCGCGCGCAGCACCGCCGGGCGCGAGCGGAAGTTCTGGCGCAGCTCCGGCGCGCGGTGCGCATCGCGCGCGGCGGCGAGGTAGGTGTGCACGTCGCCGCCGCGGAAACGGTAGATCGCTTGCTTGGGGTCGCCGATCAGGAACAGGTTTGCGGCCTCGGGGCCCGCCTCGCCGCCGGCGAACACGCGTCGGAAGATCGCCCACTGGCGCGGATCGGTGTCCTGGAACTCGTCAACCAGCGCCACCGCGTACTGCTGGCGCAACCGCTGCACCAGCGCATCGCCTTGCGCGCCTTCGAGCGCGCCGGCGACGCCTTCGATGAGGTCGTCGAACGTCTGCACGCGGCGCAGGCGCTTGAGCCGCGCGAGGCGTGCCAGGGCCTGCTCGCGCAGCCGGTGGACGAGACCGATGGTCTGGTCGGCAAGCCATTCCTCGCGCGCACGATCGGCGTCGAACCACGCCGCCAGTGCGTCGAACACCAGCGACTCCGGCAACTGCGACTCGCGGCCGGCCTTGGCGCATTCGCGCAGCCGCGTGGGCGTGAGTTTGTCGAGATGATCGTCCGAGGATTTCAGCGCGCGCGTCGCCAGGCCCTGGTCCAGCGCCAACCACGCCTTCTCGTAACTGGGCGCGCGCGCCTTGCGTCCGTCCATCACGCCCTTGGCCAGGGCGTCGGCAAGGCGCGCTCGTGCCGCTTCACCGTCGTCGGCGAAGGCGGCCTGCAACGACACGAACGCCTGCTGCAGCGCCGGCAGCGGATCCGGCGACGACGGCGACGACGGCGGGAGCACCGCATTCGCCGCAAGCAGGGCGCCCAGGTCGTTGGCCAGTTCGGTGGGGCTCGGCCATTCGCGTGCGAGCAACTCGGCATCGCCGGCCTCCGCACCGAAGGCGCGCCACAGGTCGGCTGCGACCTCGTCACGCAGTTCGCGGTCGCTGCCCACTAGTTCGGCCGCGAGGAAGGGCTGCCCGGCTTCCAGCGCATGCTCGCCGAGCACGCGACTGCAGAAGCCATGGATGGTGAACACCGCGGCGAGGTCGATCTCGTGCGCGGCGCGTTGCAGGCGCGCCTGCAGCGCGGTCGCGCTTTCGTGCGCGAGCCGGCGCGCGATCAGTTCGCGGGTGAGCGCGACCTGCGCATCGTCGTTGCCGACGTCCACGCCACTGGCAAGTTGCGCGGCCAAGGTGAGGCGTTGGCGCAGGCGTTCGCGCAGCTCCTGGGTCGCCGCTTCGGTGAAGGTCACCGCCAGGATCTGGCCGACGCGCAGCTCGCGCTCGATCACCAGTCGCGTGACCAGCGTGGCCAGGGTGAAGGTCTTGCCGGTGCCGGCGCTGGCCTCGATCAGCTGCAACCCGTGCAGGTCGAGATCGAAGTAGGGGTCGCGCTGGAGCACGGCCGTCGGTGCGGTTGCGTTCATGCCGCGCCTCCGCTACGCGCATGCACGACGGCGTCGAACACCTGCGTCGCAATCGCACGGAACTGCGCGCCCACGGCGGCGACCGCAAACGGATCGTGGCCGCGCAACACCAGCCGCGCGCTCGCCGTGGCGCTCTCGCTCCAGCCGTTGCCGCCGCCGGTCCACGCCTCGCGCGCGCGCTCCCACGCTCCCTTCGCGTTGCTGCGGATCACCGCACCGGCGCGTTGCGATTGTTCGGCCTGGTACCAGACCCAGCCGGCGCGCGGCAGGAAGGGCAGCGCTTCGCGCAGGCCGCGCTCGCGCAACCGCAGCAGCTCACGCAGCGCGGCCTGCGCCTGCGCCTGCGGCACCGGCTCGCGCCGGTGCGGGCCCAGGTCTTTGTCGATCGGCGCGAACTGCCACAACGGTTGCGTGTGGCCCGCGGCGCAAAGCACCAGCCAGTCCAGCCCGTGCGAGATCTGCGCCGGGCCATGCAGTTCATCGAAACGCAACCGCGCCAAGCCAGCCGCATGGAGATTGTCGATGCGGCCGTACAGACGCATGCCGTCCAGTTCGAAATCGATGTTCAGCGTGCGCGGCTCGCCCTGGCGCCAGGCGCGAAATGCATCGGCGTAGGGCTGCACCTGCGCACGCACGCGGTCCAGCTGGCGCCCCCCCATTGGCCCGGACGGCAGCATCGCCCGCGCGCGAAGGCGCTGGGCGAGGTCATCGGTGGCGCCGGCCACGCAGGCGTCGAACACCGCGTGCTGCAACTGCCAACGCTGCAGGCCGCTCGCGGGCAGGGCTAGCGGTTCGACGTCATCCTCGGCTTCGGCTTCCTCGGGCAGGCGCAGGTTCAGGCGCTGGCGCAGCAGGGCGGCGGGCGGATCGGCGAGGAAGCGACGCAGTTCGATCACGCTCAGTTCCGGCATCGCGTCGTCGCGGGGTGCCGGCACGGGCAGGGATGCGGGCAACCACGCGCCGAGCGGCTCGCGCATGCCGCCCTGGCTCTGCGCGGCCGGATGCCACTCCGCGCGGTAACTGAAGCGCCGCGGCTCCTGGCCTTGCAGGCTGGCGCCGAACGCGGCCGGGGCGAACGGCTGCAGCGGATGCTGCACCACCAGGGCGCTGCGCGCCTGCGTCGGCTGCGCGTGGTAACGCGCGGCGGTGTCGAGCAGTTCGGACACCAGCACCGAAGGCTCGCGCTCACTGCCGTCGCGCGGATCGGCGCCGAGATAGCTCAGGTAGAGCACGTCGTTGGCGGCGGCGAACAGCTGCAGGAACAGGAAGCGGTCGTCCTCGCGCAACGAGCGGTCGCCGTGACGGCGCGTCGGCCCGCCCAGTTCGGCCGCCAGCTTGTTGAGGCCACCGGCGGGATCGCGGCGCGGGTAGTCGCCATCGTTCATGCCCAGCAGTGCGATCACCCGGAACGGCAGCAACCGCAGTGGCACCATGCGTCCGAAGCTGACGCCGCCGGTGAGCAGCGGCGCGCGCGTGTCGGCCTGGGTGAGCGCACCGTGGAAATGCGCGCGCACCACTTCGGGGGGCACGGCTGCATCGAAACCGGCCGTCTCCGCGGCGCGGGCGAAGTCGTCGAGCAGGCCGTGCAGACGTTCGCGCGCGCGCTGGTCGCCGGACGCTCGCAGGTGTTCTGGCAGCAGCGCGGCGAGCAGGTCGAGCAGGCGTTCGCGCCACTGCGCAGGCGGCATCGCGGTCGCGAACACGCGTTCGTGCCGGGCCAGCACGCGCAGCACGCGGATCAGGGCATCCAGCGCATCCAGCGCGCTGCCTTCCATGTCGGTATACGGCGCGACACCCAGGATCGGCATCGTGTCGTCGCTGGCGTGGCCGAGCAGCAGGCGATCGAGCGCGAATGCCCAGGTGCAGGCGTCGTCGCGCGGCGCGTCGTGGCGGCCGCGGTGCGCGGCATCCAGGCCCCAGCGCGCGCCGGCTTCGCGCAGCCAGCCGTGCAGGCGGTCGAGCGCGGCCGCGTCCAGTTGCGCGGCATCGCAAAGGGCTGGCGTGGCGAGCAGGTCGAGTATTTCGCTCAGACCGAAGCGCGACACCGGCAATGCCAGCAATTGCAGGAACACGGCCGCCAGTGGCTCGGCGGCCATCGGGCTGGTGTCGGCGAGCGCGTAGGGAATCGCTTCGTGGCGCGCGCCGCCACCGAATACCGCAGCGATGTGCGGCACATATGGATCGATGTCGGGCGCGAGCACGGCGATGTCTCGCGGCTGCAGCGGCGGATCGAAACGCGGATCCTCCAGCAGGCCGCGCAGCTGGTCGTGCAGCACCTGCACTTCGCGCAGGCGGGTGTGGCAGGCGTGGACCTGCAGGCTGCTATCGCCGGGATCCGGAGTTGCCCGCCAGGGCGTCGCCGGGGGGCCGCGCCGGTGCAGGAGGTCGCGACGCAGCCGCTGCAGCAGGGTTTCGTCGCCGGTCGCGCGCTCGCGGGCTTCCGGATCGTCGTATGCGGCGATCTCGCCGGACGGGTGCACGACTTCGTAGCCACCGAGCACCGCCATGAAATCGCGGCCGGCGGCGCCCCAGGCTTGCAGCAACGGGTTCTCGTCCGCATCGAATGCGTCTTCGCCGGTGCGCAGGCGCTCGGCCAACGTGCGCAGGTCGCCCCAGTACTTGCGCGAGGGCGTGGGCAGGTAGAAGTGCAGTGTGCCGACCCGCGCCTGCGTCGCGATCACCCGCAATACGTCGGGAGAGACGTTCAAGGTGGCGAAGGCAAACAGGCGTGGTGGCAGCCCGACCGGCAACGGACCGGTGCCGGCGTCGCCGCCAAAGCGGGCGAGGAAATCGTCGATGCGGCGCGCGCGATGGCGTCGGCCGCGCGCGACGCGCCGCCACAGCACCGCCTGCGGTTCGGCCGGCGCGGCGCCCGCTTCCCAAGCCAGCAGCCAGTCGCGTCGCCAGGCCTGGTATTTCTCGAAGATGCCGGCGAGCTCGCCCGCAAGTGTCCACGGTGTGAGCGGATCGTCACCCGCGAGATAGCCGCGAAGCGGGAGCAGGGCCGGTTCGCGCAGCACGGAGAGGTCCGTCAGTGCCGCGTACAGACGCCAGTGCAGCGCGGTGGCGTCGAGGTCCTGGTCGCTGCCGTCCTCATTGGCATCGAGGGCGCGACGGACGAATTCGCCCGGAGTCAGGAACTCCAGGTTGGCGGCTATGCCGTGCTGCTTCGCCAGCGTCGCCTGCAGCCAGCGCCGCATCGCCACCTGTGGCACCAGCACGGTGTCAGGCGCCAACAACGGCTGGCCGGGTGCGGGTCGGCGCAACTCGTCCGCCAGCAGTCCCGCCAGGATCTCCAGGGCATTGGAGTGATAGAGGCGGAAGTCGGACGTGGCGGGCATCGGCGTGCATCTTGCCGGATGGGGGTCGCAACGGGCGAGACGCGGCAAACAAGGCGGTCTCTGCGACAATGGCCGCCGCCATCTCCCGTTCAGCCGCACACCGCCATCCTTGCGCGCGTTTTTGCCCGCGCGCACCTTGCCTGTTGCCTTCGCATGCCCGAGCCGTCGCCCATCGTCCGCATTGAACACCTCCGCCTCGACCGCGGCGGCCGGACCGTGCTGCGCGACATCAACCTCAGCGTGCCGCGCGGCAGCATCGTCGCGGTGCTGGGGCCGTCGGGCTGCGGCAAGTCGACCCTGCTGGCAGCGCTGACCGGCGAATTGCCGGCGGCGGCCGGCACGGTGGAAGTGCTGGGCCAGCCGGTGCCGCGCTCGCAGCGCGCGCTGCTGGAAATGCGCAAGGGCCTGGGTGTCCTGCTGCAGGGCAACGGCCTGCTCACCGATCTCACCGTCGCGGAGAACGTGGCGCTGCCCTTGCGCACGCATACGAAGTTGCCGTCGGCACTGATCCGCCGCCTGGTGCTGATGAAGCTGCACGCGGTCGGCCTGCGCGCCGCCGCCGATGCCTATCCGCGCGAACTCTCCGGCGGCATGGCGCGGCGCGTCGCGCTGGCCCGCGCGCTGGCGCTGGATCCGCCGCTGATGATCTACGACGAGCCGCTGACCGGCCTCGATCCCATCGCCAGTGGCGTGGTGATGAGCCTGGTGCGCCGCCTCAACGACACGCTCGGCCTCACCAGCATCGTGGTCACCCACCACGTGCACGAGACGCTGCCGATCGCCGACCACGCCGTGGTGATCGCCAATGGCGGCATCGTGTTCTCGGGGGCACCCGACGCACTGCAGGCCAGCACCGATCCGCTGATCCGCCAGTTCCTCAACGGCGAGCCCGACGGTCCCATTCCGTTCGAAAGCCGCGCCTTCAATTCGCAGCCGGAGCCGGCCTGATGCCGTTCGTTGCCGCCACCAGCGCGATCGGCCGCGCGGGACTGTTCACTATGTCGGTGCTGCGCGCGAGCGCGCCGACCGCCGACTTCTTCCGCGAACTGGTGCGCGAGATCTACAAGATCGGCGCGCGCACGCTGCCGATCGTTACCGTCGGCGGCGCCTTCGTCGGGCTGTCGGTGACCCTGCTGGGCTACCGCGCGCTCGATACCTACGGCGCCGCCAACCAGGTCAGCGCGATGCTCGGCCTGGGCATGTACCGCGAACTCGGGCCCGTGCTCACCGCCTTGCTGTTCATCGGCCGCGCCGGCTCGTCGATCGCGGCGGAACTGGGCCTGATGCGCGCGACCGACCAGATCACCGCGCTCAGCCTGATGGCGATCGATCCGATCGGCAAGGCGGTGGCGCCGCGCTTCTGGGCCGCGCTGATCTCGATGCCGCTGCTCACCGGCTTCTTCTGCAGCCTGGCGATCAGCGCCGGCTACTTCGAAGCCGTGCACGTGATCGGCATCGACCAGGGTTTCTTCTGGCAGGTGCTCAAGGACAGCGTCGACTTCCATGAAGACTTCCTGATGGCCTTCGTGAAGTCGGGCGTGTTCGGCGCCACCGCGGCGCTGGTCGCCGCGTACGTCGGCTTCCACGCCGAACCGACCATCGAGGGCACCTCGGTGGCGACGACCAAGGCGGTGGTCAACGCCTCGTTGCTGGTGCTGATGTTCAACTTCGTGATGTCCGCCCTGCTGTTCCAATGATTTCGAAACCCCGGCGTGCGCCGGGACAGGTGATTTATGCGTGGTCCAAGAATCGAATTCGCCGTCGGCGCCTTCCTGCTGCTGGCCCTGGCCTCGGTGCTGGTGCTGGCGCTGGCATCGACCAACCGCAACTGGGGCTTCGGCCACGCCAGCTATCCGCTGAAGGCGCGCTTCACCTCGATCGGCGCGCTGCGCCCGAACGCGCCGGTCAAGATCGCCGGGGTCGCGGTCGGCAAGGTGGCCGATATTCAGGTAGATCCGGTTAAATACGACTCCGTCGTGACCCTGTCCATCGACAGCAAGTACAAGGACCTGCCCGGCGACACCTCCGCGGGCATCTTCACCAATGGCCTGCTGGGCGAGAGCTACATCGGCCTGTCGCCCGGCGGCGATCCCGAGCCCCTCAAGCCCGGCGACGAGATCTTCCTGACCCAGCCCGCGGTCGACCTGATCCAGCTGGTCGGCAAATACATGTTCTCCGGCGGCAAGCCGGCCGGCGACGCCGAAGCCAGCGACAACAGCAACGAATCCTCCGCCCCCACGGACGCGCCCACCAAATGATGAAGACGACCCTGCTTTCACTCGCCCTGGCCACTGCCCTCGTGGCCGCCACGCCCGCTGCGTTCGCGCAGGGCAACGCCCAGGCGGCCGCGACCCCGGCCAAGGCCGGCACGCCCAGCAAGATGGTGCTCGACAACAGCACGCGCATCCTCACCACGCTGGAATCGCGCCGCGCCGAATTCACCAAGGACCGCGGCGCGCTGCGCCAGTTCGTGTCCAGTGAGTTCAACGCCATGTTCGACCGCGACTACGCCGCGCGCCTGGTCCTGGGCACGCACGGCCGCGGCGCCTCCGATGAAGACGTGAAGCTGTTCGCCGACGCGCTCGCCGACAGCCTGATGAGCCGCTATGGCTCCTCGCTGCTCGACTTCAACACCAAGCTCAAGGTGCGGGTGAAGTCGGAAACCGCGCTACCCAACGGCCGCGGCGTGCGCGTCTCCAGCGAGTTCCTGCGCCAGGGCGGCGAGCCCGTGCCGGTCGACTACTTCATGCGCAACACCGGTACCGGCTGGAAGGTGTTCGACGTGATGGTCGAAGGCGTGAGCTTCGTGCAGACCTTCCGCGCGCAGTTCGATGGCCCGCTCAACCGCAAGTCGATCCCGCAGGTCGCCGCCGACCTCAAGGCGGGCAAGCTGCAGGCGGAAGCCAGCAAGTAACCCAGCCAATGTCCGGCGGCTTCCCCCGAAGCCGCCCGGCGCACACGTCCCCCGCACCGACACCTCCCCCATGACGGCCACCTGCACCCTGCACGACGACACCCTCGCCTTCACCGGCATCCTCGATCGCGCCGCCGTGGCGGTGTTGTGGCCGCAGATACCCAGGCAGCTCGCCGGCGTACGCCGGTTCGACCTGTCGGCGGTGCCGCTGGTCGACAGCGCGGGCCTGGCCCTGCTGGCTGAACTCGCGGCAATGGCCGGCGAAGGCGTACGGATCGACGGCAGCCCGGAAGGACTGGCCGAGCTGCGCCGTGCGTATCGCCTGCAGGACGATCTTTCCTTTGCGGCCTGAGCATCTCGCCGCCCCTTTGCGGTAGCGTGCTTGCCGCTCCCCCTGCCCCTACTGCACCCCCTGATGCGTTCGAACGGTCTCCACCTTGCCCTGGCCACGCTGCTGGTCCCCGCGGCTGCGTTCGCGCAGACGGCGGAACCGGCTGCGCTCAACGCGGGGCAGGTCGACGCCGTGGCCGCCGACGCGGGCGCGCGTCCCGCGACCGTCAGCGAGCAGGCCGTGAGCGAACCGGCCGCGCCGGCCAGCGCTGAGACCCCGGCCACGCCGCGGGACCAAGCGCCCCCGCCGGCGACCGACGCCAGCACGGCGCCGCCCACCAACCAGGCGCCCCCCGAGGCCGCCGCAGGCGACACGCCGGCAGCCGGAACGGCCAGCGAGGCGACACCGGCCGCGGCGCAACCCGCGCCGTCGGTGCCGACCGACGCCGAGCAGGCCTTCAACGACATCTACGGCCAGGGCGACCAGGATTACGCCGATCCGTTCCTGCCTGCCGCGGCGGAGATGCCCGGGACCTTCGATCCCTGGGAGAAGTACAACCGCAAGGTGCACCGCTTCAACAACGCGGTGGACCGCCACATCGCCAGGCCGCTCGCGCGCGGCTACGTGAAAGTGACGCCGCGACCGGTGCGCCTGGGCGTGAGCAACTTCTTCAACAACCTCAGCCAGCCGCTGAACATGGTCAACGCCCTGCTGCAGGGCCAGCCGAAGCAGGCAGCCCAGGCGCTGGGCCGCTTCCTGCTCAATTCCACCTTCGGCCTCGCCGGCATCCTGGATCCGGCCTCGCGCGCGCAACTGCCGCAGAAGAGCGAGGACTTCGGGCAGACCCTCGGGGTGTGGGGCTGGAAGCGTTCGCGCTACTTCGAGCTGCCCCTGTTCGGGCCGCGCACCGTGCGCGACGTGTTCGGCATGGCGGGCGACGCACCGCTGAGCCCGCTGCGCCGGGTGGGACCCAACGAGGTCCGCATTCCGCTGCAGGGCCTGCAGCTGGTCGACATGCGCGCGCAGCTGCTGTCGACCGACTCACTGCGCGAAGGCGCGGAGGACGACTACACCCTGGTGCGCGACGCCTGGTCGCAGCGCCGCGACTACCAGATCTTCGGCGACCGCCAGCAGGACGACGACAGCCGCAAGCTGCCGGACTACCTGCGCGAAGACGAAGACGATTCCACCGTGCCGGTGGATGCGATGCCGGTGGTGGTGCCGGGCAACGGCTGAGGCCGTCGCCGCGAATCACGATTCCCGGGGCGCCGCGAAGTACCCGGGATGCCTGGCGGCTACGAGGCTTCCTCGTCCGCGGTTTCCAGCTCCGTTCCCAGCAGGCGCTGGCTGTCTTCCAGCGGCAGCGCTTCCACGTCGCGCAACTTGCGCGTGAGCACGCGGGTACGCCGGCCGGTCTCGTCGATCTTGCTGCTGGCCTCGTCGAGCTTCTTCTTCACCCCGTCGAGCACCGCGCCGAACTTGGCGAATTCGGTCTTCACCGCACCCAGGGTGCGCCATACCTCGCTCGAACGTTCCTGGATCGCGAGCGTGCGGAATCCCATCTGGAAGCTGGTCATCAGCGCCAGCAACGTGGTCGGACCGGCCACGGCGATGCGCTGGTCGCGCTGCAGCGCCTCCACCAGCCCCGGGCGGCGCAGCGTTTCCGCGTACAGGCCCTCGGTCGGCAGGAACAGGATCGCGAATTCGGTGGTGTGCGGCGGGCCGACATACTTGTCGCGGATGCGCGTGGCTTCCAGGCGCACGCGCCGTTCAAGCGCGTCGCCGGCGGCATGCGCGGCGGCGACGTCGCCGCGCTCCTGCGCATCGAGCAGGCGCTCGTAGTCCTCGCGCGGGAACTTGGCGTCGATCGGCAGCCATAGCGGCGCCTCGCCGGTGGAGCCCGGGAACTTCACCGCGAATTCGACGCGCTCGCTGCTGCCCGGCAGCGTCGCCACGTTGGCCGCGTACTGGTCTGGCGCGAACACCTGCTCGAGCAGGCCGGCCAGCTGCACCTCGCCGAACACGCCACGCGACTTCACGTTGCCGAGCACACGCTGCAATCCGCCGACGTCGGCGGCGAGCTTGTTCATGTCGCCCAGGCCCTGGTGCACCTGCGCCAGCATCGTGGTGACGTTGCCGAAGCTCTCGCTCAGGCGCGTCTCCAGCGTCGCGTGCAACTTCTCGTCGACGGTCGCGCGCATCAGCTCGAGCTTGGCGGCGTTGTCGACCTGCAGCTCGCGCAGTTTCTGCTCCAGGGTCGTGCGCATCTCGCCGAGGCGCTGCTCGTTGTTGCGGGTGAGTTCGCCGACGCGGCCATCGAGCGCCTTGGCGAAATCCTTCAGCGCCAGCGCGGTTTCCTGGCGCGCCTTGCGCGCGTCCTCGGTCAGGGCTTCGCGCAGGTCCTCCAGGCGCTGGTCGGTGCGTCCCGCGGCCTCGTTGAGGCGGCTGGCGAAGCCGTCGATGCGCAGTTCCTGCTGGCTGGAGAAACTGTCGAGCTGCTGGCGCAACTCGCCGCGACCGTCGCGCTGCTCCTCGCGCAGGGCCTGCTCCAGCTTCTCGCGATACGACTCCAGGGCCCCGTCCGGCCGGCGCAGGATCAGGATCACGAGCAGGACCACGGCGACGGCGACCGCCAGCAGCAGGAGAAGCAGGAGCAAAGTGGTTACGGGCATGGCGACAGTCTAGCCCGCGGGCTTCGCAATTCCTGCGACTGCACGCTCGGCACGCGCACGAAATGCACAAGTCCGCCACTGCCGGCGGTTTACATTGGCCACGGTGTTTTCCAGGAGCGCGCCATGCGTCCCACGCGAATTCGCCTGCGCCTGGCCGGCCTCGCCGTGGCGCTGGTGGCAGTGTCCGTGCTGGCGGCCGACAACGCCGGCGTCCTGCCCGATCCCGAGGCGCTGCGCAGCATCAAGGATACCGAGCTGCGCCATCACATCGAGGTGCTGTCGTCCGATGCGTTCGAGGGCCGCGCGCCCGGCACGCACGGCGAGGAGCTCAGCGTGCGCTACCTGACCGAGACCTTCCGCCAGCTCGGGCTCGCGCCGGGCAATCCGGACGGCAGCTACGTGCAGGACGTGCCCCTGATCGGAATCACCTCGCAGCCGCAACTGCACCTGGAAGTGAAGGGACAGCGCCTGGATCTGGTGCCCACGCAGGACTTCGTCGGCAGCTCGGCGCTGCCGCAGTCCCGCGTGGTGGTGCAGGACTCGCCGCTGGTGTTCGTGGGCTATGGCGTGGTCGCCCCGGAGTTCGGCTGGGACGACTACAAGGACGTCGACGTGCACGGCAAGACGGTGATCGTGCTGATGAACGATCCCCAGCTCGGCGGCCCCAGGCTCGATCCCGCGCTGTTTCGCGGCGCCATCAAGACCACTTACGCCTCCAACCGTTACAAGCGGACCCTCGCCGCGGAAAAGGGCGCGGCGGCGATGATCATCGTGCACGAGGCCGCGCACGCGGGTTGGGAGTTCGCACTGGCCCGCACCGATGCCGGTCGCGAGCACCTGCAGCTGCGCGACGATCCCGCGCCGCGCCTGCAGTTCGAGGCGATGATGCCGATCGCCCACGTCCGCCAGCTGGTGCGGATGGCAGGGCACGACCTCGAAGCATTGCGCAAGCGCGCGCAGCAACGCGACTTCCGCCCGGTCGCGCTCGATGCGACGGCCAGCTTCGACGTCAGCAACACGTTCCGCGACGTGGTGTCGCACAACCTGGTGGCCCGTATCGACGGTCGCGAAGGCGCACGCAGCGACGAAGTCATCATCTATACCGCGCACTGGGACCACCTCGGCAGGGATCCGCGCCTCGCCGGCGACCAGATCTACAACGGGGCCGTCGACAACGCCTCCGGCGTCGCCGCGATGCTCGAGATCGCCAAGGCGTGGCGCCGGCTGCCGCAGCCACCGGCGCGGTCGGTGCTGTTCATGGCGACCACCGCGGAGGAGCAGGGCCTGCTCGGCGCGCGCCATTACGTGGCCAATGCGCTGTACCCGCTGTCGCGCACCGTGGTGGACCTGAATCTCGACGTGATCGGCTTCTGGGCGACCACGCGCGACATCCGGGTCGTCGGCCTGGGCGAAACCAGCATGGACCCGCTGCTGCGCACGGTCGCCGCGGCCCTGCACCGGACCGTGTCACCCGACCCGGCGCCCTGGGAGGGCGCAAACCAACGCCAGGACGCCTACGCGTTCGCATTGGGCGGCGTGCCCAGCCTCTACTTCGCCCGCGGCAGCCAGAACCTGACCGGCATCATCCGCGACACCGGCAGCCCCCGCGAACGCATGAGCCCGGGCGTGCCGTACGACGACTACCACCAGGTCGACGACACCATCAAGCGCGACTGGAACTACGAGGGTGCGGTGGACGTGACCCGCTTCGCCTTCGCCGTGGGTTATCGCCTGGCCGAAAGCGAGGCATTTCCGGACTGGCTGCGCGGCAGCGAATACAAGGCCAGGCGCGACGCGGTGATGGCGGCCGGACCCACGCGCTGACCTGCGCGCTGACCCACAGGTGTCGCGCCGGCGCCGTATGCTTGCGCGACCCGACCCCCAAGGACCGACACGATGACGACGCATGAAGGCAGCTGTCACTGCGGCAAGGTGGCATTCGAAGTGGATGGCGAGATCGAAGGCGCGATGGCCTGCAACTGCTCGATGTGCCAGCGCAAGGGCTCCCTGCTGTGGTTCGTGCCGCGCGCGCAGTTACGGGTGACGACGGGCGCGGACGCGCTGTCGACCTACACCTTCAATCGTCACGTAATCCAGCACCACTTCTGCGCCACCTGCGGCATACATCCGTTCGGCGAGGGTCGCGATCCCCAGGGCAACGCGATGGCGGCGATCAACATCCGCTGCCTCACCGACATCGACCTCGGCGCGGTGCCGGTGCGCCACTACGACGGTCGCTCGAAGTGAGTGCCCGTCGCGGCTGAAGCCGCCTGATCGCGGCTACGGCAGCACGCGCTCGGGCGCGTTGTAGAGGTTGAGCGCATCGCCGCGCGCAAACGCGGCCAAGGTGATGCCGGCCGCCGTGGCGGTGCGGATCGCCAGGTCGGTGGGCGCGGAGATCGCTATCACTATCCCGATGCCGGCCATCGCCGCCTTGTGCACGATCTCGTAGGACGCACGTGAGGTGATGACGAGGAAGCCGCTCGCGGGATCGAGTCCCGCGCGCACGATCGCGCCGATCAGCTTGTCCAATGCGTTGTGGCGGCCAACGTCCTCACGAACCAGCAAGCCCTGCGCGTGGGCGAAGCCGGCGGCGTGGACACCACCGCTGCGCGCATTCAATGGCTGCTGCGTGGCCAGCGTGGCCAGCGCGGCGCGGATCTGCGCCAACGACACCGCCTGCGGCTCCGGCACGCGCGGCACCGGACGCTGCGCGTCCTGCAGCGCTTCCACGCCGCATAGGCCGCAGCCGCTGCGGCCCGCGAGGTTGCGCCTGCGCTCTTGCAGGGCGTCGTACCGCGCCTGCGGGATCGCCGCGTGCAGGGCCACGCCTGTGTCGCCGCGCACGCTGTCGACCAGGTTGAACTCTCTGTCCGAGGCCACGATGCCTTCGCTCAACGCGAAGCCGAGGGCGAAATCCTCGAGGTCGCAGGGCGTGGCCATCATCACCGCGAAGGACAGGCCGTTGTAGAGCAGCGCGACCGGCGCCTCGACCACGGCCGCGTCCTCGCGTGCCTCGCGCACGTCGGCCTGCACGCGCAGCGCGCGCACCGTCGCCAGCGCATCGTTCAGGCCGTCGCGCACAGGCGCCGCCCCTTGCTGGTCAGCCACAGCAGGGTGCGCTCGCCCTCCACGCGTTGCTCGACCAGGTCGAGGCCATCGAAGCGCGGATCCGGGCCGAGCGCGGTGAGCAGGCGCTGCAGTTCGCTCAGGCTCAGCTCCAGGCGCTTGGCGACTCGGTGGATCGATTGCCCGTCCTCCGCGGCCAACAGTTGCAGCAGGGCGAGCGCGCGTTCCTCGCTCACGGCGCGGCGGCCTTGCGCAACCGCACCGGGATCGACTTCGACGCCGGCGTGCGCGCGCGTTCGGCGTAGCTCTCCAGCGGCACCAGCGGATTGGTTTCGGGGAAGTACGCGGCCAGGCACCCGGCCGGGATGTCGTATTCGACCAGGCGGAAGCCGTGCACTTCGCGTTCCTGCACGCGGCCGCCTTCGTTCCACACCGACACGATGTCGACCAGCTCGCCATCGGCGAGGCCATGCCGCTGCAGGTCCTCCCGCGAGATGAAGCACACCTTGCGCAAACCGTGCACGCCACGATAGCGGTCGTCGAACCCGTACACGGTGGTGTTGTACTGGTCGTGCGAACGCACCGTCATCAGCGTCAGCAACGCCGCGTCCATGCCGGTTGCGGCCGCCAGTGGATGCACGAAGAATTGCGCCGCGCCGTCGCTGGTGGGAAACGCGCGCTCGCGGTTGGGATGGTGGAGGTGGAAACCGCCCGCGGTGCGCACGCGCTGGTTGAATTCCTCGAAGCCGTCGACCACGCGCGCGATGCGGTCGCGGATGCGGTCGTAGTCCTCGACCAGCGCCAGCCATGGCGTGCGGCTGCGCGGCAGTGTCGCCGCGGCGAGGCGCGCGACGATCGCCGGTTCCGACAACAGCAGCTCCGACGCTGGCGCGTTCATGCCCGCCGACAGGTGCACCATGCTCATCGAGTCCTCGACCGTAACCGCCTGCGGGCCGGCGGCCTGCAGGTCGATCTCGGTGCGGCCCAGGCACGGCAGGATCAACGCGGCGCGGCCGTGCACCAGGTGCGAACGGTTGAGCTTGGTGCTGACGTGCACGGTGAGCTCGCAGTTGCTCAGCGCGGCCTGGGTCTGCGCGGTGTCGGGCGTGGCGGTGGCGAAGTTTCCGCCGAGGGCGAAGAACACCTTGCCGCGGCCGTCGCGCATCGCCGCGATCGCATCCAGGGTGTCGAAGCCGTGCGCGCGCGGCGGCGCGAAACCGAATTCGGCGCCGAGGCTGTCGAGGAACGCGCCCGTTGGCTTCTCGTAGATGCCCATCGTGCGGTCGCCCTGCACGTTGGAATGCCCGCGCACCGGGCACGGTCCGGCGCCGGGCTTGCCGACGTTGCCGCGCAGCAGCAGTAGGTTGCCGAGCATCTGGATGGTGGCGACGCTGCGGTGGTGCTGGGTGATGCCCATGCCCCAGCACAGGATGCTGGCGTTGCTGTCGATGTAAATCTGCGCTGCGTGTTCGAGCTGGGCGCGGGTCAGGCCGGACTCGCGCTCGAGCTCCTCCCAGCGCGCCGCGCGGACGCTGGCGGCGAAGGCATCGAAACCGCGGGTGTGCGCGGCGATGAACTCACGATCGACCGCATCGCGCTCGACCACCACCTTCGCCAGCGCCATCGCCACGGCGAGATCGCCGCCGATGCGCGGTTGGAAGTAGTCGGAGGCGATGCGCACGCCCTGGCCGCCCGGCAGCATGTCCGCGGGCACCTGCGGATTGGCGAAGCGCTCCAGCCCGCGCTCGCGCAGCGGATTGAAGGCGACGATGCGACAACCGCGCTTGGCCGCCTCGCGCAGTTCGCCGAGCATGCGCGGATGGTTGGTGCCGGGGTTCTGGCCGAAGATGAAGATCGCTTCGGCGAGTTCGAAATCCTCCAGCAGCACCGAACCCTTGCCRCTGCCGAACTGCTCGGTCAGGGCCACGCCCGAGGGCTCGTGGCACATGTTCGAGCAGTCGGGCAGGTTGTTGGTGCCGTACTCGCGCACGAACAACTGGTACAGGAAGGCGGCCTCGTTGGAGGCGCGCCCGGAGGTATAGAAGATCGCCTCGTCGGGCGAGGCCAGCGCATTCAGTGCCGTCGCGATCGTGGCGAAGGCCGTATCCCAACCGATCGGCACGTAGCGGTCGCTGTCCGCGTCGTACTGCATCGGCTCGGTGAGGCGGCCCTGCGCCTCGAGGAAATGGTCGTCGTGCTGCGCCAGCTCCGCCACCGTGTGCGCGGCAAAGAACTCGCGGGTGACGCGCTTGCTGGTGGCCTCGTTGGCGACCGCCTTCACCCCGTTCTCGCAGAACTCGAAGGTCGAGTGCTTGTTGCGATCGGGCCAGGCGCAACCCGGGCAATCGAAGCCGGCGGGCTGGTTGGTGCGCAGCAGCGTGCTGGCGCCCTTCATCACCACCTGCTGCTCGTGCAGCGCGTGCCACGAACTCTTCAACGCGTCCCAACCCCCGGCGGGCTTGAGGTAGACATCGATGGGCTTGCGCTGGGGCATGCGCGGATTTTAGCGCTGGGCGACCTGCCCAGCGGAACGGTTTGCCTCAGTCCAGCACGCGGCAGAACACCGCCTTGAGGTAGCGCGACTCCTGCACCTGCGCGAGGAACGGGTGGTCCGGGCCGGCGCCGGACACCTTCAGCACCTGCACCCTGCGCCCGGCGTAGAACGCGGCGCGGCGCAGCATGTCGAGGAACTGCTCCTCGCTGACCAGGCCGGTGCAGGAGAACGTCGCGAACAGGCCGCCCGGCTTCACCACGCCGAGCGCGAGCTTGTTCATGTCGAGGTACTTCTTCAGCGCGTTGATCACCTGCTCGCGATCGCGGGTCATCTTGGCCGGGTCGAGGATCACCACGTCGAACTGCTCGCCGGCGTTGGCGGCGTCGCGCAGCCACGGGAAGATGTCGGCCTGGACGAAGCGCGGCCGCACGTTGTTGAGCTTGGCATTGCCCTTGGCGATGTCGATCACCGCCTCGTCGATGTCGATGCCGACCACTTCGCTGGCGCCGCGCACCGCCGAGTACACCGCAAAGCCACCTGTGTTGCAGCACAGGTCGAGCACGCGCTTGCCTTCGACCTGTTGCGACAGCCACTGCCGGTTCTCGCGCTGGTCGGCGAAGAAGCCGGTCTTGTGCGCGCCGGCCGGATCGGCGCGGAACTTCACCCCGTATTCGCTGATCACCGCCGGCTGCGCCGGTTCGGTGCCGCGGAAGTCGAACGACTCCTGCTTCTGCACGTGCTCGTCGGCGGAGGCGTGGAAACGGCAGCCGGGGAACTGCGCGCGCAGCGCGTCGTAGATCCACTCGCGGTAGCGGAACGCGCCGGCGCTGAAGAACTCCACCACGACCAGGTCGTCGTAGCGGTCCACGACCAGGCCGCTGATGCCGTCGCCTTCGCTGTGCACGACGCGCCAGGCATTGCTGATCTGGTCTAGCTTGAGGATGTCGCGGCGCAGCTGCACCGCCTCGGCGATCTTCCGTGCGAACCAGGCGGCGTCGACGTCGACATCGGGGTCGCGCTCGAGCATTCGCAGGGCGATGCGCGAGTGGCCGTTGTAGAAGCCGCGCCCGATCCAGACCCCGTCCACGCCGACCACGTCGACGATCTGGCCGGACTTGGGCCGCGTCGCGGGCTTGTCGACCAGGCGCTGGAAGATCCAGGGATGGGTGGAGTTCCAGGCGTTCTTGAGGCGGACGATCGGGTACGGTTCGGGGGTATTCATCGCCGCATTTTACGCATTACGCACTCGGCCGCCCCTCTCCCCGCTTGCGGGAAGAAGGTGGCGCGCAGCGCCGGATGAGGGGCTTTGGGCCGCGGGATTCAATGTCCCGCTGCGCCGCCCTTGCATCGCGGTCCCGCGGTCGCCACTGCTTAGGCATGCACCTGCCCACTCCCGAGTTGCCCGCCGACACGCCGGCCCAGCGCGCGCACGACCGCCGCCGGCTGTTGCGCGCCTTCAACCTGAGCTTCGCCTTCGTCCTCGTGCTGGCGGCGGTGTTCTTCGCCCAGGGCACGTTCGACGTCGCGCGGTGGACGGTGCAGCCGCACGACCTGGCCGGCCTGCTCGGAGTGCTGACCGCGCCGCTGCTGCATGGCTCGCTCGAGCATTTCGCGGCCAACGCGATTTCGCTGCTGCTGCTGGGCACCCTCGCGGGCGCGGTCTATCCGCGCGCGACGGTGCGGGCCCTGCCGTTGCTGTGGCTGGGGTCCGGACTGGGGGCCTGGGCGCTGGGTGAAGCCGGCTCGCACCACCTGGGCGCCAGCGGCCTCAGCCACGGCCTGATGTTCCTGGTGTTCGGGCTCGGCCTGCTGCGCCGCGACCGACCAGCTGTGGCGGCGGCGATGATCGCCTTCTTCCTCTACGGCGGAATGCTGCTGACGGTGCTGCCGCGCGAGGCGGGCGTGTCCTGGCAGGCGCACCTGGGTGGCGCGGCCGCCGGACTGTTGGCAGCGTGGCTGTTCCGCCGCAGCGACCCCGTGCCGCCGCGCCGGCGCTACAGCTGGGAAATCGAGGAGGAACTCGCGGCGCAGGCGGCGCAACGCGGGCACGATGAACTCGAACCCGGCTCGCCGCAGGATGTACCGGTGCTGTGGCAGCGGCCGGCACCCGATGACGAGCAACGCGGCGTGGTGCTGCGGTTCCCGCGGCGGCGCGAGCCCTAGCGCGCCTCTAGTAGCCGGCGGCCGATCCCAACTGGCGGTCGTGCACTCGCGACCACAGCGACAACGACAGCGCGGCCCCGCACAGGCACGTGAACATGTCCCATTGCGTGTCCCACACGTCGCCCTGCGTGGCGAGGAATGCATCGGCATCGGCGCCAAAGGCCAGCGCCGACCACCATTCGATCAGTTCGAAGAAGGCGCTGAAGCTCAGCGCCGCGGCCAGCACCAGGTAGACCAGCCAGCCACCGCGACGCAACGGCGTGTAGCGCAGCAGCAGTTCGCGCGCGAGGATCGCCGGGACGAAACCCTGCACGAAATGACCGACGCGGTCCCACGGGTTGCGCTGCACGTCCAGGCCCAGGGCCTGGGCGCTGTCGCGCAACCAGAATCCCAGCGGTGTTTCCGCGTAGGTGTAGGCGCCGCCATGGATCAACACCAGCGCATGCACCGCGAGCAGCCAGCTCAGTAGGCGCGTCAACGGAAAGCGTGGCCAGCACCAGATCACCAGCGGCAGGCCAGCCAGCACCCACACCACTTCGAGCAGCCAGGTGAGCCGATCCCTGGGCGCGACGCCCGAGATCACCAGTGCAGCCACCACCGCGGCGATCAGCAGCCGGCGTTCCCACCGCGACGGCGGCTGCGCGATCGATGTGCCCTGGTCCATGCGATTCCCCGGTTGGCGGTGCCGCCAGCTTGCTGGTTGCGGGCCGCCAGGATCCAGTCCGGGCCTGAACGCGCCGTTTAACGAGAAATTGACAAATCCCGGGGAACCCCGCACCTTCTGGCCCGCCCAGTAGGGGCTAACTCTTACGGATAAAGATGATGAAGAAGATTCTGGTTCTTTCGTGCGCACTGGTGCTGGCCTCGCTGTCGACCGTCGCGATGGCGGCTGAAGGCCAAGCCTTCGTGGGTGCGGAAGTCGGTCGCACCGAAGCCGATTTCGATATCAACGGCCTGGGCTCGGCCAGCGACTCTGATACCTCGTTCTCGGTGCGTGGCGGCTATTACTTCACCAACAACTTCGCCGTCGAGGCTTCGTACAACAACCTCTACGACAAGAAGGACAACGGCGCCCAGCTCAAGCTCAACAGCTTTGGCGTCGGCGTCCTCGGCAAGAAGAACTTCGGTGTCAACGACAGCGGCTTCTTCATTGACGGTCGCGCCGGCCTCGAAATCGTCCAGGGCGACGCCGACGACGCCTTCGGTTCGAGCAGCGAGAACTCCACCGAGTTCTACTTCGGCGTGGGTGGCGGTTACGACTTCAACGAGTCGTTCGGCCTGAGCCTGAACTACACCTACCACAAGGCCGGCTTCGATGGCGTCGATGTCGATGCCGACACGCTCGCCGTCGGTGGCGAATACCGCTTCTGATTGTTGCGTGCCTGTGTGACGCGGAAACGGCCACTTCGGTGGCCGTTTCTTTTTGCGCGATGCGCGCCGGCGCACGTCGCCGGCGGGACATCTCACTCGCCGCGCCGCGCGGGCAGCGGCAGGCCGCGGAATGCCTTGACCGTACGCAGCACGAAACTGGAATTGACGTCGGCGACGCCGGCCTGGTTGAGCAGGCGGTCGAGCAGGAAGCGGGAGAAGTGCTCGAGGTCGCGCACCGCTACCTGCAGCAGGTAGTCCATGTCGCCGGTAAGCGCGTGGCAGGCGACGACCTCGTCCCACTGATTGACGAAGTCGGCGAAGGCGGCGATCGAGGCCGCATCGTGCTGGCGCAGCTGCACGCGGACGAAGGCCTGCAGGCCGAGCCCCAGCCGCTCCGGATCCGTTTCGGCGCGGTAGCCACGGATCACCCCCTCGCGTTCCAGCCGCTGCACCCGGCGCAGGCAGGCCGAGGCCGACAGGTGCACGCGCTCGGCCAGTTCGGCGTTGGTCTGGCGGCCGTTGCCCTGTAGTTCGGCCAGCAGCTGCAGGTCGGTGCGATCGAGATTGACGGCGGTCATGGGGTTTCCCGCTGGTTTGGTGCAAGTATTTCGTTAAACGCGCACGAATCATGCGCCGTGGGCGTTATCCCGCGCAACAACGCAAGCCTGTTGCGTCCGCCGGCCGTTAAAGTGCCTGATGCGGCGGAACCCATCCGGCCGCCCCTTTTCCCCCAGGACTCGCGCCGTGAACACCACCCCCAATCGCGTCGAACACCAGCTCACCGACAAGGGTTACGTGCCGGTCTACACCACCGCCGTGGTCGAGCAGCCCTGGGCGAGCTACAGCAGCAGCGACCACGACGTGTGGGCGACCCTGTTCGAGCGCCAGCAGCAGATCCTGGTCGGTCGCGCCAGCGACGAGTTCCTGCGCCAGCAGCGGGCGATGGGTATGAGCCCCGACCGCATCCCGAAGTTCGACGACCTCAACCGGGTACTGCGCGCCACCACCGGCTGGGAGCTGGTCGGCGTCGAAGGCCTGCTGCCCGAACTCACTTTCTTCGACCATCTCGCCCATCGCCGCTTCCCGGTGACGTGGTGGATCCGCAAACCGGAGCAGCTCGATTACCTGAGCGAGCCGGATCTGTTCCATGACCTGTTCGGCCACGTGCCGTTGCTGATGAACCCGGTGTTCGCCGACTACATGCAGGCCTATGGCCGCGGCGGCGTGAAGGCGCATGCGATCGGCGCGGACGCGCTGGTCAACCTGACGCGCCTGTACTGGTACACGGTGGAATTCGGCCTGATCAAGCAGGCCGATGGCCTGCGCATCTACGGCAGCGGCATCGTGTCGTCGAAGGGCGAATCGATCCATTGCCTGGAATCGGCCGCGCCCAACCGCATCGGCTTCGATCTCGAGCGGATCATGCGCACGCGTTACCGCATCGATACCTACCAGAAGACCTATTTCGTCATCGACAGCTACGAGCAGCTGATGGAAGCGACGACGCCTGACTTCACCCCGATCTACGCGAAGCTGGCGCAGCAGGACTCGATTCCCGCCGGTACCGTGCTCGATACCGACATGGTGTACAACCGCGGCACCGGCGAGGGCTGGTTGAACGACGGCGACGTCTGACGCGGGCGCTCACCCGACACCACTCGCCTGGCGAGTGCTGCCAGGCACTTTGCCTGGTACGAAGTCGTGGTCGGGCGTCGCGGTCATCAACGCGACCTGCCGGAAGTCACCACTTGCTCCGGCGGCATTGCCTCGCCGGCCCCCGCGCCGCAGCATGCGCGCATGCCTCCGTCCGCCCCCTTCTACTTGCCGCGTGGCGCGCGAATGCGCAGGCGCCTGAGCGGGATCCTGCATCCATTCACGGTTGCCGGGCTGTTCACCTGGGGCGCGGTTGCGCTGTCACTGCGCTGGTTCAAGCCGGAACAGCAGGTCATCGCCTGGTGCGCATTGCTGCTCTATCTGCTGGCACTGCTCGCACATGGCCTGGTCCGCGACCGCCATCGGCGATCCGCCGATGCCTTGTTGTGGCTGGAGGCAATCTGCGCGCTGGCGCTGGTGTGGCTGGATCCGGGCGTGGGCACGGCCCAGGTGCTGCTGGTGATATGGACCGCGCAGATTGCCGCGAACTGGACGCCGCGCGGCGCGATCGCTGCCGTGGTGGCCGCCGATGTGGTCGTGTACTGGATGTTGCGTTCCGCCGGACACTCCTCCTCGCCGCTGACCGTCGTGGCCCTGTATGCCGGCTTCCAGGCTTTTGCGGCGTTGTGCGCCTACTACGCGGTCAGCGCCGAATCCGCGCGCGACCGCCTCGCCCTGGTCAATGCCGACCTGCTGGCGACGCGCGCCCTGCTCGCCGATTCCGCACGCGATGCCGAACGCCTGCGCGTAGCGCGCGAACTGCACGACGTTGCCGGACACAAGCTCACCGCGCTCACCCTCAACCTGCGCGCCCTTGCCACCGATCCCGCGTTCACCGACCGGCGCGAACTGACCGTGGCGCAACAGATGGCAGCCGAACTGCTCGGCGACATCCGCAACGTCGTGCAGGCCCTGCGCGACTCCAGCGGCCTCGACCTGGGCACCGCGCTGCGCGCGTTGGCCGCACCGATGCCAAGACCGGCATTGCAGCTGCGGATCGACGACGACGTTCACATCAACGACCCCGCCGTCGCCGAAGCGGTGCTGCGCCTGGTGCAGGAAGCGATGACCAACAGCGCGCGCCACGCCGAAGCCGGGATCGTGTGGGTGGCACTGGCGCGTGCAGGCAACCGGCTCAGCGTGAAGGTCGAAGACGACGGCTACGTGCGCGGCACGATCCGCGAGGGCAATGGTCTGTCCGGCATGCGCGAGCGCCTCGCCGCCGCCGGCGGCACGCTGGCGCTGTCGACCACGGCACGCGGCGCGCTGCGCATCGAAGCGAGCCTGCCGCTGTGACCGGCCTGTCCCTTTCCGCACAAGGCATCGCATGACCGCACCGCTGCGCATCGCCCTCGCCGACGACCAGGCCCTCGTGCGCGCGGGCCTGCATGCCCTGCTCGAGCGCCAGGGCATCGAAATCGTGTTCGAAGCCGACGACGGCGCGCACCTGCTCGAGCTGCTCGCCACGCAACCGGTCGATGTCGTGCTCAGCGACATCCGCATGCCGGGCGTGGACGGCATCGAGGCGCTGCAGCGCCTGCGCGAGCGCGGCGACACCACGCCGGTGCTGCTGCTCACCACCTTCGACGACAGCGAACTGCTGTTGCGCGCGACCGAAGCGGGCGCGCAGGGTTTCCTGCTCAAGGACGCCGCACCGGAGGACCTGCGCGACGCCATCGAACGCGTGGCCCGCGGCGACACCCTGTTGCAGCCGGTCAGCACCGAAGCGGTGCGCACGCGCTACCAGTTCCACGCGCAGGACGCGCCCAAGGAACGCTTCAGCGAACGCGAGGTCGCGATCCTGCGCCTGCTCGCGGGCGGTTACTCCAACAAGGAGATCGCACGCTCGCTGTTCCTCGCCGAAGGCACGGTGAAGAACTACGTGTCCGTGATCCTGGAGAAGCTCGACACCCGCGATCGCACCCGCGCGGTGCTGAAGGCGATCACGCTGCGGGTGATCTGAGCGCTCGCGTGCGCTGCGTCAGGCAGCGCGCGGCTTCCACCAGCGATCCAGTCCACCCAGCAGCTTCTTGATCACGCGCGACGTGCGCCCGCGCCGGGTCTTGCGCGCGTGCGCCGCGACATCGGCCAGCCATGCGATCTGGATGGTGAAGCGGTCTCCCTCGAACGGCAGGTGGCCATGGAAGGAGTTGTCGGCGCGCCGGAACGCGACGACGTTGCCGTACACCGGCAGCACCTGCGGCGCGACCTGGTCTTCGATATCCGCCTGGTTCGCGAGGAAGCGCAGCGATCCCGCCGCGCCGTGCGGCCACTCCGCGTTGAGGTACACCAGCGCCGTCACGATCTTCGACTGGCTGTCGGTGTGGATGTTGCCGTGGCGCAGGTTGAGCGACCGGCAGAGCGTAACCAGTGGCGGGTACTGCGACAGGCGCTCCACGCCCAGGCGCTCGCCGATGGCGTCCGCGAAGGCAGGCGCGGTCAGCTCGGCCACCAGCGCACTGATCGCGGGGCCGCAGTCGCGGGCCTCATAGGGGAAGAAGCCGGCGCCGCGATAGCGGGGAAAGTCCGCGCGCAGGCGGTCGGCACAAGCCGGATCCAGCATGTCTGCGGCCGTCAGCAGCGGGAACGGCGCCGGCAGCGCGGCAGCGGGCAGGTGATCGGCGAGGAGCATGTCGCGGGTACCACGGGGCGTGGATCGCAGTTTAGTCCACGACGCATACGCGGGCCGTGACTCAGGCGCCCTGCGCGGCGATCCACGCCGCAAACGCATCGAGCATTGCCGCCATGACCTCGGCGTCGCGTCCCAGGCGCGCGGGAACGTGGAAGGAATGGTCGGCATGCTCGAACAGCCGCAGCTCGGCACGCGCCCCCAGGCGTTCCACCAGCGGCTGCAGCAGGTCGAGGTCGGCGAGGTCGTCGCGGGTGCCCTGCAGGAACAACATCGGCACGCTGACCTCGAGCAGGTGCGCGCCGCGCTCATCCCCGGGCTTGCCGGTCGGATGCAGCGGAAAGCCCACGAACACCAGACCCTTGACCCCGGGCAGCAATCCCGCGGCCTGCGCCTGCGAGGTCATGCGGCCGCCAAACGACTTGCCGCCGGCGAACAGCGGCATGGCGGGGAGGCGCCGCGCGGCCTCGGCGACCGCGGCCCGCACCGCCGCCTGCGCGACGCGCGGCACGTCGGGCCGGCGCGAACCGCGCTCCATGTACGGGAACTGGTAGCGCAGCGTGGCGATGCCTCGGGTGGCGAGGCCCGAGGCCATCGCGGCCATGAACGCGTGCGTCATGCCGGCGCCGGCGCCGTGCGCGAACACATAACAGGCGCGTGCTTCCGGGGGCGCCAAGAGCAAGCCCGACACTTGCTGGTCGCCGTCGATTGCGATGCCCAGCGACTGTGCCTGGCTCATGGCGTGGCTGCCTGCATCGCGGTCGCATCCAGCAATGCCTGCGCATAGGCCGGTGCGGTGGGCTCGTGCATGAAGTAGGCGTGCACGTCGGTCCAGGCCGTGGCCTGGATCCGTTCCGCCCACTGCGCGAAGTCGGCCTCGCCGTAGTCCTCCAGCCGCAGGCGCAGGTAGCCCCAGGGTGCGGTTTCGACCAGCGGCGGCGGTCGGTCGTCTTCACGCTCGGACAGGCACAACGCCGCGCCCGCGGCCTGCAGTGCGGCGTACACCGCGTCGTCGAACCAGCTGTCGTGGCGGAACTCGAACGCGGCCTGGTGTCCGGCTGGCAGCAGCTGCAGGAATTCGCCGAGCCGCGGCAGGTCCTGCTTCAGGAACGGCGGCAGCTGGAACAGCACCGGCCCGCGCTTGTCGCCCAGCGTTTCCAGCACGCGGTACAGGTAGGCCACCGAATCGGCCGCCGCATCCGCCTTCAGCCGCGCATCGTGGGTGATCCTGCGCGGCGCCTTGATCGCGAAGCGGAAATCCGGCGGTACCACCGCGGCCCAGTGCTCCAGCACCGACGCCTTGGGCATCTGGTAGAAGGTATTGTTGATCTCGACCGTGGGCAGGCGTGCGGAATACCAGGCGAGCATGTCCTCGGGCTTGATCTTCCCGGGATAGAAGCTGCCCTTCCATTCCTTGAAGGAATAGCCGCTCGCACCTGCCCATACGCGTCGTGCTGCCATGGTCGCGCTCCTGAGGTAACCACCCGGATGGCGAAGCTCAGCGAATATTCCGCCAAGCGCCGTTTCGAGGCCACCCCCGAGCCGGCGCCGGCCGAGCCCACGCACGCCGGCGGGCCGCTGCTGTTCGTCGTGCAGCAACACGCTGCCACCCGCCTGCATTACGACTTCCGCATCGAATGTGATGGCGTGCTGTTCTCGTGGGCGGTGCCGAAGGGACCCTCGCCCAATCCCGCCGACAAGCGCATGGCGGTGTTCGTCGAGAACCATCCCTACGACTACGCCTCGTTCGAGGGCGTGATCCCGCCGAAGCAATACGGCGCCGGCGAGGTGATCGTGTGGGACTGCGGCGTCTACAGTCCGGATGAAAACGAGCGCGGTGAAGGCGCCACCTGGTTCCATGACCGCGCGGAAGCCGAGCGCCGCGTGCGCGAAGGCCTGGCCGCCGGCAAGCTCAGCCTGCAACTGCGCGGCGAGAAGCTGAAAGGCTCCTACGCGCTGGTGCGTACCAGGGAGGCCAAGAGCTGGCTGCTGATCAAACACAAGGATCGCTTCGCCGGCACCGATGACATCACCGCGCAGGATCGCTCGGTGCTGTCGGGCCTGCGGGTGAAGGACCTGAAGTTCCTGCCACCGCCGCCACGCGTGCCTGCGTCGCAACTGGTACCCGCCGGCGAACCGGACGCGATGCCGGCGAAGCTGGCGCCGATGCTCGCCGACGTCGGCGACGCGCCGTTCACCCGCGACGGCTGGTTGTGGGAGCCCAAGCTCGACGGCTACCGCGTGCTCGCCTTCATCGACGGCGACCAGGTGCAGCTGAAGTCGCGACGCGGGCTCGAACTGGCCCCGACCTTTCCCCGGCTCGTGGCGGAACTGCGCCAGCAGGCGGGCGGCGGACGCATGCTCCTCGATGGCGAGATCGTCTCCTTCGACCCGCAGGGCAAGCCGTCATTCAACGCGCTGCAGAACCGCTTCCAGCTGAAGAGCGCGGTCGACATCGCCGCCGCCGACCGCAACGTGCCGACCGTGTTCTTCGCCTTCGATCTGTTGCACTTCGCCGGCATCGACCTGCGCCAGCGGCCGTACGGCGATCGCCGCCGATATCTCGCCCAGTGCCTGCTGCCCTCGCCACTGGTGCAACTGGTGCACGCCGCGGCCGATGGCGAGGCCATGCACGAAGCGGCGCTGGCCAGCGGCTTCGAAGGCGTGATCGGCAAGCGCACCGACAGTCGCTACGAAGCCGGCAAGCGCACGTCGGCGTGGCTGAAGGTGAAGCCGACGCACAGTGCGGAATTCGTGATCGGCGGCTATACGCGCGGCAAGGGTTCGCGTGGCGCGCTGGGCGCCCTGCTGGTGGGCTACTGGGACGGCAAGGCCCTGCGCTTCGCCTCCGGCGTGGGTTCCGGCTTCGACGAACGCGCGCTCAAACAGGTGCTGGCGCGGCTGCAGCCGCTGCACAGCGAAACGAACCCGTTCAGCGAAACCCCCGAGGTCAACGGCCCCGTCACCTGGGTGCGGCCAGACTTGGTCGCGGAAGTGAATTTCCAGGAATGGACGAACGACGCGCACCTGCGGGCGCCGATCTTCGTCCGCCTGCGCGACGACATCGATCCCAGCACCGTGCATCGCACCGAAACCACCCGCTCCGGTTCGCCTTCTCCGCGCCAACGCGCCGGCGCGGCGACGACGGTGCGCGCGACGAAAGCCAGCAAGGCCAGAGCCACACCGTCCACCGAGATCACCGCGATCCTCGACCAGCTCTCCGCGAAGAAGAACAACCTCGAACTCAGCGTCGGCGCGCACCACATCCGCCTCAGCAATCTCGACCGTGTCTACTGGCCCGCGGACGAGGAGTTGCAGCAACCGGCGCTGACCAAGCGCGATCTCCTGCGCTATCTCGCGCAGGTGTCGCCGCTGATGCTGCCGCACCTCGCCGACCGCCCGCTCACCATGATCCGCATGCCCGATGGCATCACCGGCCAGCGCTTCTTCCAGAAGCACTGGGAACAGGCGCGCCCCGACTTCGTCGAATCGGTCACCGTGTTCTCCGGCAGCAAGGACGAGGAGCACGAATACCTGCTGTGCAACAACCTGCCGACACTGTTGTGGCTGGCGCAGTCGGGCACGCTCGAGTTCCACGTCTGGCATTCGCGCGCGAAGGTCGCGGCGGATACGAAGTCGAAGTCGACCGACTACGCCAGCTCGCTCGAGTCGCTGGAAGCCTCGGTACTCAACTATCCCGACTACGTCGTCTTCGACATCGATCCTTACATCTACTCGGGCAAGGAAGCCAAGGGCGCCGAGCCCGAGCTCAACACCATCGCCTTCGAGAAGGGCAAGGAGATCGCCTTCGCCCTGCGCGGGCTGCTGCAGGGCATGCAGCTGGAGCCGATCGTGAAGACCTCGGGCAAGACCGGCCTGCACGTGTTCGTGCCGATCAAGCGCACCATCGACTTCGACGCCGCCCGCCACGTGTCCGAACTGGTCAGCCGCCACCTCATGCGCCTGCACCCCAAGGACATCACCATGGAGTGGAGCGTCACTAAACGTAGTGGAAAGATTTTCATGGACCACAACATGAACGTGCGCGGCAAGACCCTGAACGTCGCGTACTCGCCGCGCGGGGTGGCCGGCGCACCGGTATCAATGCCGTTGACCTGGGAAGAATTGGCGTCCGCGCATCCACTCGACTTCCGCCTGACCGATGTTATAAAACGGCTCTCCCGCACGGGCGATCGCTGGAGCGATGCCCTCACACGCAAGCAGGACCTGGCGCAGGCTCTGAAACCGAAGAAGAGCGGCAAGGCCTGATCCATCGGAGAAGCAGTCATGGCTGCACGTTCGATTGCGTCACTCACCGTTTCCTTCGGCCTCGTCGCCATTCCCGTGAAGCTGTACACGGCGACCGAGTCCAAGGGCGGCATCTCCTTCAACCTTCTGCACAAGAAGTGCGGCTCGCGCGTGCGTTACCAGACCATGTGCGCACGCGAGAACATCCCGATCGAACGCGACGAGATCGTGAAGGGCTACGAGTTCGCCAAGGACCAGTACGTGATGTTCGCGCCCGACGAGCTGAAGGCGATGGAGGAAGTGGGCACGCACAGCGCGGACATCGTCGAGTTCGTGCCGATCGCCGCGATCGATCCGGTGTACTTCGACAAGGCCTACTACCTCGCGCCGGACAAGGGCGGGGCCAAGCCGTACGCGTTGTTCGCCAAGGCGCTGCGCGAGTCCGAGCGTTGCGCGATCGGCCACTGGGCCACGCGCGGCAAGAGCTACATCGTGATGATCCGTCCGGTCGAGGACGGCCTGGTGATGCAGCAGCTGCTGTACGCCAACGAGGTGCGTTCGATCGACGACCTCGACATCCCGCGCACCGAGGTCAAGCCCGCCGAGCTCAAGCTCGCACAGCAGCTGATCGATTCGCAGAGTTCGAACACGTTCGATCCCAGCCAGTACAAGGACGACGTCGCCGAGCGCATCGAGGCCGCGGTGCAGCAGAAGGTCGAGGGCGAGCAGATCACCCTGGCCGAAGAACCCGAGGGCGGCGCGCAGATCATCGACCTGATGGAAGCGCTGCGTGCGAGCCTGGAAAAGAAAGGCGGCGCCGCGCCGGCGCGCAAGGGCGCGGCGGCGGCCAAGACCGCACGCAAGCCGGCCAAGCGCGTGCAGGCGCTGGAGGCCGAGACGCACGCGGCGCCCAAGCGCAAGACCGCCAAGCGGGCGAAGTAAGCAGGATCCCGCATGCACCAGTACGGCGTGGGCGACGTCGAAAAGCTGCTGCGCCTGCCGCGCAGCGCCATCCGCTCGCTGGTGGCCGCCGGTTTCGTCACGCCTGCGCGCGGGCCGCGCAACGCACTGCTGTTTTCCTTCCGCGACCTGATCGTGCTGCGCACGGCGCGGGCCTTGTCCGTCGCCAACATCCCGCATCGGCGCATCCTGCGGGCGCTGCGCGAACTGCGCAGCCGGTTGCCGGAGGAGATGCCGCTGTCGGGCCTGAGCATCGGCGCGTTCGCCGACCATGTGGTGGTACGTGAGGGGCTCAGCCGCTGGATGGCCGAGTCGGGACAGTACCTGCTGGCGTTCGAAGGCGACCCGGCCCAGGGCACGCTGCGCGTGATCGAGCCCGCACCCGCTCCCGCTCCTGCCGCTGGCGAGGACTGGAACGTGCGAGGCGCCGACCTCGAGCGCGACAACGCCGAACACGCGGCGCAGGCCTATGAACGCGCCATCGCCGCCGACCCCATGCGCCTCGACGCACGCATCAACCTGGGCCGCCTGCTGCACGAACTCGAACGCTACGACGAAGCCGAGAACGTCTATCGCGATGCCTTCGCGATCGTGCGCTCCGAGCGCAGCCATTCCGACCGTGGCGACGCCGCCCTGCTGCACTACAACCTCGGCGTGCTGCTCGACGACCTGGAGCGCACGGACGAGGCGATGGGCGAATACGAAGCCGCGTTGCGCGCCGATCCCGATCTCGCCGACGGCCACTACAACCTCGCACTGCTGTACGAACAACAGGGCCGGGCAAAGCAGGCGCTGCGCCACATGTCGCAGTACCGGCGCCTGACCAAGCAGTAGCCTTGGTACGGCCCCCAGTGGTCCCGGCGTTCCGGCCACAAGTGGACTGCCAATGGACGCTTCCTCACGATCCAATGGCCGCGGGAGGTAGGAAATGGACCTGGTTCTCGACGACAACGGACCGCTGTACCTGCAATTGGCCCGTGCCCTCAAGGAGGCGATGGCCGCGGGGCGGCTCGCCAACGGTACGCGGCTGCCGTCGAGCCGCGAGATGGCGTACGACCTCAACCTCTCGCGCACCACGGTGGTCGCCGCCTACGAGCACCTGCGCGCCGAGGGCTTCATCACCGGGCGCGTGGGCTCGGGCAGCTACGTGACCTCGCCCTGGGCGGGGCCGGTGCGGCCGCCACCGCCGCGCCGCGCCGTCGTCGCCCAGACCGCCTTCAGCCGGCGCACGCGTGAGTTCTGCACGCTGGGCAACATTCCCGGCCATCGTCCGCCGGGCATGCGCTACGCGTTCCAGTTCGGCACGCCCGTGGTCAACACCGCCCTGACCGCGCAGTGGGTGCGCGAGCTGACGCGCGCCGCGCCCTACGTGCAACCCAACTATCCCCGCATCCAGGGCCTGCCCGCGCTGCGCGAGGCGGTGTCGCGCCACATCAGCCGCACCCGCGGCGTGGCCTGCACGCCCGATGACGTGCTGATCGTTGGCGGCACCCAGCAGGCGCTGTCGCTGATCGCGCGCGTACTGCTGGAGGACGGCGACGAAGTCGCGCTGGAAGAACCGCATTACTTCACCGCACGCACCATCCTGCAGGTGCACGGCGCGCGCCTGGTCGGCATTCCCGTCGACCGCGATGGCATGCAGGTGGAGCGCATGCCCGATCCCGCGGTGAAGTTGACCTACGTCACCCCGTCGCACCAGTTCCCCACCGGTGCCGTGTTGTCGCACGAGCGCCGCCTGGCCCTGCTCGAATACGCGCGTCTGGGCTCAGGCTGGATCGTCGAGGACGACTACGACGGCGAATTCCGCCACGACCAGCAACCAGTGCAGGCGCTGCAGCAGCTCGACCGCGACGGCCGCGTGCTCTACGTGGGCAGCTTCTCCAAGACGCTGTTCCCGGCACTGCGGCTGGGCTACATCATCATGCCGCCCGGGCTCAAGGACGACCTGCTCGCGGCGAAGTGGACCGACGATTTCGGCTGCGCGTCGATGGACCAGGCGGCATTGGCGGGCTTCATCGCTTCCGGCGCCTACGACCGCCACCTGCGCCAGGTGACGCGCAAACTCGCCGAGCGCCGCAATCTGCTGCGGTCATTGCTGCAGGAACACTGCGGCGACCGCCTGGAGATCATGGAATCGCATTCGGGCATGCACCTGGTGGCGTGGATACACGACATGCCGGCCGCGGAAGGCGATGCGCTGATCCGCGCCGCGCACGAACGCAAGCTCGCGCTGTATTCGATCGCGCCCTGCTACCTGCAGCCACCGGAAGGCACCGGCCTGATCATGGGCTTCAGTGCGATGTCGCCGGCCGAGCTGCGCGAAGCCGTGCCGCTGTTCGCCAAGTGCCTGGCGCTGTTTCCGCGACGGGCCGCGGGCGAGCGGGGGCGCCCGGCGCTGTACCTGGCGCGCAGTTCGGGCTGACGCCGTTGCGCGTCGGCGTCCTTACGCCGCGTCGTCGAACAACTGCGACAGCACGAGCATGATCTTGTCGGCCATCAGCGGCTTGGTCAGGTGCGCATGGAAGCCGGCTTCGCGCGTGGCCGCCTGATCGGTGTCCTGCCCGTAACCGGTCAGCGCGATCAACGGCGGCGACGGGCCCGGTTCGGCGCGCAGGCGCCGGGCGACTTCCAGTCCGCTCACGTCGGGCAAGCCGATGTCCAGGATCACCGCATCGAAGCTACTGTCGCGGACGGCCTGCAGCGCGCTCGCACCGTCATAGACGGTGTGGCTGTCGTAGCCGGCGAACTGCAGCATCGCCTGCAGGGTATCGCCGGCATCGCGGTTGTCGTCGACGATCAGCACCCGGCGCGGCGCCTTGGGGGTGGCGGGCGGTTCAGACGCGGCCGCAGTGGCGGGTGCGATGGTCGCCGGCAGCCGGATCAGGAATTCGGCGCCTTCGCCGGGCTGGCCGCTGCTGGAGGCACTCACCGCGCCGCCGTGCAGCGCGACCAGTTGCTGGACCAGGCTCAGGCCCAGGCCCAGGCCGCCCTGGCTATGGCCGGCATCCTGCTCGATCTGGACGAAGGGGTTGAAGATATCGACCAGCTTCTCGGGCGCGATGCCCGGTCCGTTGTCGCGGACCACCACTTCCACGTGATCACCCGCGATGCGCAGCCGGGCGTGGATGTTGCCTCCCGGTGGCGTGAACTTGACGGCGTTGTTGAGCAGGTTGCTCAGCACCTGCACGAGACGCGCACGATCCCCCACCACCCACGCCGGCGCCTCCGTCATCTCGACCTGCAGCGCATGCGCACGCTGCCGGGCCTCGGTTTCGACCGTTTCCACCGCCTCGGCCATTACCGGGCGCAGATCCAGCACCTGCGGGTTGATGCGGACCTTGCCGCTGGTAATACGGCTCACGTCCAGCAGGTCGTCCACCAGCCGGGTCATCTGCGCGACCTGGCGACCGATGACATCACGGCAGTAGCGCAGGGACTCGGAGGCGATGGGTTCCGCGCGCATCAGGGCGACCGCATTCGTGATCGGCGCCAGCGGGTTGCGCAGCTCATGGCCGAGCATCGCCAGGAAGGTGGTGAGGCGATGGCCTTCGTCCTCGAGTGCGCGCACCCGCCGGTGCGCGGTGAGGTCACGAGTGATCTTGGCAAAGCCGACGTGGCGCCCCTCGCTGTCGTGCAGCGCGGTGATCACCACGCTGGCCCAGAAGCGCGTGCCGTCCTTGCGCACGCGCCAGCCCTCGTCTTCGACCCGCCCCTCGGCGAGCGCGATCTCGAGCTCGCGCGCCGGCCAGCCGCGGGCGAGCGCTTCCTCGGTATAGAAGGTCGAGAAATGACGGCCGATGATCTCGTCCGCCGTGTAGCCCTTGATCTCCTGCGCGCCGGGATTCCAGCTGGAGATGTGGCCCGTCGTGTCGAGCATGAAAATCGCATAGTCGCGCACGCCATCCACGAGCAGGCGGAAGCGCTCCTCGCTGCGGCGCAGGCGCTCTTCCTGTTCGCGGCGCTCGCTGAGGTCGCGCGTGACCTTGGCGAACCCGCGCAGGCTGCCGTCCGGGTTGTCGATGCGGGTCAGGATGACGTTGGCCCAGAAACGCGAGCCATCCTTGCGTACGCGCCAGCCCTCGTCCTCGAAGCGGCCGGTAGCGCGCGCGACCCCCAGCTCGTAATCGGGCCATCCCTGCTCGACCGTCTCGCGCGGATAGAACATCGAGAAATGGCGGCCGATCACTTCCTCGGCACGATATCCCTTGATGCGTTGCGCGCCCTTGTTCCAGCTGCGGATGTGGCCGTCGGCATCCAGCAGGAGGATGGCGTACTCGGGCATCGACTCCACCAGCAGCCGATAGGTGGCATCGCTGATGCCCGCGCCCCAGGTGGTGTCGACCGATGTCATCCGCTCACAGGACCGCGACACCGGTGATTACCGGGTGAAGGAAGACGCCCGCCCGGGCGCAGGCGCGCACCGGCACCGCATCCCGTATCGCCGGTCGGCATCATCGGCTGGCCACCCCGCGCAGGTAGGCATCCAGGTTGCGCGCCGGATCGTCCGCGAACACCTCACCGGTGAGTGCGTGCGCGACGATGCGGTCGGGACGGAAACTGCGGAAATCACGGCGCAGGCGGCACCACGCGCCCAGCGTCCAGGTGCCGCCCCAGAACATCAGCGCCAGCGGCTCCACCTCGCGCACGGTCACCTCGCCGTTGCCGTCGCGGTAATCCAGGCGCAGCACCTGCGCCTGCCCGATCGCGGCGTGCAGCGCGTCGATCAGGCCGCTGCTTTCGATGCGGTTGTCGAGTTGCGGGGCGAAGATGCGGGTGCGGCGGCTGCGTTCGCGCAGCGCTTCGGGCAGCACCGCTTCGATCTTCAGCAAGGCCGTGGTCGCTCCGCGGCCGAGGCGCTCGCCGCCGAAGGCACGGACGAAGCGCGTGCCGACGACCAGGGCCTCGAGTTCCTCTTCGTTGAACATCAGCGGCGGGATGTCCGCGCCCTTGCGCAGCAGGTAGCCGACACCGGCTTCGCCTTCGATGGGCACGCCCGACAGCTGCAGGTCGGCGACATCACGGTAGACGGTGCGCGCCGAGACCTGCAGCGTCTGCGCGAGCTGCTGCGCGGTAAGCGCCGAACGGCGCCCGCGCAGGGCGTGGATCAGCAGGAACAGGCGGTCGGCGCGGCGCATGCAACATGATGGCGTGTGCTCCGCGTCGATTCAAAACAGGACTGGTCAAAACAGCGCCAGGCCGTCAGCGCAGTTCCGAGCGCGCAGTCGGTGCCAGGCGCAGCAGTTCCGGCGCCTGCAGGAGTTCTTCCCGCATCGCCGCCGCCAACGCCTCCTGCCACGTCGCGCTGCCCTGCAGCGTGGCCAGGTGCGCATCCAGCGCCGCCACGTCGGCGAAGCGCGCGACCCACACGAACACGCATTCGCCCTCGCGCACCGGCAGGCGCGGGAAGGTGTTCGCGCTGGCATCGGTTTCGTACCGGGCGATGACGTCCGCGCCGTGCAGGCGCAGCAGCGGCGCCAGCTGCTGCTCGAAGCGCGCGGTGAAGCCCTGCGCCGCCGGCGCGCGCAATGCGCACGTGCCGATGCACACCGCGCCCGCCGGCAGGGCGGTCCCGATGGCCGGCCGCGGCATCGACGCAGGCGCCAGGCCCGATGCCGGATGCGCCGGCCTGAGCAGCAGGACGTTGCCGCTGTCGACCATCGTCGCGTTGGCGGCATCGCGATGGCGCTGCCACACCGGTCCGAAGTAGAAGGCCTGCAACGCCTCGCGGCGCGCCTCCATCGACGGGAAGCCGCGCAGCCACACGTAACGGTCGGGGGCGTCGAGGTCGCGGAAGTGGCCAATGACGTGCATGCCAACGGCTTCCTGCGTCTCGATGAATTCGCGCTCGAACAGGTCGATCAATGCGTCGCGCTGGCCGGGCTGCAACGTGTACTGGCGCAGCTCCAGCACCGCATCGTCGTGCCGCAGGCGGCCGTGCTCGTCGACGCGGCGGAACCACATGTGCCAGTTGGTTTCCCAACTCGCGCCGTCGTCGACGGAGAAGGCCTGCTGCCAGTGCGCACAGTTGGCGCTGCTGCGGCTCCACAGGAAGCGCACACGCACCGGGCGGCCCGCATGCTGGTCGCTGCCGTAAAACGTGCCCACGCCGCCCTCGAAGCGTCCGCTTACCGGCGGATCGAGTGCGCCGCTGCGATTGCTGGCCCAGTGGATGCGCCATTCCGCGCTGGCCACGTCGTACAGGCGCAGCGCGATGCCCTCAAAGCCGCCATTCCAGGCGGTGTGGAATTCCTCGAGATTGCCGGCGCCATCGAGCACCGGCCGACATTCGTCGGTGGCGTCGAATACGTCCCAGTCGGTGCTGCCCACCAGGCGTTCGCGCAAGCGCTCGTTCTGCACCCGCCAGCGGCCATGGATGAAGTCGAAGTCGTGGCGGCCATCGGTTGGCGGCGTGGGCTTTGTCGTATCGGTCATGGCTCACTCCGCTGGGTGTGCATGGATGGTGACGCGCGGGTGAAGAACAAACACGTGAACGGCGAACGGGATGGATGCACGGCGCCGCTCCTCGGGTGGAATCGCAGCGTGCGCGCGGCCTGCTGCCAACCTGCTGTCAGCAGATGAACGCTTCACCGCTCTGTCGCCGGATTTTCACTGGCCGCTGACCGCCCGCTCCGCACTCTGACGCAGTCCGCTATCCGCTGCCGAATCCGTAACAGTTGGCGGGTATCTCAGCTGCTGCGACGCCCCCTGCCGAGACTGAACGCATGAACACTCCCTACGCTCCGCCCACCGCCGACGAACTGCTGCTGGCCCTGTCACGTCTCGACGCTGCGCTGGTGCAGGTGATGCGGCGCGCGGGCCAAGGCTGTGGACCGGAATGCGAACGCCTTTTGGAGGGTGCCTCGCGGGGCCTGCGGATGCTGCTGGGCGCCGCCGCCGCCGATGTCGTCAATGACGTGCTGGACGCCGCCCGTCGCGTGCTGACCGCGGCCGAGCCGGCCGCACCGCTGCTGATGCTGACGATGGCGCGGCAGACCCTGGCCGCGGTGGTGCATCGGCACGCCGCCCGCGCGACGCGCCAGGTCGCCTGAGCTCCAGACCAGTGAGTTCCAGCCCTGTTGCGCCCGTATAACTGATTTGAACTGGCCCCCGGGGGCGGCGGCCACCCGCTTCGGCGACAATGGCGGCCCTCTCCGCTGCCGCCCTGCCCGCCCGCCATGTCCAGTTCCGCGTCCATCTCCCTGACCCGCTTCCTGATCGAAGAAGAGCGCGCCGGCCACATCCATGCCGACCTGCGCCTGCTGATCGAAGTCGTCGCCCGCGCCTGCAAGACCATCTCGATCGCGGTCGGCAAGGGCGCGCTCGGCGGCGTGCTGGGCGACGCCGGCACGCCAGGCGTGGCGAGCATGAACATCCAGGGCGAGGCGCAGAAGAAGCTCGATGTGCTGAGCAACGAGATCCTGCTCGAAGCCAACGCCTGGGGCGGCCACCTCGCTGGCCTCGCCTCGGAGGAAATGGACCACAGCCAGGCGATCCCGGATGTGTATCCGCGCGGCAACTACCTGCTGATGTTCGATCCGCTCGACGGCTCCTCCAACATCGACGTCAACATCTCGGTCGGCACGATCTTCTCGGTGCTGCGCTGCCCCGACGGCGTGGTCACGCCGGCCGACGAGCACTTCCTGCAACCCGGCACCGCGCAGGTCGCGGCCGGCTACTGCACCTACGGGCCGAGCACGATGCTGGTGCTGACCGTCGGCCACGGCACGCATGCGTTCACCCTGGATCGCGAAGTCGGTTCGTTCGTTCTGACCACGCGTGGCATGCGCATTCCGGAGGAGACCAGGGAGTTCGCGGTCAACGTCTCCAACCAGCGCTTCTGGGAAGCGCCGATGCAGCGCTACGTCGGCGACATGCTGACGGGCAAGGAAGGCCCGCGCGGCAAGGACTTCAACATGCGTTGGGTGGCCTCGATGGTGGCCGACGTGCACCGCATCCTCACCCGCGGCGGCATCTTCAGCTACCCGCTGGACAGCAAGTGCCGCGACAAAGGCGGCAAGTTGCGCCTGATGTACGAAGCCAACCCGATGAGTTTCCTGGTCGAGCAGGCCGGCGGCGCCGCGACTACCGGCCGCATGCGCATGCTCGAAGTGGAGCCGACCGGGCTGCACATGCGCGTGCCGGTGTTCATGGGCTCGAAGCAGGAAGTCGAGACCGCCACGCGTTACCACCGCGAGCACGACGCGGCGCAGGCGGCGCAAACGGCAATCGCCTGAGCACGGCGGGGGAATCTGCTTTACTGCGGATCCCCGCTCCGACCGTGACGCCATGAGCCACGCCGACTTCATCGAAGTATTCGAGGATGCGCTGTCGCGCGAAGCCTGCGCGGCGCTGGTCGCGCGTTTTGTGGCCAGCGATGCCGCGCAGCCCGGCCGCGTCGGTGGCGGCGTGCTGCCGGAGCTGAAGGACAGCCTCGACATTTCCATCACCGGCCGGCCGGAATGGCGCGATGCCGAAATGGAGCTCAACCAGGCCGTGTTCCGCGGCCTGCTGGCCTACCTGCGGCGCTACCCGCACACGCTGATCGCGCCGCTGATGCTGGAAGTACCGGGCGAGGGCGGTGCGCGTCATCGCCTCACCGCCGAACGCCTGCAGGCGATGGACGATGCGACGCTGTCGCCGGTGGCGCAGACCGTGCTGCGGCCCGGCGCGATCAACCTGCAGCGCTACACCGGTGGCCGCGGCGGTTATCCGTACTGGCATTGCGAGCTGTACCCGCGCGATCCGCAGAACGAGACGCTGCACCGCCACCTGCTGTGGACCCTCTACCTCAACGACGACTTCGAAGAGGGCGAGACCGAATTCCTCTACCAGCAGCGCCGGATCGCACCGCGTACGGGCTCGTTGCTGATCGCGCCGGCGGCCTTCACCCATACCCACCGTGGCAACCGCCCGCTCGGCGGCGACAAGTTCATCGCGACGAGCTGGATCCTGTTCCAGCGCGCGGAAGCGCTTTTCGGCAAGCAGGGTTGATGCGCGGCGCTACGCCACGCGCGGATGGTTGAGCACCAACCAGTACAGCCCGACCTGTCGCACCGCCGCGACGAACTGCTCGAAATCCACCGGCTTCTGGATGTAGCTGTTGACGCCCAGGGCGTAGCTGGTCTCGACATCGAAGGGCTCGGCGCTGGTGGTCAGCACGATCACCGGCAGTTCGCGTGTGGCGGGCTCGGCGCGGATCGCCTGCAGGACCTCGCGTCCGTCGAGCTTGGGCAGGTTGAGGTCGAGCATCACGATCGACGGCAGCTCGGCGGGATTGCGCTCGGCGTGGCGGCCGCGGGCAAACAGATAGTCGAGCGCCTCGGCGCCATCCCCGACCACTACCAGCCGGTTGCTGACGCTGGCTTCCTCGAAGGCGAGTCGGGTCAGCTCGACGTCGTCGGGATTGTCCTCGACCAGCAGGATGTCTCGATGCAGCACTCGCTTTCCCTCACGCGTCCGGCAGGTCCACAGTGAAGGCCGCGCCGTCACCGGGTTGTGAAAGCGCCGTGATGCAGCCACCGTGGCGCTCGGCGATGCGCCGCGCGATAGCGAGGCCGAGGCCATGCCCCGCGCCCTGCTCCGCGCCGTGCAGGCGCTGCAACGGTTCGAACAGCTTGCCCGCGTAACGCGGGTCGAAACCGATGCCTGCATCGCGGATCACGAAACGGCGGTGGCCAGCCTCGCCGTCGCCGGTAATTTCTATCCGGGTGGCGGCGGCCGTCGCCGAGAACTTCCAGGCGTTGTGCAGCAGCTGCGTGAGCAGCAGCCGCAGCAGGCGTTCGTCGCCGCGCACGCGCAGGCCGGGTTGCACGTGGAGCTGGGCGGGGCGGTCGGGTTCGGCGGCCTGCAGGTCGGCCAGGATCCATTCGGCCACCAGGCTGATGTCGACGTCGGCCGGTTGCAGCGGTGCATGGGTGGCGCGCGAGAGTTCGCCCAGTTGCTCCAGCAGCGAGGTCATGCGCGTGGCGGCGTCATGCACGCGCTGCAGCTGTTCGCGTTCACGCGGCTCGAGGCGGTCGTGGGCGCTGGCGGCCACGCGCGCGGCAAACCCTTCGATCGTGCGCAGCGGGGCGCGCAGGTCGTGGGTGATCGCGTCGGTCAGCAACTGCAGTTGGCGGCGCGTTGCCTGCAACTGGTTGCGGTCGTTCTCCAATTCGTCGCTCATGG
The DNA here is from genome assembly GCF_054049835.1 of Lysobacter sp. P5_B9. NCBI lineage: Bacteria > Pseudomonadati > Pseudomonadota > Gammaproteobacteria > Lysobacterales > Lysobacteraceae > Lysobacter > Lysobacter sp. P5_B9. The sequence goes on from NZ_JBFULP010000004.1 coordinate 193,300, forward strand.
CTCCGGCAACGGTGCGATGAAGGTCCATCATCGCAGGACTGGCGCGGTTGTGAATAACGCAGGTGCTGACGGCCGGGGACGAGATGCCGGCAGCGGCCCCAAGGCGCGGGTCCATCCCTGCGGCAATGGCCCGCGCCGTAGCCCTCAGAACAACTCGCCCTGCGGCGACAACGGACGCGGCGGCGTGAAGCGGCTGCTGTCCAGCGGCGGCAGCCGGCCGAACCCGAGACGGGCGTATGCCTTGGCGAAGCGCTGCTGCAGCAATTGCGCGAATGGGCCCTCGCCGCGCATGCGCTTGCCGAAGGCGCTGTCGTAATCCTTGCCGCCGCGCATCTGCTGCACCAGGCTCATCACGTGCGCGGCGCGGTCGGGGTAGTGCAGTTCCAACCATTCGCGCCAGATCTGCTTGAGCTCGTGCGGCAGGCGCAGCAACACGTAGCCGGCGGCTCGCGCGCCGTGTTCGTAGCCCGCTTCGAGGATGTGTTCGAGCTCGCGGTCGTTGATCATCGGGATCATCGGCGCGGCCATCACGCCCACCGGTACGCCGGCCTCGGCCAGTGCCTTCATCGCGCGCAGCTTGGCGTGTGGCGCGGAGGCACGCGGCTCCATCTTCGCGGCGAGGTGGTTGTCGAGCGTGGTGATCGAAAAGTACACGCTGACCAGGCGTTCGCGCGCCATCGCGGCGAGCAGGTCGAGGTCGCGTTCTATCAACGCGCTCTTGGTGATGAAGCTGAGTGGATGCTTTGTTTCCGCCAGCACCTCCAGGCATTGGCGGGTGATGCGATAGCGCCGTTCGATCGGCTGGTAGGCATCGGTGTTGATGCCCAGCGCGATCGGCGTGCAGCGGTACGACGGCCGCGCCAGTTCCGCGCGCAGGCGTTCGGCGGCGTTGGTCTTGGCGAATAGTTTGGTCTCGAAGTCGAGTCCCGGCGAGAGGTCGAGGTACGCATGCGACGGCCGCGCGAAGCAGTACACGCAGCCGTGCTCGCAACCGCGATACGGGTTCACCGAGGCTGCGAAGCCGATGTCGGGCGAATCGTTGTGGCTGACGATGCTGCGCGCACGCTCTTCGGTGACGATGGTCGCGGGGCGCGGAGCCTCGTCCAAACCTTCGTAGACCGAACCCCAGCCGTCGTCGGCACCCTCGGTCGTCGTGACGGCATAGCGGCCGTGCACGTACGACGCCGCGCCGCGGCCTTTGATGGGCGCTCTGGGTTTGTTGGCGTCTTCCATAGCGATTGGGCCGCCGCGCGGGTCGCTCACGGCAATGCTGTCAGGGGGCTCAAGGTTATTAGCAATATTACTAACTGGCAAACCCGGCTTCCTGAATGCGTGGGTGCCGCGCTGAACGGGTAATTCGCGCGGCTTGGGATACGCTCTCCGCGTCGCGCACCGCGACGATCCCTTCGATCGAACCCGCATGCTCGACGCCCTGCGCGACTTCTGGACGGCCCTGCTCGCGGTGCCGCACCTGAAGCTCTACCTGTCCCTTGCGTGGGCGGTGTACCTGCTGGGGCTGGGCGGCTGGATCGTGCTGCAGAAGCGCGAACCCGTGGCCACGCTGAGCTGGCTGGTCTGCCTCGCCGCCCTGCCGTACGTCGGCTTCATCATCTATTACTGGCTGGGTCCGCAGCGCATCCATCGACAGCGCCTGCGCCGCTTCCGCGCGAAGGCCAAACTGCCGCCCCCGCCCGAGGGCTTCAAGCCCAGCGCGGACGCGATCGAGCTCGCACGGCTGGGGCAAGCGACGACCGGCCTGCCACCGACGTCCGCCACCGACGCGCGCCTGCTGGTCGATGGCGGCGCGAAGTATTCCGCCCTGCTGCTTGATGTCGCCGCCGCGCAGGAGCATGTGCACCTGGAGTACTACATCTTCTATCCGGACCAGACCGGCGCGGCGTTGCGCGATGCCCTGGTCGAGCGAGCGCGCGCAGGGGTGAAGGTGCGGCTGTTGCTGGACGCGGTGGGTTCGGGCAAGACGCCGGCGCGTTTCTTCCATGACCTCGTCACCGCGGGTGGCGAACTCGCGTGGTTCCACCCCTCGCGTTTCCTGCAGGTGTGGAAACGGCCGTGGGTCAACCTGCGCAGCCATCGCAAGATCGTGGTGATCGACGGCCGCATCGCCTACACCGGCGGCATCAACATCACCGACGAGGAAGACGAACGCCTGCGCGCCGACGCCTACCGCGACCTGCACGTGCGCGTGGAAGGCGACGTGGTGAGTTCGCTGCAGCTGGTCTTCGTCGAGGACTGGGCCTACGCCACCGGAAATCCGCCGCTCACCCTGCCCCTGCCGGTCCCGCAGCGCGGACACGTGCCGGTGCAGGTGCTGGTATCGGGACCGGACTCGTCGTGGGAAGCGATCCACCGCCTGCACGTTGGTGCGATCCATTCCGCGGAACGGCGGGTGTGGCTGGCGACGCCCTATTTCGTACCGGGCGAGGCCGCGCGCATGGCGCTGACGTCCGCGGCGCTGGGCGGACTCGACGTGCGCCTGCTGGTACCGCGCAGGAGCGACAGCCGGCTGGTCACGCTGGCGGCGCGATCCTACTTCGACGAGCTGCTCGCGGCCGGCGTGCGGGTGTTCGAATACGGGCCGCGCATGCTGCACACCAAGGCGCTGCTGTGCGATGACGACCTCGCCATCATCGGCAGCGCGAATTTCGACCACCGCAGCTTCCGCCTCAATTTCGAGGTGTCGCTGATGTTCCGCGACGCCGCGCTGTGCGCCGACCTGGCGGCCTTGATGGACACCGAATGCGCGGCCTCGGGCTGCGTGGCGGCCGACCGCACGCAGTCCCTGTTCGCCACGCGCCTGCCGGAAGCGCTGGCGCGGCTGGTATCGCCGGTGCTGTAGCGCCCGCCGCCGTCTGGCCACAAGGCAGGGGCGTGGCGACGGACGGGCCGAGGCCGCGCGCTCCGGCACAAAACGCGAGCAAACCGGCGCGGTAAACTGCCCCCCAGCGTATTCGGGAGTTCGCCCATGGCCTGGTTGTTCCTCGTGCTTGCCCTTGCTGCCCTGTGGATGGCGTTCACCGCTACGACGACCGGTGGCCTTGCGTTCGCGTTGCTGGTGGCGCTGGCGATGTTCGCCGCCTTCGTCCTCAAGCTCGCGTCCGACCGCATCGGCAGCCGCGCGCGTGACGAGCAGCTGATACTGGATCCGGAAGAGCTGCGGCGTCTGCGCGAGCAGGCCGAAGCGCGCCGGCTCGCCGCGGCCACCCAGAACGAACCGCCGCGCGGTTGATCCGCCGGAACGTCGCGGCGCCGTCGTGCCCGGTGGTGGTGCGCGATCGCCGGGTACACTTCGGGCGATGACCGTCCTCAGCGTCAACGTCAACAAGATCGCGGTGCTGCGCAATTCGCGCGGCGGCAGCGAACCGGACGTGGTCCGCGCCGCCCGCGCCTGCCTGGATGCCGGTGCGCACGGCATCACCGTGCACCCTCGTCCCGATGCGCGCCACATCCGCGCCGACGATGTGTTCGCGCTCGCCGAGCTCACGCGCGAATACGGTGTCGAGTTCAACCTCGAAGGCAATCCGTTCGCGCCGTCGCGCGCCGGCTATCCCGGCTTCGTCGCCTTGTGCGAGCAGGTGCGCCCGGCGCAGGCGACGCTGGTGCCCGATGGCGATGCGCAGCTCACCTCCGACCACGGCTTCGATTTCGCGCGCGACGCCGAGGCGTTGCGTCCGCTGGTGGCCCAGCTGAAGGCACTGCAGTGCCGCGTCAGCCTGTTCGCCGACGCGCATGGCGAGCAGGGCGATGACATGCAGCAGGCCGCGACGCTCGGCGCGGATCGCGTCGAGTTGTACACCGGGCCGTATGCCGAAGCGCATGCCGCGGGCGACGCCCGGGACATGCTGCTGCGCTTTGCCGCGACCGCGCGCCGAGCCCAGGCGGAAGGCCTGGCGGTGAATGCCGGGCACGACCTCAGCCAGGACAATCTGGGCGCGTTCCTGCGCACGGTGCCGAACGTGCAGGAAGTGTCGATCGGGCATGCGCTGATCGGCGAGGCGTTGTACGCCGGCCTTGCGGCGACGGTGAAGCGATACCTGGCGATCCTCGCGGGGTGACGCGCACCGCGTTTCGGCACGACGTGCCAGCTCACCGGCTTGATGCGAACCAGCTTGCAGGCATTACGCTGCATTCGCTGGGCACGTGCGTCCCGCCTGGCTCGCAAACGATCATCCCCTCGCAAAGTCGCCAGGCGCATGGCGCGCCTTTCAACGCGCCATGGCTGGATGCTCTGTCAGCGAGGCCTACTGCATCGCGATATTGCTGATGCCGTTGTTGCGGGCCACGGTCAGCGCGGTGGTGAACGCCTGGTAATCGGCGTCGCCACTCACGGACAGATCCACGACCGTATTCGGCGCCGCGCGCGCGGCTTCGCCCAGCGCCGATGCGAGCGCGCGTTCGCTCAGTACGACGCCATCCAGCACGAACTGGCCGCTGCCTCGCACACCGAGGCTGAGATGCGGCGGTTTGATCGACTGCGGTCCCGGCGGCGGCGTCTGCGGCAACCGCAGGTCGATCGAGCGCGTCACCATCGGCGCCGCCACCATGAAGATGATCAGCAGCACCAGCATCACGTCGACCAGCGGCGTGATGTTCATCTCCGCCATCGTTCGGCCCTGCGTGCCCCGGCCGGAATCGCCCGCAAACATGGAAGTTGCCATGGTGCCCTCCCTCTGTCGTGTCGAATGGAGCGCCGCGCGGACCTCGTCCGTCCGGTGGCCTCGCATGCGCCGGGCGACGGGTCCTGGATTTCACGCTACGCCCGACTTCACAACGTTGACAAGGGGCGCGTGGGGTTGCGCGGGCGTCGCGACCTGCGGCGGGCCTGGCGGCACGCGAAGCGCGCATAAAAAAACGCCGCCCGGAGGCGGCGTTTCACGACTGTTGGTAGCGCTTGAAACGTTTGCCAGGCTTACTGCGGCTGGACGAAGCCGATCTTCTGCATGTCGGCGTTCTTCGCCCGTGCCAGCACCTTGGCGAGGACGCCGTAATCGGCATCCGGGTTCACATCAATTTCGAGCAGCGGCTGATTGGTGGGGTCCTTGGCGACCTCATTGTTCATCTGCTGCTGCAGCACGCGCATATCGATCGGCGAATCGTTCCAGAAGATCGTGCCGGCGGCGTCGATGCGCAGACGGATCGGCGGCGGCGGGACCTTCGTCTGCGGCGGCTGGTTCAACGAACGCTGCGGCAGGTTGACGTCGATCGGGTAGGACAGGATCGGCGCGGTGACCATGAAGATGATCAGCAGCACCAACATCACGTCGACGAGCGGCGTGACGTTGATGTCGGCCATAGGACCGCCGCCGGAACCACTTGCAAATGCCATGTCTATTTCTCCGGTTAGCGGTTACGGCTGGCCCGAGCGATCCTTGATCGCCACGAAGCCGACCTTGCGCATGCCCTGGTTCTGGGCGATCTGGACGACCTCCTGAACCAGCTTGTACTTGGCGGTCTTGTCGCCACGTACGTTGACCTGCGGCTGCGGGGTCTTCTGCGCCTCGACCGAGAAGCGGCTCTCGATCACGCCCTTGGTCACCGGTTCGTCGTTCCAGTACAGCGCACCGGTGTCCTCGACCGCAATCGTGATCGGAGTGACCTTGATCGTCTCTTCCGTTCGCTTGGTCAGGTTCGCCTCAGGCAGATCGACCTTGACCTTATGCGTCATCAGCGGCGCGGTGATCATGAAGATGATCAACAGCACCAACATCACGTCGACGAGCGGCGTGACGTTGATTTCCGCCATCGGGCGGCCGCCACCACTACCAGAATTGAAAGCCATGTCCGAACTCCGAAACGACTACTGGTGACCTGGGATCAGCGCTTGGCGACTTCGCCGACGCGCGAGCCGGTGGCGAAGAAGTCGTGCAGGTCGTGGGCAAACGTATCGAACTTGTTGTTCGTAACGCGGTTCAGGCGGGTGAAGAAGTTGTACGCGAGCACGGCCGGGATCGCGACGAACAGACCGAGGGCGGTCATGATCAGCGCTTCGCCCACCGGACCGGCGACGGCGTCGATCGAGGCGTTGCCCGAGGCGCCGATGCGGATCAGCGCGCCGTAGATGCCCCACACGGTACCGAGCAGGCCGACGAACGGCGCGGTCGAACCGACGGTGGCAAGCACGGTCAGGCCGGACTCGAGGCGCGAGGATTCGCGGGTCACGCCCTGGCGCAGGGCACGGTCGACGAACTCGGAGCGGTTCAGCGATTCGACCAGGCGCGAGCCTTCGTGGCGCTGGTGGTGCGCGGCGGCCTGGGCGGCATCGAGGGCGATCTTGGAGAACGGCTCGAAGCGCGGCTGCTCTTCCATGAAGCGGATCGCGTCCTGGGCGTTCGGGGTTTCCCAGAACGTGGTGATGACGCGGTCGGAAGTGCCCTTCAGGCGCACGTTCTTGATGAAGTTGGTGACGATCCAGTAGATCGACAGCACCGACATCAGGGTGAGGGTGAGAAGCACAGCCCAGGAGACGGCGTAGTGGCCCGGGTTGCTAACCATTTCCTGGAGCAGATTGCCAAAGCCCATCTGCGACAGGGCGGCGGCGTTGGAGCCCCCGGTCTGGGCCGCGGCGGCGGCGGTGGTTTCCTGCAACATGACGCTTACCTTTTAGTCGTGGAAGGTGGAATTGCTAATTACTACAGTGCTCCCCGGCCGCGAGGCCGGGGTTTGAAAGCTTTAGAAGTTGAAGACAACCGGGACGCGCACGGTGCTGGGCACCGGCTGGCCATTTTCCTTGGCCGGGTTGAAGCGCCACTTCTTCTTGCGCGGAGCATCCTGGGCGGCGCGGTCGAGGTCGCGGTTGCGGCTGGACTTCTCCACACGCACGTTGACGACATTGCCCTGGGCGTCGATGTCGACCAGCAGCACGACCGTACCGGTCGCGCCGGCGCGAGCCGCAGCCGGCGGGTTCATGCGCTGCGAGGACGGATCGATCGAACCGGCGATGGTTTCGCTCGGACGCGGCGGGGCCGGCGGCGACGGCGGCACCGGCGGCAGGTCGACCGGGCTCGGGTCTTCGACCTCGATCGGCGGCTGCTCAGGCGGCGGCGGCAACGGCGTGGGCTGCGGCGGCGACAGCTGGCGGACCGGCTGTGGCTTGGGCTCTTCCGGCGGCGGCGGCGGCGGCGGCGGGGGCGGCGGCGGCGGACGCACGATATTCACGATCGTGGTCTCTTCCTTGGCCTTCTCGCTCGGCGGGGCGGCCAGCGGAGCGAGCAGCAGCAGCAGGGCGCCGACGTGGACGGCCAGCGCCATGCTGATGCCGGTGATTCGCGCCCAGTTAAGGCCTTCGGGCTCGTCGTCGTGGGTATGGATTTCGAAGGCTTGCGTCATGCGCCGTAGCTCGGGAAGTGTTCCGGACGCCAGGGCGCCTCGGGCGATGTTCGATTCCGGCGCTCGCATCGGCGAGAACGCAGGAACCACCTAGCATATACCAAGTCGCGCCCGGGCTTCCAAGCGCGAAGCGGTATTTTGTGCTCTGCGACTCTTAATTGGCTCTTATTTCGCCGGCAGCGCCAGGATCTTCTTGGCGTCATCGGGCTTCTTCAGGCCCTTGGCGATGGCCTGCTTGGCCGCTTCCTTCGCTTCGGGGATGCGGGCCTCCTGCCAGAGGAGGCGGGCAAGGTTGAGATAGGTCTCGCCATCGTCATCCAGCGGCGCGGCCTTCTTGTAGGCATCGATGGCCGGACCGGGCTGCTCGGAGAAGTAGTAGGACTGCGCCAGCGCCAGATAGGACTGGTGGTCGGGCTTGAGGATGCCCTTGTCGAGACCCTCCTGGATGACGCCCGCGGCCTGCTTCTCCTTGCCCTCGCTGTTGAGGTAGGTGGAGTAGAGCTGGCGGTAGTCGCGGTCCTCGGTGAACTGACCGGCGGCGCGGAGCTTTTCCAGGACCACGGCCGCCTTGTCGTACTTGTCGGCCTGCAGGTAGACCGCCACGAGGTTCATCTGCGCACGCTTGTCGGTCGGGCTCTTGGCCGCGACCTTTTCGGCCATGGCGATCGCCTGGTCGCCCTGGCCGCTTTCGGCGTAGGCCGCCATCAGCAGCTGCTGCCAGTCGGCGCGGGGTTCGGGCGAGGCGTCGATGGCCTGCTTGAGGACGGCCGCGGCCTCGGGATACTTCTCGAGCCGGTACAGGGCATTGCCCTTGATCACCAGATGTTCCGGCTGCTGGCTCTTGGTTTCGCTGAGGAACTGATCGATGGTGGTGAGGCCGTCGGCGTACTTGTCTTCCTGCAACTGCAGCTGCGCCTTCATCAGCATGGCGTTGTAGTGGCTGTTGTTGTCCAGGCCATTGAAGGCCATCGCCTTGTCCAGGTAGGCGATCGCGCCATTGGCGTCGTCGGCTTCGTACGCGATCTGCGCAGCGATCTGTGCGGCGAAGGCGTGGTCATAGGCATTGAAGGCCTCGGTGCCGATGATCTCGTCGGCGATTGCGCGCGCTTCGGCCGGCTTCTCCTCGTCGTACAGCTTCATCATCTTCTGCAGCTTCGGCGAGGCCTTGGCCGAGGCCTTCGCGCCAGGCTCCTGACGCGTGGCGTTCGGATAGGTGACGGCTGCCTTTTCTTCCTTGCCCTGCTTGCTGGCCTTGGCTGCTTCGCGGTCGGCACGACGCTGCTGGGCGGCGCTCTGCGCACTGACCTGGGAAACCGCACCCAGGGCGAGCACGGCTGCGACGGTGGCGGCCAGGACAGTGCGATGAGAAGAGATGGCTTTCATTGGCAGTCACCTATGTTGCGGCTTGTGCGGCCCGGATCGAGAAGCGCCGGGTCAGGGGGCCGTCACGCTAACAGAAACGCCCGTGCCGGCGATATGGGGTCAGTTTTGCCCTTTGTGTCCGTGTTTAGCCGCACTTGGGGGTGTGGCCAGTGGCGCGGGCCTGTTCGTAGACCGGCACCAGGCTGGCGGCGCGGCTACCTAGTTCCTGGATCCGGGTTTCGGGATTGGGGTGCGTCGACAACCATTCCGGCGGATGGCTGCGGCTCGCCGCGATCATGTTCTGCCAAAGGTTGACCGCCTGGCGCGGATCGAAACCGGCGCGTGCCATGAGTTGCTGGCCGACGACGTCGGCTTCGGTTTCCTGCGTGCGCGAATTGGGCAGCAGGAAACCGGCCTGCGCCGCGATACTGCCGCCCTGCACGACCGCATTCGCCGCACCTTCGCCGTAGCGTGCGCCCGCAAGCGCGCCCAGCATCTGCAGCGCGCCCTGCGTTCCCATCTGCTTGGTGATGCGTTCGTTGTGGTGATGGGAATAGACGTGGCCCACTTCATGAGCGACCACGGCAGCCAGTTGATCCTGGTTCTTGGCGACCGTGAAGATCCCGGTGTTGACGCCTACCTTGCCACCTGGCAACGCGAATGCGTTGGGGGAGTCGTCGACGAATACTGCGGTTTCCCAGCCGATGTTCTGCCAGTCAGGCGGTAGCTGCTCAACCACGCGTTGCACCACGCAGCGCACGTATGCGCTCTGGCGGCTGTCGGTGCTTTGCGGGGTCTTGGCCTTGGTTTCGGCGAAGGCTTCCGCGCCGAGTTGCGCAAGCTGTTCTTCGGACACGCCACCGACAACCTGCGTTCGGCCAGTGGGCGACGTGGTGGTGGCGCAACCTGCAAGGAGCGTGGAAACGGCGACCGCAAGCAACAGACGCTTCATCGGCAACTTCCTGAATGGGTATTCCGCGTTGTAGACCGCGAGGGATTAACGCGTCGTCAATGTTGTAGGGCCGCGCAGCGACGCAGCGCCCGCCAGATGCGGGCGACCGCGACGCGATCTTCACACGTCCAGGTTGGCGACCTTCAGCGCGTTTTCTTCGATGAACTCGCGGCGCGGTTCGACCACGTCCCCCATCAGCGTGGAGAAGATCTGGTCGGCCGCCACGGCGTCCTCGATGCGTACCTGCAGCAGGCGGCGCGTTTCCGGATTGACCGTGGTATCCCACAGCTGCTCGGGGTTCATTTCACCCAGGCCCTTGAAGCGCTGGATCTGGCGGCCCTTCTTGGCTTCCTCGAGCAGCCACGCCTGCGCTTCGGCGAAGCTCAGAACCGGCTGTTCGCGATTGCCGCGCACTATCTTCGCGCCGGCGCGGACGAGGCCATGCAGCATCGCGGCGGCTTCGCGCACCGCGCGCAGTTCACCACCTTCGAATGCCGCCATCGGCAGCACCTGGGTGTGCTCCACACCCATGTGGGTGCGATGCACGAGCAGTGCGGCCTGGCGCGCATCCGTGGCCGGATGCAGTTCGAGGCGATAGCGCGGCTTGCCCAGTCCGGTGCGGTTGAGGCGCGCCTGCAGCGTGTCGAGTTCGTGGCGCTCGTCGGTATTGCTGGCGAGCGTGGCGGCATCGAGCGGCGTGAAATCGATCAGCGACTCAAGCACGATCGGATCGTAGCGGTGCGCATTGCGCGCGATCGCTTCGCGTGCGCCGGCATAGGCCAGCAGCAGTTTTTCCAGCGCTTCGCCGGTGATCGGCGGCTCGCCATCGGCGGGCACCAGCGAGGCGCCTTCGACTGCATTGCCGGCGAGATAGGCATCGAGCGCGGCATCGTCCTTGAGGTACAGCTCGGTCTTGCCCTGCTTGATCTTGTACAGCGGCGGCAGGCCGATGTAGATGTGCCCGCGCTCCAGCAGCTCCGGCATCTGCCGGTAGAAGAACGTCAGCAGCAATGTGCGGATGTGCGAACCGTCGACGTCGGCGTCGGTCATCAGGATGATGCGGTGGTAGCGCAGCTTGTCCGGGTTGTATTCGTCCTTGCCGATGCCGGTGCCGAGCGCGGTGATCAGCGTCCCCACTTCGGCCGAACCCAGCATGCGATCGAAGCGCGCGCGCTCGACGTTGAGAATCTTTCCCTTGAGCGGGAGGATCGCTTGGGTCTTGCGGTTGCGGCCCTGCTTGGCCGAGCCGCCCGCCGAGTCACCCTCGACGATGAACAGTTCGGACAGCGCCGGGTCCTTCTCCTGGCAGTCGGCGAGCTTGCCGGGCAGGCCGGCGATATCCAGCGCGCCCTTGCGACGGGTGAGGTCGCGGGCCTTGCGTGCAGCCTCGCGGGCACGGGCGGCGTCGACGATCTTGCCGGCGATGGCGCGGGCTTCGTTGGGGTGTTCCTGGAGGAATTCCTCCAAACGTGCACCGAACGTGCTTTCAACGACCGGCCTTACCTCGGAACTGACCAGTTTCTCCTTGGTTTGCGAGGAAAAACTCGGATCCGGCACCTTGACCGAGAGCACCGCAATCATGCCTTCGCGCATGTCGTCGCCGGACAGGGTGATCTTGGCCTGCTTGGCGATGCCGTTCTGTTCGATGTAATTGCTCAGCGTGCGCGTCAGCGCGGCACGGAAGCCGATCAGGTGGGTACCGCCATCCTTCTGCGGAATGTTGTTGGTGAAGCAGAACATCGTTTCCTGGTAGGCATCGGTCCACTGCAGGGCGACGTCCACGGTGATGCCATTCATCTCACCGGATACTGAGATGACGTTCGGGTGCAGAGGGGTCTTCAGCTGGGCCAGATGCTCGACGAAGGAGCGGATGCCGCCCTCGTACTGGAAGACGTCGCGCTTGCCTTCACCACGCTCGTCGATAAGCGTGATCTTGACGCCCGAGTTGAGGAAGCTCAGCTCGCGCAGGCGCTTGGCGAGGATGTCGTAATGGAATTCGACGTCGGTGAAGATCTCGACCGACGGCTTGAAGCGGAGCAGGGTGCCACGCTTGCTCGAATCCTCGAGGCGCTTGAGCGGGTACAGCGGCTCACCCAGCGCGTATTCCTGACGGTGATGGCCGCCGTCGCGCCAGATATCCAGCCACAGGTGCTCGGACAGCGCGTTGACCACCGACACACCCACGCCATGCAGGCCGCCGGAAACCTTGTAGCTGTTGTCGTCGAACTTGCCGCCGGCATGCAGCACGGTGAGGATCACCTCGGCCGCGGATACGCCTTCTTCCTTGTGGATGTCGACCGGGATGCCGCGACCGTTGTCGGACACCGAGCAGGAGCCGTCCTCGTGCAGGGTCACGATGACTTCGTTCGCGTGCCCGGCCAGGGCCTCGTCGATCGAGTTGTCCACGACCTCGAAGACCATGTGGTGCAGGCCGGTGCCGTCGTGCACATCGCCGATATACATGCCCGGACGCTTGCGCACGGCTTCCAGACCACGCAGGACGGTGATCTTGCTGGAGTCGTAGGTCTGGGAGGGGGCGACGGGAGTCGGGACGTTCGCGGGATCGTGTTCGATCTGGGTCATGAGGTGCAGCAGGCTCCGGCGGCGCGTGGTCTGGCCGGGGGCCAGGCATCACACCGAGACACATGAAAATACGTGTGTGGAGTATAGCCGGGGCAAGCGGCTTCCGGGGTCCCGGGGCCGCGCGCGCACTCTCTGGGTTGGCGAGGAGCCAGCTTGCTGGCCGGCCTACACTGGGCCAACCAGTCCCTGTTCCACGTGGAACACACTAATGGGAGCAGAAACGTCCGTCAGTCCGGGGGGCCGCTCCGTTCCAGTGACAAACACCTGGGCCGAGCAGGCCAGTAGCCGATCGAGCACGCGTCGCTGGTGATGCCGGTCGAGTTCCGAGGCCAGATCATCGAGCGCGACCACCGGCCACTCGCCACGGTGCTCCGCATAGTGCCCGGCCTGGGCCAGCAGGGCGGCGAGCGCCGTGAGCTTGGCCTGTCCGCGCGACAGGGCCTCGCGACCCGGTACGGCGGAGAACGTCAGGGTCCAGTCGGCGCGATGGGGACCCACCGACGTATGGCCACTGGCCTGATCGCGGTCGCGATTCACCAGCAGCGCATCCAGCAGGGACAAGTCGTCCCGGCGCCAGCCGGGCAGGTACTGCAGTGAGCCCTGTCCTACCTGTGGGACCAAGTCGGCCAGCAGAGTCGCGTAGTGGGGCTGCAACGCCTCCAGATAATTCTGTCTGTGGACGGATAGCGGCTCCCCGGCGTCCGCCAGTTCAGCGTCCCAGGCATCCAGTTGAGCGCTGGTCGCGCGCGACTTCAGCAGGGCATTCCGTTGGCGCAGCGCCCGGGAATAGCGGCGCCATAACGGCAGGAACTCGGGTTCCACGTGGAACAAACCCCAATCCAGGAAGCGTCGCCGTGGTTCGCCCCCGCCGCTTATCAGGACGTGACTGCCCGGATCGAAGCTGACAACGGCCAACGCTGCGCAGAGTTCGCCCAGATGCGCGACCGGACTGCCATCCAGCCGGCCGGTCCAGTCCTGCCCGCTGTGGCGCAACCCGGCCTTGCGGGAACGGAGAGACTCCCCGCCGGCGCGGCTCGCCCGTTCTTCCCATTCCACGAAGATCTCCAGCGCCGGCGCGCCAGCCTGCACAAGGCCGTCCCGGACTCGCCCGCGGAAGCTGCGTCCGTAGGCCATCAGGTGCAGGCCTTCGAGGATGCTGGTCTTACCGGCGCCGTTGTCCCCGATGATCAGGTTGACCCCTGCGGCAGGTCGCAGGCTGGCGTCGGAAAAACGACGCAGGTTGCGGAGGTCGAGGCGGGTGACGTGCATGGATGGACTCTAGTGTGCAGGTGGAACCGGACAAGGAGGAGAGCCCCAAAAGAAAACGCCCAGCCGGGGCCGGGCGTTCCACGTGAAACATTGAGGCCTGGATCAGAGGCGCAAGGGCATCACGACATGGCGGCAGCGCTCATTCGACGCCTCCCGCACCATCGCCGATGAATTGGCGTCGCGCAGGGCCAACACCACGTTCTCATCGCGCAAGGCAGTCAGGGCATCGAGCAGGTAGTTGACGTTGAAGCCCACGGCCAGGTCGCTGACCCGTGTTTCGGCTTCGACCTCTTCCTGCGCCTCTTCCTGCTCGGGGTTGTGCGCGCTGATCTTGAGCTGGCCGGGCGACACTTCGATGCGCACGCCGCGGTACTTCTCGTTGGACAGGATCGCGGCGCGCTGCAGCGATGCGCGCAGCACCTCGCGGTCGATCCGCACTTCCTTGTCCGCACCGATCGGGATCACGGCCTCGTAGTCGGGAAAACGCCCGTCGATCAGCTTGCTGGTGAAGGTGACATCGTCGCGCTTCACCCGCAGATGGCTGCGGCCCATTTCCAGTTCCAGTTCGCGCTCGCCGCCTTCAAGCAGGCGTTGCAGCTCGGTCACACCCTTGCGCGGCACGATGATCTGGCGCTTGGTACTGGCACCGGCATCGAGGGGGGCCTCACACAAGGCCAGGCGGTGGCCATCGGTGGCCACACAGCGCAGCGAGGTCTCGCGCAAATCGAAGAGCAGGCCGTTGAGGTAGTAGCGCACGTCCTGTTGGGCCATGGCGAACGCCGTGCGTTCGATCAGCTCCTTCAGGCTCGCTTCGGGTACCCGCACACGCTCGGTCGCCTCGACCTCGTCGATCGAGGGGAAGTCGTTGGCGGGCAGGGTGGACAGCGTGAAGCGGGAGCGTCCCGCCTGCACCGTGATCTTCTCCGCCGTCTGCGAGACGGTGACCTTGCTGCCATCAGGCAGGGCGCGGACGATCTCGAACAGCTTGCGGGCCGGGATCGTGGTCTCGCCGTCCTGCGCGTCGTCCACACCGATGCGCGACACCATCTCGACTTCGAGATCGGTACCCGTCAGTGAGAGCTGTCCGGCTTTGACCTGGACCAGCAGATTGGCGAGGACCGGCAGGGTTTGCCGACGCTCAACGACATTGACGACTTGCGCCAATGGTTTCAGGAACACTTCGCGTTGCAGGCTGAAACGCATCGATGACGCTCCCCTTACCAAAACAAAAGTAGTGAATAAATCAAAAGCATGGTGATGATGGAGCAGCGCTAAAACGCTGAAAACAGCATCAAGCCTTTGATTTAATTAGGAAAAAACAAAGTTAAAACCTTGTGGAAACCCCAGGCCAGCCGGGGCACAAGCTGTGGACAACTTTCTCCGGGGCGTACCGCGGTCCAGTTGTCCACAACTTGTACGCAACTCGTCCGCAGCACCCTGTGCGCAAGCGGAGTCATCCACCGCTTATCCACCGGACTGAAAACCTCTGGAGCGCTGTGTGCGGGCGCGTGGCAGGCGTTTGCCCACAGGGCGCGACCGCATGGTGTGAACGATACCGCGCCGCGGCCATGACGCGCAGCGGGGAACGGAAAATATTGCGGCCCGGAGCTGGTCCGGGCACAAGGGCTGGCGATGCAGGCCGGGTTCGGCGGCGTCCCGGAGGCGCCGGGAGCTACGCTACTCGCTGAGCTTGCGGATCAGCTTGTCCCAATCCTCGCGCAGCTTGCCGTCGGTCTCGAGCAGGCCACGGATCTGGCGGCAGGCATGCAGCACGGTGGTGTGGTCGCGGCCGGCGAAGGCGTCGCCGATCTCGGGCAGAGAGTGCTCGGTCAATTCCTTCGCCAGCGCCATCGCCATCTGCCGCGGGCGCGCCAGTGAACGCGTGCGCCGCTTGCCGAGCAGATCCTTGATCTGCAGGCCGTAGTAATCCGCCACCACCTTCTGGATGTTGGGGATGCCGATCGCCTGTTGCTGCGCGCGCAGCAGGTCGCGCAATGTTTCCTGCGCGAACTCGGTGGTGATGGTGCGGCCGGTGAAGTTGGCGCGCGCCGCAAGCGTATTGAGCGCGCCTTCCAGGTCGCGCACGTTGCTGCGCATCTTCTTGGCCAGCAGGAAGGCGACGTCCTCGGGGATGTGCGCACCGCGCTCGCGTGCCTTGGACAGCACGATCTGCGCGCGCGTCTCGAAGTCGGGCGGATCGATCGCCACCGACAGGCCCCAACCCAGGCGCGATTTCAGCCGCGGCTCCAGGCCCTCCACTTCGCGCGGGAAGCGGTCGCAGGTCAGGATGATCTGCTGCTTGCCATCGATCAGCGCGTTGAAGGTGTGGAAGAACTCTTCCTGGGTGCGGTCCTTGCCGGCGAAGAACTGGATGTCGTCGATCAGCAGCGCATCGACCTGCTGGAACTGCCGCTTGAACGCAGCCATGCCATTGGTGCGGTCCTGCAACGCCTTCATCAACGACGCCAGAAACTGCTCGCTGCGCAGGTACAACACGCGCATGTTCGGATTGGCCGCGCGCATCGCGTTGCCGGCGGCGAACATCAGGTGGGTCTTGCCCAGGCCGGTGCCGCCATACAGCAGCAGCGGATTGTGGGCGCGGTCGCCGGGACGTGCCGCAGCCTGCAGCGCCGCGGCGCGACCGAGCTGGTTGCTCCGCCCCTCGACGAAATTGTCGAAGGTGTAGTGGGCGTCGAGGTTGCCCTCGAAGGGCTCGCTGCGCGTGGGTTCGGCGCCGCCGCGGACCGGGATGGACTCGGTCAGGGGCGCCGGTGCGGACGCGCGCGGCAGGGTGCCGATTTCCAGCTGGACCTCGTCGCTGCCGGCGAAGTGGCTGAGCAGCTCGCGGATGCGGCCGAGGTAGCGCGCACGCACGTGTTCGACCACGAAGGCGTTGGGCGCGTACAGCACGGTCACATGGTCGCGGCGCGTAGCCTGCAACGGCTTGAGCCAGGTGTGGACGTCTTCGGCCGGGAATTCGGCTTCCAGGCGTTCGAGGCAGCGGGGCCAGGCTTCCATCTTGAGATCGGGGACCACGCAGTCGATAAAATTTCGCCCAGAAGGCAGGGAAAGCGCTGCCGCACGCGATGACAAGACATCGCGATGCAGACAGGACGGGGGCGGGCCAGACTATCATCCGTCGGCGCGCGTCGCATCCGTTTTGGTTGGGGGGATGGGTTGGGCGAAACCTGACCGGCGCGCGCGCTGTCCCAACGCGCTGCCCCAAACCGGAGCCCAGGCCCGGGTTGACCTTGCCCCCGTGACCCCGCTAGAATCCGCGGTCTTTTCCGCCGTTCACGCCGAGCCGCCCATGGCCACCAAGCGCACCTACCAGCCCAGCAACCTCAAGCGCAAGCGCGACCACGGCTTCCGTGCCCGCATGGCGACGGCCGATGGCCGCAAGATCCTCGCGCGTCGTCGCGCCAAGGGCCGCAAGCGTCTTTGCGCCTGAGCGCAAGCCGCTGCGTCCGGTTCTGGCCAGTTTCGGCCTGGCCGGTTTCGCTCTAGCTGACTTGTCGACGGACGCCACAGCGGCGGCCGCATGACTCCGATGACCTCCCGCTTCCCGCGCACTGCGCGGGTGCGCGCGCGTGCGGATTTCGATCGCATCTTCGAACAGGGTCGCCGCCAGGCCACGCCGCGGCTGGCCGTGCATTGGCATGCCAACGACACGCCCGCCCGGCTCGGGCTGGCCGTGTCGCGCAAGGTCGACCCCCACGCCGTCGGCCGCAACCGCATCAAACGCGCCTTGCGCGAGGTATTCCGCCAGCACCGCGCGGACCTCGCCGCGGGCGACTATGTGGTCGTTGCGCGCCCGGCCGCGCGTGCAGCCACGCGGGAACAGCTCGAGCGTCATTTTCTCGATCTGCTGCGCCGCCATGGCGCGTTGCCCGTGGCACCCGTGCCCTGCACAATGCCGCCCGCGCCGGACGCGCTTGCATCGAACGAGCCCGACCCCAACTCCCCCTGACTGTGCCGACCCTGCGTGTCGGCCGAGCCTGCCTGCCCCATGAATCAGACCCGCCTTTTCCTTATCTTCGCCTGGCTGATGGTGGCGACCCTGCTGTGGATGGAGTGGGGCAAGGAAAAAGCCGCACCGACGGTCGACACAGCGGCCGTGGTGGCGAATGACGCCCGCGTCCCGGCCTCCACCGCACCGGTCCCGGCTGCTGCCACTGCCGTGCCCGCCGCACCGGGCAGCGTCCCCGCAGCCACGCCCGGCGAGGCCAACGCCGTCGCGCCGGGAAGTGAACCGGTCGAAATCACCACCGACGTGCTGCACGTCGTTCTCGACGGCGGCGAGTTGCGCCAGGCCGACCTGTTGAAGTATCCGACCCTCGCCGCCGCCAACAGCGAGCCGGTGCGCCTGTTCGCCGATGACGATGCGCACTACTTCGTCGCGCGCAGCGGCTGGACCAGCACCGGTGGGATCGCACCCGGGCAAGAGGGAGTGTTCCGCGTCGAAGGCGCGCGTGATTACCAGCTCGACGGGCAGCAGGAACTCAGCGTGCCGTTCGTGTGGTCCGGGTCCAACGGCGTGACGATCCGCCGTACCTTCACGTTCCAGCGCGGCAGTTACGTCGTGCAGGTGCGCGATGAAGTCGTCAACGCCGGCACCGCACCGTGGCAGGGCTACATCTATCGCCAGCTCAGCCGCGTGCCGCGCGCGATCGCCAGCAGCGGTCCGATGAATGCCGAGAAATACAGCTTCCAGGGCGCCGCCTGGTTCAACGGCAGCGAGTACGAGAAACGCAAGTTCGACAAGTTCGCCGGCGAGGCGCTGGACGAGCAGGTGACCGGCGGCTGGGTCGGCATGCTGCAGCACCACTTCTTCGCCGCGTGGATCCCGCAGAAGGACCAGCCGGCGCTGTACGCGCTGGGCCAGCAGGGCAACCGCTACACGATCGAGGCCAAAGGCCCGTCATTCTCCGTCGCCGCCGGCGGCAAGGACGTGACGACCGCGCGCCTGTGGGTCGGGCCGAAGCTGGTCAAGCAGATCGACGCCCAGCAGGTGAAGGGCCTCGACCGCGCCGTCGACTTCTCCTCCTATGCCTGGGCCGCAACGCTTGCCGGCTGGCTGTTCTGGGTGCTCGACAAGCTCCACGGCCTGCTGGGCAACTGGGGCTGGTCGATTGTCGGCCTGGTCGTGCTGATCAAGGCCGTGATGTATCCGCTGTCGTCCGCGCAGTACAAGTCGATGGCGAAGATGCGCAAGTTCCAGCCGCGCATCAAGCAGCTGCAGGAGCGCTACGGCGACGACAAGCAGAAGCTGCAGATGGCGATGATGGAGCTGTACAAGAAGGAGAAGATCAATCCGGTCGGCGGCTGCCTGCCGATCCTGGTGCAGATGCCGGTGTTCCTGTGCCTGTACTGGATGCTGTCGGAGTCGGTCGAGCTGCGCCACGCCCCGTGGATGGGCTGGATCACCGACCTGACCGCGCGCGACCCCTACTTCATCCTGCCGGTCATCAACCTCGCGGTGATGTGGTTCACGCAGAAGCTCGCGCCGCAGGCGCCGGGCATGGATCCGATGCAGCAGAAGATGATGCAATTCATGCCGCTGGTGTTCGGCGTGCTGTTCGCCTTCATGCCGGCTGGCCTGGTGCTGTACTGGATCACCAACGGCGGCCTCAGCCTGCTGCAGCAGTGGTGGATGACCAGGCGCTACGCCGAGGAACCGGCGAAGGCGACCGCCTGAGTCGTGCGGTTATCCGATGACACAGCCAAGCCCGCCACCCGGCGGGCTTGCTGTTTGGGCGCGGCGCGGTGCGATCACGCGGCGCGTCACGCAGTCATCGCCGCATCTGCGACGATAAGCCCATGAGCCTGGCCAGCCGCGACACCATAGCTGCGATCGCCACCGCGCCAGGCGCGGGAGGCGTCGGCATCGTGCGCCTGTCCGGTGCGCGCGCGCATGCAGTCGCCGCAACACTGTGCCGCCTGCACCTGAAACCACGCCATGCGCATTACGCCCGCTTCGACAACGAAGACGGCGACACCATCGACGATGGCATCGCCCTGTTCTTCAAGGCGCCCGCCAGCTACACCGGCGAAGACGTGGTGGAACTGCAGGCGCACGGCAGCCCGGTCGTGCTCGAGCTGCTGCTGCAACGCTGCGTCGAACTCGGCGCGCGTCGGGCCCGCCCCGGCGAGTTCAGCGAGCGAGCCTTCCTCAACGGCAAGCTCGACCTGGCCCAGGCCGAAGCCGTCGCCGACCTCATCGCCGCCGCCGATGCCAACGCCGCGCGCGCGGCAAGGCGCGCGCTCGAAGGCGAATTCTCGCGCCGGGTCGATGCCCTCGCCGCGGACGTGCTCGCCATCCGCGTGCACGTCGAAGCCGCGATCGATTTCGCCGACGAGCCCATCGACACCCTTGGCGGCGCGCAATTGCGCGCACGCTGCGCCGCCGCAATGCAGGCGCTCGACGACCTGCTGGGGGCCGCCGAACGCGGCCGGCGTCTGCGCGATGGCCTGCATGCGGTGATCGTCGGTCCACCCAATGCCGGCAAGAGTTCGCTGCTCAATGCGCTCGCCGGCAGCGATCGCGCCATCGTCACCGACATCGCCGGCACCACGCGCGACCTGCTCCATGAGGTCGTGCGCATCGACGGTGTCGAACTCACCCTGGTCGACACCGCAGGCCTGCGCGAAGGCGGCGACGCCATCGAACGCGAAGGCATGCGACGCGCGCGCGGCGAACTCGAACGCGCCGATCTCGCCATCGTGGTGCTGGACGCTCGCGACGTGGACGCCGGACGCGGCGCGGTTGCCGATGCCATCGCCGGCGTTCCGCGGCGCCTGTGGCTGCACAACAAGGCCGACCTGTTGCCGGTGGCCAGCCCCGGCGACGATGTCGAGCACCTGCAGGTGTCCGCGCGCACCGGCCAGGGACTGGAGGCCCTGCACGCGCGCCTGCGCGCGCTGGCCCAGGGGGAAGGCGCGGCAGGCGAGGGCGCGTTCACCGCCCGTGCGCGCCATGTCGATGCCCTGCGCCAGGCGCGGGACGAATTCGCGCTCGCGCGCGCGCAGCTCGACCAGGAGGCCCTCGACCTCGCCGCGGAGTCGCTGCGCCAGGCCCATGACGCGCTCGGTGAAATCACCGGCCATGTCCGCGCGGATGACCTTCTTGGTCACATTTTTTCCAGCTTTTGCATCGGAAAGTGAAACGGCGTCGCAAATCTCGCCGGGTCCCGCGACCCTCGCAAACCTGAACCCATTGCGCGCTTGACAAAGGTCACGGGGCGGGTGTCACTTGCGCTGTGCGCACCTTGATTCGCCGCACTCCAGGGGACTTAAAAACATGATTTCGAACCATTCCGAGGCCCGGCCGATGCGCCGGCCCGCCACGCTCCAGTTCATTGCCGTGCTCGCCGCCGGTCTCGTGCTCGCCGCGTGCGGCAAGGACCAGCCCGCCGAGCAGGCCGCCACCACCGCCGCCACGCCAGCCACCGCCCCGGCGCCGACACCGGCCACCGCGGTGTCGTCGCAGGTCGCCGCCATGACCGCCGACCAGCTGCGCGAAGCCGCCAGCAAGGCCTATGCCGAGAACCGCCTGTACGCGCCGGCCGGCGACAACGCCGTCGAGTACTACCTCGCCCTGCGCGACAAGACCCAGGCTGACGCCGCTGTCGCCAGCGCGTTGACCGACCTGCTGCCGATGACCGTCATCGCGATCGAGCAGAGCGTCAACCGCGACGACTTCAGCGAAGCCAACCGCCTGTCGGCCCTGCTCGAGAAGGCCGATCCGCAGCACCCGGCGCTCGCCCGCCTCAAGGCCAGCATCGCCGCCCAGCAGGCCACCGCCGCCCAGCGCGCGCAGGCCCTGACCGCGGAAGAAGAAGCCAAGCGCCAGAAGGCGCTCGAAGACCAGCGCCTGGCCGACCAGAAGAAGCAGCAGGAAGAGGCCGCGAAGAAACTGGCGACGCAGCAGGCCGCTTCGGACAAGGCCGCCGACAAGGCCGCCGCGGACAAGGCCGCCGCCGACAAGGCTGCCGCCGACAAGGCCGCTGCCGACAAGGTTGCAGCCGACCGCCGCGCCGCCGAGCAGCGTGCCGCGTCGTCCGCGGCCGCAGCCCCGAGTGCATCGGACCTGCGTCCGATCTCGATGCCGGCGCCGAAGTTCCCGCCGGAAGCCTTGCGCGCCGGCCAGTCCGGTTCGGTGCTGGTCGAGTACACGGTCGGTACCGACGGCACCGTCACCGCCGCGCGCGTGGTGCGTTCGAACCCGGCCCGCGTGTTCGATCGCGAAGCGGTCAACGCCGTCCGCCGCTGGCGCTTCCAGCCGGTGGCCTCGCCGGTTACTACGCGTCGCGAGATCAGTTTTAACCCGCAGGGGTGAGCGCAGATTGCTTGCGCGGCACTGCCGCGCATCTGCGCGAACGCCCGGCGCGCTGCGCCGGGCCGGGGAAGCGCCCTCACCAGTGAGCAATACGAAAAAGCCCGGCTTCCGCCGGGCTTTTTTTATCTGGTTCCGGCTGCCATCCATGGCATCGCAGATCCGGCTTCGGAACGTCCTGCCCGGCCATCCGTGGTCGGGCGTTCGCCAGGCCGCGCGGCAGTGCCGCGCAAACGGCCTGGCTCACCCCGATATCGCCAAACGCTCCTGGTGATAACGCCGCACCGCCGCAAACCACAGCACCGCCGCCAGCCCGAAGCCCGCGGCGAGGTAGATGCCCCAGACCTGCATCGGGATGAATTCGGCGCGGATCACCTTCAGCAGCATCTGGTTCTGCGCGAGGAAGGGCACCGTGTACTGCCACGACTGCTCCTTCAACGGATTCACGATCAGCATGATCGTCGGGACCATCGGCATCAGCATCAGCCAGATCATGTGGCTCTGCGCTTCCTTCATGCTCTTCGCCGCTGCCGACAGGTAGGTGAGCAGCGAGGTACCGATGAACAGCATCGGCAGCAGCACCAGCAGCATCTTCCCCATCGCCATGAAGCCGACATCGATCGTCTGCCCGGCATTGCCGGCGAACTGCGCGCTGAGCTTGAATGCCAGCAACGTCAGCAGTAGCGAGGTGACGCCCATCGCGCAGGCCGCGGCGATCTTGCCGCTGACGATCGAGCTGCGCGCCGACGGCGTGGCCAGCAGCGGTTCCAGCGACTGCCGTTCGCGTTCGCCTGCGGTCGCGTCCATGATCAGGTTTGCGCCACCCAGGAACGACGTCAGGATCAGCAGGTACGGCAGCAGCGCGGCGGCAAACGCGCCGCGCTTGGCCTCGGCCGAGGCAAGGTCGCGGTTGCCGATGCTCAGCGGCTTGGTGATGCCCGGGTCGATGCCGCGCGCGAGCAGGCGCAGGCTGCCCACCTGGCCGCTATAGGCCTCGAGCGCGGAACGCAGGCGCGCCATCGGGATGTCGGCGGCCTTGCGCGTGCTGTCGGCGACGATCTCGATCTTGGCCGTGCCGCCATCGCGCCAGTGAGTGGCGTAGTCGCCATCGATGCTCAATGCGACGTCGACCGTCTGGTTCGAGATCGCCGCATCGAGATCGCGCGGCGGCGTGACTGCCTTGATACCGCGCGAAGCAAGAAATGCCACGAGGTTTGGCGCACGCTCGGCGCCGATCACCGGCACTTCCAGCACCTTGTCGAGTTCGGTCTTGGTGCGGCTCTCGGCCATCTTGCCGACGCCGAGCATCAGCACCGGATACAGCAGTGGACCGAGCAGCAGCGCGAGCATCAGGGTGCGACGGTCGCGCGAGATGTCGCGCAGTTCCTTGCGCATGACCGCAACCATGGTGGTCATGAAGCCGGTCTTCTTCTGGGTCTTCATGCGTGCAGGCCCTCTTCCGAACCGATGGCCTTGACGAAGGCGTCTTCCAGGTTGCTCTCACCGAACTTCGCACGCAGTTCGTCGGCGCTGCCCGCGGCGACGACATGGCCCTTGGCGATGATCACGATGCGGTCGCACAGGGCCGCGACCTCCTGCATGATGTGGCTGGAGAAGATCACGCAGCGGCCCTCCGCCTTGAGCTGTTGCAGGAACGCACGCATGGCGCGCGTGGTCATGACATCGAGGCCGTTGGTCGGCTCGTCGAGGATCACGTTCTTCGGGTCGTGCACCAGGGCGCGCGCGATCGCGGTCTTGGTGCGCTGGCCCTGCGAGAAACCCTCGGTCTGGCGATCGAGGATGTCGCCCATGTCGAGCGCCTTCGACAACACCTGCGTGCGGCTGGCGATGTCCGCCTTCGACATGCCATGCAGCTCGCCGAAGTAGGCGATGTTCTCGCGCGCGGTCAGGCGCTTGTAGACACCGCGCGCGTCGGGCAATACGCCCAGGGCGCGGCGCACGGCTTCGGGTTCGCGCGCCGCGTCCATGCCGTCGACGCTGACGCTGCCGCGGTCGGGCGTCATCAGCGTGTAGAGCATGCGCAGCGTGGTGGTCTTGCCGGCGCCATTGGGGCCGAGCAGGCCGGTGATCTCGCCATCGCGCGCGGCGAAGCTGACACCATCCACAGCGTTCACCACGCCGGTGCGCGTCTTGAAACTCTTGTGCAAATCGTTTGCGTTGATCATGTAGGCAATCCCTGGATGAGCAGGCCTGGCAGGCGCAGGCCGCTCACGGCTCCCAGCCGTTGAAGGAAGTGAACGGCGGCACGTAGCTCAGGCTGTCGAGGCAGGTGGCATCGAGCGCCTTCGCATCGGTGGTCTCGAAGAAACGGCCCAGCAGCTTGGGCATGCAGCCCACGCCCATGCCGCCGTGGCCCTGGCCACGCAACACCAGATGGCGTCCGTGGCGGAGGTTCTTCACCACCTCGTCGCCGTACACCGGTGGGGTCACCGGGTCGAGTTCGCCCGATATCACCAGCACCGGCAGATCGGACTTGAAGGGCGCGGTGAAGTCGGCCGCCGCTTTCCCGCGCGGCCACTGCGGGCACGCGGCGAAGAACATGCGCGCCATGTCGGGACCGAGCACGGTGTCGGCATCGGCGGGATCGGGCCGGTAGCGCGGCGCGTCTTCGGCGCAGACCACCGACCACTGCATGCCGCGATTGAGCTGGTCGCCGACCTGTCCGCTCCACACCTTGGCGATCGCCATCAGTGATTCGTAGCGGCCCTGTTCGGCCTCGCTCACCACCAGCGGCAGCAGTGAACTCAACTGCGGCACATACGACACGCCGTGCACCAGTCCAATCAGCGTATCGGCGGTCAGCGTGTCCTGCTTGAGCGCGTTGCTGTCGGGATCGTGATAGCTCACCAGTACCGGCGTCGCGGCGAGCCGCGCCTTCAGCGCATGCAGGCGGGCGATCAGATCGCCGCCGCTGGCGCCGGCAAAGCGTGCCTTGCACGCCGGCAGTTTCGCGCACTGCGCATCCTGCTTCCGCAGCGCTTCGTCGAGGCGCTGCGCGAACTCGCCACCGACCACAAGCCGGTTGGGTGCGACGCCGTCGAGCACGACGCTGCGCGTGTGCTGCGGATAATGCATGGCGTACTGCTGGGCGACGCGCGTGCCGTAGGAGCCGCCCATCACGTTGATTTTTTCCACGCCCAGCGCGGCGCGCACGGCGTCGAGATCGGCGATGGCTTCCCCGGTGGTGTAGAAGCGCGGATCCGCGCGGCCCTGCAGCGACTTCAGGCATTGGCCGACATAGGCCGAAAGCGCGGCTTCGTCGGGCACCGCGCTGTCATCCAGCGGTAGCGGCGCACCCTTGGCATCGCGGCAGTCGAGCGGATTGGACTTGCCGGTGCCGCGCTGGTCGATCAGCACGATGTCGCGCTGCCTGCGCACCTCGTTCAGCGCCATGTCGATCGGGCTGGCATAGTCCGTCGCCGCCTGGCCGGGGCCGCCGGCGAGGAAGAACACCGGATCGGGCGTGCCGCCGCCCTTGTTGTCTGCGGGCAGCCAGGCGATGTTGAGCGCGATCCTGCGGCCGTCGGGCTGCGCGGGATCTTCCGCGACCGGGAAGCTCGCGCACTGAGCTTCCACTGGCGGCAGGCCCTGCTCGCTGGTGAGCACGCATGGCCTGAAGGCGATGCGGCCGTACGGACGGGTGGACGCGTCGCCGGCGGCGCTGGCCGGTGGGGTGGGCTGGCAGCCAGCCAGCAGCGTGGCCGCCGCGAGCGCGGCGGGCAGAATCCTTGTTCGAAGTCGCATGGGTCCCTGTGGTGTGCGGCTGGTACCGCGCGAGGATGACAGAGACCGGTGAAACTGAAAACGTGACGCATGGCAGATTTGGCGCGGCGCGCGATCCGCCGCCCGCCTGCCACCGACGTACTTCTTGCAGGGATCCGCCGCTTGCTGCTGGCGTACTTCTCGCTTACTTGCTGCTGACGTACTTCTCGCGGCGGATCTGCGGCACCGGCAGGCCATAGCCCTTCAGCGACTCGAAGCAGGCGTCGACCATGTTCGGGTTGCCGCACAGGTAAGCGATGTCGTGCGCCGCATCCGGGGCGAATTCGGCGAGGAACTGCTGCACGTAGCCATGGCGCACGTCGCTGTGCGCGTGCGCCGAATCGGCCGCGGGCAGCTCGCGCGACAGGCAGGGCACGAAGCGGAAGTTGTTCGGATGTTTGTCGGCGAAGGCGCGGAACTCGTCGCCGTACAGCAACTCGATCGGCGTACGCGCACCGAACAGCAGCACCACCTGCACGCCGCGCTGGCGGATCTGCGTTTCCAGTTGCGGCAGCATCGCGCGGTATGGCGTGACGCCGGTGCCGGTGCCGATCAGCAGGTAGCGCTTGTTGCTGTCGGAGGGCATCAGGCAGAAGCGACCGAACGGGCCGCTGGCGTCGACGGTCGCGCCTTCGTCCAGCCCCTCGAACAGCGCCGTCGCCGCGCCGCCGGTCACGTAGCTCACCGCGATCTCCACGCCTTCGCCCGGACCCAGCGCGTGGTCGTGGATGGTGGCCAGCGAATAGCTGCGCTTGGTCGCCGTGCCGTCGGCGTAGGTGAAGTGCACCTGGATGAACTGGCCGGGGATGAAGTCCAGCGGCTGGTCATCGCCGCGCACGAACGTGTAGTGGCCGACGGTGGGCGCCAGCATGCGGCGCGAGACGAGCTTGAGCGGGAAGTGCTGGATGGCCACGGGCAGCTACTTGAGTAAGGGCAGGGTTCTGCCGGTCGATGGAACACTGCGTGGCGAAAGGCCTCGCCACCGGGCCGCCTATACTACCGGGGATCGCCACGCCGCTCGCGGCGCCGGGCACGAGACAGGACCGCTTCCACGAATGCCCCCCATGACTGAATCCCCTGCGGCCACGGCCGCCCCCGCGCTGTCGGTCCGTGACCTGCGCAAGACCTACGACACCAAGGTCGAGGCCCTCAAGGGCGTCTCCCTCGACGTGCAGCCCGGCGACTTCTTCGCCCTGCTCGGCCCCAACGGCGCCGGCAAGTCGACGCTGATCGGCATCGTCAGCTCGCTGGTCAACCTCAGCAGCGGCTCGGTGTCGATCTTCGGCACCGACCTGCTGAAGCAGCGCGACGAGGCGATGCGCCTGATCGGCCTGGTGCCGCAGGAACTCAACTTCAACATGTTCGAGAAGCCGCTCGACATCCTAGTGAACTACGCCGGCTTCTTCGGCGTGCCGCGCGAGGTCGCGCTGCAACGCGCCGAAGAGGAACTGCGCCGCGCCCACCTGTGGGAGAAGGCGGCAATGATGAGCCGCACGCTCTCGGGCGGCATGAAGCGGCGCCTGATGATCGCGCGCGCGATGATGACCCGGCCGCGCCTGCTGATCCTCGACGAACCCACCGCGGGCGTCGACATCGAGATCCGCCGCGGCATGTGGAAGACACTGAAGGAAATCAACGCCGCCGGCACCACCATCATCCTCACCACGCACTACCTCGAGGAAGCCGAGAGCCTGTGCCGCAACCTGGCGATCATCGACAAGGGCCGCATCGTCGAACAAGGGCCGATGAAGGCGCTGCTCGCCAAGCTCGACGTCGAGGGCTTCCTGTTCGACATCGACGGCACGTTGCCATCGTCGCTGCCGGCAGCACTATCGGCGTTCCCTGGCACCACCATGCATGCCACCGATGACCACACCCTGGACGTGGAGATGCCGCGCGCGATGGACCTCAACCGCGTATTCGCCGCGTTGAACGATGCCGGCATCCGCGTGCGCTCGATGCGCACCAAGAGCAACCGCCTGGAGGAACTGTTCGTGCGCCTGACCAGCGAGAACCTGGACAAGAGCCCGCCGGTCAACGGCGTGCAGGTGCAACCGGAGCAGTCCGCATGAACTCGACCGCAGACCAGCTCGCCGAAGCCACCACGACCCAGCGCAACTTCACCGCCTACGGCACCATCGTTCGCCGCGAGGTCACCCGCATCCTGCGCATCTGGGGCCAGACCCTGGTGCCGCCGGCGATCACCATGACCCTGTATTTCATGATCTTCGGCGGCCTGATCGGGCGCCAGGTCCAGGCAATGGACGGCATCCGCTACATGGACTTCATCGTCCCCGGCCTGGTGATGATGAGCGTGATCCAGAACAGCTACGGCAACATCTCCTCGAGCTTCTTCGGCGCCAAGTTCGGCCGCCACGTCGAGGAATTGCTGGTCAGCCCGATGCCGACCTGGGTCATCCTCGGCGGCTACGTTACCGGCGCGGTGCTGCGCGGGTTGATGGTCGGCGCGATCGTGCTGGCGATCTCGATGCTGTTCACCCGCGTGAGCATGCCGCATCCCTTCATCACCCTCGCCACGGTGCTGATGGGCGCGACCATCTTCTCGCTCGCCGGTTTCGTCAACGCGGTGTACGCGAAGAAGTTCGACGACATCGCGATCGTGCCGACCTTCATCCTCACGCCGCTGACGTACCTGGGCGGCGTGTTCTATTCGGTGAAGCTGCTGCCGGCCTGGGCCGAGGCCGCGACGCACCTCAATCCCGTGTTCTACATGGTCAATGCCTTCCGCTTTGGCCTGCTCGGCATCAGCGACGTATCGATGTGGACGGCGTTCGTGTTGATGCTGGCTTTCATCGTGGGATTGAGTGCACTGGCGCTGTGGCTGCTCAAGCGCGGCGTCGGGCTGCGCAGCTGACCCGTGCGCGTGGCGGCATGGCCGCCACGCATGCCGCGCACGACAAACACGCCTTGCGGCTTTGGCACGCGATTGCCAGACTGGAGGCAGGGGCGTGGGGACGCCCATTCCAGGGACACCAATGAAGCTGAAGTGGATGCTGCTCGGCCTGCTGGCCGTGGCCATGGGCGCGCAGGCGCAGGAATCGCAAACGAAACAGGAGCAGGAAGCGCGCGCCATTGTTTCCAGCTTCCAATGGCGCGACGGCCAGGTTGCGGTCGACGAGGCCAAGGCGCGTTTCGATCTCGACGAGAATTTCCGCTACCTCGGTGCCGCCGACGCGCGCAAGGTGCTCGAGCAGCTGTGGGGAAACCCGCCCGATGACAGCGTGCTCGGCATGATCGTGCCCAAGGGCCGTGGCGTGCTCGACGACACCGGCTGGGCGGTGGTGGTGACGTACTCCGACGACGGTTACGTATCCGACGAGGAAGCGGCGAAGATCGACTACGCCGAAATGCTGCAGGACCTCAAGGACGCGGACAAGGAAGACAACGAAGCGCGCAAGGAAGCCGGCTATTCCGCGATCTCGCTGGTCGGTTGGGCCGAGCCGCCGCACTACGACGCCGCCAGCAAGAAGCTGTACTGGGCGAAGGAGCTGCAGGGCGAGGGGTCCGAACACCGCACGGTCAACTACGACATCCGCGTGCTCGGCCGCCGCGGCTACCTCAGCCTCAACGCCGTCGCGCGCATGGATGAACTGGCGGAAGTGAAAACGGGCATGCAGCAGCTGCTGCCGATGGTGGAGTTCGATGCCGGCTCCCGCTATGCCGATTACGACAAGTCGTCCGACAAGGTCGCCGCCTATGGCATCGCCGCGCTGATCGGCGGCGGCATCGCGGCGAAGGCGGGGCTGTTCGCCAAGCTGGGTGCACTGCTGCTGGGGCTGAAGAAGCTGCTGATTCCGCTGGTGCTGGTGGTCGGTGCGTTCTTCAAGAAGGTCCTGGGTTTCTTCAGCCGCGACAAGCGCAGTGGTGGCGTCGTCAGCTGAGTCCGGTCGCCCGGTGATCGACCAACGGCCCGCCCTATGCGGGCCGTTTTCATTTGCATGAATGCGTTGCGCACAACGGACTCGCACCGGCGTGGCCCACCGCCGGTAATCGGGGCATGAAAATCCCGTATTCCCAATTGCACAGGCCGATTCGGGAGCGCGTCATGAAGACGACATCCATACTCGTACCGCTGCTGGTGGTCGCGGCCGCCGCCCAGACCGCGTTCGCCGAAGAGGCAAAACCCGCAGTCATCGAGATCGATTGCGCGCACATCAACCTGCCAAACCAGCAGGATTTCGCCCGCCTCGCCGCGATCGACAACTTCACCCTCGCTTACAGCATGCGGTCCCGCACCATGGTTCGGGTGCAGCGCAGCTGCCAGGCCAATGGCGGGACGCTGTTGCTGGTGATCGAACCGACCGCACCCACGCTCGACCGCCGGGTGGCGATCCGCTGAGGCACGTGGGCTGAGCGAGCGGCGTCAGGCGACAACCAATTCGTGCTCACCGCCGTGCCGCTCGGCGACCACGGCGTTCGTCCGGGAGAAGACAATGAACAGCGCAATGGCAATGCTTTCCCTGGTCCTGGCCCTTCCGCTGGCGGCCGCTGCGGCACCACCGCAGGATCGTGCGCCATCGCAGCCGCGCACGCTCGGGCCGGTCGAAACCACCCAGCCACACGCGGTGGTGACGGTCGAGTGTGCGAATGCGACGTGGCCGACCCTGCGCGAAGTCGCGCATTACAACGGCATCAGCGTGTTCGACCCGGTTGCACATGTGCACCATCGCATGGTCATCGCGGGCAGCCGCGCCTGTCGCCGCGGTGCCGACCAGGTGCAGGTAGTGTTCACCCGCCCGGATTCCGGAGTGGCGGTCGTGCCGTCCATGCACGCACAGGGTGGCCGCTGACACAACGGTCCCGGCAGCGCTTCCGGACAGCGAGCCCGGGCCGGGCTACACCGCCGGCGGGGCCGGCAGGCGGAAGAACGCGCGCGCAGCGGCGGTAGCGTTGGCCGCGGTGACTTCGATGCTTTCGCCGCGGTCGCGCGCCAGCTCTTCGACGATGTGGGCGAGATAGAAGGGTTCGTTGCGGCGATGCGACGGCGCCGGCTTCACCGTGCGCGGCAGCAGGTACGGAGCATCGGTCTCGATCATCAGGCGGTCGGCGGGGATATGCGGCACCAGCTCGCGCAGGTGCTGGCCACGGCGCTCGTCGCACAGCCAGCCGGTGATGCCGATGTGCCAGTCCTGGTCGAGGTAGTCGAACAGCTCCGCGCGCGTGCCGGTGAAGCAGTGCACCACCGCCGGGCCGAGGCGGCCATCGAAGTTGCGCATCATCGCCATGAAATCGGCGTGCGCGTCGCGCTGGTGCAGGAACAGCGGCTTCTTTGTTTCCACGGCAATCTGCAGCTGCAGTTCGAATGCGCGCCGCTGCGACGGGCGCGGCGAGAAGTCGCGGAAATAGTCGAGCCCGCATTCGCCCACCGCCACCACCTCGGCATGCGCGTGCAGCGCGCGCATCTCCGCGTCGCATTCGGCGGTGTATTCGCTGGCGTGGTGCGGGTGCACGCCGGCGGTGGCGAACAGCTCGCCGGGATGGCGCTGGGCCAGCTTGAGTGCCTGCGGGGAATGCTCGCGGCTGGCGCCGGTGACCACCATCTGCACGATGCCGGCGTCGCGCGCACGCTGCAGCACCGCGTCGCGGTCGGGATCGAAGGCGTCGTGGGTGAGGTTGGCGCCGATGTCGATCAGTTTCATTGGAGTCATCGTGGTGGTGCGGTTCCACGCAGTTCGCCCGTGTGGCGCGCTGCGGCGCGTTGGAATGTGCTTGTGCGCCACGGTGATCGCGGCGCCATCAGCGAAGTTTACCGGAGCGTGCCGATTAGACTGTGCGGGTGAACCGTGCCGCCTTTCCCATCGACGAACTGCTGCCGCGTATCCGCGAATCGCTGGCGGCGCATCCGCGCCTGGTGCTCGAGGCGCCACCCGGCGCCGGCAAGACCACGCAGGTGCCGCCTGCGCTGCTGGACGCGCCGTGGCTCGCAGGCAGGAAGATCGTGATGCTCGAGCCGCGCCGGGTGGCGGCGCGCGCGGCCGCGCAGTTCATGGCGAAACAGCGCGGCGAGGACGTCGGCGGCACCGTCGGCTACCGCATCCGCTTCGAGAACCGGGTGTCGGCGGCGACGCGGATCGAGGTCGTCACCGAAGGCATCCTTACCCGCCTGATCCAGGACGATCCGACCCTGGAGGGCATCGGCGCGCTGCTGTTCGACGAATTCCACGAACGCCACCTGTCCGCCGACCTGGGCCTCGCCCTGGCGCTCGACGTGCAGGCCGCGCTGCGCGAGGACCTGCGCATCGTGGTGATGTCGGCGACGCTGGACGGCGAGCGCCTGGCCACTTTCCTCGATGCGCCGCGGCTGAGCAGCGCCGGGCGCAGCCATCCGGTGACGGTTGCGCACTTCGCCGCCCGGCGCGAGGAAAAGCTCGAACACCACGTCAGGCGCGCGATCGAACACGCGCTGGCCGCGCACCCCGGCGACGTGCTCGCGTTCCTGCCGGGGCAGCGCGAGATCGCGCGCACCGACGCCGCGCTCGCCGCCGGCGACACCGCGCGCCGCGCCGACGTGCTGCAGCTGCACGGCGAGTTGCCGGTCGAGCAGCAGTCGCGTGTGCTGCAGCCGGATCCCGACGGCCATCGCCGCGTCGTGCTCGCGACCAACGTCGCCGAATCCAGCGTCACCCTGCCGGGCGTGCGCGTGGTGATCGACAGCGGCCTCGCGCGCGAGCCGCGTTACGACCCCAACAGCGGCTTCGCCCGCCTGGATGTCGTCAACATCGCGCAGGCCTCCGCCGACCAGCGCGCCGGCCGCGCCGGTCGCGTCGCCGAGGGCTTCGCGTACCGGTTGTGGCCCGAATCGCAGCGCCTGGAAGCGCAACGTCGCGCGGAAATCGCCCACGTCGAACTGGCCGGCCTGGCGCTGGAGCTCGCCGCGTGGGGCGATGCCGGGCTGCGCTTCGTCGACGCGCCACCCGCGGGCGCATTGGCGGCCGCGCGCGAACTCCTGCATCGCCTGGGTGCGCTCGATCGCGATGCGATCACGCCCTTGGGCCGGCGCATGCTCACGCTCGGCACGCATCCGCGCCTGGCCGCGGTGCTGCTGGCGCCGGCGGACGCGGACGAACGCGCCCTCGCCTGCGATCTGGCCGCGTTGATCGAAGCGCGCGATCCCCTGCTGGCACGCAACGGAGGCGGCCGCAGCGATGCGCTGGCCGAACGTTGGCAGGCGCTCGCCGCGTTTCGCCACGGGCGCGTGACGGCCGATGCGTCGCGTTCGGCGCTGGCCGCGCTCGACCAGGCGGCGAAGCAGTGGCGCCGCCGCCTCCGCGTCGACGTCCCGCCGCGGGCGGACCTGCCCGCGCACGCGATCGGCGATGTGCTGCTGCACGCGTACCCCGATCGCATCGCCAGGCAGCACCCGTCCGATCCCTACCGCTACCAGCTCGCCAACGGCCGCAGCGCCAGGCTGTACGACGACAGCATGCTGTACGGCGAGCCGTGGATCGTCATCAGCGAACTGCGCGACGAGGCCCGCGACGCGCGCGTGCTCCGCGCGGCGCCAGTGGACGAGGCCAGGCTGCACCGCGATTTCCCGCAGCGTTTCACCCGCGAGGATCGCGTGGTCTGGGATGCGAACCTGCGCGGGATAGCGGCCGTGCGCGAAACCCGTTTCGACCGCATCGTCCTCGAAAGCAAACCGCTGGCGAAGCCGGACCCGTCGCGCTATGCCGACGCACTGGTCGATGCGGTGCGCCAGCTCGGCCTGGCGGCGTTGCCGTGGACCGAAGCATTGCAGCAGTGGCGCGCGCGAGTGCGCTGCCTGCGGGCATGGATGCCGGAACTCGCCGACACCCTGCCCGACCTCTCCGATGCCGCGTTGCTGGCGACGCTCGATGCATGGCTCAAACCGGCACTGAGCGGCAAGACCCGCCTCGACGCCCTCGACGAACAGGCGCTGGGCGAGGCGCTGAAGTCGGGTGTCGAGTGGGCGCTGCGGCAGAAGATCGATGCGCTCGCGCCGACGCGGATCGTCGTGCCCTCCGGCCTGGAGCGGCACATCAGCTATGGCTTCGACGCCAGCGGCGCCGACGGCGAAGGCACGCCGGAAGCGCCGGTGCTCGCGGTGAAGCTGCAGGAATTGTTCGGCTTGGCGGATACGCCACGCATCGCCGAGGGCCGCGTGCCGCTGACGCTGCATCTGCTCTCGCCCGGCGGCAAGCCGCTGCAGATCACCCGCGACCTGCGCAGCTTCTGGGACCGCACTTATCCGGAGGTGAAGAAGGAAATGAAGGGCCGCTATCCAAGGCATCCATGGCCCGACGATCCCTGGAGTGCGACGGCGACGCATCGCGCGAAGCCACGTGGGACGTGATTGCATCGACCCTGGATCCGGGTGAAGCCGCGCGTTTGGAAAACGACGCATCGGTTGCCGCGCGCAGACAGCCGCGGCGGCGGCGCTGACATGGTCGCAGCGGTGAGGGTGACGCGGCGCCTTACACTGCGCGAATGACGCCGCTCACCGACCCCGAATTCCTGCCGTTCAAGCTCGACCTCGTCGCGCGCCGCGTGCTGCTGGTACGACTGACGCCGGCGCAACGGCATGACGCCGCTTTCCTCGACGAACGCGCGCTGCCGGCGCGCGCCGATGGCGGCTGGGTGCCGCTCGACGCGCTGCTGACGCAGGCCCCCGCGCCCGCGGCCTGCGCCGATGCCATCTTCCACATCGGCCACTGCGGCTCGACCCTGCTCAGCCGCCTGCTCGAAAGCTGGCCGCAGGTGCAGGGCCTGCGCGAACCCCTGCCGTTGCGGACCCTGGCCGAAGCCTGGCCACAGTTGCACACGCCCGAATCGCGGCTGTCGCCGGCCGAAGCGCCGCGCGTGTTGCACGCGTTGTGGGATGCCTGGTCGCGTCCGTTCGCTGGCCACGGCCGCAGCGTGGTCAAGGCCACCAGCGGCTGCAACGGCCTGATCGCGCCGTTGCTGGAGGCGCGGCCGCCAGCGCGCGCGGTGCTGCTGGACATGCCGTTGCGCCCCTATCTCGCCACGCTGCTGAAGTCGCCCGATTCGGTGCGCGATGCCGCAAGTGCGGCGGCCGAACGCTTGCACGAACTGCACCGGCGCGGCTTCGGCGACGGCGTGCTGTTGCATACGCTGTCGCTGCCGCAGCAGTGCGCGATGGGCTGGCTGGCCGAACGCATCCGCTTCGATGCCATCGCCCGCGCGTACCCGCAGCGGGCGTTGCGCGTCGACTTCGAACGCCTGCTCGCGCAGGCGGAAGCGGAGCTGCATGCCATTGCCGCGCACCTCGCCCTGGATCCGGCCGCCGTCGCCGACGCGCTGGCTTCACCTGCCTGGCATCGCTACGCCAAGGCGCAGGACCACGGCTACGGCCGCGATGATCGCGCCCACGACCTGGCGCTGTCGCTGCAGCGCCATGCGGACGAAGTGCAGGAAGGCGCGGACTGGGTCGCGGACCTCGCGCGACGGCACCCGCAGCTGCAGGCGCTGCTCCAGGACATCGCCGTCTAGGTCATCGCGTCCAAGGCCGCGCGACGGCCCTCAGGTGTCGGCCCACATCCGGAACAGGTTGGTCTTCAGCGATTCCAGCAACACCTGCAGGCGCGGATCGCCCGGGGCGGCGCCGCGCACGGCGATCGCGCGGGCCTCGTCGAGCTGCGACAGCAGTTCGCGCTGGCTCGCGTCCGCGATCCAGCTGTGCAGCCAGGTGATCGCGGCGATGCGCACGCCGCGCGTGACCGGTGCCACCTGGTGGATGGTGGTGGACGGATACAGGATCGCGTCGCCGGCATTGAGCTTGTAGGCGAGTTCCTGCGCGCCAAGCTGGATCATGAGTTCGCCGCCGTCGTATTCCGTCGGCTCGTTGAGGAAGATCGTGCACGACAAGTCGCTGCGCATGGGCGGCGTGGACGGAAACAGCGCCTCGTCCACGTGCCAGCCGTAGGTCATGCCCGGCTCGTAGCGCACCACCGTGGCCCGCGCCATCGTGCGTGGCATCGCGTGGATGCGCAGGTCGGGATGACGGGCCAGGGCATCGCGCGCCAGTTGCGCGATGCGGGCGTTGACCGGGTCCTCCTGCGAGGCCTGCAGGTTGCGTTTCACCTGCGACGACTGGTTGGTGATGCGTCCGTCGCCGAATCCCACCTGGGGCAGCAGTTCGCGCACGGCCTGAAGTTCACCGGCATTCAGTACTTGGGACAGAAGGCGGATCATGGCGGGCCGCGATGCAGGAGATTGCCGCCGATGATCGGCGCTGATCGCGCCTGCGGCAACCGCTCACGCCGAGTCCACGAATCCACGCGGATACTGGCGGTCTGTTTTCGAACGCGCCGCCGAGGGCACCATGAACAGGTTTGAATCGATTTCCGAGCGTGCGCTGGAACTGGCGGGCTCCATGGGCGACAACGTCCGCCAGGCCCTGCCCAAGGCCGGTCATCTCCTGGAAGCGGGTGCGAAGCTGGGCGTGCTCAAGACCGGCGCGCGCGTGGCGGGCAAGTTCGCCCGCCGCAATCCGGCGCTGGTCGCGGCCGCGGTCGTGGGCGCAGGCGTGCTCTGGTTTGCGGCGCGTCAGCGCGCCAAGCGCGCGGAACAGGGCAATAGCGAACGCGAGCCGATCGAAGGCAACGCACGGCGCGTCGATGCGCGCCGCGGCAATGGCGCGAAACGCACGCGGACGACGCGCGCGGGTGGACGCGCGTCGCGCGCCAGCACGGAGAGGTCGGCGGATACCTGAGCCGGCGGCGAAACGCGCGAAGCGATGGGGTGGCAGGTTGCGGTGGGACTTCCGGCAATGGCCGGCAGGTGCTCATTTGCCCGCTGCGACCGGCATCGCGGGTACGCAGGTGGTCGCTTCCGGCAGTTCGATCACGAACTTTGCGCCACCGCCTTCGCGCGTCTCGTACCAGAGCTGGCCGCCGGCCTTGGCAATGATCTGCTTGGCCAGCGCCAGGCCCAGGCCGGACGAGATGCCGTCGTTGCCGTCCTGCAGTCGCGTGAACGGCTTGAACAACAGGCGTTGTTGCGCCGCCGGAATGCCGGGACCGCGATCGGCGACGATCAGCTGCCAGTAGCCCGGTGCGCCGGTGCGCACGGCCAGGGTGAGTTCGCAGTCGGGCGCGTACTTGAGCGCGTTGGAGACGAGGTTTTCGGCGACCTGGCGCAGCACGCGTTCGTCGATCGCCACGCGCGCCCCCGCCGGCGGCGGCACCGTGACCACGCGGATGCCGCGCGCATCCAGTTGCATGCTGTAGCGCCGCAGCAGCCAATCGAGCGCATCGGCAAGGCCCGCGCTGGTGTCGGTACGCGGCGCCGCCGCGCCCTCGCGCGACTCCAGGTATTCGCGGATGTAACCCAGCGCATCCTGCGCGCTTTCGCGGATCAGGGTGAAGTAGTGCGGCACGCGTTCGGGTTTGCAGTTGTCGCTGAGCAGCAGTTCGCTCGCGAACAGCACGCTGCTCAGCGGATTCTTGAGGTCGTGCGCGACCAGGTTCACCAGTTCTTCCCGCTCGGACGCGACTCGCGCGAGGCGGTCGCGCGCCAGTTTCAGGCCCATGTGGGTATTCACGCGCGCCAGCAGTTCCTCGGGCAGGAACGGCTTGGTCACGTAATCGACCACGCCCGCGTCGAATGCCCGCAACAGCATGTCGCGATCCTGCGCTGCGGTGACAAACACCACCGGCGCCACCGGCGGAGGCAAGGTCTGCAGTGCCTTGAGTACATCGAACCCGTCCATGCCGGGCATGATCATGTCGAGCAGGACCAGGTCCGGCGCGGTTTCGCGATAACGCGCCAGTGCTTCATCGCCATTGCCGGCCCCGACAACCTCGTAGCCCTGGCGTTCCAGCAGGCTGGTAACCACGCGCAGGTTGACCGGCTGGTCGTCGACGACAAGGATGCGGCCGTGTTGGGCGACGGGATTCATGGGATGGCGAAAGCCTCCAAGCCTTCACGTGCCGATGGAACCGGCCCTTGAAAGTAGCAGAATGCCCGGAGTCGGCGCAGTCAGTTATATGAACGAGTCAGGAAAGATTCGTCACGTCCCGTGAAGACCGTGTATTTGCCGCCAGGCGCCCGGCGCCAGGTCATCGAGCCGGTGCGGGCCGATGGCCACGCGCACCAGCCGCAGCGTCGGCAATCCGACCGCGGCGGTCATGCGCCGCACCTGCCGGTTGCGGCCCTCGCCGATGCCCAGTTCCAGCCAGGCATCGGGCACGGTCTTGCGGAAGCGCACCGGCGGGTCGCGCGGCCATAGCGTGGGCGCCTCCATGCGCCGGCACCGCGCGGGACGCGTGCGGCCGTCATTGAGTTCGACACCACGGCGCAACGCTTCCATCTGCTCCGCGCTCGGGTCGCCCTCGACCTGCACCCAGTAGGTCTTGGGCTGCTTGTGCTTCGGATCGGTCAGGCGGTGCGCCAGCGCACCGTCATCGGTGAGCAGGAGCAGCCCCTCGCTGTCGAAGTCGAGCCGGCCGGCGGCGTACACGCCGGCCGGCAAGTCGAATCCGGCCAACGTGCGCCGCGCCGGCTTGCCCGATGCCGGCGCGCTGTTGTCGGTGAACTGGCACAGCACGCCATAGGGTTTGTTGAAGGCGATGAGCATCTTTGATTTTGGAAAAGCGCCGTCGCTTGACTGTCCCCGGCCGTTGCGACGGCACGAACTCCATCGCAACTGCAGTCAGTCGCGGCGCGGCTTTCGGAAGCGCAGCGTCATGCGATCGCTTTCACCGATGGCCTTGTACTTGGCATCGTCGGCGGCATCGTGGTTGTTGTTCGGCGGCAGCGTCCACACGCCATTGGGATGGTCGGTGGTGTCTTTGGGATTGGCGTTGACCTCGCTTTTCGCCTCGAGCACGAAGCCGGCCTTGGTCGCATAGCCGATCACCAGCGCCTCGGTCAGGTAACCCGACTTCTTCATCGTTTCCAGGTCCGCGCCGGCTTTGGCGCGGTGGTCGACCACGCCAAGCGTGCCGCCCGGCTTGAGCACGTCGAAGAACGCCTTGAAGTAGGCATCGGCATTGCCGTCGGCCACCCAGTTGTGGGCGTTGCGGAAGGTCAGGACGGTGTCGGCGGAGCCGGCCGGGCCGAATACCGGCGCCTTCGGATCGAACACGCGCACGTCGGGCGTGCCGTACACCGCCGGGTTGCCCGCGATCTTCGCGCGCAGCGTCTTGTTGAGGTTGTAGCGGTAGCCGGGCTGGCCGGGGATTGCGTCGTCCCATACCGCGGCGACGTAGTGGCCGCCATCGCGCAGGTAGGGCGCGAGCACTTCGGTGTACCAGCCGCCGCCGGGCGTGATCTCGATGACGGTGTCGTGGGCACCGAC
This sequence comes from Lysobacter sp. P5_B9, assembly GCF_054049835.1. Lineage (NCBI taxonomy): Bacteria > Pseudomonadati > Pseudomonadota > Gammaproteobacteria > Lysobacterales > Lysobacteraceae > Lysobacter > Lysobacter sp. P5_B9. The sequence goes on from NZ_JBFULP010000004.1 coordinate 232,231, forward strand.
GCCGAAGAACGCCAGTGTCTCGCGCGGGTGGCGGTACTGGTCGCGCGCGCTGTTCTTCGCATCGCGCCAGTTGCCGGCGAGCGCGGCGTCGATGCTGGCCATGTCGGCAGACGCCGCGGGCGCAGCGGTGGCGGCGTGGACTTCGGCGCTTGCGGCCGGGGTTGCGGTCGTGCAGGCGACGAGTGCGGCCGGGATCAGGGCGGCGAGCAACAGGCGTTTCATGCGGCGGAGCTCCATGCGGAAAGTGGGCGCAGCCTACCCCCAAGGACGCGATGATCGCCATCGCATCCCTTGTCCGCACCTATTCCAGGCAAGCGCGTACAGGCCAGGCGCACTCAAGCCGTGCCGGATTTGCGCGCCGCCTTGGGGATCGCGACCTTGCGCGGCTCTTTCCCTTTCCCCTTCGCGCGCGCAAGCACGCATTCCGCCGAGGCCGCGTAGTCCTGCGCTTCCTGCAGCAGCCAGTCGCGGAACGCCTGCAGGCCGCGATGGCGCTCGGAGCGTTCGGGAAACACCAGGTAGTGCGAGAACTCGGCCTGCAGCCGCTCCTCGAACAGGGTGACCAGTCGCCCCGCCTCCACCATCGGCCGCGTCAGGGTCAGGCGGCCGAGGGCGATGCCGAGGCCTTCCACCGCGGCGCGGTGCAGCGTTTCGGAGTCGTCGAAGTTGGCGACGAAGCGCTTGGGCGCGGTGCCGCCGAAGTGCTCGAACCAGTCGCTCCAGCGTCCGCCCGGCGCGCCCAGCAAGGGGAAGTCGCCGAGCGTTTCCAGGGTCGGATGCCCGAGCCGTTGCAGCAGCTCCGGGCTCACCGTCGGCGCCACCCAGTCGTCGAACAGGTGCACTGCGCACAATCCCGGCCAGGTGCCGGGGCCGTAGCGCAGGCCCGCGTCGATGTCGGTCTGGCGTTCGAAGTCGACCTTGTTGACCGTCGACTGCAGGTTGATCTCGATCTGCGGATGCGCGGCGAGGAAGCGCGGCAGTCGCGGCACCAGCCAGCTCGAGGCGAACGACGGCATCAGGGTGATGGTCAACACATCGTCGCGGCGCGCGCGGTACGGCTGCAGCGCCTGTTCGATCGCATCGAAATGCGGCGATACCCGGTCGAACAGGCATTGGCCATCGGCAGTGAGTTCGACGCCGCGCGCCACGCGCACGAACAGGCGCTGGCCGATGCGTTCTTCCAGCCCGCGGATCTGGTGGCTGAGCGCACTCACGGTGAGGTGCAGGGCCTCGGCCGCGCGCGACAGGTTGCCGGCACGGGCGGCGATCACGAAGCCCTGCAGGGCATGCAAAGGAGGCCGACTCATGTTGAATCTCCTTCAAGGCTGGCTTGCAGAATCGTCGCTTTTTCAGCGGTCTGCAAGTCCGTAGATTACACCTCACTTCAAGAGATAGGCCAAATGGGCCTGGGAGTGGGAAATGAACATCTGGACCGGATTGCTGTTCCTCGAGGGCGCCGTGGCTGACGTCGCGTTGGCCCGCGACCTCACCGACGAGGCCCCCGAAGCCAGCGCGGAGGATGTCGCCGCGACGGGCTCCGACCCGCGCACGGGCCCCACGTCCACCGAACTGCATTGATCGACCTTTACTGAATCTGGAGACGACCATGAACCTGTTCAAAGGCCTGCTTTACCTGATCGACAACGACCAGCCGGCATCCCCGGTGCTCATCGACGCACGTCATTACGGCGCCGCCACCGCCGCCAACGAATTCGCCGATGAACTCGGCAACCGCGCGGCATCCGAGCGCCGCTTCGGCCAGCGCCAGGACGCGTCCATCGAGGCCCGTGCCGCCGGTGGCTGCCGCTGAGCGATAGAAGGTTCACGCCGCTGCAAGGCGGCGTGCACCCGGGTGTCATCTGCACCGCGCAAGCTGCGCCTGCTTCACCAGCCCCGCGCCAGGACGGCAGCTCCATGTCGGAATGGCCCCCCTACGGAGCGCAGAGATGAACCTGTTCAAGAACGAGTTGGTCAACGCCACCATGCTTGAGGCCCTGTCGGGCCGGGAGCCACGCAGCTACCGCACGCCCGCCTTCGCCCGGCGCTATGGCCGGCGCCGTGATGCCAAGACCGCCGAACCAGCACCCGCGTTGATCGCATACGCGATCGAACGCATCGGCGACGAGCTGGTGATGCGGCAGTACGACCAGGCCGCCTGACCCGCGCGCAGCCGCGGTCAGGATGAGGAAACGCGGAAGGGCGCCAATGGCGCCCTTCCTGCCGTCCGGGGCACAGATCCGGGACGTGGGCGTGTATTCCGCCGTGACGGCCGACTCGCTACGATCCCGTCGTGGCGCGCCGAGTGGCGTTTCGAGCGCATCGCCCGCCACGTCCGCCTCGGGGAAGCGCATGAAACTCAGATTGATCGTCCTGCTCTCGGTGGCCCTGGGCCTGGTGAGCGGTGCCTTTCTTTATTCGCTGCTATCGGTGAAGCGGCAGGAGAAGGCCGTCGCCACCGCGCGCGCGCAAGGCCGCGCCGATGCGGAGAAGGCGATGGCCGACGAACTCGCCGCGCTCAAGCCGGCGGTGATGAAGAAGGTCGCCAATGCCGAAGGCAAGGCCGATGGTGTCCACTTCGCCTACGAGTACGTGGCACCGAAGACGGCCGAGCTCGAGCCGTTCTACAAGCTCGCCCACGACGGCGACCTGCTGCGCCACCTGCCGGAGATCAAGGCCATCGACGGCATGCTGATGCTGCCGCGCCCGATCAAGTTCGTGATGGCCGAATGCCGCGAGCCGAATGCGTTCTACTCGCCCGAACGCGCCGAAGTGGTGATGTGCTACGAAACCATGAAGGTGCTGCTCGAGCGCGGCCAGCAGCTCGCTGCTGACCAGGACCTGGGCGAGGATTACGCCCAGAAATACCTCGCCGCCAACCTGCGCTTCATCCTGCTGCACGAGACCGGCCATGCGTTGATCGACATGCTCGAGATCCCGATCACCGGCCGCGAGGAAGACGCGGTCGACCAGCTCGCGACCACGCTGATGCAACGCTTCGCCGGCATCAACGAATCCTCGCGCCAGGTCAGCGACAACCTGCGCATGGCGTCGAACTGGTTCCTGGCGCGCAGCACCGGGCAATACAACCTCGACGCATACGCCGACGAGCATGCGCTGGGCGAGCAGCGCTACTTCAACCTGCAATGCCTGGTCTACGGCAGCAACCCGTCGCGCTACCTCGGCATCGTCACCGACGGCGACCTGCCCGCAGCGCGGGCCAAGGCCTGCCCGGCCGAGGCGCGCCGCGTGGACAAGGCGTGGCTGCGCCTGCTGCTGCCGCACGTGGCGCCGAAGTACGAGATGACCGAGGAGAAGGCCAACCGGTTGTTCGAGCAGCGCGAACGCGAACGCAACCGCAACACCGAACTGCCTTACGTCCGCTAGCCACGAACCTGAGGGGAGACGAGATGCGCATCGCGCTGCCGTTGTTGCTGCTGCTGTCTCCCGCCGTGTCGGCACAGGAGTTGGACGTGCCGGCACAGGAGCTGGAGATATCCAACTTCAGGTCGGGCCTGGCCTGTACCCACAGCGCGATCGAGGACGGCCCCAACGGTTGGATCTGCCAGCCCACGGAGGAAATCCTCATCACCGACCAGGGCCGCTGCAACTGCAGGCGAGGACAAGCTGTGCACCTGGGTCGGGTTCGAGTTCGACTACCGCAACGCCGGGGCGGACGGCAAGCTCGAATGCACGGTGGAAACATCGCGGCCGGTGTCCTTCGGCAACCCGGACCAGCAGCTCGGCGCGGAATCAACGCTCCAGCACTTCACTATCGCCCTGCTGCCTGGCAGCGGCCACTTCTACAACCCGCAGTACTTCACGTTCACCCCGGTGGCCGAAGGCGAGCCGTTGCTGGTGAACAACGGGCGCTGCAGCCACAACGAACAGCCCGTTTTCGAATACGTCTATCGCCTGCGCTTCCCGGTGCTCCCGGCAAAGGAAAGCGGCAACTGACATCCATCATCGGACCACCCGAGCGCATCCGGCGCCCAGCAACTGTCGAGGTCGCCGCGGCGATGTGCGTGCAAAAAGCAAAAAGCCCGGCAGTGGCCGGGCTTTGCTTTCCTGCGCTGAAGCGGTGACGACTTACAACGCCGCCAACGCCGCGTTGAGCGTCGCACTCGGGCGCATCGCTACCGACAGCTTGGCCATGTCCGGCTTGTAGTAACCGCCGATGTCGACCGGCCGGCCCTGCACTGCGATCAGCTCCGCGACGATCTTGGCCTCGTTCGCGGTCAGTGCCTGCGCCAACGGTGCGAACTTCGCCTGCAGCGCCGCATCGTCGCTCTGTGCAGCCAGCGCCTGCGCCCAGTACATCGCCAGGTAGAAGTGGCTGCCGCGGTTGTCGATGCCGCCGACCTTGCGCGAGGGCGACTTGTCGGTGTCGAGGAACTTGGCGTTGGCCGCGTCGAGCGCGTCGGCCAGCACCTTCGCGCGGGCGTTGCCGGTGGTCTCGGCCAGGTGCTCGAGCGAGGCGGCCAGGGCGAGGAATTCACCCAGCGAATCCCAGCGCAGATAGTCCTCCTCGACGAACTGCTGCACGTGCTTGGGCGCACTGCCGCCGGCGCCGGTTTCGAACAGGCCGCCACCGTTCATCAGCGGCACGATCGACAGCATCTTGGCGCTGGTGCCCAGCTCCATGATCGGGAACAGGTCGGTGAGGTAGTCGCGCAGTACGTTGCCGGTGCACGAGATCGTGTCCTGGCCCTGGCGGATGCGGGCCAGCGAGAACTTCATCGCTTCGACCGGTGACAGGATGCGGATGTCGAGGCCGCTGGTGTCGTGGTCCTTCAGGTACTGCTCGACCTTGGCGATGACGTTGCGGTCGTGTGCGCGTGCGCTGTCGAGCCAGAACACCGCCGGCGTGTGCGACAGGCGCGCACGGTTGACCGCGAGCTTTACCCAGTCCTGGATCGGCGCGTCCTTGGTCTGGCACATGCGCCAGATGTCGCCGGCCTTGACCGCGTGTTCCATCAGCACGTGGCCGGCTTCGTCGCTGACGCGCACGGTGCCGTCGGCGGCGATCTGGAAGGTCTTGTCGTGCGAGCCGTATTCCTCGGCCTTCTGCGCCATCAGGCCGACGTTGGGCACGCTGCCCATCGTCGCCGGATCGAATGCGCCGTGCGCGCGGCAGTCGTCGATCACGGCCTGGTAGATGCCGGCGTAGCAGCGGTCAGGGATCACCGCCTTGGTGTCCTGCAGCTTGCCTTCGGCGTTCCACATGCGGCCGCTGTCGCGGATCATCGCCGGCATCGAGGCGTCGACGATGACGTCGCTGGGCACGTGCAGGTTGGTGATGCCCTTGTCGGAATTGACCATCGCCAGGCCCGGGCGCGTGGCGTACACGGCCGCAAGCTCGGCTTCGATCGCGGCGCGCTGGTCGGCGGGCAGCGAAGGCAGGCGTGCGGCCAGGTCGCCGATGCCGTTGTTGGCGTCGAAGCCGATCTGTTCGAGTACGGCGGCGTGCTTGCTCAGCACCTGGTCGTAGAAGCGCTTGACCACGACGCCGAACATGATCGGGTCGGAGACCTTCATCATCGTCGCCTTCAGGTGCAGCGAGAACAGCACGCCCTGCGCCTTGGCATCGTCGATCTGCGCATCGATGAACTCGCCCAGCGCCTGCGTGCTCATCACCGACGCGTCGACCACTTCGCCGGCCTTTACCTTGAGCCCGGTCTTGAGCATCTGGCTGCGGCCGTCGCTGCCGATCATTTCGATCTTCAGCGTGGTCGGCTGCGCGATCACTGCCGACTGCTCGCTGCCGTAGAAGTCGCCGGCATCCATGTGCGCGACATGCGACTTCGAATCGCTGCTCCAGGCGCCCATCTTGTGCGGATGCTTGCGCGCATACGCCTTCACCGACGCCGGCGCGCGGCGATCGGAATTGCCTTCGCGCAACACCGGGTTCACCGCGCTGCCCTTGGTGCGGTCGTAGCGGGCCTTGATCTCGTTGTCGCGCTCGCCGCGCGGTTCCTCCGGGTAGTCCGGCAGCGCGTAGCCCTGCTGCTGCAGCTCCTTGATCGCGGCCAGCAGCTGGGGCACCGAGGCGCTGATGTTGGGCAGCTTGATGATGTTGGCTTCCGGCGTGGTCGCGAGCTGGCCGAGTTCGGCCAGGTCGTCGGCGACTTTCTGGTCGTCGCGGAGGAAATCGGGGAAGTGCGAGAGGATGCGGCCCGCGAGCGAGATGTCGCGCGTTTCCACCGTGATGCCGGCGGGGGCGGTGTAGGCCTCGATGATCGGCAGCAGCGACGCGGTGGCCAGAAACGGCGCTTCGTCGGTCAGGGTGTAGAGGATCTTCGGGGCATTGGACATGAGGGGGGCTCGCAGGCTCGGTCGTTCGAAAGGGGCGGCGCGTGGCCGTGGCTGGCCGGCGGCGCGGACCGCGGGCGGGCAGACCCGCCATTGTCGCGGTTCAGGCAGGCCGGGGCAAAGCGGTGCGGCGCTTCCGGAACGGACCGTTGCGTCCGGGTCCGCCGGATACCCGCGTTCATCTGGACAGGGTCAAAGCATGTTCATGCACAGACCGGAAACTGACTGCACGGATTCACAATTACGCCTTCACAAAGGCACAACAACATCTTGCCGCGCGGGCGCCGGCGCGGTGTACTGGCAACGGCGGTGCAGCTTCGGTATCGCAGGTTTGGTGATGTGCTCATGTTGAAACGTCTACTGGCAAGAAGTCTTTTGTTGCTGTCCCTGGGGCTGGCCGCTGTTGCCTGCCAGCGACAGGCGCCCGTGCAGGCACCGGTCACCCTCGCCGAGGACGCCGCCAGCGCCGGCCCCGCCCGGCACATCTCCGCCGCGCCGGTGACCGAGATGGCGCCGGCCGACTATCTGAAGACCACCTACTGGCCCACCGCCGAGCTCGACGCCGGCCAGGCGTGGATCAGTTGCGATTACGACTACGCCGCGCTCGGCGATGGCGAGGCCCTGGGGGCACTGACCTTCTTCGCGGTCGTCGACGCGCTCACGCCGTGCCAGCCCAAGGGCGTGGTGCGCGTGCGCTATGAAGGCAAGATCGACGCCGGCTTCACCGCGCTGATGCAGCGCCTGTCGGCGATCGCCGACCGCATGGAGATCCCGGTCCGCATCCTCGACATCAGTTCCTCCGGCGGCCACGTCGAGGAGGCGATCCGCGCCGGCGACAGCATGGCCGACCAGCGCTGGGCGATCTGGGTGCGCGAAGGCTCGTACTGCCACAGCTCGTGCGTGCTGATCCTGGCCGGTGGCGATACGCGTTCCATCGCCGGTGAAGTCGGCGTACACCGGCTGTTCCGCGACCAGTCGATGGCGACGTCGCGCGCCGAACTCAGCGCGGAATTGAAGGACGTCAGCGGACAGGTGCGTGATTACCTCGCCCGCAACGGCGCCGATGCGCGCATCGCCGACCTGATGATGACGGTCGCCAACCGCCGCCTGCGCCTGCTCAGCGAGGCCGAATTGCGCGAGTACGGTCTGTCCGGCAGCAACGCGGTGCAGGACGACCTCGATCGCATCCGCGTCACTCGCAGTTGTGGTGAGGATTTCGCGCGCCGCCGCGACGCATGGCTGCGTGCGTTCGAAGGCGAATGCCTGGAACCGGGCAAGGCCTTCGAGGTGCTCGACGAATGCGGGCGCGCGCTGGAGCCGCGCTTCGGCTTCCCCGACGCCAAGTGTCCCGGCCAGAGCCCGACCGCGGACCGGCGTGGACTGCTGCCGGCGGTGGACTCAGCGGGGCTGCTGCTGCCGTTGAAGCCGGTCGTGCAGAAGAAGTCGGCGGACGTGGCCCGGAAGTAATCGCGCGTAATCGCGTCGATTCCGCCGCGTGCAGGCGGTGCGTGCCTTCCGCGCGTGACATCGCTGCCAGCGCGCATCGGCGCCATGGGAGCGTCACTGGCATTCGCGGCTCGCGCCTGCCTGGGCTCAGCTCAGGCGCCGTGGCACTTCTTATACTTCTTGCCGCTGCCGCATGGGCAAAGCGCGTTGCGGTCCGGCGTGGCGTCCTTGCGGACCGGTTCGCGCGGGGTGAGCGCGTCGATGCGGTGGTGGTGCAGGTCGGCGAGCATGCCCGGCAACGACGCGATCACTTCCAGGCGTTCGCGATAGCCGACCGGCGTGCCCGGCGCCTCGGGATCCTCGCCGATCACCTCGCCGCTGGCGAGCTGGTCCAGGCGCGCGAAGATCTCCTCGATCCAGTCGTGTTCGTCCAGCCACTTTTCCCACGCGGCTTCGCGCAGTTCGACGCCGCGGAAGAAGCCGAAGGCCCAGTCGCGGCCGACATCGAGTTCATCGGGAAGCTCGGCCTCGGCTTCTTCCGGCAGCCACAGCAGCGGGGCGAGGTGTTCGGGCAGGTCGTCGTCGTCGAAGCGCACGCGCTGGCTGGCCATGTTCCAGTGGCCCAGCAGCAGCGCTTCGACTTCCGCGCGTTCGGCCTCGTCGGCCCAGCGCGGCGGCTTGCCCCACACCGCGGGCTGCCACTCGGCGACGGGTACGTCTTCAGGCGACACCGCCAGGGCCGAGAGGTAACCATCGAGCGCCTCCAGGTTGAAGCCTTTGAACGGCACGGCACGCTGGTCAAGCAGGTCGGACAGGCGTTCGATCTGCGCATCGTCGAGGTAGCTGGGGACTTTCATGGCGGAGGGGGCGAGGTACGGGGGTGCACAGGGTAGTCGTTCGCGGCCGCGCTGGCGCGCCGGCACCGGCAATGCGCCGATGTGCGTTGCCGCGGGTGCGCGATCCCGTTGGCACATGGGACGTGGCCACGCAGGACGGATGACGCCAGCCGCGCCTCGCCGCGACAATGCGGCGATGAACGCGACCGAAGCGTGTCCCTGCCAGTCCGCGCGTGCCTATGCACAATGCTGCGCGCCCCTGCATCGCGGTGATGCCGTGGCGCAGAGCGCCGAAACGCTGATGCGTTCGCGCTACAGCGCCTACGTGCGTGGCGACGCGGCCTACCTGCTCGCGACCTGGCATGCGTCCACGCGGCCGCAGGCGCTCGATTTCGGCGATGCCGGCGCGACGCGATGGCTCGGGCTCGAGGTCAAGCGGCACCAATTGCTCGACCCCGATCGCGCCACCGTCGAATTCGTGGCGCGTTACCGGGTGGGCGGCGCGGCCGCGGTGCGCCTGCACGAGATCAGCCGCTTCGTGCGCGAAGACGGACGCTGGTATTACCTCGACGGCGAATTCCCGGCGCGCTGAACCCGGCGAGGGCGGACAAAAAAAGGGCGCGACATTGTGCGTCGCGCCCGGACTTCAGTGCCCCGCCAGCAGCGGGGCGGAGAGAGACGGTGCTTACTTGACCTCGAACTCGCGCGTCTGCACGACGTTGCCGTCGAGCATGACGTCGACCTTGTACTTGCCGGTCGGCCAGCCATCGGGCTTGGCGATGTGGAATTCGGTATTGCCCATGCCGGTCAGGGTGACGTCACGGGTGTCCTCGCTGACGGTCTGGTTGCTGTCCACGTGGGTCCACTTCGCACCCAGCTTGCTCGGCACGCTGGCGGCGGGGTCGCTGGTGCTGGTGCCGATCGAGACATAGATGGTGTCCTTCGGGGCGAAGGTGGTCTTGGGCGCGCTCACCTTCATGTCGGCGCCCACGGCGCTGCCGAGATCGACCGTGCTGACCGATGCGCCGGCGGGCATCGGGGCGGGCATCGGTGCCGGAGCCGGAGCCGGAGTGGTGGCCGGCGGCGGCGTAGTCGCCATCGGGGCGGGTTCTTCCTTCTTCTTGCAGCCGACCAGGGCGATGGTGCCGAGCAGCGCGATCAGCAGGACAGAGGAGATGCGGTTGCGGTTGTTCATGCGTGCGTTCCTTGTGCGATGACGACTTGTGCGGTGACGACGTGTGCGGTGAGAAAGGAGACGTGTGCGGTGAGAAAGGAGCGGAGTCGAAACAGGTCGAGGCAGGCGTGCGTTTGAACGAGGCTTCGAAACCGGTGGGCTCGGCGAGGTGCGAAGACGAGATGCGAAGCGTCCGAAGGTCAGCCTTCGCTCGCCGGGAGCTTGAGCACCTGGCCGGGGAAGATCTTGTCCGGATCGTCGAGCTGGTCGCGGTTGGCTTCGAAGATCGCGTGCCACTTGCTGGCTTGGCCGTAATGCGCCTTGGCGATGTGCGAGAGCGTGTCGCCCTTGGCCACCGTGTATGTGGTTGTGCCCGCGCCGCCGGTACCGCCGCCGCCACCGGTGATCTGCTCGGTCGAGGACGCGCCGGACTGCACATTGGAGAAATCGGGCTTGCTTTGCTCGGTGCTGCCCGAGCCGCTTTGCACGTTGGAAAAGTCGGGCTTCTTCTCGTTGCTCATGGAGGGGCTCCTCCCCTGTGTCTTGTCGACGTGGGCAACGGTGGCACGATCCTTGTTAAGGAAATATGGCGGAGAAGGAAAAAACTGAACCGGCTTCCTACTGCCTGCTGTCGCGGCCGACGGGTGGCCGTTGCCTGTCCGCCGTGGCGCGCCACGGATTGATGTCGAGCCCGCCGCGGCGGGTGTAGCGCGCTTCCACCGACAGCGATTGCGGGCGCGTGCGTGCGAGCAGGTCGGTGAAGATGCGTTCGACGCACTGCTCGTGGAATTCGGCGTGGTCGCGGAAGGAGACGAGGTAGCGCAGCAGGGCGGCGCGATCCAGGCGCGGACCACGATAGCGGATCACCAAGCGTGCCCAGTCCGGCTGGCCGGTCACCGGGCAGTTGGACTTGAGCAGCGCGCTGCTCAGGGTTTCCTCGATGACGTCGCCGGCATCGGCGGCGAGCAGGGTGGCGTCGGGCGGGCCGTAGCGGTCGATGGCGACGGCCTGTTCGTCGATCGATTCACCGGCTTCACTCTCGTCGATCGGCGGCAGGCCAAAGCTGACCGCGACCGGGGCCCCCGCGGCGTGCGACAGGTCGCGCGCGATGCGTTCGCGGACGACCGCGTCGCTATCCACGCGCGTCGCATTGAACGAATTGAGGTAGAGCTTGAGCGACTTGGATTCGATCAGGTGCGGGGAGTCGGCGGGCACCTCGAACGTCGCCGTCGCCACGCGCGGCTTGCCCTGCGCATCGAGCCAGCTCAGTTCGTACGCATGCCAGCGGTCGCTGCCGATGAAGGGCAGCCTGTCGGCATCGATGCCGATGTGGCCGCGGCCGAGCGCGCGCGGAATCGCGAACAGCAGCGCGGCGTCGTATTCGCGCGGGTAATCGACGTGGCGGCCCAGCGGCAGGTCTTGCATGGTCATGGTGCGATTTTACGTGCGTGCGCGCGCCGGCGCAGGAATCGGATATCGCCGCGCGCGCGGGCTGCGGACACTGGCGCCTCCTCCCCAGACGAGTCCGTCCATGCTCACGCTCTACGACTACCCGCCTTCGCAGAACGCCTGGAAGGTGCGACAGCTGCTCGCGCACGTGCAGCGCCCATACCGCACGCGTCACGTCAGCATCTTCGAGGGCGAAGGCGCGAGCGCCGAATTCCGTGCGATCAGCCCGACCGGGACCGTGCCCGCGATCGAACTGGAGGACGGCCGCTGCCTCGCCGAATCGAACGCGATCCTGATGTTCCTCGCCCAGGGCACGCCGTACCTGCCCGATGACGGGTTCGCCCGCGCCAAGGTGTGGCAATGGCTGTGCTTCGAGCAGGAGCGCGTGGAAAGCCAGATCGGCGCGCTGCGGCACTGGACCCTGACGGGCAAGCTGCCGCGCCGGCCGCAGGCGCTGGTCGAACTCAAGCGCAGCGCCGGCCGCAACGCGCTGGGGATCCTCGAGCGCGAACTGGCGACGCACGACTTCATTGCGGGCGACCGTTACGGCATCGCCGATATCGCGTTGTTCGCCTACACGAGCCGGGCGGACGAGGCCGGGTTTCCGCTGCAGGCCTATCCACAGGTGTGCGCCTGGCTCGCGCGGGTCCGGTCGCAACCCGGGTTCCTGGCGCAGACGCACCCGTATTCGAGCGATCCGCACTCCGGCCGCGAGCTGGGCGTCCTGATTTCGGTGGCCCCGGCCGCCCCGGAATCGACCTGAATCCGCCCGCCGGCGTCCCCCGGATAGGGGAGTAGGCCATCAGTCACAGCAACGCTCCCGACCGAAAAGGCATCTGAATCAGGGAGTTCCGTCGGAAGTGACCCCTAGGCCGTCGGTGGGGTGACTTCCGGCACAGGTGAATTATCGATGCGGTGTTGTACTTTACCAACACACCAAGCCACACACCCCCGCCCCCAAGGAAACCGCCATGAACATCCGCACCTTCGAAGCCCGCCGCGCCGACTCCGCCAAGTCCGCCCCCGCCACCCCGGTCGCCCCGGTCCGCCACCTGCACCGCGAACGCGATTTCGGCGTCGGCTACGGCAACAGCAGCGGCTACGCCAGCAACCGCCGCTATTCCAGTAGCGCCTTCCAGCCCCTGTTCCGCTGCGCGTAACGCGCACCCACTCCGGTGGCTGTGCTCGCCGCCCCGCCCAGCCCCGAGGAGATCGTCATGAACACCGTTTCCACCGAAACCCGCCCCACCCCCGACACCCTGGCCGCCGTTGCCGTGGCCGCCCTTGGCGCCGCGCAGGCCGCCCCCATCCGCCATGTGCACCGCGACCGTGATTTCGGCGTCGGCTATGGCAACAGCAGCGGCTACGGTCGCGACCGCCGCTACACCAGCAACGGCTTTGCCCCGCTGTTCCGTTGTGCCTGACTTCCGCGCCATCGCGCCGCCCCCGCGCGATGGCAGCACCTGACAAGGCAGCACCTGACAAGGCAGCACCTGACAAGGCTGCACCTGACAAGGCTGCACCTGACAAGGATGTCCCCTCTCCGTGGGCGCGGTCCCGGCCGGCGCGCAGGTCTTCTCCCTCTCCCTGCGCGCTGGCCGGTAGTACCGTCCGCCGGCCTCACCGCAGCGTGTATCGTCTGGCGATGACCGACCCCGCCCCCCGTCCCAGCCGGCCGCTGTTTCGCGGCGACACCACCCTCGCCGACCTCAACGCCATGTCCGAGGGCACGGCCATGATCCCGCTGGGGATCAAGTTCATCGAGCTCGGCCCCGATTTCGTCCGCGCCACCATGCCGGTCGATGCGCGCACCCTCCAGCCCCATGGCCTGCTGCACGGCGGCGCTTCGGTGCTGCTGGCCGAGACCCTGGGCAGCACCGCCGGCGGCCTGTGCGCTTCCGAAGGCAAGGGCGTGGTCGGTATCGAGATCAACGCCAACCACCTGCGCGGCGTGCGCGAGGGCTTCGTCACCGGGACGGCGCGGCCGCTGCATGTCGGCGCCAGCACCCAAGTGTGGGAAATCCGCATCGAGGACGAAGCCGGGCGCCTGGTGTGCATCTCGCGACTGACGCTGGCGGTGGTGGGGCGGCCCTAGCGCGGGTCGGAGCGGCGCTGCACCCGCGTAATGCGGCAGATCGCAACATCGACTCCCGTATTGCCGCCTTAACCCGGTATCGTGCGTGCCATGACTGCGCCGTCCCCCACTTCCGGCGCCCTCGCGCCCGGGGCGCGAGTGGCGCGCGCCTGCCGATACCTCTATCGCGTGCCGATGCTGGCGTGGCATCTGGTCGTGCACCTGCCGTTGACGATGCTGCTGACCACGCCCGTCACCGCGGCACTGCGCTGGGGCAACGAATCGCTGGAGCATCGCGCCATCCGCGCATGGTCGGCGGGATTGATGCGCGTATTCGGCTTCCGCCTGCGCCGCGTCGGCACGCCGCTGCCGGGCGCCACCATGTTCGTCGCCAACCATGTCAGCTGGATCGACATCGAGACCCTGCACAGCCAGCGCATGATGGGTTTCGTCGCCAAGCGCGAGATCCAGAGCTGGCCGGTAGTGGGCTGGCTGGCGCAGCGCGGCGAAACCATCTTCCACGCCCGCGGCAGCACCGAATCCCTGGGCGGCGTGCTGCACGAAATGCTCTCGCGCCTGCGCAATGGCCGCAGCGTGGGCGTGTTTCCCGAGGGCGGCACCCGCGGCGGCCGCGAGATCGGGCCATTCCACGCGCGCATCTTCCTGGCGGCGGTCGAGGCGGGCGTGCCCGTACAGCCGGTGGCTTTGCGTTATGGAGAAGGAGGATCGGCGCAGCACGTGGTCGCCTTCCAGCCGCGCGAAAATTTCTTCGGCAACTTCGTGCGCCTGCTCGGCGAACCCGCGCGCCTGGCCGAGGTGCATTTCCTCGAACCGATCGCGCCGGGCGAGGCCGATGGCCGCCGGCGCATCGCCGAGTTGGCGCGCGGCCGCATCATCGCGGCGATGGAAGGCTGAAGTGACGGGACGTGATGCAGGGTTCGAGGCGGGCTTTGACGCCGAGCGCACCAGCGGCGATCCAAAAGAACGCAACCTGCTCGAGGACTTCAGCGCGGCCGCCACCCTCCAATCCGTAGCGCCAGCCGCGCCGCCGCAGCCGATGCTGACCGTCGCCGACTATCGTCCGTCGCGCTGGCTGCGCAACGCGCACGTGCAGTCGCTGCTGGGCACCAGCGCGCTGCGGAGCCTGCACGGCGAACGCGCGCTGCGCGCCTGCGGCGCGGTCGACACGGTGCACCTGATCGATGGCGGCGACGGCGTGCGCCTGCAGGGCGTGCACAGCGCAATCCCCGGCGTGCCGCCACGCGGCCTCGCCCTGCTGCTGCACGGCTGGGAAGGCAGCGCCGACTCGAGCTACATGCGCCTGACCGCGGCGCAGCTGCTGCGCCACGGATTCGAGGTGTTCCGCCTCAATTTCCGCGACCACGGCGACACCCACCATCTCAACGAAGGCCTGTTCCACTCCAATCGCATCGACGAAGTCGTGCGCGCGGCCTGCGATGTCGCGCGGCGCTTCGCGCGCCGGCCGCTGGTGGTGGCCGGGCACTCGCTCGGCGGCAACTTCGCCCTGCGCCTGGCGCTGCGCGCGCCGGCCGCGGGGCTCGACATCGCCCACGTCGCCGCGGTGTGCCCGGTGCTCGACCCGGCGCGCACCATGGAGGCGATGGAGCAGGGGATGCGCGTGTACATGTGGTACTTCGAGCGCAAGTGGCGCAGCTCGCTGGCGCGCAAGCGCGCGCTGTTCCCGCAGCTGCATGCCTTCGACAGCCAGGTGCTGAGCCTGCGCATGCGCCCGCTGACGCAATGGCTGGTCGAACGCCACACCGACTTCGGCACCCTCGACAACTACTTCGACGGCTATTCCATCGCCGGCAGCCGGCTGGCGGGCCTGCAGGTGCCCGTGAGCATCCTGATGGCCACCGATGACCCGGTGATCCCGGTGGAAGACTTCCACCACCTCCAGCTGCCGCCCACTGCCCGGCTGGAGATCGCGCCATGGGGCGGTCATTGCGGTTTCCTCGAGAACGCACGGCTGGACGGATTCGCCGAACGCTGGGTCGCCGAACGGCTGGCAACCACCGCCCAGGCGCCAGCGGCCTGAGCGGCAGCGGCCGGCCCCGCGCGCGTTCGCCGCGCGGCTTACAATCGCCGACTCCCTGCAATTCCTACTGAAGCACACCCATGTACGAGACCCTGATCGACGCGCTGCGCCGTGGCGCCGCCGCCGAGGCGCTGCCCGCCGCCCGTGATGCCGTTGCCGCCAACCCGCAGGACGCCATGGCCCACCGCCTGCTCGGCGCCGCCCTGCACCTGAGCGGCGATCGCGGGGCCGCGCTGGGCGCCGTGGACGCCGCGCTCGCGCTGGCGCCCGACGACGCCAGCCTGCACGTCGAACGCGCCGGCCTGCTGCTCGATACGCGCCAGCTCGACGGTGCGCAGGCGGCCCTCGCCCGCGCCGTGGGCCTCGACCCCAACCAGTTCCCCGCCTACATCATCCAGGGCCAGCTGGCGCTGTCGCGCGGCGACCTCGCCGAAGCCGAACGCGCCGCCAAGCTCGCCGCTCGCATCGCGCCGGAAAACCCGCTGGTCGCCGCGATCGAAGGCATGGTGATGCTGCGCCGTGGCGATGCCGACCGCGCGCTGGCGATCCTGTCGCAGGCCGCGCAGACCGCGCCGGACGACGTCACGGTGCGCAACGCGCTCGGCTTCGCCTACATCGCCAAGGGCCACTACGCATTCGCCGAGCAGGCCTTCCGCAAGCAGCTCGAGCACCAGCCCGATTCGGTCGCGCTGCGCGGCCTGATCGCCGACCTGGTCCGTCGCCAGGGCCGTGCCGCCGAGGCCGCCGACGAAGCCGCCGCGCTGCTGCAAGGCGACGGAGTCACGCCGGGCCTGCAACGCGTGGTGGGCGAACTCGAACTCGAAGCCGGTCGCTCCGAGCGCGCGCTGGAGCCGCTGAAGGCGGCGTTCGCCGCCATGCCGCACGACCAGCGCACCCTGGAAGCTCTGGTGGAGGCGTGGCGCCGCGGCAATGCCGCCGAGGACGCGCGCACCACCCTCGATGCCGCCCTGGCGAACTACCCGGAAAACGACCAGCTGTGGCGCGCGCGCCTGCTGTTCGAGGCGTTCGCCGGCCCTGAAGCGCTGGCGGTGGTGGAACGCTGGCTCGAAGCCCGACCCGATCACATCCTTCCGCTGCAGGCCCGCGCCGCGATCCACGACCACGCCGGCGAGACCGAGGAAGCCGATGCGATCGCGTACCAGATCGTCGCCATGGCGCCCGGGCATGCGCCGGCCGAACTGCGCATCGTCGATCGCCTGCTCAAGGACAACCCGGCCGCCGCGGTCGTGCGCGTTCGCGAGCTGCTGGCGCGCACCGAATCGGCCGACGCCCGCCCGCTGCTGCGCCAGCTGCTGGGCCGCTGCCTCGATGCCGCCGGCGAAACCGCGGAAGCCGCGGCCACCTGGGCGGCGCTGCATGCCGACGCCGCCGACCAGCGCGCGCCGTTGCCGCCGTTGACCACAACCCTGGGCGACCTGCCCCCGCTGGCGCCGCTGCCCGATCCTGCCCCCGGCGTCCTGCTGTTGTGGGGCGCGCCCGGTTCGCTGGTCGATCGCATCGCCCTGAACTTCGATTTCACCGACGGACCGGTGCGGGTCGACCGTTATGGTCCGCAACCGCCGACTGATCCGCTGCAACGCTACGACACGCCGTTCGAACTGCTGGATGGCCGCCTCGATGGCAAGGCCCTCGTCGACGAATGGCGCGCCGGGCTGCCGGCCCGTGGCATCCACGATGGCCAGATCTTCGACTGGCTGGCGCTGTGGGACAACGCGCTGCTGCATGCACTGCGCCCGCACCTGCCCGAGGCGGTGCTGATGATCGCCGTGCGCGACCCGCGCGACATGCTGCTGGAATGGCTGGCGTTCGACGCGCCGCAGCGCTTCGCCGTGCCCTCGCCGGAAGCCGCGGCGCGCTGGCTCGCGGACGCGCTGGCGCAGGTGGCCGACCTGCACGCGGGTGATCTGTTCCCGCATCGCCTGCTCAAGCTCGACGACATCGCCTACGACCCGGTCGCCCTGGCGACGGCGGTAGGTGAGGCCCTGGAGATCAACCTCGCGCCGATGCCGAGCGCGGGCATCCGCCATTTCGCCCCGGGCCACTGGCGCGCGTATGCCGAACCGCTGTCGGCGGCATTCGCCATGCTGACGCCGGTCGCGGTACGGTTGGGCTATCCGCAAAACTGATCACCGCGGCGCGTCGCAACGCGCCGTCCGCAGCGACTGTGCCGCGACGCGGTCGCTGTGGCCTTCAAGCACTGTTTTCCACGCCACCCGGGAGCGCAGACCATGAAGATCCACAGCGACAGCTTTGCGCACCGCGCGCGCGTCCCCGCCGAATTCGCCGCCGGCCAGCCGACGGCCGACGGCTACGGTTTCGCGGCCAACCGCAATCCGCACCTGGCCTGGGATGATGTGCCAGCGGGGACGCAATCGTTCGCGTTGTTGTGCATCGATCCGGACGTGCCGACCGACATCGCGCCGGCGCAGATCCCGGCCGACCAGCCGCGCACCGATTTCACCCACTGGGCGATGGTCGATGTGCCCGCGGACGTGCGCACGCTCGCCGCCGGCAGCTGCAGCGACGGCGTGGTCGCGCACGGCAAGGCCGCGCCCGAGGGACCCGCGGGCAGCCGCCAGGGCCTGAACGACTACACCGGCTGGTTCGCCAACGACGCCGACATGCGCGGCGACTGGCGCGGCTACGACGGCCCGTTCCCGCCGCCGCATGACCTGCGCCTGCATCGCTACTTCTTCCGCCTGTTCGCGCTGGACGTGGCGAAGCTGGACGTGCCCGAACGCTTCACCGCCAATGACGTCCTGCAGGCGATGCAGGGGCACGTGCTGGACGAAACCGCGATCTACGGCACCTATTCGCTCAATCCCACGGTCAAGGACTGACAAGCGCGGCTTCCACGCGCTGCCAATCCTTACCTGACGGGAAGACCAAGCTTCTTCTGCAGCGCTTCCACATCGAGGTGCTTGGTGAATTCCGCCGAGCCGGCAGCCACGTCCGGTGACGCGAACATCTCCTGGCCGGCCACCTGGCCAAGCAGCCTGAACGATTCCGCAAAGGCGGTGTTGCCTTCGTATCTGATCGCCTGCTGCGTTTCCTTGCTGCAGGACTCGCCAAGCAGCTTCTCGAACAGCTTGGCCACGGCCTTGTTGGCGCCATCGCGCTGCGCCGGTGTGATGTTCGCGTACGGCTGGATGGTCGGGTTCAAGGCGATGGAGAACAACATCCATTGCACGAGCTGCTGCTTCTCCTCGGCCGAGGAGGCGTTGACCAGGCACTTGCCGAGATCATCGCTGTAGACGCCGGCACTGGCCGGGGCGGATGCCAGCATCGCGATCGCGAGGCCGAAGGCGCCAACAAGATTCCTGACCGTCATGGTGAATTCCCCCTGGAAGATTTCGAAACTACTGGCCAGCCGGCACCAGCAGCAGCAACGCCACGCCGAGGACGACGCGATACACCGCGAACGCCGTGAAGCGGTGGTTCTGGATGTAATGCAGCAGCCACTTCACCGCGACGAAGGCGGTGATCGCCGAGGCGACGAAGGCGACAGCGAGCGCGCGCCAGTCCTCGTGCGCGGCTTCACCCGTGCCGATCACCTCCATCAGCTCGTAGCCAGTGGCGGCGAACATGGTCGGTATGCCGACCAGGAAGGCGAATTCGGTCGCCGCCGCACGGCTGGTGGTACCGGCCAGCAGGGCGACGAAGATGGTCGCGGCCGAGCGCGAGGTGCCTGGAAACATGCCGGCCACCACCTGCGCCAGGCCGACCAGGAGCGCCACCGTCCAGGTGATCGCCGCGCGTTCGCCCAGCACCGCCGCGCGACGCGCGGCGAAGTGTTCGGCGGCGACCATCCACGCCGCGCCGATCACCAGCGCCCAGGCGACGGGCGTGACGGTTTCGGGCAACTGGAAGCCGAGTTTCTTCATCGCCAGGCCGAGCACCGCGGTGACCCCGAAGGCGACGGCGAGTTTGGCCGCGTAGTCGCGGCTTGCATGCTCGCTGAAGAAGCCGGTGGCCAGGTCCCACAACCGCTGCCGGTAGATCACCACCACGGCGAGGATCGCGCCGGCCTGGATGGAGATATTGAACAGGTCGCTGCGGTGCCCGAGCCAGCGCTCGGCGATCAGCAGGTGGCCGGTGCTGGAGATCGGCAGGAATTCGGTGATGCCTTCGATGATCCCGAGCAGCAGGGCGGCGAACAGGTTGGACATGGGCAATGGACTGATGTCGAAGTGGGCGCCGTCGTGCCAGGCAGCGCACGCGGCCGGCCCGGCGAAGGCGCGCAAGCATAGCCGACGGGCGCGATCGCACCAATCCGGTGCGACTGCGGATATTCCGCCCCAAGTTGGCGCGCACGAGTCATTGACCTCGGGGTGAAACCCTTGCAGATCAGCTGCTTATGCGGATCGAAAGCTTGGCACGCCGCTTGCGTTGAAGGATCCCGACGGGCCGCTTTGGCCCACCGCCACCGATCCCAGCCCCGGAGCCCAGCATGTCCCTCGAACACGTCGAAAAACTCATCAAGGACCACAAGGTCGAATTCGTCGACCTGCGCTTCACCGACATGCGCGGCGTGCAGCACCACGTGACCTTCCCCAAGTCGATCGTCGAGGCCAGCCTGTTCGAAGACGGCAAGATGTTCGACGGTTCCTCGATCTCCGGCTGGAAGGGCATCAACGAATCGGACATGGTCCTGCTGCCCGACGCCTCCACCGCGTTCCTGGATCCGTTCACCGCCGATCCGACCCTGGTCCTGACCTGCGACATCCTCGACCCGGCCACCATGCAGGCCTACACACGCGATCCGCGCGGCATCGCCAAGCGCGCCGAGTCCTACCTCAAGTCGAGCGGCGTCGCCGACACCGCGTTCTTCGGTCCGGAACCGGAGTTCTTCATCTTCGACAGCGTCCGTTTCGCCAATGACATGGGCCACACCTTCTTCCATGTCGACTCGGAAGAGGCGGCGTGGAACTCCGGGCGCGAATACGAAGGCGGCAACACCGGCTACCGGCCGATGGTGAAGGGCGGTTACTTCCCGGTCGCCCCGCTCGACTCGCTGCACGACATCCGCGCCGAGATGTGCAAGACGCTGGAGCAGGTCGGCATCGAAGTCGAAGTGCACCACCACGAAGTCGCCAACGCCGGCCAGTGCGAGATCGGCACCAAGTTCAACACCCTGGTGCAGAAGGCCGACGAACTGCTGACGATGAAGTACATCATCAAGAACGTCGCCCACCGCAACGGCAAGACCGCGACGTTCATGCCCAAGCCGCTGGTCGGCGACAACGGCAGTGGCATGCACGTGCACCAGTCGCTCGCCAAGGGCGGCCAGAACCTGTTCTCCGGCGACGGCTACGGCGGTCTGTCGCAGATGGCGCTGTGGTACATCGGCGGCATCTTCAAGCACGCCCGCGCGATCAACGCGTTCGCCAACTCGACCACGAACAGCTACAAGCGCCTGGTGCCGGGTTACGAAGCACCGGTGATGCTGGCCTATTCGGCGCGCAACCGCTCCGCGTCGTGCCGCATTCCGTACGTGTCCAACCCGAAGGCGCGCCGCATCGAGATCCGCTTCCCCGATCCGATGAACTCCGGCTACCTGACCTTCGCCGCGCTGATGATGGCCGGCCTGGACGGCATCAAGAACCAGATCGACCCGGGCGCGCCGAGCGACAAGGACCTGTACGACCTGCCGCCGGAAGAAGAGAAGAACATCCCGACCGTGTGCCATTCGCTCGACCAGGCGCTGGAAGCGCTCGACAAGGACCGCGAATTCCTCAAGGCCGGTGGCGTGTTCACCGACGACTTCATCGACAGCTACATCGCGCTGAAGATGCAGGAAGTCACGCGCTTCCGCGCGGCGACGCACCCGCTCGAATACCAGATGTACTACACGATCTAAGGTTCCAGGTTCCTTTGCGTCAACGCCCCTCTCCTGGCGGAGAGGGGCGGCTCCACCGGTAACAGCGCGGCATGGCCGTTCCCCATGCCGCGTGCTTCAACTCCGGCGTGCGGCGATCCCTGCACGCCTGGATGTATCGGCTCGACTGAGTCCACCTCGCACCTCGTTGCGAGTGCATCACCTCCCTTCGCGGCCGTCCCCGCGAACGCGCACCACGCCTACCCGCGGCCATCCCTGCGGGCTGCAGCACGCGAAACGCGTCGCCGCCTTCGCCATGTCACTCGCATGCCACCGCCATGCCGCCACGGGCGCGGAGCGCATGTGGCTTGAAGGCGATCGCCGGCGCAAGCGTTTACCGACAGCCATGGGAGCCGAGCGATGCAGCCGATCACCGCGATCATCCGCAGGCCGGACGGGCGGCAGCGCGCGGGATGGGGTAGTCGTGTCGCAATCGCCGTCGTGCTGGTGCTCACCGCTCCGGGGATCGCATTCGCCCAGCAGGCGGCGCACGCTGCACAACCGACAGTCGACAAGGGCGACATCGCCTGGTTGCTGGTGTGCTCGGCGCTGGTGATCTTCATGACCCTGCCGGGCCTGGCGCTGTTCTACGGCGGGCTGGTGCGCAGCAAGAACGTGCTGTCGGTGCTGATGCAGTGCCTGCTGGTGTTCGCGCTGGTGGCGGTGTTGTGGGTGTTGTATGGCTACTCGCTGGCGTTCACGCCGGGCAATGCGTTCGTTGGCGGCACCGGCCGGTTGTTCGCGAAAGGACTCACCGCCAGTGCGCTGGCGGCGACGTTCAGCAAGGGCGTGTACATACCGGAGCTGGTGTTCTTCGTGTTCCAGGGCGCATTCGCCTGCATCACCTGCGCCCTGATCGTGGGTGCCTTCGCCGAACGGGTGAAGTTCGCCGGCGTGCTGGTGTTCACCGTGCTGTGGTTCACTTTCGCCTACGCGCCGATGGCGCACATGGTGTGGTTCTTCCCCGGGCCGGACGCGTTCACCAGCAACGCCGCCGTGCCGGGCGTGCTGGCGCGATCCGGCTTCCTGTTCGCGAAGGGCACGCTGGATTTCGCCGGCGGCACCGTCGTGCACATCAATGCCGCCACCGCGGGCCTGGTGGGTGCCTATCTCACCGGCCGGCGCATCGGCTACGGCCGCGAGGCGATCAAGCCGCACAACCTGACGCAGACCATGGTCGGCGCGTCGATCCTGTGGGTGGGCTGGTTCGGCTTCAACGCCGGTTCCGCGCTCGAAGCGAATGCCATCGCAGCGCAGGCCTTCGTCAACACCTTCCTCGCCACCGCAGCGGCAGTGCTGGGCTGGACCGCGCTGGAGTGGATGGGCAAGGGCAAGCCATCGATGCTCGGCGCGGCCTCGGGCGCGGTGGCCGGACTTGTCGCGATCACGCCCGCTGCAGGCTTCGTCGGCCTGTGCGGCGCGCTGGTCATCGGTGCGCTCGCCGGCGTGGCGTGCCTGTGGGGCGTGAGCGGGTTGAAGCGACTGCTGGGAGCAGACGATGCGCTCGACGTGTTCGGCGTGCACGGCCTCGGCGGCATCCTCGGTGCATTGCTCACCGGCGTGTTCGCGTCGCCGGCGCTCGGCGGCGCGGGGGTATGGGATTACGTCAGCGAAACAGCGTCGCCCGACTACGACATCGCCCATCAGGTATGGATCCAGTTGCAGGGCGTGGGCGTGACCGTGCTGGTATCGGGCGCGGTCGCGCTGGTGAGCTTCGTGGTCGTGAAGTACACCGTCGGCCTACGCGTGTCCGAAGAGGCCGAGCGCGAAGGCCTGGATATTTCCTCGCACGGTGAAGCGGCGTACGAGCACTGAGGCGGGCATGCGATTAGCCAGCCGACAGAAGCACCCGCCTCCGGATGTGCAGGCGTGTCTTTGCACTAAGATGGTGCAATGACGGCCCCGGCTCCCGACAGCAACAGCCTGACGACCCCGTTGGCCTGGGCCAATGCGGCCGGCGTGATTCTCGGGGCGAACCCGGCGCTGGCGCGCTGGCTCGGGGTCAGCAGTCGGCGCCTGCCGGGCGTGCCGTTGGCGGCCCTGGAAGTGGATGGCGAGATGCTGTCGCGCGCGCTCGCCGAATCCGGCGAAACACCGCGCGACTTCGCCCGCCTGCGCCGGCTCGCGCTGGCGTTTCCCGGCCACGACGAACCGCGCTTCGCCGACGTCTGCCTGTCGCGCACCGAAGCCGGGTGGCTGGTCGAGGCGCATCCGGTCGAGGAATTCCCCGGCGAGGATCCCGCGGTCGCCCTGCCGTCCGCGTTGTCGGCCGCACTCAAGGGCCTCGCCCACGAGCTGCGCAATCCGCTGGCGGGGCTGAAGGGGGCGGCGCAATTGCTTGCGCGCCGCATCGCCAGCAGCAGCGAGGACGACCGCGACTCGCGCGAACTGGTCGCCCTGATCGAAGCCGAGGTCGCGCGCCTCACCGCCTTGCTCGAGCGCCTGCTCTCGCCGACGCCGGCGCGCCCGCACGAACCGCTCAACATCCATGCAGTGCTCGAACGCGTGCTGCGCCTGGCCGAAGCCGACGCCGGCTGGGCGGTGAAGCTCACCCGCGACTACGACCCCAGCCTGCCCGAACTCACCGGCGATGCCGACCGCCTGACCCAGGCGGTGTGGAACCTGGTGCGCAACGCGATCGAAGCCGGTGCGGTCAACGTCACCCTGCGCACCCGTGCCGAGCACGCCGCGCGCATCGGCGACGAACCGCATGCGCTGGCGCTGCGCCTGGAGATCAGCGACGACGGCCGTGGCGTGCCGGAGGAACTGGCCGAGCGCCTGTTCCTGCCGCTGGTGTCCGGGCGTGCGGAAGGCAGCGGCCTCGGCCTCGCGCTCGCGCAGCAGGTCGCGCGCGAGCACCGTGGTTCGCTGGTGTACCGCTCGCGACCGGGCCACACCGTGTTCACCGTGCTGCTGCCGATCTCTCTGGAAGGTGACACCCACGAGGGCAACCCCCATGGCGCGTGAGGCCCGTATCTGGATCGTCGATGACGACCGCAGCGTACGGTTCGTCCTCGCCACCGCGTTGCGCGACGAAGGCTACGACGTCGACGGCTTCGAGAACGCCGCCGACGCACTCGCCGCGCTGCGCACGCGCGCTGCGCCCGACCTGCTGTTCACCGACGTGCGCATGCCCGGCGACGACGGCCTGGTGCTGCTGGAAAAACTCAAGGCCACGCATCCCGAGTTGCCGGTGATCGTGATGAGTGCCTATACCGACATCGCCAGCACCGCCGGCGCGTTCCGCGGCGGCGCCCACGAATTCCTGTCCAAGCCGTTCGACCTCGACGACGCCGTGGCGCTCGCCGCGCGGGCCCTGCCCGTGCGCAACGGCGCACCGGCGGCGTCCGCAGGGACGGGCGCCGACGTGCCGGGCGAAAACGGCAACGACGTGGGCGCGGACGGTCCGCAACTGGTCGGCACCACCGAGGCCATGCGCGCGCTGTTCCGCGCCATCGGCCGACTCGCCCAGGCGCCGCTGTCGGTGCTGATCACCGGCGAAACCGGGACCGGCAAGGAACTCGTGGCGCGTGCCCTGCACCGCGAGTCGCCCCGCGCCGCCAAGCCCTTCGTCGCGCTCAACACCGCCGCGATCCCGTCCGAGCTGCTGGAGAGCGAACTGTTCGGCCATGAGGCCGGCGCTTTCACTGGCGCCACGCGCCGCCACCCGGGCCGTTTCGAGCAGGCCGATGGCGGCACCTTGTTCCTCGACGAGATCGGCGACATGCCGCTGCCGCTGCAGACGCGCCTGCTGCGCGTGCTCGCCGAGGGCGAATTCTTCCGCGTCGGTGGCCGCGAACTGATCCGGGTCGACGTACGCGTGATCGCGGCGACGCACCAGGACCTGGAAGCGCTGGTCGGCGAAGGCCGCTTCCGCGCCGACCTGCTGCACCGCCTCGACGTCGTGCGCCTGCGCCTGCCGCCGCTGCGCGAACGCCGCGACGACGTGCCGCTGCTCGCCACGCGCTTCCTCGCCGCCGCGGCGCGCCGCTTCGACATGCCGCCCAAGCGCCTGGGCAAGGCCGCGATCGAACGCCTGCTTGCCTACGACTGGCCGGGCAACGTGCGCGAACTGGAAAACCTGTGCTGGCGCCTGGCCGCCCTCGCGCCGGGCGAGAACATCGGCGCGGCGGATGTCGAGACCGCGTTGCCGGCGAGTACCGCGGTCGCGGACCACGCCGCTGCAGCCGATGCTTGGGATGCGGCGCTGGCGCAGTGGGCGCGGGCGCAACTCGCGGCCGGACGCGCGGACATCCACGCCCAGGCGCGCGAGCGCTTCGATCGCGTCCTGCTGGACGTGGCGCTGGAACACACCGGCGGACGCCGGGCCGAGGCCGCCGCCCGCCTGGGCCTGGGCCGCAACACCCTGACGCGCAAGCTGGGCACGGGGCGCAAGCGGCGCTGACCGGCGCACACACGGCGCGAAGCGGCTTTGGATTAGATTCGGGCGACCCCGCCCCAGGAGATCCCGCATGCGAACCGCGCTTGTTTTCCGAGTGGCAGTCCCGGCCACCCTGCTCGCCCTGGCGGCCTGCGCCAGTACGCCGTCGTCGCCGGGCTCCTCGGCATCGTCGCGCGCGACCGGGCCCGCCGTTTCGACGGCGAAGGGCGCCACCATCACGCTCACGCCTGCCTCCGGCAGCCTGGTCAGCGGCAAGCTCACCGCCGCGCCGATCGACGACGGCGTGCGCATCACCGGCGAGATCGGTGGCCTCGCGCCCGGCAGCACGCATGCCATCCACATCCACGAGAAGGGCGACTGCAGCGCGGCCGACGCCATCAGCGCCGGCGGCCATTTCAATCCCGCCCAGCAACCACACGGCCGCGTCGGCAGCGGACCGCACCATGGCGGCGACATGGACAACTTCGTCGCCGACGCCCGCGGCGTGGCGCGCGTGGACGTCCACGCGCTCGGCGTGAGCCTGGGTGGCGGTGATACCGACATCGGTGGGCGCGCGATCGTCGTGCATGCGATGCCCGACGATTACGTCACGCAACCCGCCGGCAATGCCGGGGCGCGCGTGGCCTGCGGTGTGATCCAGTTGGTGCCGTAACCGGCGCCGCGGCGAGGGCGGAGGCAGGTGAGTTGCCGGCACGCGCTACAACGCCGCGCGCGGGTCCTCGTCCTCGGCGCAATGCACGAAGTTCACCGCGACGCCGTGCGCGCCCAGCACCGCGGCGATCTGTCTCTGCCGTGCCTGGAAGTGCTGGTGCTGGCGTTCCAGCTTCGCGCGACTGTCCGGCGTATCGCAGGGCGCGCCGGCGGCATAGCGCTGCTTCCATGCGCGCGGTTCGAACATGGCGATGCGCGCCTCGCCGTCGGCGTAATGCAGCAGTGGCTCCGGCGGCGCATCCAGCCAGGCTTCGCCGTCGGGGTCGAGCAGGGCGGTTTCCAGCACCGGCCACAGCGGCGCGAGGCCGGCGTGCTCGTACTGCAACGCGGTCATCGCCGCGAGATCGTGCGCGGTGAGGTAGCGCGCGTGTTCGATCTGCATGCCGAACGCCTCCTGCGCGGCAAGCGCGGTGGCGGCGCCGGCCATGCCGCGTTCGATCAGTTCGCGTTCGAAGC
Organism: Lysobacter sp. P5_B9; assembly: GCF_054049835.1. Taxonomy (NCBI): domain Bacteria; kingdom Pseudomonadati; phylum Pseudomonadota; class Gammaproteobacteria; order Lysobacterales; family Lysobacteraceae; genus Lysobacter; species Lysobacter sp. P5_B9. The sequence continues at coordinate 259,046 of NZ_JBFULP010000004.1, forward strand.
GGTCGCCGACATGTGCGACCAGGCCGTCCGCGCCGCCAAGGATGAAGGGCACCAGGCGCAGCGGGCCGCCGGCATGGTCGGGCGAGGGCGTCAGCGCCCCGGGCAGCTGCCCGTCGTGCGCACCGAACGCAATGATCCGCCCGGCGGCGTCGCCCGGCGCGCGGGCCGACAGTTGGTCGAGCTCGCGATGCAGGGCCCAGCCCGGGCGCAGCAGTTCGACCGGATCGTAATGCGCGCCCACCATGACCAGCTGCAGCTGCGCCGCTTCCGGCGCGAACCCGGCCAGGTCGCGGGCCATCAGGGCGCCCAGCTCGCCGGCGGTGGCCTGGGCGAGCGCTTCCCGCGCCACCGCGGCATCGCCGCGCAGCTCCAGCGCCAACGCGCCGAGGACGTGCACGGGCTGGGCGGTGTCGCGGCGGGCGGATGCGTCGTCGATGGCGCTGGTCATGCGGAGTGGGGGATCTCGAAGTCGGGCGGAGGCTGGGCGGGCTGGAAATGGTCGGCCGTGCGGTTGGTCGCGCCCGAAGGCGGCGCTACACTCGCGACCATTGTCACCGTCCGCAAGAGTATGGCGGACGGTGTGGATTTCGAGATAGCCGTTCCGACCAGGCCGCTCCGCGCGGCCGCGTCCCCCCACATCCGAAGGTGCCCGATGCGATCCATCCGTCCCGTTGCCGTGCTCGGCGGCGTCCGTATTCCGTTTTGCCGCCAGAACACCGCCTACGCGGACGTCGGCAACCTCGGCATGTCGGTCCGCACGCTCGGCGCGCTGGTCGAGAAGTTCGGCCTGCACGGGCAGCAGCTGGGCGAAGTCGCGATGGGCGCGGTGATCAAGCATTCCAGCGACTGGAACCTCGGCCGCGAAGCCACGCTCTCCTCCGGCCTCTCGCCACTGACGCCGGGCATCACCATGCAGCGGGCCTGCGGCACCTCGCTCGACACCATCGTCGCCATCGCCAACAAGATCGCCACCGGCCAGATCGAGGTCGGCGTCGGTGGCGGCTCCGATACCACCTCGGACGTGCCGATCGTGTACGGCCGGCACCTGCGCCGGCGCCTGCTCAATGCCGCGATGGCCAAGACCACGCAGGACAAGCTGCGCGCCTTCAAGGGTTTCCATTTCCGCGAACTCAAGCCCGACTTCCCCGGCGTCGCCGAGCCGCGCACCGGCAAGTCGATGGGCGACCACTGCGAAGACATGGCCAAGGAATGGAACATCGCGCGCGACTCGCAGGACGAGTGGGCGCTGTCGTCGCACAGGAAGCTGGCCGCGGCGTACGAGCGCGGCTTCTTCGACGACCTTGTCGTCAGCTTTCGCGGCGTGGCGCGCGACAACATCCTGCGTGCGGATTCCACCCTGGAAAAGCTGGCGTCGCTGAAGCCGGCGTTCGACAAGACCTCCGGTCGCGGCACGCTCACCGCCGCCAACTCCACGCCGCTCACCGACGGTGCCGCCGCGTGCCTGCTCGCCTCGGAAGAGTGGGCCGCCGCGCGCGGCCATGAAGTGCTGTGCCACCTGCGCGACGCGCACGTGGCCGCGGTCGACTTCGTCCACGGCGAAGGCCTGCTGATGGCGCCGACCATCGCGGTGCCGGAAATGCTCAAGCGCAACGGCCTGACCCTGCAGGACTTCGACATCTACGAGATCCACGAGGCCTTCGCCGCGCAGGTGCTGTGCACGCTGCGTGCCTGGGAGAGCGAGGACTACTGCCGCAGTCGCCTCGGCCTCGACGCCCCGCTCGGTCGCATCGACCCGGCGAAGATCAATCCGGTCGGCTCCTCGCTCGCCGCGGGCCATCCCTTCGCCGCCACCGGTGCGCGCATCGTCGCCACCGCGGCGAAGCAGCTGAAGGAACGCGGCGGCGGCCGTGCGCTGGTGTCCATCTGCACCGCGGGCGGCATGGGCGTGGTCGCGATCCTGGAGCGCTGAGCGCGCGCCGGAGCGCATCGACATGATAAAAGGCGCCTCGCGGCGCCTTTTTCGTTTCGATGGAAGCGTTTCGATGGGAGCGGGGCGCTGCCGCTGCCGTTCAAGTGCGCAACCGCGGTACACCGTGTTCGTCGCGGTCCTCGACCGCGGCCTGGTCGAAGATCCGCTGCCGCATGTCGCGGCCGGGCAGTTCACTCACCGTTTCCCCGCGCGCGGCGCGCAAGGCGTTGACGTAGCTCTGGCGCGCGCGGCTCTCGTCGCCGGTCGCGGCGAAACCGTGGCCGAGTTCCTCCCACGCCTCCGAGCCCGCACCCTGCGCCAGGGCGCGGTGCAGGAAGCCTTCCGCCTGTGGCCATTGGCCTTGCGCCATGGCGATGCGGGCCAGGCTCACCAGCAGGGCTGGACTGGTCGGTCGCGCCTGCGCCCAGCGCTCGGCGATGGCGCGGCGTGCATCCAGGCGCGCACGGTCCTGCGGCACGGGCAGGCGGCCATAGAGCGCGGCCAGCGATTCGTCCCACTTCGCGTCCAGCGCGGACTCGATGCTCTTCGCGGCCGCGTCGTCCCAGCGCAACGCCGCCGCGCGTTCGGCGTAGGCGGCGACGGTGCGGGCATCGCTCTTCAACGGTTTGGGCAGCGATTCCCAGCGATCGGCGAGCACGTTGGCATCGGCCGCTTCGCGCAGGCCCGCTTCGGCCCATTGCGCTTCCAGCGCGGCCAGGCGCTCCGGACCGAGCACCTGCTGCTGGCGCAGCGCACCGAGCAGGCCATAGGCCTCACCGGCGCGGCCCATCGCGGCCAGCGTTTCCGCACGCAGCAGCACGCCACGCGGCGGTAGCGGTTGCGCAGCGGGCACGTCGAGGGCGGCGAGCGCATCGGCAGGGCGGCCTTCGGCCCGCGCGAGTTCGGCCACGGCGATGGCGTGCACGGCCGGCTGCCGGGTGCGCAGTGGTTCCACGTACTGGCGGGCCTGGGCCAGGTCGCCGCGTTCGCGTGCGGCGCGGCCGGCGGCGAGCTGCGCGATCGCGGCAACGTCCTCGTTCTGCGACGCCTGCAGCAACGATTTCTCCGCGCGCGCCCAGTGGCCCTGTTCGACGGCGAGCAGGCCGTCGGTGAGGCGGGCCCGCGCCTGTTTCTTGCGATGACGGCGGAAGGCGACGAAGGGCAGGCTCAGCATTTTCCAGGCCAGCCACGCTCCCAGCAGCACGGCGATGGCGATCAGCAAGGCCCCGGCCAGCGTCGTGCTGTAGTCGGTTCCGCCATAGCGGATCAGCACGTAACCTGGATCCTGCACGAGCACCTGGGCGACCAGCGCGCCGAGCAGGGCGAGGGCGATCCAGAACAGCAGGTTGCGGAACAGGTTCATGGCGCGTGCACCTGAAGGCGAAGTCCGATCATGCTCGTCGTCTGGCCGACGACGTGGCGATACGCCGCGACCGGCTAGCGCCCACGCAGCTGTCGCAGCTGCTGCAGGGTGCTGCCGAGCGTGGGTACGGAAAGTGAAAGAGGCAGCGCCGCCAGCGCCTGCAGCTGCGCCCGCTGTTGCGTGCGCGCCGCGGAGTCCGGGGCGAGGCGCTGCAGCCAGGTGTCGGCGCGACGCAGGGCATCGCGATAGCCGGCGGTGTCGCGGCGTTCGGCGGCCGCGCGCGCCAGCGAGATCTCCAGTTGCAGTCCGGCCAGCGCCGCCGCACGGTCGGCCGCCTGCACCGCCACGGCGCGGTCGGTCGGTTGCACCTGCAGCAGGTTGCCGAAGGCGCGCTGCCACCATGGCGCGCGCTCGTCGCGGGCGCGCTCCTCACGCCCGCCGGGCGCGGTGACGGTCTGCGTGTAGGCATCGAGCTGCGCGATCGCCCGCACCCGCGGATCGGCGCCGAGCGCATCCAGCGCGGTGCGTTCCTGCAGCAGCGTCTGCCGCAGGCTGAGGTAGGCGGGATCGTCGATGCCGTCGAGCACCCCGGCGGCGAGGGCATAGGCGCGCCGCGCGCCATCGAGGTCGCCGGCGATCTGCAGGCGCTGGCTGCCGAGCGTCAGCAGCATTTCGGTTTCATCCAGGCGCAGTGCCTGCGCGCCGTGGCGGTCGGAGTCGGCCAGCCGCTCGACGCTGGTTTCGAGCAGCGCTGCGCGCTGGGTGATGCCGTCGAGTTCGTCGCGCAGCACGCGGTTGAGCGAATCGGCCTGCTGCAGGCGGCGTGCCTGCGCGCGCTGCTCCGTGCGCATCGCGTTGAGTCGTTCCGACAGCGCGTCGACCTGCTGCTGCGTGCTGTTGACGGCGGCCTGTTCCCGCGCGCGCCACTGGTGCCAGCCGGCATAGCCGCCCAGGGCAGCCAGCAGGAGCAGCAGTACCAGCCACAGCGCGGTGCGGCTGCGGCGGGGCGCGGAAGGTTGCTCGGGGGACATGGCCACGATGCGGCGCTGCTCCTGATCAGGATCCGTGATCAGGGTCTCATGCTACCGGAAGCGCTGCCGCGGCCGTGGCGGCCAGGTCCGCCGGACGCGGACCGCGGGCGACCACGATGTCGGCGAAGCCAAACTCCTGCGCCAACACGCGCAGGCGTTCGCTGGCGGCGGCCACGCGCGCGCCGCGCAGTTTCGCGGCGAGATCGACGGGAAGCGCGGCGAAAACGAGCTGCAATGCCTCGCCGCTGCTGATCGCCAGCACCAGCGGCGCATCCGACTCGCGCAGCTGCCGCAGCACCCGCGCGGATGGCGGAACCGGTACCCGCGCATACACGTCCGCACGCAGTACCCGCGCGCCGCGCGCCTGCAGGGCCGGGGCGATCTCACCGCGGCCGCCGGGGGCGGTCACCAGCCCCACGTCGGCGCCGGACACGTCCTGCAGTGGCGGCAAGGCGAGCAGGCCTTCGCTGTCCATGCGCGTGGGCGCATGCACGGTGTCGACGCCGGCGCGCCGCAATGCCGCCGCCGTGCCTGCGCCGACCGCGCACCAATGCTGCCCGCGCCGCGGCTTGAAAGGTTGCAGCACATGCGCCGCGCGCACCGCGGTCGGGCTGGTGAAGACGACGTGGGGTGCCGCCAGTGCCGCGCGCAGGACCGCGCGCGCCGCGGCGTCATCGCGCAGTTGCAGCTTCCAGGGCGACAGCGCGATCAATCCGGCACCGTATCGTGCGGCCGCGCGGCGCAATGCAGCGTGCTCGCCGCGGGGACGCAGCGAGATCACATACCATGACGGGGTGCTGCGCCGGGACATGCGCGCAGCTTACTAGCACGCGTCTCCCCCATGCCCCACAGCGCCGAACTCGCACAGCTCCACGTCCATTACCAGTCCATGCCGCCGGTGGCATCGATGCAACTGACCATCGCCGGCTACGACGGCCGCCGCCTGCAGTTGCACGCGCCCCTTTCGGTGCACGTCAACGACAAGGGTTGCGCCTTCGGCGGCAGCCTTGCGTCGATGATGACGCTGGCCTCGTGGGGCGTGGTCTCGCTGCTGGTGGAACGCGCGGGCCTACATGCCGACATTTTCGTCGCCGACAGCCAGATCCGTTACCTCGCGCCGCTGTTCGCCGATCTCGACGTCAGCGCCGAACCCGCGGCGGAGTCCGATCCCGATGAATTCATCGCCACCCTGCGCAGCCGTGGGCGTGCGCGTATCGGCCTGGTGGCACGCACGCTGCTGCCGGATGGGGGCATCGCTACTGATTTCACCGCGCGGTATGTCGCGATTCTGAAGTAGCCCGCCACCAACCTTTGATCAAGCGCGGCGGCGCGTGGGCTTGCGTCGCAGTCGCAGCGGGCCGGGGCGCGCTACGATGCGTGCATCCATCCTGGGGAATCCCCGCATGACGCGTCTGCTCCGAGCCCTCTGCAAGCCGGCCTTCGTCCTGTGCCTGTTCGCCCTCGCGGCCTGCACCACCCTCGGGCCCCAGAGCGACAAGCTCGACAAGTCGCAGTACGCGTGGTCGGGCGCGATCCGCTGGGGCGATTTCGAAGGGGCGATGAACATGATCGATCCCAAGGTGCGCGAGAAGCTCGAAGTGACGCCGCTGCAGCTGGAACGCTACAAGCAGGTGCAGATCTCCTCGTACCGCGATACCGGCACCAGCACCGACTTCAAAGCCGGCACCTCCGTGCGCGACATCGAGATCGGCGTGATCAACCGCCACACCATGGCCGAGCGCGTCGTCCGCTACCGCGAGACCTGGCGCTGGGACGAGGAAGGCAAGGCGTGGTGGGTGACCAGCCCGCTGCCGGATCTTTGGGACGGCCAGTAACGCGACGCGCGAATGCCGGCGTGGTGTGCACTAAATCCATGCGCACGGCCGGCGCTCACGCCATCGCGTAATAGGTCGCGATCACCACGAACACTGCCAGGGTCTTGATCACGGTGATCGCGAAGACGTCCTTGTAGGACTGGCGGTGGGTCAGGCCGGTCACGGCCAGCAGGGTGATGACCGCGCCGTTGTGCGGCAACGTGTCCATGCCGCCCGAGGCCATCGCCGCGACGCGGTGCAGCACTTCCATCGGAATGCCCGCCGCCTGCGCGTTGGCGATGAAGCTGTCGGCCATCGCCGCCAGCGCGATGCTCATGCCGCCCGAGGCGGAACCGGTGATGCCGGCGAGGGCCGTGACCGTCACCGCTTCGTTGACCAGCGGGTTGGGGATCGCGGCGAGCGCATTGGCGACGACCACGAAGCCCGGCAGCGCGGCGATCACCGCGCCGAAGCCGTATTCGGACGCGGTGTTCATCGACGCGAGCAGGGCGCCGCCGATCGCGCTCTTGCTGCCTTCGGCGAAGTTCGCCTTCACCGGCCGCCACGCGAACACCAGCACGGTGAGGATGCCGACCAGCAGCGCGCCCTGCACCGCCCAGATGGCGGCCACCTTGGAAATCTCCTGCACCACCGGCGCGGCGTTGCCGATGACCGCCGGGGTGAACTCGTGGCTGCTGCCGTAACCGTGCGGGATCAGCACCGAGAACAGCTTGTTGCTGACGCCCACCAGCACCAGTGGCAGGATCGCGACGAAGGGATGGGCGAGTGCGGTGCCGGCGAAAGCCGCAGGTTCGTTCACCAGCGTGGCCGGATCGCCGTAACCCTCGCCGCGCTTGAGCGCGACACGGCGGCGCCATTCCAGGTAGGACAGGCCGACGACGAGGATGAACACCGCACCGGTCACGCCCAACAGCGGCGCCGCCCACGAATCGGTGCCGAAGAACGAAGTCGGGATGATGTTCTGGATCTGCGGCGTGCCCGGTAGTGCATCCATGGTGAAGGTGAACGCACCCAGCGCGATGGTGCCGGGTATCAGGCGCTTGGGGATGTTGCCCTGGCGGAACAGTTCCGCCGCGAACGGATATACCGCGAACACCACCACGAACAGCGACACCCCGCCGTAGGTCAGCAGCGCGCACACCGCGACGATCGACAGCATCGCGCGGCCGGCGCCGAACACGCGCAGGGTGGCGGTCACTATCGAGCGCGAGAAACCCGACAGTTCGATCAGCTTGCCGAACAGCGCACCGAGCACGAACACCGGGAAGTACAACTTGAGGAAGCCGACCATCTTGTCCATGAACAAACCGGTGAACATCGGCGCCACCAGCGTCGGATCGGTAAGCAGCACCGCGCCCATCGCCGCCACCGGCGCGAACAGGATCACGCTGTGGCCGCGGTAGGCCACCACCATCAGGAAACACAGCGCGGCCAAGACGATCAGGAAGGACATCCACGACTCCACGCGCGCCGCAGTCGGCGCGCTCCACTAGGCCGCGAGTGTCGTGACCGCGCCGCGGTCGGCCCATTGTCCGAAGGTACGATGCCGCCCCCGTAGAACCGGCCCTAGCCTTGCGGAAACGGTGGCAGGGGTCCGCCGCAATGACTTCGTACCCGTAGGAGGGACGCGATGAAGCGCAAGTATTTGAGTCTGGCGATCGGTTCGGTGCTGGTGTCGGCACTCTCCTCGCCGGTGGTGTGGGCGCAGGACGCGACTCCTTCGGGTGCCACCAACCGGGACGCCAAGGCGACCAACCTGGGCACCGTCACCGTCACCGCGCGCAAGCGCGAGGAAACGCTGCAGTCAGTACCGGTCGCCGTTACTGCCTTCACCGCCGACGCGCTCGACAAGCTCAACGTCGAGGATCTGTCCGACCTCGACGCGCTGGTGCCTAACCTGACCATCTACGCCGCGCGCGGCTCCAGCAGCACCGTCACCGCCTACATCCGCGGCATCGGCCAGTCCGATCCGCTATGGGGCGTGGACCCGGGCGTGGGCATCTACCTGGACGATGTCTACATCGCCCGTCCGCAGGGCGCGCTGCTCGACGTGTTCGACGTCGACCGAGTGGAAGTACTGCGTGGCCCGCAGGGCACGCTGTACGGCAAGAACACCATCGGCGGCGCGATCAAGTACCTCTCGCGCGGGCTGCCGCACGCGTTCGACGGCAACGCCTCGATCACCGTGGGCAACTACAACGAGCTCGACGTCAAGGCGGCCGTGGGCGGCCCGATCGGCGGTGCCGACAGCGGCCTGCGCGGCCGCATCGCCGTGGCCAGCCTCAACCGCGACGGCTTCGGCGAGAACATCGTCACCCACCAGGACGTCAGCGACAAGGAAATCCTCGCCCTGCGCGGCCAGCTCGGCGCCTACGCCGGCGACAACTTCGACGTGCAGTTCGCTTTCGACTGGATGGACGACCAGTCCGGCGTGCGCGGCGCGAAGATGCTGGAAGCTAACCGCTTCGTGCCGGGCGTGTTGCCGCTGGACTCGCGCTACGACGTGCGCAACGGCATGCCCAACATCAACGACACCGAGATGAAGGGCGCCTCGATGACGGTGAACTGGCGCGCCAACGAGGACTGGGCGTTCAAGTACGTGCTGGCCAAGCGCGAGTCCGACACCGAGACCAACATCGACTTCGATACCACCCAGTCCAAGATCGCCGACGTCAAGGCGTTCTATAGCGACCAGCAGGTCAGCCACGAGGTCCAGGCCAACTACGACGCCGGCGGCCGCGCCCGTGGCGTGATGGGCATCTATGCCTTCAACGGCGATGCCGGCGGGCAGGTCCTCAACAACTTCTTCAACCTGTCCTTTGGCGATACCCAGGGCATCGTGCGCACCGAGAGCGTCGCGTTCTATGCCGACTGGACCTTCGACCTCACCGAGCAACTCAAGCTCGATGTCGGCGCGCGCTACACCGACGAGGACAAGCGCGCCCAGGTGCTCAACCGCTGCTACACCAGCGCCACGTTCGCGACCCAGCGCGATTGCACGCCGGCCAATCCGACCGACGACCCCGCCGCCGCGCACTTCGACAAGACCATCAACTTCAAGAACACCTCGCCGAAGATCTCGCTGGACTACGAGATCACCCCGGACATCATGGTGTACGGATCGGCGTCGCGCGGCTTCAAGTCGGGCGGTTTCAACATCCGTGCGCAGGCGACGACCGTGCCGCGCTCGGCCGAGCCGTTCGATGACGAAGTCGTGGACAGCTTCGAGGTCGGCAGCAAGATGGCCTTCCTCGATTCGACGTTGTTCCTCAACCTGGCCGCGTTCCACAACAAGTACAAGGACATCCAGCTGTCGGTGTTCACTGCGTTGCCGACCGGCGGCTTCTTCGGCGACTTCACCAATGCCGGCAAGGGCACGATCAACGGCTTCGAGGCCGAGTACCAGTGGCTGCCGAACGAGCACTGGCGCGTCGCCGGCAACCTGGCCTGGCTGGATGCGAAGTACGACGAGTTCGCATTCTTCGATCCGCTGACGCGCACCACGATCGACATCGCCGATGAGCAGGAATTCACCAACGCCCCGGATTTCTCCGGCGCGCTGAACGTCGAGTGGCGTACCGACCTGGCCGGCGGCGGCAACCTGTCCGCGCGCATCGGCTACAGCTACCAGACCGAAGTGACGGCCACCACCGAGATCATCCGCACGGTCACGCCGCCGATCGCGCCGTTCGGGCGGCCGCCGATCACCCAGGACGCCTACGGCCTGATCAATGCGGGCGTCATCTGGACGCTCAACGATGCCTGGTCGTTCTCCCTGCAGGGCAGCAACCTGGCCGACGAGGAGTACCGCACCACCGGCTACAACCTCAACCAGGCGCTCGGTGTGTATACCGGCTTCTACGGGGCGCCGCGCCAATACACGCTGACCGCGCGCTACGAGTTCTGACGATTGCTCTCTCTGGCGGGACTGCGCGGCGGCGGATGCGATTCCGTCGCCGCGCTTCTTTTTGCCTCGCCCTGCGTGCGATCGCGGCCGGCGCGCCGCGCGACCACGCTATCCTCGCCGCGTGACCGTGCCGTCCGCCGCCGCTGACTCCACCCTGGCTTCGCGATGCTGAGCGCGGGCCTGATCGTCCTCGCCGCACTGCTGTGGCTGGGCCTGCTGTTCGCGGCGGGCGTATACGGCGAACGCCATCCGCAGGCCTTCGCCGCGCGCTGGAACCATGTGTACGCGCTGTCGCTGGCGGTGCACTGCACCTCGTGGACCTTCTACGGCACGGTGACGCAGGCCGCGCGCTACGGCTGGCCGCTGCCGCCCACCTTCCTCGGCGCGATCCTGCTGTACGCCCTCGCCGCGGCGCTGATGGTGCGGCTGGTGCAGCTGGCGCGCGAGACCAACGCCACATCCATCGCCGACCTCATCGCCACGCGCCTGGGCAAGGACACCTGGCTGGCCGCGACGGTGACGCTGGTCGCCGTGCTCGGGCTGGTGCCGTACATCGCGTTGCAGCTGAAGGCGATGGCGATGAGCTTCGCGGTGCTGACCGGGCGCGGCGGCAACGGCGGGGCCGTGCCGGTGTGGCAGGACATCGCCCTGTACGTGGCGCTGGCCATGGCGCTGTTCGCGATGCTGTTCGGCACGCGCCGGGTCAGCGCGGCCGAACACAACCGCGGCCTGGTGCTGGCGATGGCGTTCGAATCGCTGCTCAAGCTCGGCGCGATGCTGGCGCTGGGCGTATTCGTCTGGTGGGGGCTGGGCGATCTGCCCGCCGCCGCCGCGCCGGTGCCGCCGCCGACCAGCAGCGGCGGCTTCATGCCGCTGGTGCTGCTCGGCGCGTTCGCGATGTTCATCCTGCCGCACCAGTTCCACATCGCCGTGGTCGAGTGCCGCGACGAACGCGACGTGCGCACGGCGCGCTGGCTGTTCCCGCTCTACCTGGTGCTGATCGCGCTGCCGGTGCTGCCGCTGGCGCGCGCGGGCCAGGCGTTGCTGGGCAGTGGCGTGAGCTCGGACATGTACGTGCTCGCACTGCCGCTGTCGCAGGGCCATGCGGGCCTCGGCCTGTTCGCGTTCCTCGGCGGCATGAGTGCCGCGATCGGCATGGTCGTGGTCAGCACGCTCACGCTGAGCCTGATGATCGGCAACCACTGGCTCGCACCCGGGCTGCTGCGGCGCTCGTGGAAGCGCACGCCGTGGACACGTGGCGACCGCGGCGACCTGCGCGGCACGGTGCTGCTGCTGCGCCGCGTTGGCATTGTCGCGATCATGCTGCTGGCGTGGATGTACGGCCGCATCGTCGCCGGCAACGCGGCGCTGGCCGACGTCGGCGCGGTGAGTTTCTCGGCCCTGGCGACGCTGGCGCCGGCGCTGGCCTTCGCGGTGTGGCGGCCGCACACGCCGCCGCGCGCGGCGATCGCGGGGATCGTTGCAGGCTTCGTGGTGTGGGCGTGGTGCCTGCTGTTGCCGGTGCTGGCCACTTCGCACGGACAGACGCCGGCCTGGGTCGGCGCGGGCCCGTTCGACGCGCAATGGCTGGCGCCGGATGCGCTGTTCGGCCTGACCGGCTGGAGCCGCCTCGGCCGCGCCGTGGGCGCCAGTCTGTTCGTCGGCACGCTCACCACCGCCCTCGTCGCCGTCTGGCGCACCACGCCCGCGCGGCGCGAATCGCGCGGCCTCGATGCCGCCACCCTGCGCACGGCGGGCCGCCGCTTCCTGGCGCGCGAACGCGTCGCCGAACTATTGGTATCTGCGCCCGCCACCGGCGCGGTGCCGCACGAGGTGGAAGCCGCGATGGAGCGCGAACTCGCCGCCGTGCTGGGCTCGGCCTCGGCGCGGGTGTTGCTCGATGCTGCGCGGCGCGAAGGCGGCAACGGCCACGATCTCGACACCGTCGCCGCGATCGTCGATACCGCTGCGCAGGATTTCCGCTTCAACCAGCGCGTGCTCGAAGCCGCGCTGCAGAACATGAGCCAGGGCATCAGCGTCGTCGACGCGCAGCTGCGCCTGGTGGCATGGAACCGCCGCTATGCCGAACTGTTCGGCTTCCCCGACGCGCTGCTGCGCGTGGGCACTCCCATCGCGGAGCTGTCGGCGTGGGCGCTGCAGCGCATGGCGCACAAGGGCAACCTGCCGCACGCACTCGCGCGCCGGCTGGCGTTCATGCGTGCCGGTTCGCCGCACCTGTCGGAGCGCGTGTTCTTCAACGGCGATGACCACCCGGATGGCCGCATCGGCGAGGGCAAGGTCATCGAAATCCGCGGCAACCCGATGCCGGGCGGCGGTTTCGTCGCCACCTTCACCGACGTCACCGCGTTCCGCCGCGCCGAGTCCGAACTGCTGCAGGCCAACGAAACCCTGGAGCAGCGCGTCGGCGAGCGCACCACGCTGCTCGAGCAGGCCAAGCGCGAGGCGGAAACCGCCAACGACGCCAAGAGCCGCTTCCTCGCCGCGATCGGCCACGACCTGTTGCAGCCGCTGCACGCCGCGCATCTGTTCACCGAGGCGCTGGCGCAGCAGCTCGGTGAGCAGCACGCCCCGCGCGATGCGGAGGCCCAGGACACGCTCGCGCAGATCCGCGGCGCACTGGATTCCACCACCGGCCTGCTAACCGGCCTTCTCGACATGTCGCGGCTGGAAGCCGGTGGCCTGGTACCGGAGCGGCGTGCGCTGCCGTTGGCCGAAGTACTCGAGCCGCTGGTATCGGAGTTCCGCGCTCTCGCCGCCGAGCGCGGGCTGGCATTCCGCCATGTGCCGAACACGCTGTGGATCGATACCGATCCGCATCTGCTGCGCCGCGTGCTGCAGAACTTCCTCGCCAACGCAGTGCGCTACACCGCCAGCGGTCGCGTGCTGCTGGGCGTGCGTCGCGATGGTGCGGGTGCACGCATCGAAGTGCACGACACCGGTCCGGGCATCGCCCACGAGCAGCAGGAATTGATCTTCGAGGAGTTCCGCCGCGGCGGCGATGCGCCCGGCCAGGGTCTGGGGCTGGGCCTCGCCATCGCAGACCGCATCGCCGAGCTGCTGCGCGCGCCGCTGACCCTGCGCAGCGACTCCGGGCGCGGCACGATGTTCGCGATCACCGTGCCCGTCGCGCCGGCGCAGGTGCGCGAGGCGCTGGCGTCGCTGCCGCAGCGACCCAGCCTGCCGGGCCTGCACGTGCTGGTCGTCGACAACGAACCGTTGGCGATGGAAGCGCTGCGACGCGTGCTCGAAGGCTGGGGTTGCCGCGTGAGCGTCGCCGGGCACGGGACCGGTGCCCTGGCGACGATCGAGCACGATCCCGCCGATGCCTGGCTGTTCGATTACCACCTCGATGACGACGACACCGGCGTGGCCCTGCACGGCCGCCTTGCCGCGCACCACGGTGCCCGACCGGCGGTCATCCTCAGTGCCGACCCGGGCGAGGGCGTGCGCCGCGCCGTGCACGAGGCCGGGCTTCCGCTGCTGCTCAAACCGCTCAAGCCGCTGGCATTGAAATCCGTGCTGGACCGGGTACTGGCCGCGCGCCGGGTGCGCTAGCGGGGGTCGCGCAAACGGTTTGTTTGCAGCAGCGGGCGACGCGGGCAATTGGCGAACCTGGTCACGGAACGGCGATACTGCACCGCCTAGCCTGCGCCGCTTGGTTGGCGTTCGCGCCAGCCCCGATCTTTGGTGCGCTGAGCTGCCAGACGGGCAACCAACGTGCGCATCAGGGGGAATCCAATGGCCGGGCCACAGGTCGGCAACATCCGAACCGTCGAGGACGGCCTGCACCGGGCCGACCTCGCCAGCCGCCTGTTGCGCGCATCCACGCCGGCGGAACTGGCGACGATCCTGTTCGAAGACGTGCCCCTGCTGTGCGAGCGCGGCGCCAGCCTGCACTGGTCGACCCGCTGGCCGCTGGACATCCGCAGCTACCCGGAACGCCCGGGCGCCGACAGCGTCGAGGCCGCGACGATCGATTTCCTGCGCGAGGCGCGCTGGGGTGCCAGTTCGCCTTCGATGCGGGTGCTACACGACGACGGTGACTGCACCGTCGCGGTCCTGCAGGGCGTGCCGGAGTGCCCCGAGGTCGACGAGAGCATCTGCGCGCGCCTGGGCGAACTGCTCCGGCTGCAGCGCATGCACGAAAGCCTGGTGCGGCTGGAAGAGGCGGAAAAACTGCAGCGCTCGCTCTACGCCATCGCCGACATGGCCGGTTCCGACCTGGACATGCCGGACATGCTGCGTGGCCTGCATCGCATCGTCGCCGACCTGATGTATGCGGAAAACTTCTACATCGCGCTCTACAACCGCGAGTGCGACAGCCTGCGCTTCCTCTACTTCGCCGACGTGATGGATGCCACGCTGCCGCTGGAGGCCGACGAGGTCCCGCTGGCGCGCATCGAGCGCGGCCTGACCTGGCACCTGATCCACGGCAAGCGCCCGGTGATGGGATCGGCCGAGGAAGTGCGCCGGCAGTTGTCGGGGCCACTGGTGCTGCACGGCGCCGACAGCAGCGATTGGCTCGGCGTGCCGATGATGCGCGACGGCGCGGTCCAGGGCGTCGTGGTCGTGCAGAGCTACACGGGCGAACGCTGCTACACCACCGCGGAAATGTCGCTGCTGGCGTTCGTTGCCGAACACATCCTCACCGCGCTGGAGCGCAAGCGCGGCCGCGCCGAACTCGAGCAGCGCGTGGTCGAGCGCACCCAGCAGCTGGAACGCGCCAACGGGGAACTGCGCCGCGAAGTCGGCGAACGCGAACGCGGCGAACGCCTGCAGGCCGCGCTGTACCGGATCGCCGCGCTGGCGAGCTTCGACGAGACCAGCGCGGCGTTCTACCGCCACGTGCATGCCATCGTCGGCGAGCTGATCGATGCGCAGAATTTCTACATCGCCCTGCGTTCTCCCGATGGCGAGAGCGTGTGGTTCCCGTACGTCGCCGACCAGCGCGAAGGCGAGTGGCTGCCACGGCGCGCGGGGCGCGGCCTGACCGAATACGTGCTGCGCAGCGGCCGGCCGCAGCTGATCGACCATCCGCGCGCGCGTGTGCTGGCCGAGGCAGGCGAGATCGACCCCGCCCGGATGGACGAGACCACCCAGGTGTGGCTGGGCGCGCCCCTGCTCGGCGTGGAAGGGGCGATCGGCGTCGTCGCGGTGCAGAGCTATGAAGCCGGCCGCACCTACGACGAGCGCGATGCCGAGTTGCTCACCTTCGTGTCGTACCAGATCGCCAGCAGCCTGCAGCGCCGCCATTCGGCCGAACTGTTGCAGCAGGCCAATGCCGAGCTGGAGCAGCGCGTCGAGGCCCGCACCCTCGAGCTGCGCGAACAGATCCGCGTCCGCGAGCAGGTCGAGGCCCAGCTGCAGCACCAGGTGATGCACGATGCACTCACCCGCCTGCCGAATCGCGTGTACCTGCGTGACCGCATCGAGCACGCGATCGCCCGCGTGCGCCGAGACGGCCGCGACGCCTTCGGCCTGCTCTACATCGACGTCGATCGCTTCAAGGTGGTCAACGACAGCCTCGGCCATGGCGCCGGCGACGAGATGCTGGCCGAGGTCGCAAGCCGTCTGGCCACATGCGTGCGCGAACCCGACACGGTGGCGCGCCTGGCCGGCGACGAGTTCGTGCTCCTGCTCGAGCACGTGGCGCAGCCGGAAACCGCGTGCAAGGTGGCGCAGCGCGTGCTGGAAGCGCTGGCGGCGCCGATGCAGGTCGCCGGACGCGAGTTGCGGGTATCGGCGAGCGTCGGTATCGCGCTGGCCAACGGCGCTTGCGAATCCGCCGACCGCATCCTTCACGACGCCGACGCGGCGCTGTACCGCGCCAAGAGCCTGGGCCGCAACCGCTTCGTCCTCTTCGACGATGCCATGCACCAGACCGCGATGGGCGTGCTCGACATGGAGCAGGCGCTGCGCCGGGCACTGGCCCGCGACGAGTTCCTGCCGTACTTCCAACCGCTGGTGCGGCTCGACGACGAATGCATCGTCGGCTACGAGGCCCTGCTGCGCTGGCGGCATCCGGAGCGCGGCATCCTGGCCCCGGTCGATTTCCTCAAGGTGGCCGAGGACAGCGGCCTGATCGAGGCCATGGATTGGCGCCAGTTCCGCCTGGCGCTGGAAGCGGGACGCGAACTGGTGCGCGATGGCAGCTTCATCACGCTCAACGTGTCGCCGCGCCTGTTCCAGTACAACGATTTCGATCGCCGCCTGCTCGCGATGACGCGCGAAGTCGGCTTCGATCCAGGTCGGCTGCGCCTGGAAGTCACCGAAGGCACGCTGCTGAGCGATCCCATGGCCGTGGCGGCCACGCTGCAGCGCCTGCGCGAGACCGGCATCGAAGCGGCGCTCGACGACTTCGGCACCGGTTACTCATCGCTCGGCCACCTGCACCAGTTCCCGCTGAAGATGATCAAGATCGATCGCAGCTTCATCACGCCGTTCGCGGCGGGCGTGGCGCCACGCAGTTCGGCGGTGATCGAGGCGATCCTGGCGCTGGGCAACGCGCTCGGCGCGGAGATCGTCGCCGAGGGCATCGAGACCGAGTACCAGTGCGAGGTGCTGAAGGCGATGGGTTGCGTGTACGGGCAGGGCTTCCTGTTCGCCCGCCCGGCGCCGGCATCGCACTGGCTGGCGGAAGCGGCCGTGCCCGCCTGACGCCGCGCCTGCGCTTACTCGATCTGCCGCGCCGGATCGCTCAGTTCCAGTTCGCGCAGCACAACGCCCGCCTGGGTGCGGTTGCGTACGCAGAGGCGATCGAAGATGGCGGTGAGGTGCGCCTTCACGGTGCGTTCCTGCACATCGAGGCGGTCGGCGATCTGTTTGTTGAGCAGGCCCTGCGCCACCAGCACCAGCACGCGGAACTGCTGTGGCGACAGGCTGGCCAGGCGCGCGGCGAGGTCGGCGTCGTGCGCCGAGGACCGCGCGCGCGACACCGTCGCGCGCAGTGCGGCCGGCAGCCATTGTTCGCAGGCGAGCACGCTGCGGATCGCCTCGCGCAGTTCGTCCAGGCCCGAACTCTTGGGCAGGTATCCGGCGGCGCCGTGGTCGAGCGCGCGGCGGATCACGCGCGGATCGTCGTTGGCCGACACCACCACCACCGCGACGCCAGGATGCTGGGCGCGGATCGCGGCGAGGCCGGCGAGGCCGTGGTTGCCCGGCATGTGCAGGTCGAGCAGCACCAGGTCGATGTCGGGTTCGGCCTCGAGCGCGGCGAGCACGCCGTCGAGCGAATCGGCCTCGCGCACGCGCAGGTCGGCGACGGCATCGGCGGCGGCACCGCGCAACGCGGCGCGGAACAGCGGGTGGTCGTCAGCGACTAACAGAGAAGGCATGAAGGCGTCTTTTTTTTGCCGTCATCCCGGCGAAAGCCGGGATCCATTTTGACTTTGACGTTCGAGTGCCCAACAGATACGCGCCGGGGGCAACAGCAACATGGATCCCGGCTTTCGCCGGGATGACGAGTAGGGGCGAGCCCGTGATCGTCATGAATCCCGTCACTGCACCGTCCACCCGCCATCCACATCGATGGTGTGGCCGGTGATGTTGCGCGCGTGCTCCGACAGCAGGAAGGTGGTGATCCCGCCGAGTTCCTCGAAGGTGATGAACACGCCCTTCGGCATCGGCTTGAGCATCACCTCGCTGACCACCTGCGATTCGGGGATGCCGCGCGTGCGCGCCTGGTCGGCGATCTGCATGTCGACCAGCGGCGTCTTCACGTAGGTCGGGCAGATGGTGTTGATGGTGATGTCGGTATCGCTGGTTTCCAGTGCGATCACCTTGGAGAAGCCGAGCAGGCCGTGCTTGGCGGCGACGTAGGCGCTCTTGTACGGCGAGGCGACCAGCGAATGGATCGAACCGATGTTGACGATGCGGCCGAAGCCGCGCGCGCGCATGCCCGGCAACAGCGCGCGGGTCAGGCGGGCGACACCGACCAGCATGACGTCGACCAGGAATTCCCATTTCGCCATCGGGAATTCCTCCAGCGGCGCGACATGCTGCAGGCCCGCGTTGTTCACCAGCACGTCGACCGGGCGCGACAGCGCGGCCAGCGCGGCGGCGATGCTGTCGTCGGAGGTGACGTCGAGTGCACGCGCCTCGGCGGAGCCGCCGGCCTCGCGCAGCGATTGGGCGACAGCTTCGGCGGCGTCGCGGTTGACGTCGGTGATGACGAGGTGGTGGCCGGCGCGCGCGAGTTCGGCGGCGATGCCGGCGCCGATGCCGCTGCCGGCACCGGTGATGAGGATGCAGCGTGGGGTCATGGGACGACTCAGTTGGGTGCCGGCGAGACTCGTAGACTAGCAAGCGGTTGCCGCGGCCACGTGGTACGAAAGTACGATGCCGCAAGCGGTGCGGCTTGCTAGGGTCGCGGCATGACCATGCTGCCCGTGCCATCGAACCCGCACGCCCGCGACGCATCGCGCGGCTTCCACCTGGTTTCCGTGCTGGCGCTCGGCCTGCTGCTGGCCGCCTGCGCCACGTCCAACCGCCACGATCGCGAGCGCGAACCGATGCTGACCACTGCGACGCTGAGCTCTGCCATGCGCGTGACCGAACACCGTGGTGGCGACGACCTGCTCACCGCCGGGCTCGGCCGCGACGGCCTGCGCGCGCCGACGGCGCCCGCCTTCGCCGATCCCGCCCATCCCACCGCGGCCGAACTGCGCCGCCGCGCCATCTGGAGCAACTGGCGTGGCATCGCCGATCTCATGCCCGGCGGCGGGTACGGCGACTGGTATGGCAGCACCGCCGCGGTGCCGGGGCGCGAATTCAGTGCGCTCGCCACCGTGCCCGGCGCGCGCCAGCCGCACCGCGTGCTGCTGCAACTGCCCGATGCCTTCGATGCGGACAGGCCCTGCATCGTGGTGGCCGCGTCGTCGGGTTCGCGCGGCATCTACGGCGCGATCGCCGTGGCCGGTCCATGGGCGCTGCCGAAGGGCTGCGCGGTGGCCTACACCGACAAGGGCGCGGGCACCGATTACTTCGATCTCGATGCCGGGCAGGGCGTGTCGCCCGACGGTACGATCGCGGACGCCGCTGCAGCGCTGGCGTTCAAGCCGGCGACAGCCGCCACGCATGGCGTCGCGTTCAAGCACGCGCACTCGCAGGACAATCCCGAGGCCGATTGGGGCCGGCACGTGAAGCAGGCGGCGGAATTCGCCCTGCTCGCCCTCAACGACGCACTGCCGCACCGCGGCTTCACCTTCGCCAATACGCGCGTGATCGCGGTCGGCATCTCCAACGGCGGCGGTGCGGTACTGCGCGCGGCGGAACTGGAAGGCAGCGGTGCCGATCAGGGCTGGCTCGACGCGGTCGTCGCCGGCGAACCCAACGTCAACGTCGCCGGCGCGCGACCGCTCTACGACTTCACCACCGAAGCCGCGCTGCTGATGCCCTGCGCCCTGCTCGATCTCGACGGCCTGCCAGCCTCGCCGCTGTCGGCGCAGGCACGCGCGATGGCGCCGGTGCGGTGCGCCGCGCTGGCCGCGGCCGGCGTGCTGCCCGCAGGCGAAGTAAAGGCGCAGGCGCGCGCGGCCCACGAGGCGCTGCGCGCCTCCGGCTGGAGCGAGGCGGCGTTGCGCGCGGGCGCGCTGTCGGTCGACTTCGACCTGTGGCGCGCCGTTGCGGCGACCTATGCCTCCGCCTACGGCCGCTACGGCGCCGGCGAGCATCCCTGCGGCTACGGCTTCGCCGCCCAGAATCCCGACTTCAGCGCGCGCGCGGCGACGGCCAGCGAACGCGCGGCCTGGTGGTCCGATGGCAGCGGCATCCCGCCGGGCGCTGGGGTCGGCCTCATCGACGGCAAACTCGCGGCGCCCGATTTCACCCTTGCCGGTTTGCAATGCCTGCGGGCGTTGTGGACGCAGCCCGGTGGCGACGGCGACCGCGTGCGCCGTGGCGTCGCCGAACTGCGGGCCGGCCTGCCGCGTGCGGGGCTGCCGGTCGTGGTGATCCATGGGGTCGACGACGGCCTGGTGCCGATGGCGTTCACCAGCCAGCCGTGGGTGGCGGCCGCACGGGCCGCGGACCGCGACGTGCGCTACTGGCAGGTGCGGCATGCCCAGCACTTCGACGCCTTCCTCGCGCTGCCCGACTACCGCGCGCGCTACGTGCCGCTGCTGCCGTACGTGTACGCCGCGCTCGACCGCGTCGCCGCGCACCTCGACGATCCGGCCCAGCCGTTGCCGGCCAATGCGCTGATCGACAGCGCGCCGGCCGCCGCCCCGTTGACCGCCGCGCAACTGGCGATCCCGCGCTAGGCGCACTCCCGAGGCCGGCAGATGGGCGCTTTTGCGCCCCCGCAGCGCGTGGGCGACAATCGCCGCCCCTTTCGAACCCGGCTGCGGAATTTAGTGAGCCTTCCCGTGGACTTCCAAGAACTGCTGGCGTTCGCCGAACGCAATCCGATGTTGTCGCTGGCCCTGGTCGGCCTGACCGTGGCGATCATCTACACCGAGATCGCGCGCCTGTTCCGCGGCTTCAAGGCGTTGCGCCCGGCCGAGCTCACCGCGCTGATCAACCGCGACAACGCGCTGGTGGTCGACCTCTCGCCGAGCGGCGACTTCGAGAAGGGCCACATCGCCGGCAGCAAGTCGGTCCAGCTCAGCCAGTTCGATCCGGAGAACAAGCTGCTGACTGCTGCCAAGGCGCTGCCGCTCGTGGTCGTCTGCCGCACCGGCCAAGCCTCGGCGGACGCCGCCAAGCGCCTGAAGAAGGCCGGCTTCGAGCAGGTCCACTGGCTCGACGGCGGCATCGCCGCCTGGCAGCAGGCCGACCTGCCGCTGGTGAAGGGTCGCCACTGAGCGCGCAACTGAGCGCGCAACCCTTGCGAACCGCCCGCGGCCGCCCCACGTCGAGTCGTGTGCTTGCCCGGCCTGAGCTGAAACGGCCGTCCCATGCGGCCATGCCATAATCGCCGTCTTTTCCGAAATTCCTGCTGGAGTAACACCGATGTCCGAAGAAATCGCCAACGGCACTGCCACCGAAGCCACCGGACCGGTGTTCACGGTCGAGAAGATCTACGCCAAGGACGTCTCCTTCGAAGTCCCGGGTGCCCCGGCCGTCTACAACGAGCAGACCCAGCCGCAGCTGCAGATGAACCTGCAGCAGGCCGTGCAGCGCCTCAACGAGAACGCCTACGAGGTCATTCTCGGCATCAACCTGACCTGCGCCGTCGGCGACAAGACCATCTACGTCGCCGAAGTGAAGCAGGCCGGCGTGTTCGGCCTGTCCGGCTTCGACGCCGCCACGCTCGACGGCATGCTCGGCGTGCATTGCCCGACCGTGCTGTACCCGTACGCGCGCCAGCTGATCAGCGACCTGATCCAGTCCGGCGGCTTCCCGCCGTTCTTCCTGCAGCCGATCAACTTCGAAGCCCTCTACGCCGAAGGCCTGCGCCAGCGCGCCGCCCAGCAGGCGACCGACGGTTCCAACCTGGCCGGCGCCGAGACCGCCGGCAACGCCTGATCCAGGCCCAGGTTCCGGCCCCCGCGTGGTAGCGCCAGCGCCCGCAACGGTCGCGGTGGTCGGTGCCGGTTCCTGGGGCACCGCACTCGCCGCATTGATCGCCCGGCACGGTTGCACGACCGTGCTGTGGGGCCGCGATGCCGCCGGCATCGCGGCAATCAATGCCCACCACGAGAACGCGCGTTACCTGCCGGGCATCGCCCTGCCGGACACGCTGACCGCCACCACCGACCTGGCCGCCTGCGTCGGCGCCGTCGACCTGGTGCTGGTGGTGGTGCCTTCGCATGCCTTCGCCGAAACCCTGCGGGCCGTGGCGCCCCATCGGCCCGCGCGTGCGGGCGTGGCCTGGGCAACCAAGGGCTTCGAGCCCGGCAGCGGCCGCTTCCTGCACGAGGTCGCGGCGGAAGTACTGGGTGAGGACGTGCCGCTGGCCGTGGTCACCGGCCCGTCCTTCGCCAAGGAAGTCGCCCTCGGCCTGCCCACCGCGCTGACCGTGCATTCGGACGACGCCACGTTCGCGCAGGCGGTGGCCGATGTCCTGCACGGCCCCGCGTTCCGCGCCTACACCGGCGACGACATGCTTGGCGCCGAACTCGGCGGCGCCATGAAAAACGTGCTCGCGGTGGCGACCGGCGTGGCGGACGGCATGCAGCTGGGCCTCAACGCGCGCGCCGGCCTGATCACCCGCGGCCTCAACGAGATGCTGCGCCTCAACCAGGCGATCGGCGGCAAGGCCGAGACCCTGATGGGCCTCGCCGGCCTCGGCGACCTGGTGCTGACCTGCACCGGCGACCTCTCGCGCAACCGCCGCCTCGGCCTCGCGCTCGGCCGCGGCCAGTCGATCGCCGACGCGGTGCGTGAAATCGGCCAGGTGGTCGAGTCGGTGCAGACCGCCGACGAAGTCATGCGCCAGGCCGCGAAGCACGGCGTAGAACTGCCGATCTCCGGCGGCGTGCAGCGCGTGTTGCACGGCGAACTCACGCCCACCGATGCCCTGCGCCAGCTGCTGGCGCGCGAGCAGAAGCCCGAATATCCGGCCGGCCTGTTCGGCTGAGCCGGGCGGGCTTCAGCTTCAGCGCAGCATGCGCAGCGTGGAACCTTCTGCGCTGACGTGGTGTTCCACCGCGTGCGTCTTTCCCGCCGCCATCGCCGCAATCGCCATCAGCAACAGCGCGAGCCAGTTCCGCATCCGCGACATCCTGAATTCCCTGCGGTCCATCGTCGTCACCCCTGACTAAACCAACGGCGCCGCCGCGCCGCTGCGGACACGCGCGTGCTGCAAGCACGCAAGAAAAAAGCCCGGCCGAAGCCGGGCTTTTTTCCATCCACGAGTTGCGTAGTTCCACGGCGTTTGTTGCAAGCCATCGAACCGCATTGGACAAAAGGAAGCCCGGCAGGACCGGGCTTCAATCCGCGACGTTTTCGGGGGAGAGAGAGACGTCGCGTCTAGCGCTGTGAAGCTGGCGCTGGTACCTAGAGAACGGGCCGGAGGGGAACGACCGGCCCGTTGCACCCGGGCGGGTTAGAACGTCAGGCGCGGACCGATGAAGTACTGGGTATCGCCGTCGGCGAACTTGACGTCGCCACTCACGCCCCAGTTCTGGTTGAACTTCACCTGCGCGCCGACGCGACCGTAGAAGTCGCCGTCGAAGGCATCGCCGTCTTCATAACCGGCGGTGACGTAGCCCTCGAAGTTCGGGGCCAGCGCGCTGCGCACGCCGACTTCGGCGCTGAAGCCATCGAGGTTGTCGCCTTCCACGTCGTAGCTCTCGTAGGCGACGCGGGCAAGCAGGTCGGTGTTCCCCGCGACCGGGTAGTTGTAGCCAAGGCCGACGCGCCACTGGTCGACGTCGATGCCGTCGAAGCGCACGCCGCCGATGGTTTCGTCGTCCGTCTTCTGGCTGGTGAAGCCGCCGAAGATATGGAAGTTGTCGGAGATGGCGCCGGAACCGTTGATGCCCCAGCCGTCGGCATCGCCGGCGTCGGTATTGGTGGCGACGTAGCCGCCCTCGACGTAGTTGTAGGACAGGCCCTCGGTCGCGGAAGCGGTGAACGGCAGGGCAGCAAGCAGGGTCAGGGCAAGCAGTTTCTTGTGCATGAAGGTCTCAGCCTTTGATGTTGTTGTGGGTCCGGAGCTGACTGGGGAATCCGATGTCTCAAGGGCGCCAGATCCGGTCGCGGCCAGTATCCAAGCCCGGTCACAATCGCCGCTTAATAAAGAACTCGTTAGTACAGGAACCATCCAGCTTCACTGTGGTCCGCATTCAGCCGGGCAACACAGCGAGCCGCGAATGGTTCCCTCGCCGGCACGCGCGCTCCCTAAGATGGCTGCACCCGAACGACGCCGGTGAAGAAGGTTCATGGACACGCTGCTGCAGCTGATTGCCGCCTACGGATTGCTCGTGGTGTTCGTCAGCGTGTTCCTCGATCAGGGCGGCATTCCGATCCCGGCCTATCCGCCGATCATCGTGACGACGGCGATCACCGTCGATGCGGGTCACAGCGTGTGGCCGGTGCTGGCGGTGGCGGCCGTCGCGGCGGTGCTCGCCGACTGGCTGTGGTTCCTCGGCGGCCGCCGTCTCGGCGCGAAGCTGGTGCGCTTGATGTGCAAGCTGTCGCTGTCGCCGGATTCGTGCGTGCGCACGACGCGCGGCGTATACGCGCGCTGGGGCATCAGTTCGCTCGCGGTTGCGAAGTTCATTCCGGGCTTCGCCGCGGTGGCGACCACGCTCGCCGGCGAAACCGGCACCAGCACACGCAAATTCCTCGTGTATGACGGCATCGGTGCATTGCTGTGGTCGGGTGTCGCGGTCGCGCTGGGCGTGGTCTTCCATCACGCGGTCGATCGCGTGCTGTTGCAACTGGAAGAGCTGGGCCATTACGCGATTCCGGTATTGCTCGCGCTGCTGGTGGCGTTCGTGGCGTGGAAGTGGCTGCGTCGGCGCCACTTCCTGCACCAGCTGCGGATGGCGCGAATTTCCGTCGACGAGTTGCACCAATTGCTGGAAGGCGAGCAGCCGCCGCTGGTGCTGGACGTTCGTTCGCCCGACCAGCGTGCGGCCAGCGGCTGGATTCCCGGCGCGGTCTTCGCCTTCGCGCCGGGCGATGTCGATATCCCGGTGCAGGACGAAGTGGTCGTCTACTGCGATTGTCCGAACGAGATTTCCGCAGCGGTGCTGGCGCGCGAACTGCAGCAGCGCGGTTTCCGCCGCGTGCGGCCGCTGGCCGGCGGCTTCGCGGCGTGGAAGGAATCGGGGCGGCAGGTGAATCTGCCGATGCCTGAGCAAATCGCCGCCTGAGCGAGGCAACACAAAAGCGCGGCAGGCCGTGGTGCAGGGGCAGTCGACATTCCGTACGTCTCATCGTTCACCGCAGACACGCGCCGCGGCGCGTTCTTGCGCGGCCGCAACGGCTTTTCACGGGGTGCAGTAAAAAGAAAAGCCGCCGGACGTATCCGGCGGCTCTGCTGCACGACTTCCGTGGAACCGGTCAGAAGTCGAAGCGGACCTGCACCTGGGCGAGATCGACGTCGAGATCCTCGACCTCGAAGCGGCTGTATTCGCCGCGCAGGGCGACGCGATCGGTGAAGCGGTACTGCGCGCCGATGCCGTAGGTGGGATCGCTGCCGCTGTCGTCGTTGTTGCCGGTCAGGCCCGGCAGCGCGGTGTCGAGATTCCAGCGATGCAGACCGGCCTTGGCGTAGGCCGAGAACTTGTCGGTGATCGGCAGCGTGCCGACGGCGGTCAGGTAGGCGCTGTCGCCTTCCAGGTCGGGACCGACGGTGTCGGACTCGATCTTGCCGAAGTCGACGTAACCGGCTTCGAGGCCGAAGTACTTGTTGAACTGGTAGCCGCCGAAGACGGAGAACGCGGTGTCCTCGTCGTCGTAGGAGCCTTCGTCGACGAACGACTGGCCGACGCCGGCACCGGCGTAGAAGCCCTTGTCCTGCGCCTGGGCGCCGAATGCGGCGGCGCCGAGGGTGGCGGACAGCAGGAGGGTGGAAAGCAGCTTGGTCTTGCGCATGGTTCGTGGGTTCCGTGGGGGATTCCGACCGCGGCGGATGCCGTCGATCGGCGCGTGGGTCCGGGCCCATCCCGGACTGCCATCGCAGCGCAACCGTTGTATGGGCCATCACCCATGGAACAATTGCGCAATTCAGGAACTCTTTTTCCCGCCAACGGGACGATTTGACCTCGCGTGACAGGGCCCGCGCGCAAACGAACCTGACCTTTTTGGCCGTCAGGACGCACTGCCGAAGGCTTTCCTGATCAGCGTGGGCGCTACCCGAAGCGGAGAAATAGCGGCCAAGCGCCTATTCGCCGCCGGGGAGCCGCAGCTTGGCATACATCGGCGTCACGCCGACTTCTCGCATCGATCACCACGCAGGAACGATGATGTCCCGTTTTCGAGCGACGCTACGGACCAGTTCAGTAACGCGGCGTCCTTACAGCACTTGGTCTGTCGGGAGCGGGATCATGAAAGCAGTTCGCTACATCTCCATTGGCCTGATGGTGGCGGCCAGCATCATCCCTGCATCGGCGCAGGCCGCCCGCAGGTTCGACCACTGCACCGGCTTCATCGATTCGTTGCCGGTGACCATCTCTACACCAGGCACCTGGTGCCTTCGGCACGACCTCGCCACTGCCATCGACCGCGGCGCTGCGATTGCCATCAACAGTAATAACGTCACGATCGATTGCAACCATTTCACGATCGACGGATTGGCGGCGGGCCCCGACTCTCTCGGGGGAGCGATCTTCTCCGAAGACCGCCGGCACATCACGGTACGCCAGTGCAAGGTTCGCGGCTTCGGGACTGGCGTGGACCTGGACGCCAACTTCCTGAGTACCGGAGGCGGCCATCTGGTCGAGGACAACCAGCTCGATCTGAACATCGTGTATGGCGTGCAGGTGATCGGCGGCGAGAAGTCCGTGGTGCGACGCAACGTCGTGCGCGACACCGGCCCGTCAAACATCGTCGACGAATCAGCCATGATCATGATCGGTTCCATCGACATCATCGACAACACGGTCATCGGCTCAACCGGAACCGGCATTTTGACCGAGCTCAACACCGCTGGCAGTGTCATCGGCAACCGCGTTCGCGATGTGGCTCGCTTGGGCATAACGCTCACTGAAAATGGCGAATCCGTGGTGGTCACCGGGAACCACTTGAATGCCAACCCGGGTCGCTTCCCCGGAGGATTCAGCACGATCGGCCTCCGGTGCGGTGAGGCGCCAGGCCCGGTCTTTGCCAACATCATCGTGGGCTTTGATAGCCCGGTCGTGGGCTGCAACGCCTTCGACAACAAGATTGCCCCTCGCAAGGGGCTGGACTGACAAGAAGCCGCCGGAGAAGCGATCAGCGCGCCGGCACGATCCGCCAGATCACGTTGCCGACATCGTCGGCCACCAGCACCGCGCCGCGGCGATCGACCGCCACGCCCACGGGGCGGCCATGCGCCTGTCCCTGCGCATCGAGGAAGCCGGTCAGCACGTCCTCGATCGGACCGGAAGGCTGGCCGTTGGCGAACGGCACGAACACGACCTTGTAGCCGCTGGGTGGATCGCGGTTCCAGGAGCCGTGCAGGCCGATGAAGGCGCCGTTCGCGTAGCGCCCCGGCAACAACCTGCCGTCGTAGAACGCGAGTCCGAGCGCCGCGACGTGCGCGCCCAACGCGTAGTCGGGCGCGATCGCGCGCGCCACCAGCGCCCGATCCTGCGGTTGCACGCGCACGTCGACATGGGCGCCGTAATAGCTGTACGGCCAGCCGTAGAACGCACCCTCGCGCACCGAAGTGAGGTAGTCGGGCACGAGGTCGCTGCCGAGTTCGTCGCGCTCGTTCACCACCGTCCACAACGCACCGCCCTGCGGCTGCCAGGCGAGGCCGACGGGATTGCGCAGGCCGCTGGCGAAGATGCGGCTGGCGCCGGTCTTCACGTCGATCTCCTGGATCGCGGCGCGACCGGCTTCGATCGCCATGCCGTGCTCGGCGACATTGCTGTTGGAGCCGACGCCGACGTAGAGCCTGGTGCCATCCCGGCTGGCGAGCAGACTCTTGGTCCAGTGGTGGTTGCGCGGCGCACCGGGCAGGTCGGCGAGCTTCACCGGCGCAGCGTCGATGCGGGTGTCGCCGCTGCGATACGGAAAGCGCACCACCGCGTCCGCATTGGCGACGTAGAAATCGCCGCCCACCAGCGCCATGCCGAACGGCGACATCAGGTTCTGTATGAAGACGGTGCGCGTTTCCGCCACGCCGTCGCCGTCGCCATCACGCAACAGCGTGATGCGATTGGGGCTGGGGATTGCCGCGCCCGCCTTCTCGAACGCCGACTTCATGAAGGCGCCGCGGATCGCATTGGTCGGCGGATCCTCGGTGGGCGGACGATTGGTTTCGGCGACGAGCACGTCGCCATTGGGCAGCACATACAGCCAGCGCGGATGTTCCAGGCCGGTGGCGAATGCATTCACCGCGAAGCCTGCGCGCGGCGTCGGCGTCATCCCTTCGGGCCATCCGATCGCCTTGGCAACCTTGACCATGGGAATGAGCGAGGGCTCGGGCGCGGGCAACATCGGATGGGGGCCGGTGTCGGCCCTGGCGGCGAGGTGCGCGGACTGGCCGCAGGCGCCGAGCGCCAGCACGGACAATGCGAACGCGGATGCGCGTGCGAGTCGATGGACACGAGGCATGGAACGGCCTCCACGGCGAAGGACGGCGAAGCACGGCAGGCTCCGCCTGCGGCCGCAGCGTGGGCCAGGCGCTATGAAGTCGGCGTGACCTGGCGTGCGCCGCGTGAACGCCGCGTCATCGCGCAGCGTGCCAACGCCATTCGACGCCGGCGGCGAAAGTGCGATCCGCCGCGGGTTCGTAATAGCGGCGATTGCCTTCGTTGACGATCACCGAGCCGGCGTAGGCGCGATCGAACAGATTGCCGATCGCCAGGAAAAGCCTTCCCTCGCCCAGGCGCCCGCGATAGCCGTAGCCAGCGCTCGTGCCGACGACGGTGTACGCCGGTGCGCGCTCGTCGTCGACATTGTTCACCGGCACCGCGCCGACATGCTGGGCGTCCAGGCGCAGGTACCAGCCTGTGTCGTCGCCCCACTGCATCGCGGCGTAGGCCGTCACGTGCGGCACGCCGGGCAGGCGCGTGCCGGCCGCGACCGGCGTGCTGGCCACCGCGCACGGCGTGCTGGTGCAGGCGAGGAAATCGTCGCGGAACGTCGCGTCGATCCAGGTGAGCGCGAGCTCGCCGCGTGCCCGTGCGCCAAGCGGCGCGCGCGCCGACCATTCGGCGCCCTGCCGCCGTGCCGCGCCGGCGTTCTGGAACGTGGTGCGGCCACCGCTGCTGGTGGCGACGGTGAGTTCGTCGCGCGTGTCGGCGCGGAACAGCACGAGTTCCGAAGCGGTTTCGCCGCGCCGGAACTTCACGCCCGCCTCGGTACTGCGCGTGCGCGCCGCGCGCAGGGCGAAGTTGGGTCCGCTGCCGCCATCGCTGTGGTAGGCCAGTTCGTTGAACGTGGGCGTCTCGAAGCCGCGGCCCCAGGCCGCGAATAATTGCCACTGCGGCGATGGCTTCCAGCCGACGCCCAGCACCGGCGAGGTTGCGTGGTAACGCACCTCGCCGCTGTCGTCGGGATTGTCGACGGTGATGTAGCGGTCACGCGAATGGAAACGGATGTCGCTGTGGCGCACGCCGGCCATCAGCGACCAGTCAACGGCCGGATGCCAGGTCGCCTGTGCGTACTGGTCGAACGCGCGCACGTCGTCGTCCTGCGACAGTCGCAACGCACCGCGCACGCCCAGTTGCGCCCCGAGGAAGTTCTCGTAGCCATGTCTATCCTGCTGCTGGCGATCGAATCCGATGCCGGCGACGATCTCGAACGGACGCTGCGCGAGCGTCGCCGCCCACGTCCAGCGCGCGTCCATGCCGGCGTACGGCGCCGACAGGTCGACCACGCCACCGCCGCTGAGCGGATTGGCCTGCGTGGCCACGGGGATCGCGAGGAACTGCGTGGTCTCGCGCTGGCCGGCATAGGCGAGCAGGCGCAACTGCACGCGCTCGCCGATCGCATGCGCCAGCGTCGCGCCGATCTGGCCCTGCGACACCGACTTGCGCGTGTTGAAGCGAAGCGCGGCGTCGATGGCCTGGCGTGGGTCGGATTCGAACTGCGCACGGTCGAGGCCGAGCGGGTCCAGTGCATCAGGTGCCGACAACGCGTTGGCCACAACGGTCAATCGGGTATCGCCACGCGCGATGTTCACCTTGCCATTGAACAGCGTGCGCTCGGCGCGACTGTGCTCACGGTAGCCGTCAGTGGCGAAGTGATTGAGGCCTAGCACGTAATCGGCATCACCGCGGGCGTCGCGCAGTTCCCCGCCGACGCGGCCGCTGCCGTCACTGCCCACGCCCGCCGCCACGCCGATCTCGCGCGGCGCCACGCCGTCGACGGTGAAGAGCTGCATCACGCCACCGGCGGCATTGCCGTACAGCGCGGAGAACGGCCCGCGCAGCACTTCGATGCGCGCGGCATCCAGTAGCGGAAAATGCGACAGCTGGCCTTGTCCATCCGGCATCGTCGCCGGGATGCCATCGACGTACAGGCGCACTCCGCGGATACCGAAGGCCGCACGCGTGCCGAAACCACGGATCGACAACTGTTCGTCCTGGGCGAAGTTCTGCCGCGTGCGTGCGAGCACGCCGGGCACGCCCGGGAGCTGTTCGGCCACGCTGGCGCCGAGCCCATCGTGGCGCCGGGCGCGCGTGTCGACCACGCTGATCGCCGCCGGCACGTCGTTGGGGTCGTGCGGCGTGCGCGTCGCCGTGACCTGTACGCGATCGAGCGTGGTGACGTCCTGCGGCGGCACGGCCAGCGCCACGCCGCCGACCAGCAGCAGCGCCGCGCAACCCATCCATTGGCGAGGATCCGAAAGCCGCATGCGCACCCCTTGTCAGGCGCGCGCAGCGTACAACGGCGGCTGGCGATGTCGCGGTGAACCCGCAGGGGCTATGCCATGCACACGGCTTCGACGTTGTTGCCGTCCGGATCGATCAGGAACGCGGCGTAATACGTCGGTGCGTAGTCCAGGCGCAGGCCGGGCGCGCCATTGTCGCGGCCGCCATTGGCGAGGCCGGCGGCATGGAAGGCATCGACGGCCTTGCGGTCGCCGGCCTGGAAGGCGACGTGCGAACCGCCCTGCGCCTTCGCGTTTGCGTACAGCCATAGGGCGGGCGCGCCCTTGGGGCCGAGTCCGGCGCCGCCGTCGTCGCGCGAATCGAGCACATGCCCGAGCGAGCCGAGTGCGGCCTCGTAGAAACGCACGCTGGCATCGAGGTTCTTCACTTGCAGTCCGAGGTGGTCGTACATGGCAGCCTCCGTGGTTGGGACGACCAGCATCGCGCCGCGGCGCGCGCGGTTCTTGGAAAAAATTGCGGTGGCTAGTGGCGCCGGCGGCCCAGCCGCCGGCCGAGCAGGGCGATGCGTTCGCGGTCGCCGCGCGCGGCGTTGCGGAAGTGGCGCGGCGGCACTCCCGCCACGCGATGGAAGCTGCGCGTGAAATTCGACAGATCGGCGAAGCCGGCGTCGAGCGCGACGTCGGTGATCGCACGTCCGTCCTCGGCGAGCATGCGCGCGGCATGGCGCAGGCGCGCGCGCAGCAGGTACTGGTGCGGCGTCACCCCGACCACGCGCGCGAACAGGCGCAGGAAGTGCCACGCACTCAGGCCGGCCTGTTCCGCCGTCCCTTGCAGGTCGATGTCCTCGTGGGCGTGGTCATCGAGCCACAGGGCGCTCTCCACCGCGCGGCGGCGGTCGCGCGCCGTGGCCTGCAACGGCGGGCGGCGGCCGTCGGCGAGCGACAGGTATCGGCCCACCAGCAGCAGGCCGGCTTCGTCCACGCCGAAATCGCTATCGCCGGCGACGGCGGCCTGCGCCAGTTCGCCCAGCACCATCAGTTCCGGCAGCGGCGGCAATCCGCCGGCGCGCCAGCGCTGCACGCGCGCGTCGAACTCGTCGACCAGTTCCGGCGCCAGCTTGAACGACAGGCACTCGTCGCCGCCGTGGTGGTGCGCATGCGTGCACTCGAACTCGTCGCCGCAATGGCCGACCAGGACCGAGCCGGCGACCAGCTCGAAATCCTCGCCGCGCGCGCGGCAGCCGAAGCTGCCGCGACGCACGTACGACACCGAGGTGAGGTCGTGGCGCTCGACACGCACCGGCGTGTGCGGGCCCGCCTGGCAGCGAAAGTCGAGCACCGACAGGGCACCGCGATGCAGCGGCGCGACGTGCATGGCGGTACCGGTGGGAACGGTACCGGTGGGAGCAGGCGTCGGCATGCGGCAAGCGTACGCCCGTGCGCATTACCCGGCAGTGTCGGGCGATGGCGGCAACGCCGGGCCGCCCGGTTCAGGCGCCGCCTTCGAATCCCTGCTGCCGCCACGCCTCGAACACCACCACGGCGACGGTGTTGGAGAGATTGAGGCTGCGGTTGTCCGGCCGCATCGGCAGGCGCAGGCGCTGCGCCGGGGGCACGCTTTCCAGCACGTCGGCGGGCAGGCCACGCGTCTCCGGTCCGAACAGGAAGACATCACCGGCCTGGTAGTGCGGCGTGTCGAAGCGGGTACTGGCGCGCGTGCTCAGCGCGAACACGCGTGGCGGTGCGCCGCCCGCATTCGCGATGGAGGCGAGCGCCGCATCGAGCGAGTCGTGCACCTGCAGCGTTGCGTATTCATGGTAGTCGAGGCCGGCGCGGCGCAGCTGCGCGTCCTCCAGCGAGAAACCCAGCGGCTTCACCAGGTGCAGGCGTGCGCCGGTGTTGGCGCACAGGCGGATCACGTTGCCGGTGTTGGGCGGGATCTCGGGCTGGAACAGGATGACGTGGAACATGCCGGTACGCGCACTCACCACGGCATCGTGGCGCCGAAGCGATCGAGGAAGCGGCCGCTGTGTCCCGGGCTCGCGGCGGCGATGACCTGCAGCAGCTTCGCCACCGATTCGCTCGCGCTGATCTCCGCCCCGCTGCCGCCCATGTCGGTCAGCACCCAACCGGGACACAGGGCGATCACGGTAATGCCGCGCGGTTCCAGCGCCTTGGCCAGCATCTTCGTCGCCATGTTCAGCGCGGTCTTGCTGATGCGGTAGCTGGGCGAATGGAAGTCGGGATCGTCGCTCAGCGACGACATGCCCGACGAAATATTCGCAACGATCGCGCCGTCGACGAGTTGTGCCGCCAGCGCCTGGGTGAGCAGGAACGGGCCCATCGCGTTGGTGCGCAGGCTGTCTTCCAGGTTGGCCGCGCTCACGTTGCCCCAGCGCTCGCCCGAGTGCAGCACGCCGGCGTTGTTGACCAGCAGGTCGACGCCGTCGGTGACCAGAGGCAGTTCGTGGGCGAAGGCGATGCGCGACTTCTCGTCGGCCACGTCCAGCGGCAACACGTGCAGGCGGGCCGGATGGTCGCCGGCGAGGCGGTTGAGGTCGGTGGCCTTGCCGGGATGGCGGCAGGCGGCGATCACGTGGTCGCCGTGCGCCAGCAACTGGCGGACGAACTCCAGGCCAAGGCCGCGGTTGGCGCCGGTGACGAGGCTGCGGCGGGGGTGCTGGGGCATGGGCGGTCTCCCGGGGACGGCGGAAGTATCGGCGAAAGGCGGGGGGGTGGTTGCGGCGGGGTCTCAGGCTAGCGGCTTGGAGATCGCGGCGCGCTGCGGCGCGTTCACCAGTCCCGCGACCGGGGGTTGATCGCGGCGCGATCGCGGCGCGGCGGGACTTGTGACCCATGCCTGCGCCGCGCCCCATCGGTACGATGCCCAGACCAGGTGGTGGGCCGCCCACCTTTTGCCCCGTAGCTTTCGCTACCCACTGAACAGGAGTTCGCATGTCATTCGCTTCGCTCAAGCGCGCCCATAACGGCCCGCGCGCTGCCGTACTCGCCGTTGCCCTGGCCACCGCCATCGGCGGCGTGGCCTTCGCGCCCCAGGTCGCCTTTGCCAAGGCGCCCGCCGCCGAGGTCGCCATCCCCTACGAAGAGTTCACCCTGCCCAATGGGCTGCGCGTGGTCGTGCACACCGACCGCAAGGCGCCGATCGTGGCGGTGAACCTCTGGTACCACGTGGGCAGCAAGGACGAGCCGGCCGGCCGCAGCGGCTTTGCCCATCTGTTCGAGCACCTGATGTTCAACGGCTCGGAGAACCACCCGGGCGAATATTTTGTGCCCTTCAAGCAGGTCGGCGTGACCGACCAGAACGGCACCACCAACACCGACCGCACCAACTACTTCGAGAACGTGCCCACCACCGCGCTGGACATGGCGTTGTGGATGGAGTCGGACCGCATGGGCCATCTGGTCGGCGCGATCGACCAGAAGACGCTCGACGAACAGCGCGGCGTGGTCCAGAACGAGAAGCGCCAGGGCGAGAACGAGCCCTACGGCCAGGCGTTCGACGTCCTGACCGAGGTCATGTATCCGAAGGGCCACCCGTACCACCACACCGTCATCGGTTCGATGAACGACCTCAACGCGGCCTCGCTGGAGGACGTGAAGAACTGGTTCCGCACCTGGTATGGCCCGAACAACGCAGTGCTGGTGCTGGCTGGCGACATCGATGCGAAGACGGCGAAGGAAAAGGTCGCGCGCTATTTCGGCGACATCCCGGCGACGCCGAGCATGGCGCAGCCCAAGGTCGATCCGTCGCCGCGCGCCGAGTCGACGCGTTCGACGATGGAAGACCAGGTCCCGCAGACGCGCATCTACCGAGTGTGGAATGTCGCCGAGTACGGCGCGGCCGACCTCGATCGCCTGCAGCTGCTGGCGCAGGTGCTAGGCGGCAGTCGCAGCTCGCGCCTGGACAAGCGCCTGCTGCACCAGGACAAGCTGGTCGACAGTGTGTCCGCGGGTGCGTACGCCTCGCAGCTCGGTTCCAACTTCGTCATTACCGCCGACGTGAAGCAGGGCGTGGACGAGAAAAAGGTCGAGGCGGTAATCGACGAGGAGCTGAAGAAGCTGCTCGCCGAAGGCCCTAGCGCGACCGAACTCGACCAGGCGCGCACGGTGTTCAAGGCCGGCTTCATCCGTGGCATCGAGCGCATCGGCGGCTTCGGCGGCAAGGCCGATACCCTGGCCGAGTGCACCGTCTACACCGGCAAGCCCGACTGCTACCGCGACAGCCTCAAGACCATCGAAACCGCCAGCGTCGCCGACGTGCAGGCCACCGGCCAGCGCTGGCTGGGCAAGGGCGACCACACCCTGGTCGTCGAGCCCGGTGCGCGCACCGCGCTGCCGGAAGAGGCGGCCGTGACCCCGGCGCCGCTGACGCTGCCCAAGCCCGATGCGAAGTACAAGACGGTGAAGTCCGACCTCGACCGCAAGGCTGGCGTGCAGGTGCCCAAGGAGTTCCCGGAGCTGAAATTCCCGGCGCTGCAGCGCACCAAGCTGAGCAACGGCACGCAGGTGATCCTGGCCGAGCGCCATGACGTTCCGGTCGTGCAGTTCAGCTACCTGTTCGATGGCGGTTACGCCACCGACGCCGGCAAGAAGCTGGGCACCGCCAACTTCGCCCTCGGCATGCTCGATGAAGGTGCCGGCAAGTACGACGCCCTGGCCTTCGGCGATCGCGCCGAATCGCTCGGCGCGAGCCTCGGCGCCGGCGCCTCGCTCGACGGCGGCAACGCCTACCTGTCGTCGCTGAAGGAAAACCTCGATCCCTCGCTGTCGCTGTTCGCCGACATGCTGCAGCGCCCGCGCTACGAGGAGAAGGACATCGAGCGCCTGCGCGGCACCTGGCTGGCCGGCATCGCGCAGGAGAAGGCCGAGCCCAGCGGTGCGGCCACGCGCGTGCTGCCGCCGCTGCTGTACGGCGAAGGCCATCCGTACGCCATGCCGCTCAGCGGCACCGGCACCGAGGCCTCGATCAAGGCGTTGACCCGCGATGACCTGCTCGCCTACCACCGCGCCTGGGTGCGTCCGGACGGCGCCACCCTGATCGTCGTCGGCGACACCACGCTCAAGGACATCGTGCCGCTGCTGGAGAAGCACTTCGGCAACTGGAAGGTGGACGGTGCCAAGCCGGCCGCCCTGCAGATCCCGACGGTGGCGCGCCCGGCCCAGCCGCGCGTGTTCCTGGTCGACCAGCCCGGCTCGGTGCAGGCCAACATCTACGCCGGCGAACTGATGCCGTCGACGATGGATCCGGGCGCGATCAAGCTCGACATCGCCAACACCGTGATCGGTGGCGACTTCACCGCGCGTCTCAACATGAACCTGCGCGAGGACAAGCACTGGTCGTACGGCGCGCGCACGTCGTTGCGTGATTCGCTGGGCCAGCGCCCGTGGCTGGCGGTGGCGCCGGTGCAGATCGACAAGGCTGCAGAGTCGATCGCCGAGATGCGCCGTGAGATCTCCGAGTACGTCGATGGCAGCAAGCCGGCCACGCCGGCCGAAGTCACGCGTATCCAGGCGATCAAGATCCGCAGCCTGCCGGGTGCGTACGAGACCGCGGGTTCGGTAATGGGCACCATCGGCGGCATCGTGCGTTACCAGCGCCCGGACGATTACGTGTTCAAGCGCAAGGCCGAGATCGAAGGCATGGATGCGGCGCAGGTGAATGCCGCCGCCAAGGCGATCGACCCGAAGGCGCTGACCTGGGTCGTGGTCGGCGACCTCAAGCAGATGGAAGCCAAGGTGCGCGCGCTGAACCTCGGCGCGGTCACCATCGTCGACGCCGACGGCAAGCCGGTGGGTTCGACCAAGCCGGCGAAGTAAGTTTCCGCTTCATCGTCCACAGCAGGCCCGCCACATGGCGGGCCTGCTGCTTTCGAGGCACGCGTTCTGTGCAGCGTGTTGCCGCTGCGTCGACAAGTGCGCGTCGACAAGTGTGTTTTGAGAAGGGTATTCCTGCCCCGTTCACCGCGCTCGGCAACAATGCGGGCTGTTTGCCTTCCGGAGATTCGCATGCGTGCTGCCGTGGTCCTTGGCCTTGCCGTTGTCCTCACCGCCTCGGGTTGCACCTGGGTGCACATGGCGCCCGGCGCCTCGGCGGTGCGCGTGATTCCTGCCGGCGCCGCCCCGACGGGCTGCGTCGAGCGCGGGGAAGTGGCCGTCTCGGTCAAGGGCAAGGTCGGCTTCTACGAACGCAACCCGCTGCGCGTGCGCGAGGAACTGGAGACCCTGGCGCGCAACGAAGGCCCGGGCCTGCAGGCCAACACCCTGCAACCGCTGGACGAGCCGCACGACGGCGAGCAGCGCTTCGCGGCCTATCGCTGCGGCGCATAGCCATTGGGCCGGGAGGCCTCCTGTCGCCTGTTCATGTGGCGTGGCCCCAGCCAGAAGGTGCCATACCCGCCTGAATGGCGCATCGGGACGACCTGCGCCGGGACCTTGAGACCGGCGGCCGATGCATCCACGTCGATAAAGCGTTAATCTGACGTGCTTTGTCTCGCAAACGGTTGCCTGCCATGTTGTTCCAACACGTTGCCATCGCCGGTCTGGCCCACATCGACGCTCCGCGTCGATTGACCTCCGACGAGATCCACGCCCGACTCAAGCCGACGATGGATCGTCTGGGCATCAAGACCAACGTGCTGCAGGACGTGGCCGGCGTGAACGAGCGCCGGCTGTGGGACGGCGACATGCTGCCGTCCGACGCCGCCACCCTGGCCGGCGTCAAGGCACTGGCCGATGCCGGCATCGATGCCGACCGCATCGGCCTGCTGGTCAACACCTCGGTCAGCCGCGACTACCTCGAGCCGTCCACCGCCTCGATCGTCTCCGGCAACCTGCGCCTGGGCGAGAACTGCCAGAACTTCGACATCGCCAACGCCTGCCTTGCGTTCCTCAACGGCATGGACATCGCTGGACGCATGATCGAGCGCGGCGAGATCGACTACGCCCTCGTGGTCGACGGCGAAACCGCCAACCTCGCCTACGAGAAGACCATGGAGCGGCTCAGCAAGGACGCCGTCACCGCCGAGCAGTTCCGCGACGAGATGGCGACGCTCACGCTCGGCTCCGGTGCTGCCGCGATGGTGCTGGCGCGCGCCGAACTCGTGCCGGGCGCGCCGCGTTACCGCGGCAGCGTCACCCGTTCGGCCACCGAGTGGAACCACCTGTGCCGCGGCGACGTCGCCCACGACCGCATGGTCGCCGACGGCCGCATGCTGATGATCGAAGGCGTGAAGCTCGGCCAGAAGACCTTCGCCGCTGCGCGCCAGGCGCTGGGCTGGGTGGTCGACGAGCTCGACGAATTCGTCATCCACCAGGTCAGCAAGGCGCACACCCAGGCTTTCCTCAAGGCCTTCGGCATCAACCCGAAGA
Organism: Lysobacter sp. P5_B9; assembly: GCF_054049835.1. Taxonomy (NCBI): domain Bacteria; kingdom Pseudomonadati; phylum Pseudomonadota; class Gammaproteobacteria; order Lysobacterales; family Lysobacteraceae; genus Lysobacter; species Lysobacter sp. P5_B9. Next base: position 296,902 of record NZ_JBFULP010000004.1, read on the forward strand.
AGGTCATGACCATCTTCGGCGAGCACGGCAACATCGGCCCGGCCTCGGTGCCGATCGTGCTGAGCAAGCTGCGCGAGATGGGCCGCCTGAAGAAGGGCACGCGCGTTGCCCTGCTCGGCATCGGCTCGGGCCTGAATTGCTCGATGGCGGAAGTGGTCTGGTAAGCCGCCAGCGGCACTAACACCAAGGGCCGGTTCGTCCGGCCCTTTTCATTGCGGTGAGTTCCACAGCGGTGCGCTTCCTGCCATGCAGTCCGACATGACCACGCCGATGTATCCCGACTATCCCTTCACTCCGCAGCGGACCGAAGTCCGTCCCGGCATCGCGATGTCGTATCTCGACGAAGGTCCGCGCGATGGCGAAGTCGTCGTCATGCTGCACGGCAATCCGTCATGGAGTTACTACTGGCGCAAGCTGGTGCTGGGATTGCGCGACCGCTATCGCTGCATCGTGCCCGACCACGTCGGCATGGGGCTGTCGGACAAGCCCGGCGACGCGTACTACGCCTACACGCTGCAGTCGCGCGTCGACGACGTCGCCTCGTTGCTGACGCGGCTGGGTATCACCGGCCCGGTGACGCTGGCGGTGCACGACTGGGGCGGCATGATCGGCTTCGGCTGGGCGCTGTCGCACGCCGCGCAGGTGAAGCGGCTGGTGATCACCAATACCGCCGCCTTCCCGCTGCCGATGGCCAAGCCGATGCCGTGGCAGATCGCCTTCGGCCGCGACTGGAAGGTCGGCGCCCTGGTGATCCGCGCCTTCAACGCCTTCTCCGCGGGCGCCTCGTACGTGGGCGTGTCGAAGAAGATGCCACGTGCCGTGCGCCGCGCCTACGTCGCACCATATGACTCGTGGGCCAACCGGATCAGCACGGTGCGCTTCATGCAGGACATTCCGCTGGGCCCGGACGACCGTGCGTGGCCGTTGCTGGCGCAAGCCGGACGGCAGCTGCCGGAATTCGCCGACCGCCCCGCCTTCATCGGCTGGGGCCTGCGCGATTTCGTCTTCGACAAACACTTCCTCGAAGGATTCCGCCAGGCGCTGCCGCAGGCGGAGGTGCATGCGTTCGCGGACGCCAACCACTACGTGCTCGAAGACAAGGCCGAGGTCCTGGTGCCGGCGATCCGCCGCTTCCTGGACGCGAACCCTATCTAGTCGTCCTAATCGTCGCGCAACGGCCAGTCCGCTGCCGTGAGCGCCGGCAGCCCATGCGTGCGCCGCGCCTTGTCGCACTGCGGGCTGGCGGCGCCGAATTCCCAAGACGCCGCCACATCGCGGCACGCCTGCGGCCGCAGCGGGTGGATGCGGCACGCGCTGCGCACGCCGATGTCCGCATCCAGGGCGATGCAGCGTGGCTGCTTGCTCCAGCAGGTGCCTTGCATGGCCACCTGGTGGGCGTCGATGCGCTCGGTCAGCTCCGCCGGGACGAGGCCGCCCAGGGCCGGTTCGGACTCCGACCAGTGCAGGCTGACGCGGTAGGTGGCGCAGCAGGCGCCGCAGCTGAGGCAGGGGTGGGGCACGGAAGCAGTGGCGATGGCGATGGCGACCCCGGGACCCCGCATTTTAGTTCGCTGGCCGCGGCGGTTCCGTGGCATCGGCGACAATATGCGGATGACGGCTCCCTTCCGCGACGACATCTGCAACATCGCCGCCTCCCTGCCGCGCCTGGCCGCGCAGTTTCCCGAGCGCATCGCGATGCGCTGCCCCGGCACGCGCGGCCGCGACGGGTTCGCCCGTTACGACACCACGCTGACCTACCGCGAGCTCGATACGCGCAGCGACGCCATTGCCGCGGGCCTGGCCCGGCATGGCATCGGCCGTGGCGTGCGCACCGTGGTGATGGTGCGGCCGACGCCGGAGTTCTTCCTGCTGATGTTCGCGCTGTTCAAGGCCGGCGCAGTGCCGGTGCTGGTCGATCCCGGCATCGACCGGCGCGCGCTGAAACAGTGCCTCGACGAAGCGCAGCCGCAGGCATTCGTCGGCATTCCGCTGGCGCAGGTCGCGCGCGTAATGCTGGGCTGGGCGAAGTCGGCCCGCGTGCGCATCACCACAGGCCGTCGCGCGCTGCTCGCGGACGCGACGCTGGCGCAGGTCGAACGCGAGGGCGCGCAGCTGGCTGGTTTCAGGATGGCCGACACGCAACCGGATGAAGTCGCCGCGATCCTGTTCACCAGCGGCTCCACCGGTGTTCCCAAGGGCGTGGTGTACCGCCACCGTCATTTCGTCGCCCAGGTCGCTCTGCTGCGCGAGGCCTTCGGCATCGAGGCCGAGGGCGCCGACCTGCCGACGTTCCCGCCGTTCGCATTGTTCGATCCCGCGCTGGGGCTGACCTCGGTGATCCCCGACATGGATCCGACCAAGCCCGCGCTCGCCGATCCGCGCAAGCTGCACGACGCGATCGCGCGCTTCGGCATCGACCAGCTGTTCGGTTCGCCTGCCCTGATGGGCGTGCTGGCCCGACACGGCCAGCCGCTGCCGACGTTGCGCCGCGTCACCTCGGCCGGCGCGCCGGTGCCGGCCGAAGTCGTCGCCCGCATGCGCGAACTGTTGCCCGCCGACGCACAGTTGTGGACGCCGTACGGCGCTACCGAATGCCTGCCGGTAGCGGTGATCGAAGGGCGTGAGCTGCAGGCCACTCGTCAGGCCACCGAAACCGGTGCCGGCACCTGCGTCGGTCGCGCGGTCGCGCCGAACGAGGTCCGCATCATCCGCATCGACGACGGTGCGATCGCAGCGTGGTCGGACGAACTGTTGTTGCGCGACGGCGTCGTCGGCGAGATCACCGTCGCCGGCCCCACCGCCACCGACAGTTACTTCAACCGCGACGCGCAGACGCGCCTGGCGAAGATCCGCGAACGCGGTACCGACGGTAGCGATCGCATCGTGCACCGCATGGGCGATGTCGGCTATTTCGACGGCGAAGGCCGGCTGTGGTTCTGCGGTCGCAAGTCGCATCGGGTCGAGGCGAGCGAGGGTCCGCTGTACACCGAACAGGTCGAGCCCGTGTTCAACACCCACCCCGACGTGCGCCGTACCGCCCTGGTCGGCATCGGCGCGCAGGGCGCGCAGGTGCCGGTGCTGTGCGTCGAGCTCGTGGCCGGCGTGGCCGCGGGCGAATGGCCGCGCATCGAGCGCGAGCTGTACGTGCTCGCGCAGACGCAACCGCACACCGCGCGCGTCACCCGTTTCCTGCGTCATCCGAAGTTCCCCGTCGACATCCGCCACAACGCCAAGATCGGTCGCGAGAAACTCGCGGTCTGGGCACAGCAGCAAGGAATCCCGGCATGAAGATCCTCGTCACCGGCGGCGGTGGCTTCCTCGGCCAGGCCCTGTGCCGCGGCCTGCGCGCGCGCGGGCACGACGTGGTCAGCTTCAACCGCGGCCACTACGACGCGCTCGATGCGATCGGCGTGGCGCAGGTGCAGGGCGATCTCGCTTCGCGCAATGCGGTGATCGCCGCGGCGCAGGGCTGCACCGCGATCTTCCACAACGCGGCGAAGGCCGGCGCCTGGGGCAGCTACGACAGCTACCACCAGGCCAACGTCGTCGGCACGCGCAACGTCATCGACGCCTGCCGCGCGCACGGCATCGGCAAGCTCGTCTACACCTCGACACCCAGCGTCACCCATCGCGCCACGCACCCGGTCGAAGGCGGCAGTGCCGACACCGTGCCCTATGGCGAACATCTCAAGGCGCCCTATGCGGCGACCAAGCTGATCGCGGAAAAGCTCGTGCTCGCAGCCAACGATGCCGTGCTCGCTACCGTCGCCCTGCGCCCGCGCCTGATCTGGGGCGTCGGCGACAACCAGCTGTTGCCGCGCCTGGTCGAACGCGCCCGAGCGGGGCGCCTGCGCTTCGTCGGCGACGGCCACAACCGTATCGACACCACGTATATCGACAACGCCGCGCAGGCGCATTTCGCCGCCTTCGACCACCTCGCGCCGGGCGCGCGCTGCGCCGGACGCGCCTACTTCATCAGCAACGGCGAGCCGCGCAGCGTGCGCGAAATCGTCAATGGCCTGCTGCAAGCCGCCGGCGCGCCGGCCGTGGACAAGACCATCCCTTTCGCCGTCGCCTACGCCGCCGGCATGTTCTGCGAAGGGCTGTGGCACGCGTTTCCCCTCAAGGGCGAGCCGCCGATGACGCGCTTTCTCGCCGAGCAGCTGAGTACGACGCACTGGTATGACATGACCCCGGCACGAAACGATTTCGGTTATGTGCCGACGGTGACGATCGACCAAGGCCTGGCGCGGTTGGCGGCGGCATACCGGGGCTGAAGCAAAAAACCCCGTATCCAGGCTCCCCCGCGCGCGGCGGCGCGTTTACACGGATCGGCATGTGAGTGCTGTGGCGGCGCGGGTTGAAGCAAAAAGTCCGTATCCAAGGTCCCCACGCGCGGCGGCGCGTTACGACTGATCGGCACGTAAGCGGTGCGGGGGCGCGGCACGTGAGTGCTGCGGCGGCGCGATCGGCACATGAGGGTTGCGGCCGCGCGGTGTGAATTGACGGGGGGCTCACGCGGCTGAAGGCCGCCTTGACGGACGCCGCCACCATCACCGCATGACGACCGCGCCGCTACCAGCATGCAGTCACGCCGAACTGGCGTATTGACCGGAGATTCCCATGCTGCACTACGCCGTTGTCTTCTTTGTAATCGCGCTCGTCGCCGCGGTGCTCGGCTTCAGCGGCATCGCCGGTGCCGCCAGCAACATCGCGTGGATCCTGTTCCTGGTCTTCCTGGTGCTCGGCGTCATTTCCCTGCTCCGTGGCCGCCGCGTCTGACCCCGCGCGCCTCGCTCCCGCGCGGGCCGGCGCGCGCGCGGGAGCTACAATGCGGGCATGACCGAACGCGCCAGCCCCTTCGATTCGCTCAAGCCCCTCGCCGGCCGCACGCTGGAGGCCACGCTGAATCGTGCGCTGGCGCTCGACCCCGATACTCGTGACGGCCTGCGCGCGCTGGATGGCCGCAGCGTCGCGCTGCATGTCGCCGCACCCCGGCTCGCCCTGCAGGTAACGGTGGCAGGCGAGCGCCTGCAGGTGGGGCCGGTCGCCGATGGCGCCGACGCCGACCTGTCGGTGCGCAGCACGCTGGGCGGCCTGATCGCGCAGCTGCCGTTCTTCCGTAACGACAGCGCACCGCCGGTGGGCAAGCTGCGCATCGAGGGCGATGCCGACCTCGCGCGCCGCCTGCAGCGCCTGGCCGAACGCTTCGATCCCGACTGGCAGCAGCCGTTCACCGCGGTGTTCGGCGACATCGTCGGCGTGCAGATCGCCAACGCCCTGCGCGCCGGCCTGGGCCAGATGCGCGAGGCTGGCGGCAGCTTCGCCACCAGCGCCGCCGAATACGTCACCGAGGAATCACGCGACGTGGTCGGCCGCGACGAGCTCAACGCCTTCCACGACGACGTCGACACCCTGCGCGACGACGTCGAGCGCATCGCCGCGCGCGTGGCACGCCTGAGCAGGACCGGCCCGAGCGGGAGCCCGCGCGCATGACGCCGGTTTTCCGGGCCTGGCGCATCGGCCGCGTGCTGCTGCGCTACCGCCTCGACGACCTGCTCGACGACACCCCGGCCGAACGCTGGCTGAAACTCGCGCGACCGTTCGTACCGGGCGCGTCGGCGGAAGTCGCGGCGCAGGCGCGCGGCGCGCGCCTGCGCATGGCGCTGCAGGAACTCGGTCCGATCTTCGTCAAGTTCGGACAGATCCTGTCGACGCGCCGCGACCTGGTGCCGACCGATATCGCCGAGGAACTGGCGCTGCTGCAGGATCGCGTCGCGCCGTTCGACGGCGAGGTCGCGCGCGCCATTGTCGAAACCGCATTGGCGCGGCGCATCGACGAGTCCTTCGCCTCGTTCGACACCACGCCGCTGGCGTCCGCCTCCATCGCCCAGGTGCACGCCGCCACCTTGCACGCACAGGGCGACGCGGCGCCGCGCGAGGTCGTGGTCAAGGTGCTGCGCCCCGACATCGAGAAGAAGATCGCCGCCGACATCGCGCTGCTCAACGCGGTCGCCGGCGTGGTCGAGCGCACCCATCCGGCCGCCGACAAGATCCGTCCGAAAGAGATCGTCGCGGAGATCGAGAACACGCTCGCCGCCGAGCTCGACCTGCAGCGCGAGGGTGGCAACGCCAGCGTGCTGCGCCGCTTCTGGGCGAGCAGCGACGACCTGTACGTGCCGGAGGTGATCTGGTCGCATACCGTCGACCGCGTACTTACCCTGGAGCGCGTGCGCGGCATCCCGTCCGACGACATCGTTGCGCTGGATGCGGCCGGAATCGATCGCCACGCACTCGCCGCCAAGGGCGTGGGCGTGTTCTACACGCAGGTGTTCCGCGACAACTTCTTCCACGCCGACGCGCACGCCGGCAACATCTGGGTCGACAGCGACCCTGCGCGCAAGGCGAATCCGCGCTTCATCGCGCTCGACTTCGGCATCATGGGCCAGCTCTCCGACGAGGATCAGTACTACCTCGCGGAGAACTTCATGGCGATCTTCAACCGCGACTACCGCCGCATCGCCGAGCTGCACGTGCAGGCCGGCTGGATGCCCTCGCACATCCGCATCGACGAGCTCGAAGCCGCCGCGCGCGCCGTGTGCGAGCCGTACTTCACCCGGCCGCTGTCGGAGATCTCGCTGGCCGAGGTACTGGTCAAGCTGTTCCGCACCGCGCAGCGCTACGAACTCACCCTGCAGCCGCAGCTGATCCTGCTGCAGAAGACCCTGCTCAACATCGAGGGCCTGGGCCGCCAGCTCGATCCGAAGATCGACATCTGGGCGGTGGCGCAACCGGTACTGCAGAAGATCCTGGTCGAGCGCTACAGCCCGCAGCGCCTGGCCGGCGAATTCCGCAAGCGCCTGCCCGAGTTCGTGACGCATGCGCCGGAGATGCCGCGCCTGCTGCACCTGTGGTTGCAGCAGCAGGTCGAGGGCAAGCATGCACTGAACATGCAGTCACACGATCTGCGCGCGCTGACCCGCGCGCTGCAGAGTGCGCAGCGGCGCACGATCGCGGCCATCTTCGGCACCGGGCTGCTGATCGTCGCGTCCCTGCTGTATGCGCTGGAAGCCGGCGGTCCGCGCCTGCTCGGCGTGCCCGCATTCGCGTGGATCGCCGCCGTCGGCGGACTGTGGGCGCTACGCGCGGCGTGGCCGCGGCGCGGCTGACCAAGCGCGTCCTGCCATGGAGCCGATGCCGCCATCGCCGGAGCCGGCCGCCACGCTGCAGCTGCTCCACATCGACGACGCGCTCGCCGTGGTCAACAAGCCCGCGGGGCTGATGGTCCACGACAGCAAGCTCGCCGGCGGCGAATCCGACTTCCTCGCCGACCGCCTGCGCGAGCAGCTGGGCCGCCCGATCTTCCTCGTCCACCGCCTCGATCGCGCGACCAGCGGTTGCCTGCTGCTCGCGTTCGATCGCGACACGGCCTCGCAACTGGGGCAGGTGCTGATGTCGCGCGGGGTGGACAAGCACTACTGGGCGGTATGCCGCGGCTGGCCGGAAGAAAACTTCGTCGTCGACCACCCGCTCGATGGTGGCCCCGGCAAGCCACAGAAGAAGCCCGCCATCACCCGCTTCACCCGCCTGGCAACGTGCGAGGTCGCGCTGCCATCGCAGGACTTCGCGACCTCGCGCTACGCCCTGCTGCTGGCGCAGCCGGAAACCGGACGTTTCCGCCAGATCCGCCGCCACCTCAAGCACGTGTTCCACCATCTGGTCGGCGACACCAGCCACGGCGACGGTCGCCACAACCGCAACTTCCGCATGCTCGGCGTGCACCGCATGCTGCTGCATGCATGCCGCCTTGGATTCACCCATCCGCGCACCGGCGAGCGCATCACGGTGGACGCGCCGGTGGACGCCGAGTTCGCCAAGGCGCTTGCTTTGTTCGACATCGAGGAGTGATCGGGGCGTCGATGCCGGACGCCGGGTCGTACCGCGCGCGGCGGCGCGATTGGAGTCTGCCGCGGATCCCGCACGCCGACTCGTATCACGCGCTGCGGCGCGATTGACTGCGCCGCGGCTGGTTGTTTGTCGCGGCGCCCTACAATCCGCGCATGCTGCAGATCTCCGCCATCGTGGCCATTGCCGACGACGAACTGGTCGAACGTTTCGTGCGCTCGTCCGGTCCCGGCGGCCAGAACGTCAACAAGGTCGCCACCGCCGTCGAGTTGCGCTTCGACATCGCGCAGTCGCCGTCGCTGCCCGAGGCCGTGCGCGAACGCCTGCTGGCCAAGCGCGACCGCCGCGTCACCGACGCGGGCGTGCTGGTGCTCAACGCGCAACGCTTCCGAACCCAGGACCGCAACCGCGAGGACGCGCGCGACCGCCTGGCGGCCTTCATCGCTTCCGGCCTGCACGCACCCGTGCCTAGAATCGCCACCAGGCCGAGCCGCGCAGCGAAGAAGCGACGGCTCGACGACAAACGCGAACGCAGTACGATCAAGCGCGACCGCACCCGCCGGAACTGGGACTGACGTTCCCGCGGCGCCCGGCGCACACGGGGAAACCGGCAGGGCAGATGAGCGACGACGACAAGCGACAAACCGTTTTGCCGCTGCCGCCCAATGCGCCGCGGGTAAAGCCCAACGCCTTCACCCGCTGGCTGGGCCTGACCCTGCTGCGGCTGGGCGGGTGGCGCATGGTCGGCGAGTTCCCGAACCTGCCCAAGCTGGTGCTGATCGGCGCGCCGCATTCGTCGAACTGGGACGGGATCTGGGGCCTGGGGGCGAAGCTGGCACTGGGGCTGGACATCAAGATCCTCGGCAAGGACTCGCTGTTCAAGGTGCCGGTGATGGGGCTGCTCCTGCGCCGCCTCGGCGTCATCCCGGTTGATCGCAGCGCCGCGCACGGCGTGGTCGAGCAGTCCGCGGCGATGATCCGGCGCGCCGACAAGTTCTGGTACGGCCTCGCCCCCGAGGGCACGCGCAAGCCGGTGGAACGCTGGAAGACCGGCTTCTGGAAGATCGCCAAGGCCGCCGGCGTGCCGGTGTTGCCGGCGTACTTCCACTACGGGCACAAGGTCATCGGCATCGGCCCGGCCTTCACCCTGGGCGATGACATGGCCAACGACCTCGCCCGCATCCGCGAGTGGTACCGCGGCGTCTCCAAGGGCAAGTTGCACGACGTGTGAGGCGCGGGGCCGCAACCCGCCTGGCGCCGACCGTCCGCTAGCGCTCTGACTGTCCGGTCGCGTAGTAGTCGCTGCGTTCGAACAGGGCCGGCTTGATCAGTTCGGTAAAGGCGCGTGCCTGCGGCGACAGGAACCGGCCCTTGCGCACCACCACGCCGTAGCTGCGCGAGGGGAAATACTTCGCCAGCGAGCGCGCCGCGAGGCGCTCGCGATCGCTCTCGGAGAGGCAGATCGCGGTGACGATGCTGATGCCCATGCCCATCGCCACGTACTGCTTGATCACTTCCCAGCCGCCGACTTCCAGCGCCACGGTGTAGGGCACGCGGTTCTGCTGGAATACCAGGTCGACCAGGCGGTAGGTGGTCAGGCGCTGTGGCGGCAGGATCAGGCCGTAGGGCGAGAGGTCGGACAGTTCCAGTTCGGGTTTGCTCGCCAGGCGATGGTTGCGTGGCGTGATCAGCATCGGTTCGAAGCGGTAGACCGGGGCGTAGTCGAGGTCGGCCGGTACGTCGAGCATCGAACCCACCGCCAGGTCGACCGCGTCCGAACGCAGCAGCTCCAGTCCGCCCGCGCCGGTGACGTTGTGCAGGCGCAGGCGGATGTCGGGGTGCTGCGCCTTGAAGGCTTCGATGATCTTCGGCAGCAGGTAGAGGATGGTCGAGCTGCCTGCCGCGACGTTGAGTTCGCCGGCGTCCAGGCCCTGCACGCGCTGGCGGAAGGTGGCGTCCAACCCGTCCAGGCCTTCGACCAGAGGGCGGGCCAGCTCGTACAGCTCCTGGCCCTCGCGGGTCAGGCTGATGCGGCGGCCGCTGCGCTCGAGCAGGCGGGTGCCGAGATCGCGCTCCAGCGCCTGCAGCTGCAGGGTCACGGCGGGCTGGCTGAGGAACAGGGCTTCGGCCGCGCGCGAAATCGAGCCGAGCCGAGCGGTCTGGCAGAAGGCCCGCAGCGGCTTGAGGCGATCGCCCTTGTAGGCAAAGCGGGGGGCAGGGGGCGGCTTGATGTCCACTGAAGGTGAAATTATTAGTTGGGCAAATGATATGTATTGAAAAATCTAGTTTGCCTTATACCACACGCTGCCGCATGGTCAGGGCCCGTATCACTGGACCCCGCGATGTCGGCCCAACCCGCTTCGGCACTCCCCTCTCCAGCTCCGCAATCCGGCGTTGAGCTGATCGCGGACCAGCCCGGGCAGGGCGAGTTGCTCACCCCCGCCGCCATCGCTTTCCTCGCCGGCCTGCACCGGCGCTTCGAAGTCACCCGCCAGGCCCGCCTGGCCGCACGCCGCGAGCGCCAGGCGTTTTTCGACGCCGGCGGCCTGCCCGACTTCCGCGCCGATACCGCGGCGATCCGCTCCGCCGACTGGCGCGTGGCCCCGCTGCCGGGCGCACTGCTCGACCGCCGCGTCGAGATCACCGGCCCGACCGATCCGAAGATGGTCATCAACGCGCTCAATTCCGGCGCGAGCTGCTACATGGCCGACTTCGAGGACTCCACCGCGCCGACCTGGGCCAACCTGCTCATCGGCCAGCGCGCACTGCGCGAGGCGATCGCGGGCACGCTCGAGTTCATTGCCCCCGCCGCCGACGGCGTACCCGGCAAGCGCTACGCATTGAAGCCGTACGCGCAGCAGGCCGTGCTGCTGGTCCGTCCGCGCGGCTGGCACCTCGACGAAAAGCACGTCCGGGTCGATGCCCAGCCCATGTCGGCATCGCTGTTCGATCTGGGCCTGTTCGCCTTCCACAACGCGCACACGCTCGCCGCCAAGGATCGCGGCCCGTACTTCTACCTGCCCAAGCTGCAGTCGATGGAGGAGGCGCAGCTGTGGGACGACGTGCTCGCCCATATCGAAGCCGGGCTCGGCCTGCCCGACGGCCAGCTCAAGGTCACCGTGCTGATCGAGACGCTGCCGGCGGTGTTCGAGATGGACGAGATCCTGCACGCGCTGCGCGGCCGCATCGCCGGCCTCAACTGCGGACGTTGGGATTACGTGTTCTCGTACATCAAGACGTTCCGCATGCATGGCAACCGGGTCCTGCCCGAGCGCGGCCAGGTCACGATGACGCAGCCGTTCCTGCGCGCGTACTCCGAGCTGCTGGTCCAGACCTGCCATCGGCGCGGCGCGCACGCCATGGGCGGCATGGCCGCGCAGATCCCGATCAGCGGCGACGACGCCGCGAACGAAGCCGCCCTGGCCAAGGTGCGCGCGGACAAGTTGCGCGAAGTCACGGCCGGACACGACGGCACCTGGGTCGCGCATCCCGCGCTGATTCCACTGGCGCGCGAAATCTTCGACGAACGCATGCCCGCCGCGAACCAGCACCACGTGCGCCGCGAGGACGTGGTCGTGACCCGCGACGACCTGATCCGGCCCAGCATCGGCTCGATCACGCGTGCCGGCTTCGAGAACAACGTCGAGGTCTGCGTGCGCTACCTCGCCGCATGGCTCGACGGCAACGGCTGCGTGCCGATCCACTGGCTGATGGAAGACGCCGCGACCGCCGAGATCGCGCGCACCCAGCTGTGGCAATGGCTGCATCGCGCCGATGAGCGCGCACTCCACCTCGACGATGGCAGCGAACTCGATTTCGCCCTGTTCGAGCGCGCCCTGATCAACCTGCCGGGCAAGCTCGGCGACCGCAGCACGCTGCCCGGCGGCAGCCGCATCAACGAAGCGATCGGAATGCTCGACCGCCTCACCAACGCCGACACGCTTGAAGAGTTCCTGACCCTGCCCGCGTACGCGCGGCTCGAATGATCCGTTGCTCCACCACCACTCCTACCCACCACGCGCTACAGGAACCATCGAGGGACATCGCCATGAGCACGCACGCCACCGCCGCCCAACTCCGCCACGACTGGCAGACCAACCCGCGCTGGGCGGGCGTCACCCGTCCCTATTGCGCCGACGACGTGGTGCGCCTGCGCGGCACCGTGCCGGTCGAGCACTCGCTCGCCAGGCTTGGTGCGGAAAAGTTGTGGCATTCGCTGCACACGCAGGACTACGTCAATGCGCTGGGTGCGCTCACCGGCAACCAGGCGATGCAGCAGGTCAAGGCCGGCCTGAAGGCGATCTATCTGTCCGGCTGGCAGGTCGCGGCCGACGCCAACATCGCCGGCGAAATGTATCCCGACCAGTCGCTGTATCCGGCCAACTCCGTGCCGCAGGTCGTGCGCCGCATCAACAACACCCTGCTGCGTGCCGACCAGATCCAGTGCGCCGAAGGCGGTGGCGACATCGACTTCCTGCAGCCGATCGTGGCCGATGCCGAGGCAGGGTTCGGTGGCGTGCTCAATGCGTTCGAGCTGATGAAGGGCATGATCGAAGCCGGCGCGTCCGGCGTGCACTTCGAGGACCAGCTCGCCTCGGTCAAGAAGTGCGGCCACATGGGTGGCAAGGTGCTGGTGCCCACGCGCGAAGCGGTGGAGAAGCTGGTCGCCGCGCGCCTCGCCGCCGACGTGATGGGTGTGCCGACCCTGATCGTCGCGCGCACCGATGCCGAGGCCGCCGACCTGGTGACCTCCGACATCGATCCCAACGATGCACCGTTCGTCACCGGAGAGCGCACCGTGGAAGGCTTCTACAAGACGCGCAACGGCCTCGACCAGGCAGTCAGCCGCGGCCTCGCCTACGCGCCGTACGCCGACCTGGTGTGGTGCGAGACCGGCAAGCCGGATCTGGAATTCGCGCGCAAGTTCGCCGAGGCGATCCATGCGAAGTACCCGGGCAAGCTGCTGGCCTACAACTGCTCGCCCAGCTTCAACTGGAAGAAGAACCTCGATGACGCAACGATCGCGCGGTTCCAGACGGAACTGGCGAGCTACGGTTACAAATTCCAGTTCATCACCCTGGCCGGCTTCCACAGTCTCAACTACGGCATGTTCAATCTCGCCCACGGCTATGCGCGCCGGCAGATGAGCGCGTTCGTCGACCTGCAGGAAGCTGAATTCGCTGCCGCCGAAAAGGGCTTCACCGCCGTCAAACACCAGCGTGAAGTCGGCACCGGCTACTTCGACGCCGTCACCCAGGTGATCCAGAACGGCCAGTCCTCCACCACCGCGCTGAAGGGCTCGACCGAGGAAGAACAGTTCCACGAGCAGAAGGCGGCCTGAACCCGGGCCGCCGCGGGATGGCACCGTGGCAGGCACTGTCGTGTGCCTGCCGCACGGCCTGCATGGGGTCCGCACGTCGCGAACGCATTGGCCGTGGGCTTCGCCAGCCCGCGTAGTAGGGGGGAGCGGGTGATATTCTCGATCCCTCCGCAGGCCCCGGATTGTGTGGATGAAGCGCAGAACCTCGGCTCACACGCCGCAGGAAACCGGTACGCCGACCTTGGCACCCGATACGGTGACCGCGGCGCTGACGCCTGCCGAAAACGCCCTGTTTGCGCAGGTCGGCCGCCCGCGCCGCTGCTACGCAGGCGAAACGCTGTTCCGCCGCGGCGACCTGGGCACCACCATGTACGTGATCGCTTCCGGCGCGATCGATCTCGACTTCGGCGACGACCTGATCGCCAAGCGCCTGGGCCCGCTGGAATTCTTCGGCGAACTCGGCCTGCTGATCGGCGACCACGCCCGCAGCGCCGATGCCGTCGCCAGCACCGATGGCGAACTGATCGAACTGCGCCATGAGGAATTCCAGCGCCTGGTCGACAGCGATCCCGGCCTGGTCTCCCATTTCCTGCGCCGCGCGATCATGCGCGTCGTGCTCAACGAGCAAGGCCTGATCCGGCGCCTGCGCCGCCGCAACCAGGACCTGCAGTCCGCGCTGGATTCGCTGCGCGCGACCGCGCACCAGCTCAACCAGACCGAAGCGCTGATCCGCACCGACGAACTGACTGGCCTGCACAACCGCCGCGGCCTCGCCCAGCATCTGGCCGAACGCCGCCGCACCGGCTCGCTCAAGGGCTTGGGGCTGGTGCTGGTCGACTGCGATCGCTTCAAGCAGGTCAACGACGAACACGGCCATCTCGTCGGCGATCGCGTGCTGCAGAGCGTCGCCAACATCCTGCGTTCCGTGGTCGGCGATGGCGACATCGCCTGCCGCCTCGGCGGCGACGAGTTCTGTTTACTGGTCAGTGCCGACAGCCGCGACGCCGTGCTCAGCTTCGCCGATTTCATCGTCACCACCACGCGTGGACTGCAGCAGGTGCCGCGCCACGCAGAGCCTGGCCAGGTACCGCTGATCTCCACCGTCAGCATCGGGGCCTGCCTGCTCGATGGCGAACGCGACTGGAACGACTGGTACGCGCAGGCCGACATGGCGCTGTACCGCGCCAAGCGCCTGGGCGGCAATCGCGTGGAATGGCAGGACGACGCCTTCGCTGCAGCTTGAAAGGATTGAAGCGCATGGATACCGCGGTGCAAACGTTCGATCCGACTCCCGAGCCGACACCGCGCCCGTCCGACAACGCGCCGCAGCTGCGCACGCTGCTGCTGACCGATCTCGTCGATTCCACCGGCCTGGTAGAACGCCTCGGTGACACGCCGGCCAGCGATCTGTTCCGCGCCCACGACCGCCTCGTCCTGCAACTGCAGCAGCAGTGGCGCGGTCGCCTGATCGATCGTTCCGACGGCATGTTGCTGTTGTTCGAACGCCCCATCGACGGCCTCGGCTTCGCCCTCGATTACTCACGCGGCCTGATCCAACTGGGCAACGAGCGCGACATCGACCTGCGCGCCCGCGTCGGCCTGCATGTCGGCGAAGTGCTGACCTGGCGAAACAGTCCCGAAGCCGTGAGCGTTGGCGCCAAGCCGCTGGAAGTGGAAGGACTGGCCAAACCTATGGCCGCGCGCCTGATGGCGATGGCACGCCCCGGGCAGATCCTGCTCTCCGCCGTTGCCGAGCCGCTGGCGCACCGCGCCGCGCGCGAACTCGGCGAACGCGGCCAACACCTGGCGTGGAAATCGTGGGGCCGCTGGCGTTTCAAGGGCGTACCCGAGGCCCAGCAGATCTTCGAAGTGGGCGAGCCGGGTATCGCGCCGCTGCGCGCACCCGCCAACACGCCGAAAGCCTGGCGCGACATTCCGCTGTGGCGGCGTCCGGCGGCATTGGCCGCCGAAGTGTTGCTGCTCGCCGGCGGCGCACTCGGCCTGTGGTTCATCACCAGGCCCGAACCCGCCATCGCCTTCAACCAGCGCGACTGGGTCGTTGTCGGCGACCTGCGCAACCTCACCGGCCAGAGCACGTTCGACGATTCGCTCGAGCAGGCCTTCCGCATCAGCCTGGAGCAGTCGCGCTACGTCAACGTACTCAGCGACCTCAAGGCGCGCGACACCCTGGGCCGCATGCAGCGCGCGCCCGGCACCGTGCTCGACCGTGCGATCGCCTCGGAAATCGCGATCCGCGATGGTGCGCGCGCGGTGATCCTCCCAACCGTGGCCGAAGTCGGCGGACGCGTGCGGGTGAGCGCCGAAGTCATCGATCCGCATACGCAGACCACGGTGTACGCGGAATCAGCCGACGGGCGCGGCTTCGATTCCGCGCTCGGCTCGATCGACAAGGTCACCGCGTCCCTGCGCGGCAAGCTCGGCGAAGCGGTGCAGTCGATCGAGCGCGATTCCGCGCCACTGCCCGACGTCACCTCGAAGAACCTGGATGCACTGCGTGCGTATGCGCTGGCGCAGAAGGAACAGGCCCGCTTCAACTACCCCGAAGCGCTGCAGCTGTTCCAGCGCGCCACCGAACTCGATCCACAGTTTGCGCTGGCGTGGGTGGGCCAGGTGCGCGTCCACTACAGCCAGGAAAACGCCACGCGCGCCATGCCGGCCCTGCGCCGCGCGCAGGCCTTGCGCGCGCACCTGACCCCGCGCGAACAGCTGTACCTCGACGCCTGGGTCTCCGAGTTCGATGCGCCGGCGCAGACCACTGCGAAGTGGGTGGAGCTCGCCCGCCTCTACCCGGACTACCTGCCGGGGCGCGGCAACGCGTCGACCTGGCTGTACATCGACAACCGTTTCCAGGAAGCGCTGGGACATGCGTTGGCGGCGGCRATCCCGCAGAACGCGCTGCAAGGACAGGAATTCGATTCGGTGGGCCGCGCCCACCTGGGCATGGAGCAGTACGCGCAGGCGGAAGCGGCGTTCAAGCGTTCGTTCGCGAGCAGTGGTGGCGGCAGCATGCGCCGGCTGGTGTCCACCGCCGCGGCGCGCCGGGACTTCGCCGCGGCGCGCCGGTACGAGACGCGCCTCGAGGCCGACAATTCCTCCGCGTACATCGAGCGCACCAGCCTCGCGATCGATCAGGCGCGCTGGCCGGACGCGCAGGCGGCGGCGCGCAGGGCGCTGGGCCTCGCGCAGGCGGGCGCGGTGGACAGCCGCTACCTCGTGCTGCCCCTTGCCGTTGCCGACTGGATGGCGGGCGACGCCGCCTCGGCGCGGAAGCAGGCCGGGCTTGCCATCGGCAAGGCGCTGTCGGCATTGCAGCTGCCGTTATCGGCGGACGCCAAGGAAGACGCCATGCTGGCGCTGGCTGCGGTGCTGGTGTCACAGCGGCTCGGCGCGCCCGATGAATCGGACAGGGTCCTGGCGGCGCTGCAGTCGCGACCGGAACTGATGGCCTTGCCGCAGGTGGCGGAACTGGCCGCCGTGATCCGCGCCGGGCACGCGCGCCGGGCCGGGGATGCGGACGAGGCCGTCGAACTGTTGAAGCCGTTCCTGACCGGGCGCGAGCGCTACCAGACGCACGTCGAACTGATGGAGGCGCTTGCCGCCCAGGGCCGTAATGCCGAAGCCGTCGCCCAGGCACGCTGGCTGCAGCAGCGGCGTGGCCTGGCGTATGTCGAACTGGAGTGCGGCCATTGCCTGCAGGCGCTGAACGTTGCCGACTCCACCCTCGCGATCAGGCGCGAAGCGGAGCTGCTGCAAGCCAGCGGCAGCCCGGAAGCAGCGGCCCGCCGGCTGGCGGCATTCAACCGCCTGTGGCCGGCGTCGCAGCAGTCCGCTTATTTGAGCCGGTAATGCCCGCCCGCGTTGCCCACGTCGAGCTTCGGCGTGGTCTGGTTCAGGCCCCGCAGCAGCATGGTGCGAATCTCGTCGCGGGCCGCGGCGATGGCGTCCTTGGGCGCCAGCTCGGTCACCTTGCAGTCGCGGAATGCCTCGGGCTGCGCCACCGGCACCGCACCGCACGCGGTCATCAGTCCCGGGCTGGGTGATTCATAGCCGATGGATTGCAGGGCGGCCAGGTGGTCGCGCTGGAAGCGCTCGCGGAACAGATCATCCGTGCTGAGCAGGTCGAGCAGGCGATCGGCAAGCTCGGCGTCGAGCGGAGCGGTGGTGATTTTCCCGGTCATTGGCATTCCCCTATCCGGCCCGAGAGCGGACCGGTCCGCAGCGAATCTATCCCTGACGCGATTGCGGAACAACCAGGCACGCTCGGCTGCGCACCGTTGCCGCTTCGCGTTCGTGCTGCCCCCAAAGAGCGCATACGCCGCACAATGCCAGGCCTGCCAACCGGAGTCGGGAATGCAAATCCGCCGCTGCGCCATCGTCTTCCTCGAAGCACGCGAAGAGGCCCGCTTCGATCTCGACGTRCTGCTCTCGGGCGGCGATGGCTTGCGCCGTACCCTGCGTTGGCTGGCACTCGCACCGCATCGTGGCGAGGAACTGGAGATCGATGCGGACGAACGCGAAGTGCTCGGCGCATTGGGCTCCAGCCAATGGGTGGAGGCCGCGACGCTGGCGAGGCACCCGGCCGCGGCTCTGCAGCGATTGCTGGCCGAAGGGCTGCTCGTCAGCGATGCGGCCGAGCATGCGCATTGGCGCGAGCGCGACGACGCGCTACGGAATGTGCATTGGCATCCGCTGGCGGCGACGCTGCATGCTTTCACGCGCTGGACCGGCGTCGACGCCGTGGCGAACACGCGCGATAGCGGCACCGAGACGGCCGTGCAGATGCGCGCAGTGCTCGGCGCGCCACCGGTGGAAGCCGCCACCCGCGCCGACCCTGCCGCCCGCCTCAACCTGCCGCGCAGCGCGCCTACCGACTTCGACCGCCTGCTGGCCCGTCGTGCCACCTGCCGCAACTTCGATCCGTCGCGACCGCTGCCGTTCGACCTGTTCGCACAGGTGCTGCAGCGCGTGTTCGCCGCGCAGGCGGAAGTGCGGGTGAATGAGGACACCGTATTCCTGAAGAAGAGCGTGCCGTCCGGTGGTGGTTTGCATCCGATGGAGTGCTACCTGGTCGTGCAGCACGTCGAGGGCGTCGCCCCCGGGCTGTATCACTACCAGTCGGTCGAGCACGCACTGGAGCCGTTGCCGATCCCCGAAGGTCGCACATGGGACAACGGCGGCCTGCGCCGGTTCGTGCAGGACATGGTCGCGCAGCAGCACTGGTTTGCCGATGCCCACGTCGTCGTCCTGCTGTCCCCACGCTTCGACCGCACCTTCTGGAAATACCGCCAGCATGCCAAGGGCTACCGCGTTGTCGCCCTGGAGGCCGGCCACATCTCCCAGACCCTGTACCTGGCAGCCACCGAAGCCGGCCTGGGCGCCTTCATTACCGGCGCGATCAACGAGCAGGAGCTGGAGCAGGCTTTCGGCCTGGACCCCATCAGCCAAGGGGCGCTGGCGATCTGTGGTTTCGGTTGGCGTGCAGAGCAAATGGCCACCGCCGAACTCGATCCCGCCGGAGTCGTGTGGGTGCCAGCGGAGGCCTCACCGACTGCCTGAATGCGACCGGGCAGACAGAACGCTTTTGCCGTGTCTTTTGGCAGTCGACACCGGGACAAACCGCACGGTATGGTCCGCCTTCCCTCAGGCCACCCACGAGCCGTAAGCAATGCGCATTTCCAAGTCCTTCGCCATGATGGCCCTTGCGTTGATCCTTGTCGTATCCGCACCTGCCGCGTTCGCCACCAAGGTGTTGGACTTGAATGCCGTTCGCACGCAGCAGGCAGAAATCCGGGATGGCCTGATGGCGCGCACCGGTCGCTATGCGTCCCTGTCCGCCGATACGCGGACGACCATCCTGACGAAGCAGGCCTCATTGCTGAGCGTGCTGGGTGACAAGCAGACCGCCGACGAGCTCAGCGAAGACCAGCGTCTTGAAGTCTTCAACACGCTCGAATGGATCGAGGCCGCCATCAACAACGAGGACGGCGGGCAGATGATCTGCCATCGCGAAAAGGTCATCGGCAGCACCCGCTTCACCCGCGTGTGCCGTACCGCGGCTGATGAGGCGCGGATGAAGGAAGAAGCGCGCCGCCGAATGCTCGATCAGCATCTTGGTTATTGATGGAATCCAAGGGCGGCCTCCGGGCCGCCCTTTTCGTATGGCGTATTCGTATTGCCCAGGGGCGTGGGCCGGGAGTAGTGTCGGGCCGGCACGGCGATGCCAACTCTCAGGCATCCGCTGATCTCTCCCGCCGCCACTTCCGGAGATCCGCAATGCGTAGAACTCTGCTTGCCCTGGCCCTGTTCGTTGCCACAAGCGTCGCCCTGGCCCAGCCCGCGTCGACCGCGGAAGACGATGGGTTGCAGATGATCCTCAAGCAACAGCAGGCACTGAAGGCCGACCTGGACGACGGCGGCATCGACGGCCTCACGCCGCGCCAGAACACCATCGTGCGCAAGGCCCAGATCGAGGTCTTCGCGGTGTCCGAAGGCAAGAGCCGGCTGGACGACCTGTCCATGGAAGAAAAGATCCGCCTCGAGAACGCGCTTGAGCGCATCAACGCCGAGATCGTCAACACCCGCGCGGCCAGCAACAATCAGAACGTGTGCTGGCGGGAGCGGGTCAGCGGGACGACGATGAAGAAGACCCGCTGCGGCACCCAGGCCGAAATGCGCGAGGCACGGGAAGGTGCGCGTGATTTCCTGGAGAAGGGCAGGGTCTGCGTTCCGCCCGGTTGCGGCGGCGGCTGATACCCGCGGCAAGCATTGTCGGGTCCGACGCGTCCGCTACGCCGCGCGCGCGTCCGCTCCCCGATCCGCGCGCCGGTAAGCCAGCGCTTCGGTCAAATGCGCAGTGAGGATCTGCGAGCGATCGTCGAGGTCCGCGATCGTCCGCGCCACGCGCAGGATGCGGTGGATGGAACGCGCGGACAGCTGCAGCGCATCGACGGCGCGCTCAAGCAGCGACTGATCCTGGGCTGACAGGCGGCAGGTCGCCATGATCTCGGACTGGCCCAGCCGCGCGTTGGTCTTGCCGGCGCGGGAGTGCTGCAGGGCGCGCGCACCCAGCACGCGGGCACGGACGTCGGCACTGGATTCCCCGGCGGGGGCGTCCGGGCGCAGCTCCGTCGGCGGCAGTCGCGGCACCTCGACGTGCATGTCGATGCGATCCAGCAACGGACCGGAAATGCGCCCGCGGTAGCGGCGTACGGCGTCGGGATTGCACCGGCAGCGGCCACTGGCGTCACCGGCCCAGCCGCAGGGGCAGGGGTTCATCGCGGCGACGAGCTGGAACCGGGCGGGGAACTCGCTCTGCCGCGCGGCCCGCGAAATGGTGACGACACCGGACTCCAGCGGTTCCCGAAGCACTTCGAGCGCGCGCCGGTCCCATTCGGGCAGTTCGTCCAGGAACAGCACGCCATGGTGGGCGAGAGAAATTTCTCCAGGACGCGGCTCGCCACCACCGCCGACCAGGGCAACCGCACTGGCGGTATGGTGCGGCGCGCGGAAGGGCCGCTCGCGCCAGCGCGATGGATCGAGGCCACGGCCACTGACGGAGGCGATTGCCGCGGTTTCGAGTGCTTCGTCTTCACTCGCATCGGGCAGCAGGCCGGGCAGGCGCGAAGCCAGCAGTGTCTTGCCGCAGCCGGGCGGCCCGATCAGCAGGAGATGGTGACCGCCGGCCGCGGCGACTTCCAGGGCGCGGCGCGCATGCGCCTGCCCGCGCACATCGGCGAGGTCGACCGCCGGGATGCGTTGCACCGGAAGCGCTTGCGCCAGCGGCAGCTGCTTGTGGCCAGCAAGCATCGCGCAGACCTCGAGCAGGGTGCGCGCGGTCCGGACCTCCACCCGCGAAGCCAGCGCGGCTTCGGGGCCGTTGCCCTCGGGCACGATCAGCCGGCGTCCGGCCTGCGCGGTGGCGAGCGCGGCGGGCAGCACGCCATCGACCGCGCGCAACTCCCCGGTGAGGCCGAGTTCGCCGAGGAATTCATATTCGCCCAGGGCCTCCAACGGAATCTGCCCGCTCGCGGCGAGGATCCCGAGCGCGATGGACAGGTCGAACCGGCCCCCGTCCTTGGGCAGGTCGGCGGGCGCGAGGTTGACGGTGATCACCCGCGCCGGGAATTCGTATTGCGCGCAGCTGATGGCGGCACGCACGCGATCCTTGGCTTCGCGCACCGCCGCCTCGGGCAGGCCGACCAGGGAAAAGCGCGGCAGTCCGCCGGACAGGTGCACCTCGACGCGGACTGCGGGCGCACGCACGCCCGTTCGCGCACGGCTGTGCACGAGTGCCAGGTTCATGGCGCGGATTCAGTGGCGGGGAGCGGACGTGTTCGAACCGTCGTCCAGCCGGGCTTCCAGCTCGGCCAGGGTGCGTTGCAGTCCCTCGAGTTTCTCGCGCGTGCGCAGCAGTACCGCGCGCTGCACTTCGAATTCCTCGCGGGTGACCAGGTCGAGCCTGGTCAGGCCCGACTGCAGCACCGCCTTGAAGCTCTGCTGCAGCTCTTCGCGGCCCTCACGCATGCCGGGCGGTACCAGTGCGCTCAGGCGGCGGGCGAGGTCGTCGAGGTGGTTGAGGTCGATCATGGGCGTGGCTCCTCCGGGAATGGGCCCAGCTTGGAGCCCGGACCGAAGCGGCGCAGTCGGGACGTGCCGCGTCGTGGGGTGGGGAAAATCCGATCTGCGCCATTGTAGGGCGGCCCCGGCCTGCCGGTCACAGTCGCGCCGGCACGCCTCATGTCGCGCTCGCTCCACATCGCCACGCGGCTTATCCTGCGTGCGCAGCCACGGAGACAATGCGATGAAGATGGTCATGGCGGTGATCAAGCCGTTCAAGCTCGACGACGTGCGCGAAGCGCTGGCCGAAGCCGGCGTCGCGGGCATCACCGCCACCGAGGTCAAGGGCTTCGGCCGCCAGAAGGGCCATACCGAGCTGTACCGCGGTGCCGAATACGTCGTCGACTTCCTGCCCAAGATCAAGCTCGAAGTAGCGGTGACCGACGACCAGGCCGATGCCGTGGTCGAGGCCATCATGAAGGCCGCCGGCACCGGCAAGATCGGCGACGGCAAGATCTTCCTGTGGGACTTGGACCGCGTGGTGCGCATCCGCACCGGCGAGATGGACGGCGACGCGCTTTAGGGCGGAGTAGTACGCACGGCCGTTCCGCTCATGTAGCTGACCGTGCGTTTTCCGTTGGCCCTGCTGCCCGCTGCGACGGTGGCGGTCCCGCGCAGCGGATCCAGCTGGATTTCCAGGCTGCTATCGGGCTTGCCCGGGGTGCTGAAGATTCCGTAGAGAGCCGGGTAGTCGCGGACGTGGCGGGTGGAGGTGTAGCTCGACATCGCACCCTCGAAGGCGACCGGCGGCCTCCGGATCGAACCGATCCGGTCGAGCGCGATCCACTTGCCGTTGACGAGCAGCTTGCCGCCGCTGTCGAGCGAATCACTGAAACAGAACACGTACTCCGACGCGATCGTCGTGGCAGTGGGCTTTCCGATCCATTTGAAATCGCCGTCGTAGCTGTTGATGTAGCCGGAGGTGCCGCCGGAGGTGCGCAGTTCGCGCACCGGACCGCTCAGCTGTTCCGTGAAGGTGGCCTTCCAGCATTCCTCTCCTGGAGGGCTCGGCTCTGCGGCATGGGCGGGGAATGCCAATGCAACGGCCAGCAACACGGCGCCTTTCCAGTGAGCATGGTTCCCTCCTTTATCGGGGACGGCCGCACGGATGAGCGCCGTGAAGTGGGCGATGCCGCCGCGACCGATTCTCCCGGGGTGCGCGGGCTGCCAAGGGCGCGCGACAGTGGGTCGCTCAGGACTCGACCGCCACGCGATTGCGCCCGGCTTCCTTCGCCCGGTACAGCGCCGCGTCGGCGCGGTCGATCACGTCGTGCACGCCGTCGTCCTGCGTGCGCAACATGGCCAGGCCCAGGCTGATGGTGACGCCAAGGTTCTCGGCGATGTCCGACAGGTCGAGGCGATGCACGCTGTCGCGCAGGCGCTCGGCCACGAGCAGCGCGGCATCGGGGGACGTGCTGGGCAGCAGCACGATGAACTCCTCGCCGCCGATGCGGCCGAGCAGGTCGTTCTGCCGCAGCACGGCTTCGCAGGCGCGCGCAACGCGCACCAGCACCTGGTCGCCGCCGGCGTGGCCGTGGCCGTCGTTGATGCGCTTGAACCAGTCGAGGTCGAAGGTGATCACCGCCATCGGTTCGCTGCTGCTGCGGGCATGCGTCACCGCCTGCTCCGCGGCAACTTCTATGTGGCGCCGGTTGGCCACGCCGGTGAGCGCATCGGTGAGCGCCAGCCGATTGATCTGGCGCATGTTGCGCCACTGGCGCAGGAACAGCGCCAGCAGCAGCACCATCAGCAGGCCGCTGCTGGTGAGGGCCACGAGCTGCCAGCGGTTGGCGCGTTCGACGACCTTCAGGCGCTGCTGCTGGCTGCGCCGCTCCGCCTGCAGGCGCGCGTTTTCAAGGTCGCGGCGCGCGGTATCGAACTGGTATTGCAGCAACAATGACTGCTGCGTACGCGCGTCGTCATAGAGCTTGCGGCGCCCGGTGCGTTCGAGCTTGAGGTCGTCCATCGCGGCGCGGTAATCGCCCAGCGCCTCGTGGCTGAGCGCGCGCGCGGCGTAGAGGTCGACCTGGTAACGCAGGTTTGGATCGGCATCGAACGCGCGCGTGGCGCGGTCGTAGTGATCGAGCGCCTGGACGTCGTCGCCGCGACCGGCGAGGACCATGCCCTCGAGCAACTGCAGCATCGCTTCGTTGGAGCGGTCGCCGAGGCGTTCGAAGCTGATGCGCGCAGTGGCGAGCGCGGTTTCCGCACCGCTGAAGTCGCCTTTCTTCACCAGCGCCGACGCCATCGCCAGATGGGCGGCGGCCACCTCGTATTCCAGCCCGTGCCCGGCCGCGACGTCGATCGCGCGCCGCAATACCTCCAGGGCCTCGTCGTAGCGGCCGAGGTCCTGGTGCAGGAACGCGATCTGCAGCAGTGCCACCGACTGCAGGCCGGGGTCGCCCTGGCGTTCGGCGAAAGCCATGCTCTGGCGCAGGTATTCCATTGCCTTGGCGTGGTCGCCCATGCGGCGATAGGCGGAGGCGATGTCGCCCAGGCCGGCTTCGGCTTCCTTGCGCAGGCCGGCGCCGGCGTACACGCGCTGGGCTTCGAGGAAATCGGTCAGCGCTGCCGCCTGCTGTCCCAGCAGCGAGCGCAGGCTGCCACGATGGGCCAGGGTCTGCGCCAGCAGGCGCGGGTCGTTGTGTTTGCGGGCAAGCGCGAGGGCGCTTTCCACCACCGTAATCGATTGCGAGGTCTGCCCGGAGCCATCGATGTAGTTGGCTTCGCACAGGCCGAAGCGGATCTGTCCACCGACATCCCGCAGCCGCACCGCATCGGCCATGGCGGCACGGGCAAAGGCGAGCCCCACGGCGGGTTGGCCGAGGTCGTCGTAGTCGCAGCGGAAGCCGCGCAGGCGCAGCTCGCGGTGGGGGTCGTCCCTGGGACGCAGGGCATCGAGGCGTCGCACCACCTCGCGGACTCGTTGCGGACCGGACACGATGAGGTCGCCCCGTTCGACCTGCTCGATCAGGCGGTCGAACTGGCCGGCGTCCGGCGACGAACCGAACGCCGCGAGATCGGACGAAGGGCCGGGCGCAGCCGGCTGCGCCGGCGCGTCCGCAGCGACGCACCAGCCCAGCATGGCCAGCAAAGTGAATCCCAATAGGCGCAAGACATCCCCCCGGATCGAGCGCAGACAGCGTGCACGTGGACACCCGTCCTGGGGCCAACGTAACACAGCCCCGGGCGGGGTCCCGAGACGCACGGCGCCATTCCGCTGCCGTGCGTCGCGATGCTACGGCTTAGTCGCCCAGCGCGGCGGCGACGAAGGGCGGCGCGACCAGGGCGCCGTGGTGGATGCCGGCGCTGTAGTACTTCGTCTCGAAGCCCTTGGCGGCGGCATCGGCCTCGCGGAACTCGAAACCGCCGGACTTCCTCGCCAGCGTCGCGCTCCACCAGCCGGTGGGATAGCACGGCTGCGGGAACGGCAGGGTCTTGAACGTGGTGAAGCCGGCCTTGCCCATCTCGCCGCGCATCTCCTGGATCAGGTCGAGCAGCACCAGCGGCGATTCGGACTGCTGCACGAGGATGCCGTCGTCCCTGAGCGCGCGGAAGCAGGATTCGTAGAAGGCCTTGTTGAACAGGCCCTCGGCCGGACCGACCGGATCGGTGGAGTCGACGATGACGATGTCGACGCTGCCGGGGGCGCAGTTGGCCATGTAGGCGATGCCGTCGTCGAACAGCAGTTCGGCGCGCGGATCGTGGTTGGAATCGCACAGTTCGGGAAACCACTTCTCGGCCATGCGCGTGACCTGCTCGTCGATGTCGCATTGCACGGCCTTCTCGACGCCCTTGTGCTTGAGCACCTCGCGCAGCGTGCCGCAGTCGCCGCCACCGATGATGACGACGTGCTTCGGGCTGGCGTGGGTGAACAGCGCCGGGTGCGACATCATCTCGTGGTAGAGGAAGTTGTCGCGCGTGGTGAGCATCATCGCGCCGTCGATGAGCATCAGGTTGCCCCAGTCGGTGCTCTCGTAGATCTCGATGAACTGGAACGGCGACTGCACCTCGTCCAGCTTCCTGGTGATCCGGTAACCGATGGCCGAGCCGGCGCGCTCGAAGTTCTCGTAGTGCCAGGTGGTGTCGGTCATCGTCGGCTCCAGATCAGGGCAAATCAGTGGGGGGCGCGGATTGTAACGGACGTCGACCAAGGGTCTGGTTACGGCCCAAGCCGCGCCAGCCTGGACGAACCGCGTTGCGGCTTGGCATTCCCAGCCGCGGGCGCGGCGCCGGCGAAGTCGGGGCTTTGGGCGAGTCGCGGGCCGGCGGCGGCACAGCGAAGCGGCGTCTGAGGGCTGATGGCGGCGCGCGTTAGAATGCGCGCCTGTTCGCCCCCGATCCACACCTGTTCGCCCCCATTTTTCGCCGAAGGAAGTACGCCGATGACCGCCTGGTCGCTCGACCACGCCCGCAAGACCTATTCGATTCCGCACTGGTCGGAGGGTTACTTCGATGTCGACGCGCAGGGCCGCATCACCGTGGCGCCACGCGGACCACAGGGGCCGTCGATCCCGCTGCCGGACGTGATCGACAAGGCCAAGGCGCAGGGCGCCAAGCTGCCGCTGTTGGTGCGTTTCCCCGACATCCTCGGCGACCGCCTGCGCAAGCTGCAGGCTGCGTTCTCGCAGGCGATGGGCGACTGGGACTACGCCGGCGGCTACACCGCGGTGTATCCGATCAAGGTCAACCAGCACGCGGGCGTGGCCGGCACGCTGGCTTCGCACCATGGCGAGGGCTTTGGCCTGGAGGCTGGCAGCAAGCCCGAGCTGATGGCTGTGCTGGCACTGTCGCGGCCGGGCGGCCTGATCGTATGCAACGGCTACAAGGACCGCGAATACATCCGCCTCGCCCTGATCGGCCGCAAGCTCGGGCTCGAGACCTTCATCGTGGTCGAGAAGCCCTCCGAGCTGCCGCTGATCATCGAGGAAGCGCGCGCGCTCGGGGTCAAGCCGGGCCTGGGCGTGCGCATGCGCCTGGCCTCGCTCGGCGCCGGCAAATGGCAGAACAGCGGCGGCGACAAGGCCAAGTTCGGGCTCTCGCCGCGCCAGGTGCTCGACCTGTGGAAGCAGCTCCGCGACGCGGGCCTCGAGGATTGCCTGGGCCTGCTGCATTTCCACATGGGTTCGCAGATCTCCAACGTGCGCGACATCGCCAACGGCATGCGCGAGGCGACGCGCTACTTCGTCGAACTGTCCGTGCTCGGCGCCAAGGTGCGCTACATGGACGTCGGCGGCGGCCTCGGCATCGATTACGAAGGCACGCGCTCGCGCAGCTACTGCTCGATCAACTACGGCGTGAACCAGTACGCCTCGAGCATCGTCCAGCCGCTGGCGGAAGCCTGCGAGGAATACGCGCTGCCGCCGCCGCGCATCATCACCGAGTGTGGCCGCGCGATGACCGCGCACCACGCGGTGCTGGTGGCGAATGTCAGCGAGGTCGAGCAGGCGCCGGAAGGCCGCGTGCCCGACCAGCACGACGACGAACCGGCGGTGATCCGCCACCTGCGCGAGATCCACGGCGAGATCGACCAGCGCCCGGCGATCGAGCTGTTCCACGAAGCGCAGCACCACCACAGCGAAGGCCAGTCGCTGTATGCGCTGGGCCAGATCGACCTCACCCATCGCGCCCGCATCGACGACCTGTTCTACGCGATCGCGCATGCCGTGCGCGCGCGCCTGACCTACGACGAGAAGAGCCACCGCGACCTGCTCGACGAACTCAACGACCGCCTGGTCGACAAGTACTTCGTCAACTTCAGCGTGTTCGAATCGATGCCGGACGTTTGGGCGATCGACCAGGTGTTCCCGATCGCGCCGATCGAACGCCTGGACGAAGCGCCGACGCGCCGCGGCGTGATCGCCGACATGACCTGCGACTCCGACGGGATGATCGACACCTACGTCGAGACCGAGGGCCTCGACAGCTCGCTGCCGCTGCACGAAATGAAGCACGGCGAGTCGTACCGCCTGGGCTTCTTCCTGGTGGGCGCGTACCAGGAGATCCTCGGCGACATCCACAACCTTTTCGGCGACACCGACGCGATCGAGGTGCACATCGACGGCAACGGCTATGCGATGAGCCAGCAGCGCCGCGGCGATACCGCCGATGTGATGCTCGATTACGTCGGTTACAAGCTGGCCGACCTGCGCGCGGCGTATCGCGGCAAGGTCGCCGAAGCGCACCTGGCGGCAGACGAGGCCGAGCGCATGAATGCCGCGCTGGAGGCGGGGTTGACCGCGTACACCTACCTCAGCGACGAACCGCTCGCGTGACGGAAAGCGTGGCCATGAAACGCTATCTGGTGCTCACGCTGCGCACGGCGCAGTTCGACCCCTCCGTGCTGGTGCCGCACTGCCTGCACCTGGATCAGTTGCGCGCGCGCGGACAGTTGGAACTGTCGGGGCCATTCGCAGACCGCAGCGGCGGCGCGTACCTCGTCCGTGCCGCCAGCCTCGACGAGGCGCAGGCGATCGCCTTCAGCGATCCGGTGCATTTGACCGGATCGTCGCGGGTGATGGTGTACGAATGGAACGTGGCGCAGGACCTGGATCCTGCGCGCGATCAGGCGTCGCGGGCGACCTGGAAGCCGGCGAACGACTGACTCACCGGCATCATCTCCAGCCGGTTGATGTTGAGGTGCGGCGGCAGCGTCGCGATCCAGAAGATCGTGTCGGCGATGTCCTGTGCCGTCATCGGCCGTGCCCCCTTGTACAGCGCGTCCGAGGCGGACTGGTCGCCATGCGTGCGCACCAGGGTGAATTCGGTTTCCGCCATGCCCGGCTCCAGCGCGGTCACGCGCACGCCGGTGCCGTGCAGGTCGGAGCGCAGGCCGAGCGAGAACTGGCTGACGAAGGCCTTGGTGCCGCCATACACGTTGCCGCCGGTGTAGGGGTACGTCGCCGCCGTCGAGCTGATGTTGACGATCGCGCCGCGGCGTTCGATCAGCGTCGGCAGCACGCGCCGGGTCAGGGTCACCAGCCCGGTGATGTTGGTATCGATCATGCGCTGCCAGTCGTCGAGGCGCGCGCCCTGCGCCGGCGAGGTGCCTTGGGCGAGGCCGGCGTTGTTGACCAGCAGGTCGATGCCGCGAAAATCCTCGGGCAGCGCGTCCAGCGCGGCATTCATCGCATTCGCATCGCAGATGTCGAATGCCGCGCCATGGACCTGGCCGGCGCCCAGTTCGTCGATCAGTGCCTGCAGGCGGTCGGCGCGGCGACCGGTGGCGATCACGCGCCAGCCTGCGGCGACAAAGCGGCGGGCGGCGGCGGCGCCGAAGCCCGACGTGGCGCCGGTGATCAATGCGGTCCGCGTCATTGCTGTTCCCCAGTCGTCGTGCGCGCCGATCCGGCGCGCGTGATTACTTCACCTTGATCGCCAGCGCCTGCAAACCACCAGCGGACAGCTTGCGCTTGGCCTCGGCGAGGTCGCCCGCGGTGCCATACGGCCCCATGCGTACGCGAAAAACCGTATTGCCCTTGATGTCGGCGGATTCGACGCGGGCGCCGAGGCCGAGCAGGGCGATCTTCGCCTTGAGTTCCTCGGCCTGGCCCGATGCCTGGAAGGCGCCGGCCTGCAGCAGATAGCGGGTGTTGTCATCGACGGAGACCACCGAAGCCCGCGCCGGCGTCGTTGCCGGCGTCGCGGCCGTGGCTTGGGCGCCCGTTGCCGGCGTGGCCGCGGCCACCTGCTTCGGCGGTTGCACCGGGGCCGACGGGGCCTCGCCATCGTCGACCGGCTGCGGCAGCGGGTTCTGGGCGGTAGTGTCCGGGGTGGCTTGTGCCTGTTTCTGGCGCTCGGCTTCGCGCCGGGCCTCGGCGCGTTCGGTGGCGGCGATTTCGGCGTCGCTCAGCGGCACTTCCTTGCCGGGGAGCAGGGTGTAGAAGTCGTAGTCCTCGCCGTCCTTCTTCGCGTCCTTGTCCTTCGCGGACTTCGGCGCCGGCAAATCGCCCTCGGGGGCCACTGCGTCTTCGTCCTCCGCAACCGCCACGGGCTGCGCGTCAGGATTGGGCCGCGGCCGGAAGAAGCCGTCGCCATCGGACTTCAGGTACTTCGGCGCGACGATGACCACGACCATCGTCAGCAGGACGCCGAGTACCAGCCAGGCCCAGCCGGGAATGGTGTTGCCGTTGCCGCCACTGCGTCGCGCCTGCGACTTGCCACGCTTTGCTGCCACTTCGTTCTGCCTTGGGGCGATGTCGCCCGCCTGATTACGCCATGAATCGTTCATTCCACCACGCCCGAAGGCGCGGTCACATCACTTCCGGTGCCCCCACGCCCAACAGTTCGAGGCCGTTGGCCAGCACCTGCCGCGTGGCCAGTGCGAGCACGAGGCGGGCATCGCGCAGGTTGGCGTTGTCGACCAGGAACTGGTGATCGTTGTAATACGTCTGGAACGTCTGCGCGAGTTCCAGCAGGTAGGCGGCGATCTGGTGCGGCTCCAGGTCGCGGCCGGCCACCTCGATCACGTCGGGATAGCGCAGCAGCGTCGTCACCAGTTCGCGCGCGCTGTCGTCGTCGAGGTCGAGTGGTTGGGCCAGGCCATTGGCCTGGTCGAACGACAGGCCGCGCTCCTTGAGCTGGCGGGTCAGGCCGTACATGCGCGCATGCGAGACCTGCACGTAGTACACCGGGTTGTCGAGCGACTGCGAGCGCGCGAGGTCGATATCGAAGGTGAGCTGCGAATCGGGCTTGCGGGCGATCAGGAACCAGCGCACGGCATCGCGCCCGGCCTCCTCGATCAGGTCGCGCAGGGTCAGGTAGCTGCCGGCGCGCTTGGACAGCTTCACTTCCTCGCCGCCGCGCATCACCGTGACCATCTGGTGCAGCACGTATTCCGGCCAGCCCTGCGGAATACCGCAATCGAGCGCCTGCAGGCCGGCGAGCACGCGCGCCAGCGAGCCGTGGTGGTCGGCGCCCAGCTCGGTGATCGCGCGCTCGTAGCCGCGCTGCCACTTCGACAGGTGGTAGGCAACGTCCGGCACGAAATAGGTGTAGGTGCCGTCGGACTTGCGCATCACGCGATCCTTGTCGTCACCGAAATCGGTTGTACGCAGCCACAGTGCGCCGCCTTCCTCGTAGGTGTGGCCGTGCTTGACCAGCTCGCGCACGGTCTCCTCGACTTTGTCGTCGCGGTACAGCGAACTCTCGAGGAAGTAGACATCGAAGCCGACACCGTAGGCGGCGAGATCGAGGTTCTGTTCGCGGCGCAGGTACGCCACGGCGAACTGGCGGATCGCGTCGAGGTCATTCGCATCCTTCGCGCCGACCACCGTATGGCCCTCGACCTCGACCATGTCCCCGCGCAGGTAGGCCTGCGCGACGTCGTTGATGTAGTCGCCGCGGTAGCCGTCTTCCGGCCAGCCCGCGTCGTCGGGACCCTTGCCCTGCGCGCGCGCCTGCACCGAGATGGCGAGGTTGTTGATCTGCGCGCCGGCGTCGTTGTAATAGAACTCGCGCATCACCGACCAGCCGTTGGCGTCGAGCACGCGCGCGATGCAGTCGCCGATCACCGCGGCGCGGCCATGGCCGACATGCAGCGGTCCGGTGGGATTGGCCGACACGTATTCGACGCCGGCGCGGTGGCCCTTGCCGGATTCGTTGCGGCCGTAGCGCGCGCCCTGGGCCAGCACGTCGCCGACCTGGGCGCGCCACGCCGCTTCGTGGACGAAGAAATTGATGAAGCCCGGTCCGGCGATCTCAACCTTGGCGATCGCGTCGTTGGCCGGCAGCGCATTGACCAGGGCCTGCGCGATCGCGCGCGGGTTCGACTTGGCCGGCTTGGCCAGCAGCATCGCGGCATTGCTGGAGAAGTCGCCCTGGGCGCGGGTCTTGGGGCGCTCGATCACGAAGTCGGGCGTGGCCAGGTCGGCGGGGATCGTGCCGGCGGCGCGCAGGGAGTCGATGGCGGCCGCGACAAGGCCGCGGAGAGTCGATTTCACGGGAATTTTCGGCTGGTGTAGCGGGCCGGGCATTGTACGGGCCCCCGATCCACTTCCACAGACCAGAAGCCGGGGCCGCGCCAGCGGCCGGCCACGCGGGCCGGCCGAGGTCCTGCGCTTCGGGCTCGCGAGCCGCCCGCCCCTGCGTTCAGATCCAGCCGCGCGCGGCCAGCGACACCGGCTCGCCGTCGCCGATGACGAAGTGGTCCAGCAGGCGCAGGTCGATCAGCGCCAGGGCCTGCTTCAGGCGCACCGTCACCGCCCGGTCGGCGGCGGACGGTTCCGGATTCCCGCTCGGGTGGTTGTGGGCCACGATCACGGCAGCGGCGTTGTGGCCCAGCGCGCGGCGCACGACTTCGCGCGGGTGCACCTCGGCACCGTCCAGCGAGCCCTGGAACAATTCCTCGAAGGCGATGACGCGATGGCGGGTATCGAGGAACAACGCCGCGAATACTTCCTGCGGCAAGCCGCGCAGGCGCTGGGCGAAGTAGCGGCCGGCCGATTGCGGATCGCTAAGGGCGGCGCCACGTTCGAGTTCCGCCTGCAGCAGGCGCTGGCCGAGCTCGAGCGCCGCCGTCAGCGCGCAGGCGCGGGCCGGGCCGAGCCCGCGCAGGCGCTGCAGTTCCTTCGGCGGGCGCTGGAGCAGCGTGCGCAGTGGACCGTGTTCGGCCAGCAGCTCGCGCGCGGTGGCGACCGCATCGCGGCCGCGCAGGCCGGAGCCGAGGAAGATCGCCAGCAGTTCCGCATCGGACAGGACGCCGGCGCCGCGGGCGAGCAGTTTCTCGCGGGGACGTTCGGCGGCGGGCCAGTCGCGGATATGCATGTGGCATCAGGGTTAGGAAGGAGAGGTTCCCGGACGCGGCCAGCAAGCGCCTGCCCGCAGGCCTGGACGAGCCGGGACGGCAGGTGGGTGCAATCTCGCCGCATCCGGGAGGAATGCAGCTTCGCCGCAACGCGCGGTCCCTTGGATCAGGCAGCTCCACGCGTTCGGGTAAGCTAACCACCCGTTTCGCGGTAGGAATTCCGAGCCGATGGCCGACGCCCGCGCCCGCCTGCAAGACCGGCGCATCCTGCTGTGCGTGTGCGGCGGCATCGCCGCGTACAAGGCTGCCGAACTGGTACGCCGGTTGCGCGACGCCGGTGCGCAGGTGCAGGTGGCGATGACGCAGGAAGCCACGCGCTTCGTCGGCACGCCGACATTCCAGGCGCTGTCGGGGATGCCGGTGCGGACTTCGCTGTGGGACGAGGCGGCCGAGGCCGCGATGGGGCACATCGAACTGGCGCGCTGGGCCGACCATGTCGTCGTCGCGCCCGCCACCGCGAATACCCTGGCAAAGCTCACCCATGGCTTCGCCGATGACCTCGTCACCACACTGTGCCTCGCCACGACCGCGCCGATCATGGTGGCGCCGGCGATGAACCACCGCATGTGGTTGCATCCGGCGACCCAAGCCAACGTCGCCACGCTGCGCGAACGCGGCGTGCAGGTGGTCGGGCCCGAAGACGGTCCCCTGGCCGAGGGCGAGTCCGGACCGGGTCGCCTCAGCGAGCCGGAGGCGATCGTCGCCGCGCTCGCCGAGGCGAGGCGATGAGCCTGCGCGGACGCCGCGTCATCGTCAGTGCGGGCCCGACCTTCGAAGACCTCGATCCGGTCCGCTTCATCGGCAACCGCAGCAGCGGCAAGATGGGTTTCGCCGTCGCCGACGCCGCGGCGCGCCAGGGCGCGGAGGTGGTGCTGGTGGCCGGTCCGGTCGCGCTGCCCACGCCCGCCAACGTCACCCGCATCGACGTGCGCAGCGCCGCGCAGATGCATGCGGCCGTCCTGGCCGCGTTGCCCGCGGATGTCTACATCGGCGCCGCCGCCGTCGCCGACTTCACCCCGCGCGCCATCGCCCCGGGCAAGATCAAGAAGCAGGCCGGCATGGACACACTGGTGCTGGAACTGGTGCGCACGCCCGACATCCTGGCCGAAGTCGCGGTGCATCCGCGGCGGCCGCGGCTGGTGGTCGGATTCGCGGCAGAAACCGACCACGTCGAGCAATACGCGCGCGGCAAGCTGGAGAAGAAACAGCTCGACCTGATCGCCGCCAACCGCGTCGGCGTCGCCGGCAGCGGCTTCGAAAGCGACGAGAACGCGCTGGTGGTGTACGGGCGCGACGGCTTCGAGCGCGCGCTGGGGCCAGCGCCGAAAATCCAGTTGGCAGACAACTTGCTTGAATTGATTTCCACCCGGCTGGGCTGAAGCGGCCCGCGATCGGCTTCATGGCATGCCATCGTTGATGCCGCGCCGGCGCCCGACGATGGCAACACCGCTTGCGACAGCAATTGACGGCAATAGGGAACCGCATGCACCACACGCTCGAACTGAAGATCCTTGACGCTCGCTTCGGCGGCGAATGGCCATTGCCGGCATACGCCACGCCGGCCAGTGCCGGGCTCGATCTGCGCGCCGCGCTGGACGATGCCCTCACCCTGCAGCCGGGCGATGCGGCCCTGGTGCCGTCGGGCCTCGCCATCCACGTCGGCGATCCGACCATGTGCGCGGTGATCCTGCCGCGGTCCGGCCTGGGCCACAAACATGGCATCGTGCTGGGCAACGGCACCGGTCTGATCGACGCGGACTACCAGGGGCCGTTGATGATCAGCGTGTGGAATCGCGGTCGCGAGGCTTTTACGATTCAACCCGGGGACCGCATCGCCCAGCTCGTCGTGCTGCCGATCGTGCGGGCGACGCTGCAGGTGGTGGACGAATTCGAAGCGAGTACGCGTGGAGCCGGTGGCTTCGGCCACACCGGCGTGCGCTGACCGCGCTGGCTACAACAGGAAATGATGATGACCGAGAAGAAGACCCTTGCTCCCGCGCAGGCGCAGTTGCTGCGCCAGCTGGGCGCCCTGGCGCTGGTGCTGTTGGCGGCGTGGTTCGGCTGGAGCGCATGGCAGCAGTTGCGCGACAGCAATCGCCGACAGTCGGTGGAGCAGGCGCGCGACGCCGCGGTGCAGGCCGTGCAGGGCGTGCTGGCGACCGAGCAGAAACAGTTCGCGAAGCAGCTGCAGAGTGCGCCGGTGCAGGCGGCATTGGCGGCGAACGACCTGCGCCTGGCCGGCGAGGCATTGACTCAGGGCTGGGGTTCGGCGACCGACGGCGAAGTCCTGTCGACCGACCTCGACCCCGCGTATGCGGGCCTGCCCAAGACCGGCTATGGCCGTCTCGCGGCGATGGAGCAGGCACTCGCCGACCAGAATCCGGTGGCCTGGATCGTCACCGACGGCCTGGGCAAGCAGAAGCTGGCGCTGGCCGCGCCGGTGATGCGTGGCAAGGAAACCATCGGCGTCGCGAGCGCGAGCCTGCGCCTGGACAAGCTGGGCACCAGCGTCGAGGGCGCGAACGTTCCCGAGGAAACCTATCTGGCCCTGCGCCAGGGCGCGTCCAATCTGGTCGAACGTGGTGACAAAGCGCTGGCAAACGGCGCGGAGGCGATGGCGGCCAAGGTGCCGGGCAGCGACCTGCGCATCGCCGCCGCGGTGCCGGATGTCGCGGGCGGTCCCTTCGGCCTGGGCTGGCTGGCCTGTGCGATCGCTACGGTGCTGCTGGCGCTGGGCGCCGTGGTGGCGTGGCTCTATCCACGCCTGACCCATGGCCGTGGCGCCGCCGCCGGCGACGCGGACGAAGCGGGCGCACAGACCCTAGGCCAGATGACGCCGGAACTGCTGACCCCGCAACCCGCTGTGGCAGCGAAGCCGGCGGCGCCGGACGCGGCGCCCAAGGCCAGCGTTGCCATCGACCGCGGCATCTTCCGCGCCTATGACGTGCGCGGCGTGGTCGGCAAGACGCTCGATGCCAGCATCGCCGACCTGCTGGGCCAGTCGATCGGCTCGCTGATGCAACAGCAGGGCCTGCTCGACATCGTCGTCGGACGTGACGGCCGCCTGTCCGGGCCGGAACTGACCGAAGGCCTGATCAATGGCCTGCGCAAGGCTGGCCGCAACGTCATCGACATCGGCATGGCGCCGACGCCGGTGGTGTATTTCGGCGCCTATCACCTGCGCGCAGGCTCCTGTGTCTCGGTGACCGGCAGCCACAACCCGTCGGACTACAACGGCTTCAAGATCGTGGTCGGTGGTGAGACGCTGTCCGGTGACGCGATCATCGACCTCTACGATCGCATCGCCGATGGTCGTTTGTTCAATGCGGACAACCCCGGCGAGGTCCGCTCCCTGGATATCGGCGACGAGTACGTCCAGCGCATCGCCAACGACGTGCAGATCGACCGCCCGCTCAAAGTGGTGGTCGACGCCGGCAACGGCGTGGCCGGCGACCTCGGTCCGCGCGTGCTGGCCGCGATCGGCGCCGAGGTCACCCCGCTGTATTGCGAGATCGACGGCACCTTCCCGAACCACCACCCGGATCCGAGCGAGCCGCACAACCTCGCGGACCTGATCCGCATGGTCGAGCGCCTCGACGCGGATCTCGGCATCGCCTTCGACGGCGATGGCGACCGCCTCGGCGTGGTCACGCGGGATGGCCAGAACATTTTCCCCGACCGCCTGCTGATGCTGTTCGCGCAGGACGTGCTCGAGCGCAACCCTGGCGCGATGATCATCTACGATGTCAAGTGCACCGGCCGCCTGCCGGGCCACATCCTGCGCCACGGCGGCAGCCCGCTGATGTGGAAGACCGGCCACTCCCTGATCAAGGCGAAGATGCGCGAGACCGGCGCGGAGTTGGCCGGCGAGATGAGCGGCCACTTCTTCTTCAAGGAACGCTGGTACGGCTTCGATGACGGCATCTACGCCGCCGCGCGCCTGCTCGAGATCCTGTCGGTACAACCCGACACGCCGTCGGCGACGCTGGCTGCATTGCCCGATGGCGTGTCCACGGCTGAGATCAAGGTCGATGCGCCCGACGGCGACCCGCACAGCTTCGTCGAGCGCTTCCGCAACGCCGCCAGGTTCGAGGGCGCACGCCTGTCGACCATCGACGGGCTGCGGGTGGATTTCCCCGATGGCTGGGGCCTGGTCCGCGCGTCGAACACCACGCCGATCCTGGTGATGCGTTTCGATGCCGACAGTGCGGAGGCGCTCCAGCGAATCCAGACGGCATTCCGCGAGCAACTGCTGGCGCTGAAGCCGGACCTGGTGTTGCCGTTCTGATTCCGGCGGGCGACCCCGGGTCGCTCGCTGCGGCACAAAAAAAGCCGGTCAATCGACCGGCTTTTTCATGGTTGCTGGCAGGAGGTCAGGCGCTGCCGTCACGCGGGCCGGCCGCGGCCTTCGGGCCCTTGAGCGCGCGATAAGTCTGCAGCGCGTGCTCCAACTCGGCGTCGATCTCGCCGCGGTCCTGGCGATGCGTCACCAGCATCGCCTGCTGGCGAATGAGTTCGTTGTGCTGGGTGGTGAT
Organism: Lysobacter sp. P5_B9; assembly: GCF_054049835.1. NCBI lineage: Bacteria > Pseudomonadati > Pseudomonadota > Gammaproteobacteria > Lysobacterales > Lysobacteraceae > Lysobacter > Lysobacter sp. P5_B9. Next base: position 334,103 of record NZ_JBFULP010000004.1, read on the forward strand.
GGTGCCCGCGAGGTTGGCCGGTACCCGCTTGCCCGCCAGTTCGGCTTCGCCGGCCTGGCGCAGCAGGCTGATCAGACTCTGGCGCAGGCCGCCGATGCTGAGCTGGGTAGCCTTGATGGTGTCGTCGAGCAGAGCGATGCGGCTGCTGAAGGCGCGGCGCAGGTCGGCTTCGGTCGCATAGGACTCGGCCATGGCGTGTTCGCGCATGCGCTGGGCCGCCAGCTGGAACTGTGTCTGTTGCTCGATCGTTGCCTGCGCGGCGGCGGCGGCGCGCTCTTCCGGGGTCAGCGCACGCCCGACCTGGCTGGTCGTCATGCCGCTCTTGGCGCTGAATTCGGTGCGCGCACTGTCGGTTGCGGAGGCCGGCAAGGCATCGCCACAGACTCTGCGTCCAGCTTCGTTCCAGCAATACAGCTTCTTCTTGACCGCTTCCTGTGCGCCTGCGGGAGCGGACAGCACTGCGGCCGTCAGAGCCAGCGCGATGGGGGCATACAGCTTGTTCATGGAGTCCTGTGAGGGTTCGCCCGATGCCGAACGTGCACGCAAGTATCACGCCAACTGTTGCGTCGAGGGCCGCTTCTCAGCTTGTGGTTTCGCTTCCGTAAGCGGCACGGTAGGCCAACAACCGCTCGCGTTGCGCGACCAGGTCGGCATTGCCTCCGGCGAATTCCAGCAGGTCGGCGAGGCTGGCGACGGACACCACCGGCAAGCCGTGTTCGTCCGCGACAGTTTGTGCCGCAGAGCGTCGCGAGACATCGGGGGCGACGGCCTCCTGCCGGTCCAGGGCGATGACGATGCCCGCGGCGATGCCGCCGGCGTCACGGATGATCGTCAGCGCCTCGCGGATCGCGGTACCGGCGGTGATCACGTCGTCGACGATCAGCACGCGCTTTCCTGCCATCGGCGCGCCGATCAGGGTGCCGCCTTCCCCATGTGCCTTGGCTTCCTTGCGGTTGAAGGCCAGTGGCAGGTCGCGGCCGCGGCGCGCGTATTCGCAGGCCACGGCGGTGGCGAGCGGGATGCCCTTGTAGGCGGGCCCGAACAGCAGGTCGAAGCCCAGGCCGTGCGCCTCGATCGCATCGGCATAGCAGCCGGCGAGCTCTGCCAGCAAGGCACCGGAGTTGAAGAGTCCGGCGTTGAAGAAATAGGGGCTGCGGCGGCCGGACTTAAGGGTGAAGTCACCAAAACGCAGCGCGTCCGCGCGCAGGGCGAGTTGGAGGAAGCGGGAGCGGTGATCGTGCGGCACGGGGTCTGGAGATGGGTTCGGGATCCGGATTGTCGCATTGCCGTCGCGGCCGGATCGTCCTGCTGGCGATTGGCCCCGGGACAGCTGTTCCTGTCGTCCGGCAGCAGGCGCCTCGCAAGCGCCGGAACAACCGCATCGGTTAGTCTCAGCGCGCCCTCGCGAATCCCACTCTACGCGCCATGAGAATCATCAGCTTCAACGCCAACGGCATCCGTTCCGCGGCAAACAAGGGTTTCTTCGACTGGTTCCGCACCCAGGATGCCGATGTGCTGTGCCTGCAGGAAACCAAGGCGCAGGAACACCAGCTCGGCGATCCGGACGCGCCCGTCGACAACGTCTTCCGTCCGCCCGGCTATCGCAGCTTTTTCAAGGATGCGAGCACCAAGAAGGGCTATAGCGGCGTCGCGATCTACGCCAGGCGCGAACCGGACGAGGTGCTCACCGCGCTGGGCTGGCCCGCGTTCGATGACGAGGGCCGCTACATCGAGGCGCGCTTCGGCAATCTCAGCGTCGTGTCCTTCTACATTCCATCGGGTTCATCGGGTGAACTGCGCCAGGAGTTCAAGTTCGAAGTCATGCGGTGGCTGGCGCCGATCCTGCAGCAGTGGCTCGCCTCCGGCCGCGACTATGTGTTGTGCGGCGACTGGAACATCGTCCGTAGCCGGCTCGACATCAAGAACTGGACCAGCAACCAGAAGAACTCCGGCTGCCTGCCGCAGGAGCGCGACTGGCTCAATGGGCTGTGCATGGACCCGGCGGCGGCCAACGGCAGTGGCTGGGTCGACACCTATCGCCAACTGCACGCCGAAGGCCAGGACTACACGTGGTGGAGCAATCGCGGTGCGGCGCGCGCCAACAACGTGGGATGGCGCATCGATTACCAGTTCGTCACGCCGTCGCTGCGGGACAAGCTGACGGCCTGCTCCATCCAGGCGTCGCCGCGCTTTTCCGACCATGCTCCATTTGCCGTGGATTACGCCCTATGACCCAAGCATTGCGCAATTGGTGGAAATCCTTCGATGTGTATGCCAATCCGCGCGTGCGCGCGATGTTGTTCCTCGGTTTCGCGTCCGGGCTGCCGCTCCCGCTGGTGTTGACGACGCTGTCGGCGCGACTGCGCATGGCCGGCATCGACCGAACCACGATCGGCTATTTCAGCCTGGTCGGCCTCGCTTACTCGTTGAAGTATTTCTGGTCGCCTATCGTCGATCGCCTGCCGCTCCCCGGCTTGCATCGACTCGGGCGTCGCCGCAGCTGGATGCTGCTGGCGCAGTGCGGCGTCATCGTCGGCTTGGTGCTGTTGGCGTTGGCGGATCCGGCGGTGGATGCCGAGCATGTCGCCCTGCTGGCGGTGTTCACCGCTTTCGCATCGGCGACACAGGACATCTCGGTTGACGCTTATCGCATCGAGGCGGCCGGCAAAGAGTCGCAGGGCGCAATGGCGGCGGCCTACCAGATGGGTTACCAGGTGGCGCTGATCTGTGCCGGCGCCGGCGCGCTGGTGGCGGCAGCTGGTTATGGCTGGACCATGTCCTACTTCCTGATGGCTGCCTGCGGGCTCGTCGGCGTGGCCACCACGCTGATCATCGCGGAGCCCGACGCGTCTATCGATCGCTCGACGCTAGCCCAGGAGGCGCGGGTGGTGGCATTCCTGGAGCGTTCCGCGCATTGGCCGGCGACGTTGCAGAATGCGGTCGCTTGGCTGATCGGTGCGGTGGTCTGTCCGTTCGTCGACTTCTTCTCGCGCAATGGTCTGCGCACCGGCGTGCCGATCCTGCTGCTGATCATCACTTATCGGCTCAACTACACCACGATGGGCGTGGCCGCCAACACCTTCTACCTGGACATGGGCTTCACCCTCGACCAGATCGCACTGGTATCCAAGGTCTACGGCGTACTTATGACCATGGCTGGTGCCTTGCTGGCTGGCGTGCTGATCCGACGGGTCGGCATTGCCAAAACGCTGATGGTCGGCTGGGTGCTGCTGACGGTGGCCAACCTGCTGTATGCGCATATTGCGACCATCCACCCGGGCCTGGGCTGGCTGGCCGCGGTAGTGAGCGCGGACAACGTCGCCAACGGCATCGCCGGCACCGCCTTCATCGCGTACATGTCGTCGTTGACCAATACCGCCTACACCGCGACGCAGTACGCGCTGTTTGGCACGCTGTGGAGCCTGCCGGCAAAGAGCATCGCCAGTCAGTGGGGCAAGATCGTCGACGCTTGGGGATATCCGCCGTTCTTTGTGTACACAGCGGTGATCGGCGTACCCGCGCTGGTTCTGGTGTTGTGGCTGATCCGTCACGACCGGCCGGCACCCGCACCGTCACCTGCGAGTTAGGTGCCGGAAGTGCGACCAGCATAGGAGGCGAGTTAGCATTGGGCGTAGAAGCATGCCAGCATCGTCCCCAATGACCGAGATCGTGCTCCGCGACATCGACCCCGTGCTGGCGGATCGTATCCGCCGCGTGGCCGACGCGCGCCGATGGGACCTGCCGCAGACACTGCTGTACCTGCTGGAGCAGGGGCTTTACGCGGTCGAAGCCGACATGAACGTGCGTTTCAGCGATACCGACAGCGATGCGCTGCGCGCTGCGATCGCGGCACTGGAAGGCGTCCCGAACGATCCCGGGTTTTCCCTGATCGGCCGGGTGGAGCGGGCGCCAGAACCGGAGTCCCCAAGCGTCGACTCGAACTTCGTCATGTCCGAATTCCTGGGGCGCAAGGATCCGGTCTGAGCCGGAGCGCGGTCGTTTCGACGGCCCTGTCCTAGGCTGACGCCGCCGGGTAGACCACGCCCAACACGCGCGGACCGCGGGCGCCGGTGACGCTGGGCAGGTTGCCCGGGCGTTGGGCCAGGGCCTGCCTTGCCAGCCAGGCGAAACCCATCGCTTCGACGAAGTCCGGGTCCACGCCGTACGCGGCGCTGGATTCCACGCACAGTTCCGGCAGGTTGGCGGCGAGACGTTGCAGCAGGCGGGCGTTGTGCACGCCACCACCGCACACCAGCACGCGCCGGGTCCCCGGTTGCTGCGCACGCAATGCCTCGGCAACGCTCACTGCCGTGAGTTCCAGCAGGGTCGCCTGCACCTCGGCCGGTGATTCGTCGCCGCATAGCCGCGCCTGCACCCAGTCGAGATGGAACACTTCGCGCCCGGTGCTCTTGGGCGGCGCCAACGCGAACCATGGTTCGTCCAGCAGCCGCTGCAGCAACGGGGCATTGCTCGCTCCCTGCGCGGCAAACGCGCCGTCGGCATCGAATGCCTGTCCGGTATGCCGCGCGCACCACGCGTCCATCAAGGCGTTCGCCGGGCCCGTGTCGAAGCCGCGCACCTCGCCCGTCCGCGGCAACAGCGTGAAATTGGCAATGCCGCCGAGATTCAACACGGCGCGGTCTTCGTCCGCCGAATGCAGCAGGGCGTTGTGCAGTGCCGGCAACAGTGGCGCGCCGTGGCCACCGGCAGCGACATCGCGACGGCGAAAATCGGCCACCGTGGCGATGCCCGTGCGTTCTGCAATCACGTGGCCGTCGCCCAGTTGCAGGGTGAAGGGATGGACGCCATCGAAGGCCGCGCCCGCCGGCCGATGTCGCACGGTCTGCCCGTGCGAGCCGATCGCGCGGATGTCAGCTGCCGCGACCCCGGCCTCGCGCGCAAGGCTCAGGGCCGCGCTCGCAAAATGCTCTCCGAGGCGGACGTCGAGCGTGCCGACCTCGTCGAGCGAATGGATCGCGGCGCCCTGGCCGAGTGCAATCAGGCGTGAGCGGAGGTCGTCCGGCCATGCATAGGTGCGGCCATGGACCAGTTCGCAGTGGGTGTCGGTGTCGTCGGAGCCCAGGCGCACCAGCGCGGCATCGATGCCATCGGCACTGGTGCCCGAGATCAGGCCGAGGAAGAGTTGCGGTTCGGGGAAGTGGGGCGGCATCGGCGCAGTATGCCGCGCCGGTGCAGTGCCGGCAGGGCATGCGTCAAGGAAGTACCGCCGTGTCGTTCGCCGCCGACGGTCAGCCGGAGCGGCCGTTCCGCTTCATGCCCACAGCCGCCACCGGTTGCTTCGGTGTGCTGTCGGCGTCGGCATAGATGATGTTCTCGACCTTGCGGATGCGGGCGAGTGCGACCGAGGTCTGCTGGCGGAACTGCGCCAGCGCCACGCCACTCAGCGGCTCCGGCGGCGGCATCGTGACCGACAGGGGATTGCGATGCACGCCGTTGATGCGGAATTCGTAGTGCAGGTGCGGACCGGTCGACATGCCCGTGGTGCCGACATAGCCAATCACCGTGCCCTGGGCGATGCGCTGGCCGGGCCTGATCTTGCCGATGCGCGACATGTGGCCGTACAGCGTCGTATAGCCGCGGCCATGGTCGAGCACCACGGCGTTCCCATAACCGCCGTGCCAGCCCGCCGAAACCACGCGCGCATCACCGGCGGCCATGATCGGGGTGCCCGTGCTGGCCGCGTAATCCACACCCTTGTGCATGCGCATGCGACCGAGCACCGGGTGCTTGCGTGCACCGAAGCCGGAAGTCAGGCGCGCATACGGGATCGGCATGCGGATGAAGCTCTTCTTCAGCGGGCGGCCGTCGCCGGTGAAGTACTCGGCCTTGCCGTTGCGCAGGAACCGGAAGCCGGTGTGCAGCTTGTCGCCCGTGGTGAAGGTCGCGGCCAGGACCGGGCCGGTGCTGATCAGCTCGCCTTCGCGCCAGGTCTGCTCGACCACCACGCTGAAGCGGTCGCTGGCAGCGACATCGTCGTTGAAGTCGATGTCGTACTTGAAGATGTCGTCAGTCAGGGTGTTGATGTTGCTGCCGGTCAAACCCAGCTTGCGCGCCGAACCGTACAGCGACCGGCCCACCTTGCCGCTGAGCACGACGGTGCGGGTTTCGCTGGGGCGATCGATCACGTTCTGGTGGATCTCGCCGCCGGCAAAGCTCATCTCCACGCGATGGCTGGCGTCACGGTCGAAGCGCAGCGCGCGCAGTTCGCTGCCCGTGCCACCCTCGCCGACCGGCAGGTCGAACGCGAGCTCGGTACCGGGCTTGAGTCTGGTCAGCGCTTCGCGCGCGCCAGGCTGCTGCATCACTTCGTGCAGGGTCGAGGGAGAGATTCCAAACTGCTTGAACAAGGAGGCCAGAGTCTGGCCGCGTTCCACACGCACCAATTGCCAGCTGTCACCGGCCTGTCCATGCAGGCGCGCGAGCGGCAGGGAAGGCAGCGGCAATGCCATGGACAGGCGCGCGGTCGGAGCCGGAGCATCCTGGACAGGGCTGAAGCCGGGAACGATGGCTGCCACCAGCATGCCCAGCGTTGCGACCAGGCTGGCCTGCGCCCACTGTCGACGCGACCAGCGGCCGTTGAAGCCATCGGACAAATGGCGAGCCAGTACCGGTCGATGCAATGCGGCTTCGCGCAGTGCCTTGAGTCGCTCGCGCCGTTGCGCGCCAAGTCCGGATTTACCCATTGCCATTCCCCTTAACGTCTCGAAATTCCGGTTCCCCTCCTTGGTCCCGAAACACTGTTCACGCGTGTGATGTGCGTGTAACGGGGGTACCATAGACACGTGAGCACTCCGCGTCAAACCATTGAAGAGCAAAGGTTTTTTGACGTACAGCCCGGTTTAACGCCGTGTTAACTTGGCGCTAACGAATTTCACGGACCCCGTCCCATTCAGGCGGGCGCCACTCATCGGAAAAATAAGACGTGCCCGCGACGACCCCACTGAACGACGCCCTGGCGCTGATCTCCCGCGGCGCGGACGAGATCCTGAAGCGCGATGAGCTCGAGGCCCGGCTCCAGCTCGGCCGCCCTTTGCGCATCAAGGCGGGCTTCGATCCCACGGCGCCGGACCTGCACCTGGGTCATACGGTGCTGCTCAACAAAATGCGGCAGTTCCAGGATCTCGGCCACCAGGTCATTTTTCTGATCGGCGACTTCACCGGAATGATCGGCGATCCCACCGGCAAGAACGTCACCCGCAAGCCGCTCACGCGCGAGGACGTGCTGGCCAACGCGCAGACCTACTCCGAACAGGTGTTCAAGGTGCTCGATCGCGAGCGCACCGAGGTGCGCTTCAACAGCGAATGGTTCGGGCAGATGGGCGCCGCCGACATGATCAAGCTGGCCGCCCAGCACACCGTCGCGCGCATGCTTGAGCGCGACGACTTCGCCAAGCGCTATGCCGCCCAGCAATCGATCGCGATCCACGAATTCCTGTATCCGCTGGTGCAGGGTTACGACTCGGTGGCGCTGAAGGCTGACGTCGAGCTCGGTGGCACCGACCAGAAGTTCAATCTGCTGATGGGGCGTGGCCTGCAGGAGCACTACGGACAGCCGCCGCAGATCGTCCTGACAATGCCGCTGCTGGAGGGTCTCGACGGCGTGCAGAAGATGTCGAAGTCGCTGGGCAACTACATCGGCATCAACGAACCGGCAATCGACATCGTCACCAAGACGATGAAGATCGGCGACGCATTGATGTGGCGCTGGATCGAGCTGCTCAGTTTCGAGATATCCCTGGCGGAAACGGCATCGCTCAAGCGTGATATCGACGGCGGCGCGCTGAATCCCCGCGACCTCAAGCTGCGCGTGGCGCGTGAGCTTGCCGCGCGTTTCCATGGCGCTGCCGCGGCGGAAACCGCGGTCGCCGGCTGGAATGCGGCCGTGCGCGGTGAAGGTGATACCGCCTCGCTGCCGCTAAGCGATGTGGCTGTCCCCGCGGAGGGGCTGCGCATTGCCGCGTTGTTGACCGCAGCGGGTTTGACACCAAGCAATTCGGAAGCAAACCGCAAGCTGAAGGAGCGCGCGATACGCATCGACGGCGAGGTTGTCGAGGACGCGCAGCGATTGTTCACGCCGGGATTCGAAGGTGTGCTCGCGGTGGGCAAGCGCACGTTTGCGCGCGTGCGCCTGGTAGCGGAGTAAGCGTTTTCGTCACAGGGAATGTGTTCAAGGACGCAGGCATGCGACGCGTGCGCTTCCTCAACTGCGGCCATGCGCCGGCGATGAGCGCGAACGCCGCTGTCAACTTAAATTTTTTTTGCAAAACCCTCTTCCCAATCGGAGTGTGGCTGTGCACAATGCGCGCCCCGCTGATCGGGACGTCCTGAGGGACAGAACGGAGGGCGGGGACGGCGGTAAAAAAGGGCGCGGTGAGGTGTTGACGGCCCTGAAATTCGCTGTATGATGTGCGGCTCCCTCGGGCACTTTGGTGCAGCGGGGAACGGACGAGGCGCTGAGGCCGAAGTCCAGGATCTTTGACAGTGTGCGCAGGTGACTTGTGC